>NZ_SZWR01000001.1:491532-508222 GCF_005280875.1 Citrobacter sp. wls827
AGCTTTTTTCAGGCAAGCGCTCATAAATTTTTTACGATCGTCGCCTTTCAGCGACTGCTCTGTTGCCTGAACGTTGCATTCACGCATTTTCTGCTGCTGCGGCGTCAGACTCTTTTCATCAGGCGCAGACTTACTGTTTTTCAGGCAATCACTCATATATGTCTTCCGGGCATCCCCTTTTAAGGTCTGCGCCGTCGCCTGCTGGTTGCAGGTGGTCATACGCTGTTGTTGCGGGGTTAACGTCTTCTCGGCAGCGCCGACGGTAGTTAAGAAAACCAGGCCAAATAATAGGGTAACGAGCAATGTTATTTTCATAGCACCATCCTGTTGTGAGTATTCACTCTACACGTCACCTTTCAAGCAACCTCGATGCTGGCGGCCTGAAGGATGACGTGTAGTAAGTCTGGTTGCTGACGCAGAAATAGCCACCTCATTATTAAAATTAAGTGACCAAATAGCAGGTTACTTCAGACCTAACGCCGCTTTCATGGTGTAAAACAGGTCAGTCTGATCGGTCAGGCCTACCACATTCGCCGCATGCGGGCCATAGGCAGCAATGCGCAGCTGGCTGCCGGTATGCTCCTGAGATTCCTCTTCCGAGTTGCCATAGCTGATAACCATCACCTCACCATCTTTGGTATTCAGCGCCTGAGTCAGGCCAGGGGCTTTGGTGTCTGGCGCAACAATCTGGCTGGCATGCGCGTGGTCAGCGGTCACGACAACCAGCGTGTTGCCGTCTTTCTTCGCGAAGGCCAGCGCGCGCTGTACAGCTTCATCCAGATCGACCGTTTCACCAATCTGACCGCACGGGTTTGCGGCGTGATCCTGCTTATCGATGGACGCGCCTTCTACCTGCAGGAAAAAGCCTTTTTCATTCTTACTTAATAGCTCAATCGCTTTATCCGTCATCTGGGCAAGCGTTGGCACCGTGTCGTTACGTTTTGGATTTGGCGTACAGGTCACGACTGGCTTATCAAGGTTACCGTGGTAAGACGCTTTTGGCCCTTCCCAGCGTACCGGCATGTTGCCGTCAGAGAACAAACCTAACAGCGGTTTATCCTGATTCGCTTCGGTAATGGTTGCCAGCGTCGCGGTATCACTGACCATCTGATAACCACGGGCCTGAGCCTGTTCACGCAGCGTTTTCCCCTGCCACTCGCCCGCAGCTGCGGTCTCAGCAAAGGTTTTTGCCCCGCCGCCCAGCGTAACGTCAGCGCGGGCATTCAATAATTGTTCGGTGATTGACCCTTTACCGCCTTTTTCCAGCGCATTCGTCGGGCATTTCTCAGCGGTGACGCTCGGTCCGTAACATTTACGCGACGTCACATGCGCAACCAGCGCGGCGGGGGTGGCATCCTGCAATTCAGCAGTGGATACGTTGCCTGTCGCCAGACCGGCAGCTTTAGCCATTTCCAGAATAGTGGCGTGATCTTTTTCGTGAATATCAACGCCCAGCGCACCGTTATATGTTTTAACACCGGTCGTCCATGCCGTCGCAGAGGCTGCGGAATCGGTCACATAGTCAGGTTTACCCGTTTTTTTATCCAACGCGTAGTGCGTGTATTGTCCGGTCAGGGGTAACGCATCAATACCTTTAAAAAAACCACCGGCGCCTTCTGCATAATTTCGCGCAGCGGTAATTTCCGAGTCCCCCATACCATCACCGATCAATAAAATAATATTTTTGGCCGGTTTATCGTTCAAAGAATCTCGTAGTGCTGCCGTTTGATCAGTCGTTAATCGACGCGCGCCACCCGGTGTGGTGATATCTCCCTGTGCGGCACGATTATCCATAGCCGCTACGGTAGATGTTTCTGCATGAATAACCGGGGTAAACAGCAAGGGTAACAGGGCAATAGCGAGTGCGCTTTGTTTCACTTTATTTTCTCCATGTACAAATACGGTAAAATTAAAACAAAGCGACTATAAGTATTTGATGTGACACTTTTATGATAATTCGTGGATAAGTATCTGCAGATATCTCAACACGTTTTAGGTACGTTCTCGCCAGCACTGTGCATGGTCGTCAGAAATGCAGGCATTTGACTTACCCCTGCCAGCGCGTCTTCTATTTGACGAATCAGTGTTTGCTGCTCATTTGTTGCCATGTTGCGCAGCATTTCCATGATGACCCGCTCTAACGTTGCGACTTGCGCGGCCAGGTCTTGCGACTCTTCTTCTTTTTGGGCGAGCTTAAGTAACAACTCAGTGATGAGATTTTTCATTTTCGTATTCCCTTAACCAAATAAAGGCCACGTTATCACTAAGACTCACAACTTCCTAGAGGATGAAAGTTGTATTTATTGCAGAAATAAAACGTTTTGCGAAAACAATCACAACACAAAATAAGGGGGAATAACGCTTTCTGCAGAATAATTCAATATAAAAGGGTAAGGAGATTAATAGTCACCCAGATATATAATCTTCAATTATGGATTAACAACGCTGGCAACCCGCGTTGTTAATCCGCCATTCAGCGAGCGAGACGCCGGCGTCGCAACGCGATAGCCAGTTGCCAGATATTAATAAGCACAATGCTCGCGGTAGCGATAAAGACCCAGCGGAAACCCGCCATGGCCGATACGGTTGCCCCCATCAAGGGTCCAGCGACGTTGCCAAGATACATAAACGACTGGTTATACCCAAAGATGCGCCCGGTAATCTGCTCGCTGGAGTATTTCACTAATAGCGTTTGCACCGCAGGCAGCATTGCACCGTCGGCAAAGCCAAGCAGAAAACGTAGAACTCCCAACTGCAACGGCGTGGTAACCCACGACATAGCGAAAAACAGCACTACCGCGAATATTAACGTCGCCATTAAAATCCGCTCAGTACCAATACGGTCGCCTAATTTACCAAGTCGAGGCGCGGAAATCAGAGCAGAAATGCCCGGTACCGAGGCAATCAGGCCGCTGAGAAAGGCAATATTTGAGCTATCTGGCACCATCGATTTGATAAACAGCGCCAGAATGGGGCCAATTGAGCCGTTACACAGTTGAATCACCATGGTGGTAAAAAACAGGCTAATGACCAGCGCGGGATACGGTAACGAAGCAAAAACAGCTTTCCCGCTTAAACGCTCGCTTTTTTTAATCACTGGTCGGACACCCTCTTTAATTAAGAACAGTGTGACCAAAAAACTCACCACCAACAGCGCGGCGGTAATACAAAATACCGCACGTAAACCAACATGGTCGGCAATAAAACCGCCCATCAGCGGCCCGCCAATCACTCCACTAATTTGCGCCGTTGAGAGCGTGCTCAACGCCCAACCACTGCGTTCGCGCGGGACTTGCGACGCCACCAATGCCATCGCATTAGGAATGTATCCCGACGTTAACCCCATCACCCCGCGCAGCAGAAAAAGCTGCCAGACGTTAGTGGCAAATGCCTGCAGCAAAATGGCAATTGCCATACCCAGTGAGGCCCGTAACAGCATCAGCTTACGCCCTTTACGGTCAGCTAAACTGCCCCACATCGGTGAAACAATGGCAGAAATAAGAAACGTGACGCTAAACGTTAACCCGGACCACATTGAGAGCGCTTCGTGCGAGGTTACTCCCAGTTGGGAGATATAGAGCGGTAGAAAAGGCAGGATTTGGCTGATCGCCAGTCCGGTGAAAAAGCAACCGAACCACACGGAAATAAGGTTAACTCTCCAGGATTCCATAAGGACTCATAACGGTAAGTAGCTGAAAACTGCGAGCAGCTTAACAAATTACGCCTTCAAACGAGGGTCCAGAGGTGCGATGTTTCACAGTTTAGTATTTTATCTCCCCGCTCATCATATTTGTGATATTCATCACATCAAACCCACATTAGATGCAGGGGATTATGCTTCTAACATGTCCTGTGGGTTTGTGCGTATTCATTCTCGGGGAATCCCCCAAAACAATCTGCCAGAAGCCGAGGAATCCTGCGTTTTGTCGTGGTAATGTATGTGCTTTGCATTCAAGGAATGGGTTTTTAAGATGGCAAAGTTGCGGGTAGGAATCGTATTTGGTGGTAAATCAGCGGAACATGAAGTGTCATTGCAATCGGCAAAAAATATTGTCGATGCCATCGACAAGACTCGCTTTGACGTTGTGCTGTTAGGTATTGATAAACAAGGGCAGTGGCACGTGAGCGATGCCAGTAACTATCTGCTCAATTCAAACGATCCGGCACATATTGCACTGCGTCCCTCCGCGACCAGTCTGGCGCAGGTGCCGGGTAAACAAGAACATCAGTTGATCGATGCGCAAAATGGTCAGCCGCTGCCAACGGTCGATGTTATTTTCCCAATTGTGCACGGCACGCTGGGTGAAGATGGTTCACTGCAAGGCATGCTGCGCGTGGCGAATTTACCGTTCGTCGGTTCAGATGTGCTGGGCTCTGCAGCCTGCATGGATAAAGACGTCACCAAACGTCTGCTGCGCGATACCGGATTAAACATCGCGCCATTTATTACGCTAACTCGCGCCAATCGCAACAGCATCAGCTTTGCCGAGGTCGAGTCCCGCCTGGGCCTGCCGCTGTTTGTGAAACCGGCCAACCAGGGATCGTCCGTTGGCGTCAGTAAAGTGACCAGTGAAGCACAGTACAACCAGGCCATCGCGCTGGCATTTGAATTCGATCATAAAGTTGTGGTCGAGCAAGGGATCAAAGGTCGCGAAATAGAATGCGCGGTGCTGGGCAACGATCATCCGCAGGCCAGTACCTGTGGCGAGATCGTGCTGAACAGTGATTTTTACGCGTACGATACCAAATATATTGACGATAACGGGGCCAAAGTCGTGGTTCCGGCGGCGATTGCCCCAGAAATTAACGACAAGATCCGTGAGATCGCTATTCAGGCTTACCAGACGCTGGGTTGCGCCGGGATGGCGCGGGTGGATGTGTTCCTGACCGCAGAGAATGACGTGGTGATCAACGAGATCAACACGCTGCCGGGCTTTACCAACATCAGTATGTATCCCAAACTGTGGCAGGCCAGCGGCTTAAGCTATACCGATCTGATCACACGTCTGATCGAGCTGGCGCTGGAGCGCCACGCTGCCGATAGCGCGCTGAAAACCAGCATGTAAAAGCAGACAGGATGCCCGATAACTATTGGGCATCCTTGACATCTTCATCCTCATCGGCGCGGCGGCGAATAATAAGTCCCGCTAGCCAAAAGCTAATCACCCACGTAACCAGCCCCACCGCATAGGTTTGCCATCCTTTCGCTTCAAAACCCAATAATCCCACCACGCCATTCAGAATAAAGATCAGCCCAATGGCAAACGCGTAATAATGCCAGTCGCGGCGAATTTTTACAGGCAGGTTCATAACAGCTCCGGTGGAAGTTCAGCGTTGAACAGCATCCTCGCACATTTCCCTGCGGGCGTCTGTGTCCTGTGCGGAAATTCTTAAATGTGAATCAATTTAACTTAAGGTTACATATTTGTGACGTTCAACAAAAAACCAAAATCCAGGAATAATCTCTACCTGAAATTACCATCATTCTGATATTGACAATCCCGATCACCTGTCAGACTCACTGTCAGTTACTGGTATGGCATCGACAACGCAGGATATCTCTGGAGGTCCCTATGGCTGATTTTACGCTCTCAAAATCCCTGTTTAAGGGCAAGCATCGAGATACCTCCTCTCTGCCCGGAAACATTGCGTATGCCGTTTTTGTGCTGTTTTGCTTCTGGGCCGGGGCTCAGGTTTTAAATCTGTTAGCCCATGCGCCCGGTATCTATGAAGAACTGATGCAGCTACAGATGCAAGAGACCGGACGCCCACGCGTTGAAATTGGCTTAGGCGTCGGCACCCTGTTTGGACTGATTCCCTTCCTCACAGGCTGCCTTATCCTTGGCGTCATCGCGGCGGTGGTGCGCTGGCGCCATCATCATCACAACGATGACTGACCCATACACTTCGCCCGACGATCGTCCACGCGTTTAGCAAACCATGCCGTGGTCAAATTACGCGTAATCTTCGGGCTTTCCAGTTGAATACCTGGCAGCATTTCCCGTGGTAACGTTTTTCCTGCCTTCGCTTCCGCCAGCTTATACATCTTCTCGTACAGCGCAGTCTCCTCGAAGGCCAGGCTGTCGCCTTTTTGCAACTGACGATGGATATCGCTCTCACTCATCCCCAGCTTCCCGGCAAGCTTGCGTACCGCCAACTCCGTTTTACCCGGTTCTTTGCTGTTGTAGAGAATCAAATCCCCATCCAGCGCCAGCTTCACACCACTGGCTTTGCTGACGGCATTCTGAAACGCCGCATTACGGCTGGCATACCATCCGGCATTAAAATCCGCGAAACGGAAGATAGGCGCGCTATAGTTCGCCGGGTAATTCAGCAAGTGATACGTGCCGAACCAGAGTCCGCCGCGCAGGGTAAAGACTTCCTGACGTACCGTTCCTTCCATTTTCCACGGATACCCGGAAGTATGCTGTTCGGCAAACGCAATGCTGACCTGCATCGGCCCCCCGGTATGCACCGGGTTGAGCGAACCAAACAACGTCTGTCCCATCGGCACCATATTGATGAAATCATCAAAAATGGCGCTAAGCTGCTTTTCCGTCTTCACTGAATCCAGACGCTCGCTGTAGCTTTTCCCATTTGGCGAGTTAATCTTCAGTGCGGTATGAACCAAAAACACCGGGATATGCATACGCTCGGCGCGACGGTCAATCTCTTTCCAGGCTATTTTGCTTAAATTCGGGACAACCGGATCGGCCTGATAGTTGGACTCCTGCTGCGCAACGGCCAGCACCGAACAGATATTTTCAACCGTCGGCGCCAGCTTCTGGCTTTCAAACGTTTTCGCCAGGTCCTGCGCCCACGCGTCCCGGTCTTTCACACTGGCAGGCATTTTTTGCCGCACCACGCTCGCCACATCGACAGCTTTCTCCCCTTTTTTTAATGGCTGCGCGGGTTGGCTACTACACCCCACCAGCACCAACGCCGCCAGACCAGACCAGGGGTAAAGACGGGAAACCGTCGGCATAACATCTCCTTTTGTTAGCTAAGCGTATGGGTAACAGCCTGAATTTCCTGACCATCCAGTTCACGTTCGAAGCTGCGCAGACGCTTATAGATAGACATCAGCTCAACCAGCGTTGTCCACGAATTAATCAAATACTGGAACGAGCCGCGTACCTGACCAAACACGTTGGTGATTTGCGTCATCAGACCGAGCGTAATCGTACCGGCAACAATCGATGGAAACAGCAGGAACAAGCCGAAAACGTTATCAACCTGCAGGTAAAGAATACGGGCGATATTGAAGTACATATAGTGAAAATAGAGGCGAAAGTAGTTTTGAC
The DNA here is from genome assembly GCF_005280875.1 of Citrobacter sp. wls827. Classification (NCBI taxonomy): domain Bacteria; kingdom Pseudomonadati; phylum Pseudomonadota; class Gammaproteobacteria; order Enterobacterales; family Enterobacteriaceae; genus Citrobacter; species Citrobacter sp. wls827. Next base: position 498,837 of record NZ_SZWR01000001.1, read on the forward strand.
GCACCGCGTGGAACAGCTCGCGAACCGTCGGCGGCGTCGCGCGATTACCATCATCTTCACCGTACACCAGCTCTTTACGGTACGCCGCTTCCACCCGCTGATTTTTGAACTCCAGCCCAGGCAGTTTGATCCCCACCACGGCCAGCAGCCCGGTTCCCATCAACGACCAGACAATCGCAGCAATCACCAGACCGTAAGGAATATGTCCAACAATCGGCAGATCCGGGACATGCGCAGAAAGCGTAACCAGTACCGGCAAGAAGGCAATCAGCGTCATAATCGCGTTAATAAAACTCACGCCCATGTCTTCCAGCGTGGAAGCGAAACGCATGGTGTCTTCCTGCACACGCTGCGCCGCACCTTCGATATGACGCAGATGCTGCCAATGCGCCATATAATGTTCGTTCATCGCGGTACGCCAGCGGAAGACGTAATGACTGACGAAGAAGTTGTTCATCACGCCAATGACGACGGCTATCAGCGCAATCCCGAGAAAGATCCCCACTTCCTGATAGAACTGCTCAATTTTCACCTTATGCGGTGTGCTGAGTGCGGTTTGAATCAGGTCGTAGAACGGGGCATACCACGCATTGACGGCGACGCCGACTTCAACCAGAAACCAGGTGACGAAGATAATCAGCGAGGTACCGAGTATCGACCAGTACTGCCAGCGGTGCGGACTGTAGATAAACCAGAACAGCGCAAACACGCCAACGCACAAAATGTAGTATGCATAAAAAATTAGATAATCCAGCGACCAGAATCGCGCTGCGCTAATCGGTACATTCCCCGATGCGCCGGTAATCTGTGCAACCCAGGCTCCCCCGCCAGCCTGCCAAAATACAACAGCGACCAGTGCCCAAATAAATGCCGAAATAAAGAACGGCCCCGGCTTTGGGAAAAAAGACTTAAACATAGTGCTCTCCTGCTAACTTCTTATCGTTATGACGACTGCTGTGCATTTGCCACGGTGGTTTACCGCGGCAAGACGGCTTACGCCCAATAAACACAAGCTGAAACCGACAATTGTGACCAGAACCGACGCACTTAGTTCGCTATCTGGTTTTGTAGAATTGTTTCTGCGGTTTTCACACCGACAGCGCTCCGGCATGTTCAGATTATTGCAGCGTGAGATCACAAAAGCGAACATCCACTCTCCGGGAAAAGCCCACGTTTACTCATCGTTACGTTTTTCCCACTATCATTGGCTGATAAGCGCTTTGCAATATGCCAACGAGTAGTATAAATACGCATACGCACGTCATCTTTTATTTCCTCTAACTCATGGACACCACCGTTGAAACGTAGTCTGCTTTTTTCTGCCGCGCTGTGTGCGGCGTCATTGACATCTGTCCAGGCGGCACAGCCTATAACCGATCCCGTCTTTGCCTCTGACATCGTCGACCGGTATGCCGATCATATTTTCTACGGCAGCGGCGCTACGGGGATGGCGCTTGTGGTGATTGATGGTAATCAGCGCGTGTTTCGTAGCTTTGGTGAAACGCGCCCCGGCAATAATGTTCACCCGCAGTTGGATTCCGTTATTCGCATCGCGTCGTTGACCAAATTAATGACCAGCGAAATGTTAGTGAAATTACTCGATCAGGGCACAGTAAAACTCAACGATCCATTGAGTAAATATGCCCCACCAGGCGCACGCGTTCCGACATATCAGGGAACGCCTATCACGCTGGTAAATCTGGCGACGCACACCAGCGCACTGCCACGCGAGCAGCCTGGCGGCGCGGCAAAACGCCCGGTCTTTGTCTGGCCGACTCGCGAACAGCGCTGGAGCTATCTCTCTACCGCAACGCTAAAAGCCGCACCTGGCTCGCAGGCTTCCTATTCGAACCTGGCGTTTGACCTGCTGGCCGATGCGCTGGGAACCGCGTCCGGCAAACCTTATCCGCAGTTGTTTGAAGAGAAAATCACCCGACCGCTCGGGATGAAAGACACCACCTTTACCCCGTCCCCCGATCAGTGCGCACGCCTGATGGTCGCGGAAAAAGGCGCCAGCCCGTGTAACAATACGCTGGCGGCCATGGGCAGCGGTGGCGTCTATTCTACGCCCGGCGATATGATGCGCTGGATGCAACAGTATCTCTCCTCTGATTTTTATCATCGTAGCCAGCAGGCCGACCGGATGCAGACGCTGATTTATCAGCGTACGCAGTTAACCAAAGTGATAGGGATGGATGTTCCGGGCAGAGCCGATGCGCTAGGTTTGGGCTGGGTCTATATGGCGCCGAAGAATGGGCGTCCAGGAATTATTCAAAAAACCGGTGGCGGCGGTGGCTTCATTACTTATATGGCGATGATCCCACAGCAAAACGTCGGGGCCTTTGTCGTGGTAACCCGCTCCCCGCTGACCCGCTTTACCAATATGAGCGACGGGATCAACAATCTGGTGAGCGAACTGAGCGGCAACAAACCGCAAGTGATCCCCGCCTCCTGATTCAATACTCAAAAGGCAAACGGTTAATACTCACCAGTTTGCCTTTATTCATTTCAATATATCCACCTTTACGCAATGCTGCGAGAACCTCAGCGACAACTGAGCGTGAAATTCGTGTACGTTGGTGAATATAGTTCATGACGCCGATACGCGAACGCAGAACCTCGTCCCATTTCGTCATGGAGATCAACGTGGCGCGAATCTGATCGTAGGAGTTGTTACCGATCAACTGCAGATCGCGCAATTCGAGCATGGCGTTTTGCCATGCCAGCCAGCAAAAAGCTTCCCGCCAAAGCTGGTATTGTTCAATGATATTAATTGTTTGTGAGGCAGGAAGATGATATCCCGTACAATTACTTTCGGTCATTAATCTGTATTGTACATCTGTTTTCATCACGCCATCAGAAAGGCCCATAATAAAAGGCGCCTGTGCAATCCCGACCAGCACGTTTTCCCCTCTACGCAGGGAAACAACACCACTTAAAATGATAAAAGTGTCATCACCATCTATATCATGGGAATATATAATTTGTTTTTTACTATCACATTCGAAATGTTCGCCATACTTAGACAAACATTTATCCAACATCCCAAATTCCACCAGCGGTTTATTTGTAGATAGCATGTGCGCACTCCTTGCAGTAAATGCCCGTCAAATCCGTGACGGGCATTATTACGAGTAAGTTACCTTATTTTCTCTGCAAAAAGGCTCTTACCAGGTATATTTAACACCTACATTTGCAGACCAGTCTTGATCGACATCACCTCCGCCGAGGTAGTTAGCATCGGTGTACGCACTGAAATTTTTGGTAAAGCTGAACTGAGTACCCAGTCCAACACGTACCGCAGAACCTTCTACGCCGTTGTCGATAGAGTCACCGTTTACGTCAGCATCGTTATTAGAATCGTCGTAAACGTAGGCCAGTTTGAAGTACGGGGTCAGCGCCTGGTCGTCGCTGTAGGCGAAGGTATAACCTGCATCTACACCCAGTTCATAACGCATGCTGTCATAAGACTGACCATCAACTTTCATGTCGTTACTCAGCTTATAGTCATCACCAGACTGGAACAGACCGGATACGCTACCGTAAGGCGTTACGTACCCTGCGTCACTCAGTTTCAGGTCATAACCCAGTTTCAAGCCAAAGCCCCAGGCATCAGCAGAGGTGCTGCCGTCAACATACTGACCGTTGCTCATGTTAGCAGACAGATCGTTGTTGAAGTGGGAGTAGCTTAAGTTACCGTCTACAAAGATGTTGTTGGCAAAGTGAGCAGAAGAGTAGATATAGGCAGTCTGGCTGTCCTGATCCACCTGACCGGTACGATCGCTCATATCACCTTTCGCGAAGCCTGCTGCTGCACCGACAATCCACTTGGCGTTGTTACCATCAATTTTGGAATCAACACCGACCATGATGCCGTTAACATCCTGATCGTAGTTGATGGTGCCGTTATCCGCATCGAAGCTACCACCGAAGTAGCTTACCCATGCGCCACCGTTATCAACCAGACCATGACGTGCGTTAGTCAGACGAGTACCAACGGTGTCTTGTTCCAGGTTCCAGATATTGGTGTTAGCAGACGGGATGCTCAGAGCCATATTTGCGTAGTCGGTCAGCTCCATCTGCTGCAGAACAACGGTGTTACCCTGCTGCTGCGCCTGATAGGTGTAAGCGCCGAGGTCAGCTTTGTTAGCTGCAGAGAAGGTTGCAGTGCTGTTGGTGTCGTTAACGTAGATCAGCTCGTTACCTTTGTAATCAGCAACAGAACCAGCGCCAGTCGCGTTATCGATACGCACTTTATAGTTACCGGTTGCTGCCGCTACGTGGTCACCATAGTTATCAACTTCAGATTGATCGTAGGAGGTGTCGGAATCGCCGTTACCGTTGATAGTCAGATGACCATCAGAGTTCATTGCGATTACGCCATAACCGTAGTTAGCCTGAGTTTTGTCGTTAGTACGATCGTTGGTCAGGTCAGCATTCAACACATAGTTAGTGCTGTTGATGTCGAAAACACCCGCATTAACATGGTTGTAAGCATCGGTGTAGCTGGTCAGGTTCAGCGTATCAACCTGCAGTGCATCACCTGTGCTGTTACCCACATCCAAAATACCGTTGTTGGTAACGTTGATGTTGTTGGCATACAGTGCAGCACTACCTACACTCCAGCCAGCAGCAACATCATCAGCAATCGTGACGGTACTGTTGTCAATAGACAGGGTATCGGTCGCAACATGGCCATCTTCGTTGATGTTCAGGGCAGAAGCACCGGTCAGAGAGATGGTGTCAGAAATCAGGGTAGAATCACCCACATTCACGACGGAACCGCTGTTAATGCTCAGTGTGTCAATCAGAGAGGTTTTGGTGGTATCCCACTGTGATGCGCCGTTCAGCGTGACGTTGAACAGACCGCTCTGGTAAACAGCGTTGCCAACCACATGACCATTTTCGTCATAAGAGGTCGTGTCGCTATCAATACCGTAGGTTGAATCAGGCCACAGACTATTGGCTGCAATATCAATCAGCGTCGCGGTAGCTTCTGTGCCTGCTGCATAGCTGTCGTAAACACCGTCGCCATCAGCATCAACCTGATGTACGGACATTGCCGCACCCACCCACTTACTGCCGTTGTTCAGGGTCAGATCCAGACGGTCAGTACCATCCCAACCGTTGGTATCCAGGTCGGCATCAGTATCACGATAAGTATCAGCGCCGTTCGGGAAGAAGTTCTCATCGAAGTTGCTGGAGAACAGAACATCACCCATCAACGTGGAATTATTAAACGTGGCAGTCGTCTGCATCGCGTTATCGGCATCTGGATGTGCAATAACAGCCAATGCAACATCATCAGCAGTATAAGAACCGCTGTAATCGCTTGCATTGCTGGTATTACCAAACCAGCCGGAAGTGCCTTCATCAGACCATGAACCAGAGGTCAGGGTAGAATCGCTAACAGCAATAGTATTATTAAATACTTCGCCGCTGTTTACACCAGTGCTGACGGTGTTATCGTCAATGTCTTCCCACTCATAACCCTGAGTCAGCGTAATACCCGCAACGTGAGAGTTGTTGGAGATAGACAGATCAACTTCTTGATCCAGCGTGATAGCCGTACCCAGGTTATAAACGTCGACAACGTGCGTATCAGCCGCATCGTTATAGGTACCGTTGTAGGTATAATGTTCGTAGTTGTCATCGATAGTTGAGTTGATGACGTTCATCGCCAAACGATCATAGTAATAGTCGGTACCCGTACGGTTAGTACAATCCGTGGTCATACACTCGGAAGTCACCATACCGTGAATGGTACTATTTTTAATCGTCAGGCTGTTGTTATTGCTGTTAGTAGATAGTCCATCATCCAGATAATAAGTAGAAATAACGCCGTTAACAGTAGCGTTATTGATTACTGGATAAATATCACCGTTATAAATACTATCAGCTTCGTAATTGTTCCAACCGACATACCCATCGTAGTAAACACCATCGGCATAAGATGCGTCATTATAATGGGTGAACGTTGTGTACGTGGTTCCAGAAATATCGGTTGAAGCATTCGCCTGAGAAGTGATTGCCAAAGTGCAGGCTAATGCTAATTGTGAGACTACAAGTTTCTTTTTCCAGATGTGCATTTGTCATCCCTCCTCAGGGACGTAATATAGTTGATCCATCAATTATCAATGCAAAGAAAACATTTTATGTTTCGCAGGGCCGATTATGCTATTTCACAACGGAAAGGTTCAATTATTCTTTGCTCACTGTCCGAAATCGGACAACATCATGAATTAACCAGGCCTTAACAATAAAACAAAAATACAAATATTTTCAACAAGATATAAAACACACAACATCTAACGCATATAATTATCAAATAATCCACCCAATACTCAAACAAATAAAAAATAAATAGGCGAGAGTTATGTTACGTGATAAACAAATAAATCCATCAACATTTAAAATAATAAAAACAAAAACAAACAAAATAATGAATATAAATAAATTGATCTAATGATTCAGCCTTTCGCCACGGGAAATCCAAATATAAAGCCAACTTTCGTAAACCACCCGCCCTCAGGTTCGGGTATACTACGGCCTTCGATTTCACAAACATCAGGCATACCATGACAGACCTAATCCAACGCCCTCGCCGCCTGCGCAAATCACCTGCGCTGCGCGCTATGTTTGAAGAGACAACACTGAGCTTAAATGACCTGGTGTTGCCGATCTTTGTTGAAGAAGAACTCGACGATTACAAAGCCATCGAGGCCATGCCAGGCGTGATGCGCATTCCAGAGAAGCATCTGGCACGCGAAATTGAACGCATTGCTAATGCAGGCATCCGCTCAGTCATGACCTTCGGTATTTCCCACCACACCGATGACACCGGCAGCGATGCATGGAAAGAAGACGGTCTGGTGGCGCGCATGTCGCGTATCTGTAAGCAGACCGTGCCGGAAATGATTGTCATGTCCGATACCTGCTTCTGTGAATACACCTCGCACGGTCACTGCGGCGTATTATGCGAGCACGGCGTGGATAACGATTTAACCCTGGCCAATCTTGGCAAGCAGGCGGTGGTTGCTGCCGCAGCGGGTGCTGACTTCATCGCGCCTTCCGCCGCGATGGACGGCCAGGTGCAGGCGATTCGCCAGGCGCTGGACGCCGCGGGCTTCACCGATACGGCGATCATGTCCTACTCCACCAAATTTGCTTCTTCTTTCTACGGCCCGTTCCGTGAAGCCGCAGGCACCGCGCTGAAAGGCGATCGTAAAACCTATCAGATGAACCCGATGAACCGTCGGGAAGCGATCCGCGAATCGCTGCTGGATGAAGCCCAGGGCGCAGACTGCCTGATGGTCAAACCGGCTGGCGCATACCTCGATATTCTGCGCGATATCCGCGAGCGCACCGAGCTGCCGATTGGCGCTTATCAAGTCAGCGGTGAATACGCGATGATCAAATTCGCGGCGCTGGCGGGTGCCATAGATGAAGAGAAAGTGGTGCTGGAAAGCTTAGGCTCGATCAAGCGCGCTGGCGCGGATCTGATTTTCAGCTACTTCGCACTCGATCTGGCTGAGAAAAAAATCCTGCGTTAATTCCTTTCAACGCCCCGCACTGCGGGGCGTTTTATCATAAAACGTCACCAAACCGCCATCTAACCGACACATCGCCCTTCTACTGTCACAAAAGGACAGAGGAGGAGCCGCTATGTTTAGTCTCGACAATGTCATCGACGACCTGTGGCCAGAGGCGAGGCCCGCCCCGTGGCAAAAAAAAGTGCTGAGAAAACTGTTACATGAAGAGGAATTCCAACAGTTTGCCGCTCGTCACCGCCATCTGAAAGGGTTAGATACCGTCGAACAGGTGCTGGAGCATCTCAACATTCACTGTCAAATTCCGGTCCGTAGTCTGGAACAAATTCCCGAACAAGGGCCGCTGGTTATCATCGCCAACCACCCTACCGGCACACTCGACGGCCTGGCCCTGCTATACGCCGTTTCTCGCGTTCGCCGCGATGTTAAAGTCGTCACCAACCGCATGCTCACTCATCTCGAACCGCTCAGTTCGCTGTTTATTCCGGTGGATAATATCAATGGCCGCACCGCTAAAGCGGCGCTACAGCTGATGGATCGACAGTTGCAAAACGGCGGTGTGCTGATCTTCTTCCCGGCCGGTGAAGTTTCGCGCATAACCCGGCGCGGCATTCACGATAAAAAATGGCACTCCGGCTTTATTAAGCTCGCTGCCAAATACCGCGCACCGCTCTTACCTGCGTGGATTGAGGCACGCAATAGTACGCTGTTTTATGCCAGCGCACTGGTATCGCAAAACCTGCCGATGCTGTTGTTAATGCAGCAGATGTTTCGCCGCCGGAACAGCAACCTGCCGGTGACCATTGGCGAGCAAATTGCGTGGACGACATGGTGCAACCCACAAACTACGCCGCGAGAAATGACAGACAAGTGCTACCGACACGTTCAGCTACTGGGAAAAGGACGGCCGGGCGTCTTTAAAACCGAAAGCGCGATCGCTCGCCCGGAACCCCGTGCCCTGCTCAAGCGCGAGCTACACCAGGCCGAGTGTCTGGGGCGTACAGCAGACGGTAAGGTTATCTATCTATGGCAGCGTAATGGTCAGGAAGAGGTTCCGTTGCTACGTGAGCTGGGCCGTCTGCGGGAAATCGCCTTCCGCGCGGTAGGCGAAGGTAGCGGCAAACGCCGCGACATCGACAGTTACGACGATGACTACCTGCATCTGATCCTGTGGGATGAAGACGATTTGGAGATCGTCGGTGCCTACCGCTTTATGCCGACCGCCCTACAGATGGAAAAGCGCGGGCTGGGCGGCATTTACAGCTATAGCCTGTTTCATTACGATGAACGGATGGACGATATCCTCCAGCACGGCATTGAGCTGGGGCGCAGCTTTATTCAGCCACGCTACTGGGGACGCCGCGGCCTGGACTATCTGTGGTCCGGTATCGGCGCGTATCTGGCGCGCCATCCACACTATCGCTACCTGTTTGGCCCGGTTTCTATTTCTGGTGGGCTACCGCCCTCGGCCCGCGATTTGCTGGTTGCCTTTTATCGCCTGTGGTTTCCGGCAACACATCCGCTGGCGGAGTCACGCCGACCGTACCCGGCCTCGTTACCCGACGCACTGGCGCAGTTTGGCGGGGAAAATTACAGTGAAGACCTGACGCGGCTGAAGTCGCTGCTCGGCAACCTTGGTTGTGGTATTCCACCACTCTACAAGCAATATTCCGAAGTGTGTGAGCCAGGTGGCGTACAGTTTATCGACTTTGGCAGCGACCCGGACTTTAACAACTGCGTGGATGGTCTGGTACTGGTGGATTTAACGTATCTGAAGGCAAATCGCTACCAGCGGTATATCGGACCGCATTTAGGTTTGTAGACCGGATAAGGCGT
>NZ_SZWR01000001.1:508309-520035 GCF_005280875.1 Citrobacter sp. wls827
TCCGGCCCACAATCGGCACCGGTCAGGAACTCACGACGCACGATAAAACGGCTTATCCCCTAAAATCGTGGCCCGATGCATAATGCGCCGCTGCGGCAGATAATCCGCATTGGCGTAATGTTGCGTCACACGGTTATCCCAAATCGCCACATCGTCAGGCTGCCAGCGCCAGCGCACCTGAAACTCTGGTTTAGTGACATGCGCAAACAGGAACCCGAGTAGCGCTTCGCTCTCTTTCTCCGTGACATCCACAATCCGCGTGGTAAATCCCTCGTTCACAAACAGCGCCTGTTTACCGCTTACCGGATGCGTGCGCACCACCGGATGCAGTAACGGGGGATGTTTGGCCACCGCGTCCAGCCAGCGCTGGTGCTCTTCTTCCGTCTTACGGTATTTGTACTCCTGGAACGATTTGCGGAAATCATGCTCTGCCCGCAGGCCGCTCAGCAACTGACGAAACGGTTCAGAGAGCGCTTCAAAAGCGGCAATCCCGCTGGTCCACAGGGTGTCGCCCCCGGTTGATGGCAGCTCTTTCGCCGCTAAAATCGCCCCGGCAGGCGGCGTGTCAATAAAGGTTACATCGGTGTGCCAGTTATCGTTATCTGGCGGATTATCGTTGTGAGTATCCAGCACGATAATCTCCTCCACGTCCTCGGCGTGCGAGTAGACCGGATGAATATGCAGATCGCCAAAACGTAGCGCCAGCGCACGCTGCTGTTGCGGCGTAATCACCTGCTCACGCAGAAACACCACCTGGTGACGCAGTACGGCGTGATAAAGCTGCTCAAACTGGTTATCGCTCAGCGGGCGCGCCAAATCCGCACCGGTGATTTGTGCGCCAATATACGGCCCCAGCGGGGTAATGCTCAGACGTTCACTCATTGTACTTCTCCATGCCAGGGCGTCAGACGACGTTGAAGCGCGCGCAGACCCAGTTCTAAAATAAAGGCGATAACGGCAATTACCGCGATCCCCGCCAGCACCACATCCGTTGCCAGAAATTCACCGGCGGACTGGACCATAAAACCCAAACCTCGCGTGGCGGCAATCAGCTCTGCGGCCACCAGCGTTGACCAGCCGACACCCAGCCCGATGCGCAGCCCGGTGAGTATTTCCGGCAATGCACCGGGTAAAATAACAAACCACAACACCTGCGCACGGCTGGCCCCTAGTGATTGTGCGGCGCGTACTCTTACCTGCTGCGCGCTGCGGACACCGGCCAGCGCCGACATCGCAACAGGCGCGAAAATCGCCAGATAGATCAGCAAGATCTTGGAGGTTTCACCAATACCAAACCAGATCACCATCAGCGGTAAATAGGCCAGTGGCGGAACCGGACGGTATAATTCAATGATCGGATCGAGAATGCCGCGCATCGTCGGGCTCAGGCCCATCGCGATCCCAACTGGGACGCCCAGCAGCACGGCGGCCAGCAGGGCGATAACAATTCGCGCCAGGCTCGCTGCCAAATGTTGCCACAGCGTGGCATCCATAAATCCCTGTGGCCCGGCAATAACGAGCAGTTTTTGCAAAACCTGCCCTGGCGGCGGCAAAAACAGCGGGCTGATTAATTGCAGCGCTGCCACCGTCCACCACACCGCCAGAATGACGGCCAGCGTACCAAGGCTTAACGTTATCTGACGTGAAAGCGGCCAGCGCCAGTTCAGCGTGCGCTGTCGCGGTTTATCATTAATAACTACGCTCATGAGAACGCCTCCCGTTGCGCAAAGACGCGGCTTAACACGTACTCGCGCATGGCAATAAACTGCGGCTCGGACTTAATACTGCGACTCGACTCTCCAGCCACAAAGCGCCGGGCAAAATTAAGCGGCAGACGCTCCATCACCCGACCAGGGCCGGATGAGAGCAGCACCAGCTCGGTGGCCATAAATACCGCTTCTTCAATATCGTGGGTAATCAATAGCACCTGTTTGCCCGTCTCATGCCACAACTTCAGCAGCAGAGTTTGCATCTGCTCGCGGGTAAACGCGTCGAGCGCACCAAACGGTTCATCGAGCAGCAGGAGCTGTGGATTGGCCGCCAGCGCCCGGGCAATACCAACACGCTGACGCTGGCCGCCAGAAAGCTGCCAGATAAAACGTTTGCCCGCGTCCTCCAGCCCGACTTTCTGCAACATCTCCAGGGCAATACGCTGACGCTGAGGTTTATCCACTCCCGCCAGCTGCAGACCAAAAGCCACGTTGTCCTGCACGTTACGCCAGGGCAGCAGACCTTCGTTCTGGAATACCACCCCGCGCTCCGCGCCTGGACCTTCCACCTTCTTACCTGACAGCGTAATGCTGCCATGCTGATACGGCACGAACCCGGCAATCAGATTTAGCAGCGTGGTTTTGCCGCAGCCGGAAGGCCCGAGTACCACCAGCAGTTCGCCGCTATCAAGCGTCAGGTTGATATCATCCAGCACCGGTTTTCCACCGTAGCTGGCTGCGAGGTGAGAGATTTGCAGCATCAGCGCCTCCTTTTATTGCACGAAGCGATCGGTAACGTACTGGCTGTAATCTGTCGCGACGGCGGGGACTTTGCCCTGCTCTTTGAGGAACTGCGCGGTGTCGATAATGGCTTTGTTCACCGGTCCGATCAGTTCGGCAGTCTGCTGTTGCGGCGTCAGGTAAGTGTTACCTTTCACCAGTCCCGGCACATCCGCTTCCGGCACGCCGCTTAAACGCGACAATTTGCTGATATTCTCCGGCTGCTTCAGCCACTCATCGGGATTAGCGATATAAGGTTGCTGCGCATCAATCGCGCTTTTGGCAAAGGCTTTCACCACCTCGGGATGTTTCTCGGCAAAATCTTTGCGCACCACCCACACGTCCAGCGTCGGTGCGCCCCACTCACCAACCTGCGATGAGTCGGTTAACACCTTGCCGTCTTTTTCCAGCGCATTGACCGCCGGCGCCCAGACGTACGCGCCGTCAATATCCCCGCGCTGCCAGGCAGCAATAATCGCCGGTGGTTGCAGGTTCACAATCTCCACCTGACCGGGTTTAATCCCCCAGTGTTTCAACGCCGCCAGCAGGCTGTAATGGGTGGTGGAGATAAACGGCACCGCAATGCGTTTGCCAATCAAATCTTGCGGTTTACTGATGTTTTTCTTCACCACCAGCGCTTCAGAATTGCCAAGTTTTGATGCCAGCAGGAAAACCTCAATCGGCACCTGCTGACTGGCAGCGACCGCCAGCGGGCTGGAGCCAAGATTACCGATCTGCACGTCGCCGGAAGCCAGCGCCCGCACGATGCTCGCGCCGCTGTCGAATTTGCGCCAGTCAACGGTGGCCCCGCTCTCTTTAGCAAAGGTGTTATCCGCCTGCGCCACTTTGGCGGGTTCCGCGGAGGTCTGATAGGCGACGGTGACGTTCACCGCCTGCGCCTGAAATGCGATGAATGCCAGTGCACCGAGAAGTGCGTTACGCGATGAAATAGCCATGATTGTCTGCTCCCCTGTCTTGTTATGGAGGCAGTATTTCGTTGCGGCACAATTTGATAAAGGAATTAAAAATTCTGGCTAAGAACAAAGCGTTTTTAGAAAAAAAGCGGCAATGGTTAGCAATTTCGCTCATTACAGAACGTAGGCCTGATAAGCGCAGCGCCATCAGGCACTGTTGCCGGATGGCGGCGCAAGCGCCTTATCAGGCCTACACTCGCTGTAAATTATTGCGATTTTGTTACATTCGTTACATAACTGCGTCTGGATGATTGCCAGCGTGGCGCTGGCAGGCATCATAGATATTCTTGTCAGGCAAAAGAGCAATATCATGATTCATGTTGTGCTGGTAGATGACCATGTGGTGGTGCGTTCCGGCTTTGCGCAATTACTCGGTCTCGAAGAGGATCTCGCCGTTATCGGCCAGTACAGCAGCGCGGCAGAGGCCTGGCCGGCATTACTGCGCGAGGACGTCAATGTTACGGTCATGGATATCGCCATGCCGGATGAAAATGGTCTGAGTCTGCTAAAACGGCTGCGGGCGCAAAAACCCGGCTTTCGCGCCATTATTCTCAGTATTTATGACGCGCCGACGTTTGTACAAAGCGCGCTGGATGCCGGGGCCAGTGGCTACCTGACCAAACGCTGCGGACCAGAGGAACTGGTGCAGGCAGTACGATCGGTCGGTATGGGCGGGCATTACCTGTGCGCCGATGCGCTGCGGGCGCTACGCGGCGGCGAACAGCCCGCGCAGGTACTGGAAGTACTGACCCCACGCGAGCGCGAAGTGTTTGAGCTGTTGGTCAAAGGCGACAGCGTAAAAGAGATTGCCTTCAAGCTCGACCTCAGCCACAAGACGGTGCACGTTCATCGGGCGAACGTACTGGGCAAACTGCAATGCCACAGCACCATCGATCTGGTGCATTTTGCCCTCGACCACCAGCTATTAACGGGGCATTAATGTCGCGTAGCCTTCGGCATTGGGTTATTTCTCTGTTTATTCTGCTGGCATGGGGATCGGGCTGGCTGATGCTGTGGACGTTAGGTTTTTACCTGACCCACAATGGTCAGCAGGCGGCATTATTTCTGCCGCATGGCGTGTATCTCGCGCTATTGATCCTGCTGTCTCGCCGCTACTGGCCCGCGCTGGTATTGCCGCCGGTATTGATCCTGTTCTGGCTGCACAACGAACAGTTACTCAACGGTTATCTTCTGCTGACCGCACCGCTGATAAGCCTGATACCGGCCAGTATCGGTCAGTCATACTGGCACCGCTTCCCGCTTTACTGGCAGCGCTTAACCCTGCTGCTGGCCGCGGTGACGATCACTTCATTGCTCAATACCGCCCTGCTTTCACCGTTTATCCAAAGCCCGGCGACGTTAATAGGTCTGGCGTCGTTTACCGGTGGTGTGCTGCTGACGCCGTTTGTCTATCTGATCTATGAATTTTTGCGCCAGCAGCACCGCTATCATTTGCTCGGGCTGGATACCACCAATCCCCCGCTGCGCACCTCACTTATCATCTGGTGCAGCCTGTTTTTTATTATTGGCATCGGCACCCAGATGGTGCTGTCGCCGGAGATCGAGCGCCTGCTGCTGATCGTGGTGTTCTTACCGAACGTGGTGATGGCGTGGAAATTTGGCTGGCAGGGCGGCGTGTTGTCCGGATTGCTCGGCAGTATGATGATCACCATCGCCCGGCAAATCGGCGTCGGGTTCAGCAACTTAGTGGAGCTGGAGATTTCCCTCGCCACCCAGGCGCTGCTGGGCATAGGGCTGGGGATCGCCATCAGCCGCCAGCAGCATCTGGCGCAAAACCTGCACCATTATCGCCAGCGTCTGGAAAGCGAACTGGCGGCGCGACGCGCGCTGACCGAACAACTGATCCGCACGGAAGAAAACACGCGCAAAAACCTGGCTAGGGAACTGCATGATGAAATTGGTCAGAACATCACCGCCATTCAAATTCAGTCTCAACTGGTTAAACGTTCGCAGGGTCCTGAGCAAACGCTCGACGCGGCAAATCAGATCAACGATCTTGCCCGGCGTATCCACCACTCGACCCGCCAGCTACTGCGCCAGCTACGCCCACCCGCGCTTGACGAGCTGACTTTTAAAGATGCGCTGCACCATCTGGTGAATGAATTTGCCTTTGCCGAACGGGGTATTCACTGCCGGTTTGATTACCGGCTGGCAAATACGCCTGAAAATGAAACGGTGCGCTTTACGCTGTACCGTCTGTTGCAGGAATTGCTCAATAACGTCTGCAAACATGCCGATGCCAGCGAGGTGTCGATTGCGCTGCGCCAACGGGATCACTGCCTGGTGCTGGAAGTCACGGACAACGGCGTGGGCATTCTGCCGGAAAAAATTCCCGGTTTCGGTATCCAGGGAATGCGTGAGCGGGTCAGCGCGCTCGGCGGCGAGCTGACGCTCGAATCGAACAGCGGCACGCGGGTAATTGTTAACCTGCCCACAAATTTGCAACAAATCAGCCACTAACCAGGAAAAAGTCTTAGCCACTGCGGACTTTCTCTCATCCCCTTTCGATTTCACTTTCTTATAGTCAGCAAAACGGAGACGGCTATGCGTACCGACATCAACCAACAATACCGGACGCTGCGTCCACAGCTGCTGATGTGCATGGTCATCGGGTACGCCGCGTTTTACCTGACGCGCAAAAGCGTTAACTACGTGCTCCCGGCACTGCAAATGGATCTGGGACTGGATAAAAGTGATATCGGTCTGTTGGGATCGCTGTTTTACCTGACCTATGGTTTGTCGAAGTTTACCGCGGGACTGTGGCACGACAGCCACGGGCAGCGCGCATTTATGGGCATTGGCCTGTTCGCTACCGGCATCCTGAACGTGGTGTTCGCGTTTGGTGAATCGCTGACGCTACTGCTGGCGGTCTGGACGCTGAACGGATTTTTTCAGGGCTGGGGCTGGCCGCCCTGCGCTCGCCTGCTGACCCACTGGTACTCGCGCAACGAACGTGGATTCTGGTGGGGCTGCTGGAATATGTCGATCAACATCGGTGGCGCCGTTATCCCACTGATTAGCGCCTTTGCCGCCCACTGGTGGGGCTGGCAGGCAGCGATGCTGGCACCGGGGATTATCAGCATGGCGTTAGGTATCTGGCTCACCCTGCAACTGAAAGGCACGCCCCGGGAAGAGGGATTACCGACGGTTGGGGAATGGCGGCATGATCCGCTGGAGCTGCGTCAGGAGCAGCAAAGCCCGCCGATGGGACTGTGGCAAATGTTGCGCACCACCATGCTGAAAAACCCGATGATCTGGCTGCTTGGCGTGTCGTATGTACTGGTTTATTTAATCCGCATTGCGCTCAACGACTGGGGCAATATCTGGCTGACAGAAAGCCACGGCGTGAATTTGCTCAGCGCCAATGCCACGGTGATGCTGTTTGAGGTCGGCGGCTTGCTCGGTGCGCTGTTTGCCGGATGGGGATCGGATCTGCTGTTCAGCGGTCAGCGTGCGCCGATGATTTTGCTGTTCACGCTGGGGCTGATGGTCTCCGTCGCCGCGCTATGGCTGGCGCCGGTGCACCACTACGCGCTACTGGCTGTCTGTTTCTTTACGGTGGGCTTTTTTGTGTTTGGCCCGCAGATGCTGATTGGCCTCGCGGCGGTGGAGTGCGGACACAAAGCAGCGGCAGGTTCAATTACCGGTTTTCTCGGGCTATTCGCCTATCTGGGGGCCGCGCTGGCGGGTTGGCCGCTGTCGCTGGTCATAGAACACTACGGCTGGTCGGGAATGTTCAGTTTGCTCTCGGTTGCCGCTGTCTTTATGGGTTTATTGCTGATGCCACTGCTCATTGCGGGCATTACCCCTTCTCTCAGTCAAAGGATAAAACAATGAAACTGACGCTTACCTCTACCCTGATTGCTTCCGCGCTGACGCTGGCGGCCTTCAGCAATGCAGCCCAGGCGCAGGGCCGTCTGGTGGTGTATTGCAGCGCCACTAACGAGATGTGCGAAACCGAAACCAAAGCCTTCGGTGAAAAATATGATGTGAAAACCTCATTCATTCGCAACGGCTCGGGCAGTACGCTGGCGAAAGTCGATGCCGAGAAGAAAAACCCGCAGGCGGACGTCTGGTACGGCGGTACGCTGGATCCGCAGTCCCAGGCCGGTGAAATGGGCCTGCTGCTGCCGTATAAATCACCCAATCTCGAACAGATCATGGAGAAATTCCGCGATCCCGCGAAGGTGAAAGGCAATCTCTCCTCGGCGGTTTACGTCGGTATTCTGGGCTTTGGCGTCAATACCCAGCGCCTGAAAGAGAAAAACCTGCCGGTGCCAAAATGCTGGAAGGATCTGACCAAACCGGAATACAAAGGTGAAATCCAGATTGCTGACCCGCAAAGCTCCGGTACCGCCTATACCGCGCTGGCGACCTTTGCTCAGCTGTGGGGTGAAGATCAGGCCTTTGACTACCTGAAACAGCTCAACGCCAACGTCTCTCAATACACTAAATCAGGCATTGCCCCAGCGCGTAACGCCGCCCGTGGCGAAACAGCGATTGGCATTGGCTTCCTGCACGACTACTCGCTGGAAAAAGAACAGGGCGCACCGCTGGAGCTAATTTCACCGTGCGAAGGTACTGGCTATGAGATCGGCGGCGTTAGCATTCTGAAAGGCGCGCGCAACCTCGACAACGCCAAACTGTTCGTTGACTGGGTACTGTCAAAAGATGCTCAGGAGCTGGCGTGGAAGAAAGGCAAGTCCTATCAGATCCTGACCAACACCACCGCCGAGACGTCGCCTAACTCGCTGAAACTCGACGATCTGAAGCTTATCAATTACGACATGGATAAGTACGGCTCGACCGACGTGCGTAAAGAGTTGATCAATAAGTGGGTCAGCGAAGTGAAGATGGGTAAATAAACCTACATCGGCGATCATTTGCCGGGTGCGGCGTAAATACCGCATCCGGCCTGGAATACCGGAACCGCTATGTCACACACACTTGCACTCCATCCCGTGAAAAAACGGGATGCGATATTTCTTTGGGTTTTGCTTGGCTGGCTGGCGTTTGCCCTGTTGCCAAGCTGGAGCCTGGACTACGGTCTGCTGGAGTCGACAGGCGAGGAAATACTCGCCGCCTACGGTTGGTCACAGTTCAATATCAGTTGGCTGT
This sequence comes from Citrobacter sp. wls827, assembly GCF_005280875.1. NCBI lineage: Bacteria > Pseudomonadati > Pseudomonadota > Gammaproteobacteria > Enterobacterales > Enterobacteriaceae > Citrobacter > Citrobacter sp. wls827. The sequence continues at coordinate 516,912 of NZ_SZWR01000001.1, forward strand.
GGTATCTGCTGCCAAGCCTGCTGCTGGTTCGCCCGTTCCATGAAGCTAAACGCGAACAGCGCGGCCGCCATTATCTTGACGCGGGCTGGGCATTTTTCTGTATGGCGTTTATCGTCACCAGCGCGACCCTTGAAGGGCGTGGCTTAGGCTATGCCACCATCGTGCTATTTATCGCACTTGGCGCGATCATGACCCTGGCGCTCACCCGTCTGGAATGGCTGGGCGGCGACCGTTTCGTCATCGGCTCGCTCACCGCGATTGTCGCCCTGATCGGTATTTTTATCGTCTGGCCGAGTATCGCGATTTTTATTCCGATGTTCACCAACGACGCTGGGGAATTTGCCCCGCTGGCGTTTATGAATGTGCTGTCTCAGGCGCATATCATTCAGGTGATCCTCAACTCGATTATGCTGTCGATTGCCGTCGGCGTCGGCTGTACCTTCTTTGGTCTGGTACTGGCTATCTATACCACCCGGATCGCCAGACGCAGCGCTATTATCGGACGAATTTTCTCGATTCTGCCAATCGTCACCCCGCCGTTTGTCGTAGGTTTAGGCGTCACGCTGATGATGGGGCGCTCCGGCTATATCACCGAATTTATGGTCGAATGGTTTGGCTTAACCAACACCAACTGGCTGTACGGTTTTACCGGCATCTGGCTGGCGCAGGTGCTGGCCTTCACGCCGATGGCGTTTATGATCCTCGACGGAGCAATCAAAACCATTCATCCGTCGCTGGAAGAAGCGTCATACACCCTCCGTGCCAGCCGCTGGCAGACCTTTAACGGCGTGTTTGTCCCGCTGCTGAAACCCGCGCTGGCCAACGCCTTTTTGATTGTGGTTGTGCAATCGCTGGCTGACTTTAGTAACCCGCTGGTGCTCGGCGGTAACTTCGACGTGCTGGCAACGCAAATCTACTTCTACATCACCGGTTCGCAGCTCGACTACCAGGCCGCCAGTACGCTGGGTGCATTCCTGCTGCTGTTCTCGCTGCTGGTGTTCTGCGTGCAATATATGTGGATTGGTAAACGCTCATACGTCACCGTTTCCGGTAAATCCTACCGGGGCGACGTGCAGCCGCTGCCGGTGACGCTGGTGTGGAGCGTGGTCGCGCTGCTGGCGGTGTGGATTGCCTTTAACGCCCTGTTGTACGGCAGCATTTTCTACGGCAGTTTCACCGTTAACTGGGGCGTGGACTACACCCTGACGCTGGCGAACTTTACCAAACTGTTCGGTCAGGGGATGAGCGACGGCGCATGGCCTTCACTGCTCGACACCCTGCTCTACGCCGGGATTGCCGCGCCGATCACCGCCATCTTCGGCCTGCTGATCGCCTGGGTAGTCGTGCGCCAGCAGTTTAAGGGCAAGAAGACCATCGAGTTCACCACCATGCTGTGCTTTGCCGTTCCGGGCACCGTCGCGGGCGTATCGTACATTCTGGCCTTTAACAGCGCCCCGGTGTACCTCACTGGTACGGCGGCAATTGTCATTATCTCGATGGTAATGCGTAACGTCCCGGTCGGCATTCGCGCGGGTATAGCTGGACTCGGCCAGATCGATAAATCACTGGATGAAGCCTCGCTCAGCCTGCGCGCCGGTTCGCTGCGTACCATTACGCACATCCTGCTGCCACTGCTACGCCCGGCGATCCTTTCGGCGCTGATTTACAGCTTTGTGCGCGCCATTACCACCGTCAGCGCCATTGTGTTCCTCGTCACGCCGGATACCCGTGTAGCGACGGCCTACATCCTGAACCGCGTGGAAGATGGCGAATACGGTGTGGCGATTGCCTACGGTTCCATTCTGATCGTGGTGATGCTGGCGATTATTTTCATCTTTGACTGGCTGATCGGTGAATCACGAACCTCCCGTTCAAAAGCCAAAAACCAGGCGTAATGGAGCGCACTATGACTCAGAAAAATTTCGTTGAACTGCGCAACGTCACCAAACGATTTGGCAGTAACACGGTTATCGACAATATCAACCTCACCATCCCGCAGGGGCAAATGGTGACGCTGCTCGGCCCATCCGGTTGTGGTAAAACCACCATTTTGCGCCTGGTCGCCGGGCTGGAAAAACCGAGCGAAGGGCAGATTTTCATTGATGGCGAAGACGTCACCCATCGCTCAATTCAGCAGCGTGATATCTGTATGGTGTTTCAGTCCTATGCCCTGTTCCCGCATATGTCGCTGGGAGAGAACGTGGGTTATGGCCTGAAGATGCTCGGCGTATCCCGCGCTGAGGTGAAAGCCCGTGTCAAAGAGGCACTGGCGATGGTGGATCTGGAAGGATTCGAAGACCGCTTTGTCGATCAGATCTCCGGCGGTCAGCAACAGCGCGTGGCGCTGGCGCGCGCATTGATCCTCAAGCCGAAAGTGCTGCTGTTTGATGAGCCGTTGAGTAACCTCGACGCCAACCTGCGTCGCAGCATGCGCGACAAGATCCGCGAACTGCAAAAGCAGTTTGATATCACCTCGCTGTACGTCACCCACGATCAGAGCGAAGCCTTTGCGGTTTCCGATACCGTGCTGGTGATGAACAAGGGGCACATCATGCAGATCGGTTCACCGCAGGATCTTTACCGCCAGCCCGCCTCGCGCTTTATGGCAAGTTTTATGGGTGACGCCAACCTGTTCCCGGCCACCTTCGGTGACCAATACGTTGATATCTACGGCTACCACCTGCCGCGCCCGCTGCACTTTGATACGCAAGGCGAAGGTATGGTCGGCGTGCGCCCGGAAGCGATCACGCTCAGCGATCGCGGCGAAGAGAGTCAGCGCTGCGTGATCCGCCACGTGGCGTATATGGGACCCCAGTATGAAGTCACGGTGGAATGGCACGGGCAGGAGATCTTATTGCAGGTCAACGCTACGCGTTTACAGCCGGACGTCGGCGAGCAGTATTACCTCGAAATCCATCCGTACGGCATGTTTGTTCTGGCGGATGCGGCATAACGTTTTGTGGCATTGTAGGCCGGATAAGGCGCTTGCGCCGCCATCCGGCAATGCCTGATGCGCTGCGTTTATCCGGCCTACAGTGAACGATGTAGGCCGGATAAACTCTCAGCTTCGCGCTTTTAGCGCGGCAATATCCGCAGGCGTGGTGCGACAGCACCCGCCAATCAA
>NZ_SZWR01000001.1:520092-526042 GCF_005280875.1 Citrobacter sp. wls827
CTGCCACTGCGGCAGATAATCCGCCAGATGCGCACAATGCTCACCGTGATGATGCCAGGTTTTGCTCACGGCATCATACTGCTCGCCCGAGTTCGGATACACCACCAGCGGCAGCGCCGTTAAACCGTGTAAATGCTGCAACGCAGCGGTGGTGTTTTCCAGCGCAATGCAGTTAATACCTAGCGCCACCACCTGCGGATAACCCGCCAGCAACGCAACCACGTCACGCAGCGGCGTACCGTCGCTCAGGTGCTCGCTGTCGCGCAGGGTAAATGAGAACCACGCCCGCGCTCGCGGATATGCGGTCAATAGCTCAGCCAGCGCGCTAATTTCGGCAAAATTTGGCAGGGTTTCACAGGCCAGCAGATCGGCCCCGGCATCCAGTAACGCTTCCACGCGCGGGCGGTGAAACGCCTGAAACTCTTCAGCGCTACGTTGGTAATCACCACGGTATTCAGAACCATCCGCCAGATACGCGCCGTAAGGCCCGACTGATCCAGCTACCAGCAGCGTGCCCGCCTGCGGGTTCTCGGCCAGATACGCTTCACGGGCTTTACGCGCCAGCTCCACGCTTTTACCAATTAGCGCTTTCGACTGCGCTTCATCCAGGCCACGGGCGGCAAACCCCGCCGGTGTCGCCTGGTAGCTGGCGGTAATCGCACACTGCGCCCCTGCCCGGTAGTAATCGAGATGGACTTCGCGGATAAGCTCCGGATTTTCGACCAGCACTTTGGCTGACCACAAGCTGTCGGCTAAGTTACAGCCACGCGCTTCCAGCTCCGTCGCCATCGCACCATCGAGCAGCAGGAAATCCTGTTTATCAAGGATGGCGCTTAACGGATTATTCTGCGACATGTTCGGGCTCCTGTTTGGCTTTACGCGGTTGAGTAAGGAAATAAGCACCATAACACACTGCCACAAACGGTAACCCGCACCACAGCGCAATTCTCTGCGCTGGATCGAATGCCAGCCCGACACAAGCCACCAGGCACAGCACAAATCCCAGTACCGGCACCAGCGGGTACCACGGCGCGCGATAATGCAATTCACTCAATGCCTTACCCTGCTGCAGATGACGGCGGCGAAAGACGAAGTGTGAAGCGCAAATGCTCAGCCACACCGCCACCACCGCGAACCCGGAGATTGCCGACAGCGCGACAAATACCGTGTCCGGGGCCACCACGCTGGAAAACAGCGCCAGCACGCCGCCGAGCATACTGACCGACAGCGCCGTCAGCGGCACGCCGTTTTTCGTCACTCGGGCAAAACAGGCTGGCAGCGTGCGTTCATTCGACAGCGACCACAGCATGCGCCCGGAGGCATACAGTCCGGAGTTCGCCGCGGAAAGAATAGCCGTCAGGATCACGAAGTTAAAAATATCGGCGGCGTACGGAATCCCCACCTTCTCAAACACCAGCACAAACGGGCTTTTCTCCACGCCCGCCTGCTGCATCGGGATCAGCGCCGCCAGCACAAACACGGTGCCGATAAAGAAAATAATCAGTCGCGCGATGGTGGTACGAATCGCCACCGGAATGACCTTGCGCGGGTTTTCTGTTTCTCCGGCGGCAATACCGATAAGCTCGGTTCCCGAAAAAGCAAAATTCACCGCCACCATCGTCATCAGGATCGGTAAGCCACCGTGTGGGAACCAGCCTTCCGCCGTGATATTACTCAGTCCCGGCGCGGGCGAGCCATCCTGCATTGGGATAAAACCAAAAATCGCCGCCCCGCCGAGGATGATAAAGGCGATGATAGTGACCACTTTTACCAGCGAGAACCAGAACTCCCCTTCGGCAAAAAAGCGCGTGGAGATGACGTTCAGACCAAAAATAATCGCGCAGAACACCACACACCAGACCCAAACAGGCACCTGTGGAAACCAGTACTGCATACAGAATCCGGCGGCGGTAAAACTCGAACCCAGCGCTACAGTCCAGGTCAGCCAGTAAAGCCAGGCCACGGTATATCCCGTTGCAGGGCCAAGATAACGCGCAGCATAGACGTGAAACGCCCCGGTCTCCGGCATCGCGACCGACAGCTCGCCCAGACACTGCATAACCAACCAGACTACCAGCGCGCCAATCAGATAAGCCAGCAGCGTTCCCGCCGCCCCGGTAGTGGAGATGATGTACCCGGTATTGAAGAATAACCCTGTGCCAATCACGCCACCTAAGGAGAGCATAATCAGGTGACGCGTTTTCATTGTGCGCTTCAGTGGCGCATTTTGTTGTGTTGTTTGCATATAACCTTCTGAACGTATGGACATCTAAACATCCAAAGAAGGTTTGTTATACCGCGTTTGTTAACAGAATGCAAAGTCAACCCTGCACCAGGCGCAGATGCCCGCGCCGGGCGCTTAATGTCGGGTGGGGATTAATAATCAGATACAAAAAGGGTCGCCAGCTCATAACGCCTCCGTTGCCAGGCTTTATGTAAACTCTGGCAACGTCCTCACCGACTGGCGTTCACCCGGAAGTGGGAACCGTATCTCCCCCACTCATACCACCGAATGAGCACTTAAGCACCGCTGGCCGGGACCGGCATCTGAGATTTGCGGTTCATCAGAATAAATACCGCCAGGCCCGCCACTAAAATACCCGGCGCAGAAGCTGCCATCACGCCTACCGTTCCGGTGCCGAGCGCTAACATTTTCCCTGCCAGCAGCGGACCACTCATCGCGCCCAGACGCCCGACGGCGACAGCGGTACCCACGCCGGTGGCGCGGATCTGCGTGCTGTAAAACAGCGGTGCCAGCGCATACAACACGCTTTGCCCCCCGGTGGCAAACATCCCCGCCACAAATCCCGCCATCAGCATTCCGCTCAATGACGATACCGTGCCCAGCGCCAGCAATGATGCCAGCATCCCGGTGTAGATCAAAAGTGACATCACCACCGGACGCAATTTGTCCATCAACGCCCCGAGAATTAACGTCCCGCTGGCCGCGCCAATTTGCAGGGCAAACATCACGCCCGCCGCCTGCGAGGGCTGAAAGCCCTGCCCGACCAGCAGCATCGGCAGCCAGTTGATCAGCATATACACCACCAGCAGGGTGAAGAAATAGCACAGCCACAGCAGCAGCGTGGCTGTCACGGTAGTTGGCGCAAACAGCGCGCGCAGCGGCGCGGCAGCCACCTGCGTTTGTTGGGCGTAAACCTGCGATTCCGGCAACCAGCGCATCAACAGCGGTACCAGCAGCAGCGGGATCACCCCGCCAACCCAGAACACCGTTTGCCAGGCGGAGGCCAGACCACTAAACCCGAGCGCTGCCGCGAGCGCCGCGCCAATCGGCACACCGCAATACATCAGGCTCACCGCCGTACCACGAAAACGCGGGCCCGCCGCCTCGGAGGTCAGCGCGATCAGGTTCGGCAACGCCGCGCCCAGCCCGACGCCGGTCATCAGACGAGCAAACACCAGCGATGAGAAATCCCAGGATATCGCCGTTGCCAGCGAGAACAGACCGAACAGCGCCACAGAGGCAATAAGAATGCGTTTGCGGCCATAGCGATCGGCCAGCATGCCGCCCACCAGCGCGCCGGGCAGCAGCCCGAGAATGCCCGCGCTGAAGATCCAGCCCATCTGCATTTTATCCAGCGCAAACGCGTGAGCGATACCGACGGCAGCGATCCCGGCAGCCTGTAAATCCAGCCCTTCCATCAGGGCGACTAAAAAACACAGCCCGACGGTCAACGTCAGGCGGGATGAGGATGCGGGGGTACGAGTAGTCATAAGATGTACCTCTGAGGTCACGATGCAGGTGAATCGCGGCTGATACGTTGCCAGCCGCGTAATCATTTTTATTTTCTGTTGCGCAGATCCAGCGCCACGTCGACGATCATATCTTCCTGGCCGCCCACCATCCGGCGTTTGCCCAGTTCAACCAGAATATCTACCGCGCTCAGGCCATAACGCGCCGCTGCCACTTCGCAGTGGCGCAGGAAGCTGGAGTACACTCCGGCATAGCCCAGCGCCAGCGTTTCGCGATCGACCCGCACCGGACGGTCCTGTAACGGGCGCACCAGATCGTCGGCGGCGTCCATCAGCGCATACAGATCGGTGCCGTGCTGCCAGCCAAGCTTATCCGCCGCGGCGATAAATACCTCCAGCGGTGCATTGCCTGCGCCTGCGCCCATACCGGCCAGGCTGGCATCGATACGGTCACAACCCTCCTCTACCGCGGCAATCGAGTTCGCCACGCCGAGGCTCAGGTTGTGGTGGGCGTGCATCCCGGTTTCTGTTTCCGGCTTCAGCACCGCTTTCAGGGCGCGGAAGCGGTCACGGATATCAGACATGTTCATCGCCCCGCCTGAATCGACCACATAGATACAGGTCGCGCCGTAGTTTTCCATCAGCTTCGCCTGCTGCGCGAGGTGCTCCGGCGTGGTCATATGGCTCATCATCAGAAAGCCGACGGTATCCATGCCAAGCTCACGCGCATACTGAATATGCTGGGCCGACACGTCCGCTTCGGTGCAGTGGGTCGCCACGCGCACAACGCGCGCCCCAGCCTGATACGCATTTTTCAGGTCATGAATCGTGCCGATGCCCGGCAACAGCAGCGTGGCGATCTTAGCGTGCTTGACCACGTCCGCCGCCGCTTCAATCCACTCCAGGTCGCTGTGCGCGCCAAAGCCATAGTTAAAACTGGAACCCTGCAGACCGTCACCGTGCGCCACCTCAATGGAATCCACCCGCGCGTCGTCCAGCGCTTTGGCAATCTGGCGCACGTTTTCCAGCGAATATTGATGACGAATGGCGTGCATGCCGTCGCGCAGAGTCACGTCAGAGATATAGAGTTTTTTACCGTTCATGCTGCTTCTCCTGCCTGACGAGTGAGGGACTGCGCCATTTTCTCAGCGGTCGCCAGCGCGCTGGAGGTCATAATGTCGAGGTTGCCCGCATAGGCAGGCAGATAGTGCGCCGCGCCTTCCACTTCCAGATACACCGCGGTTTTCAGCCCGGAGAACTGACCGATGCCCGGCAGATTGACCGGTTTATCCTGCGGGATGACTTCAAACTGGACACGCTGTTTCAGACGATAGCCCGGCACGTACGCCTGCACCGCCGCCGCCATCTCATTAATCGACGCTTCAACTTCAACCTCAGAGGCCGCTTCGCTCAGCACATACACCGTGTCGCGCATCATCAGCGGCGGCTCGGCCGGGTTAAGGACGATAATCGCTTTACCTTTTGCCGCGCCGCCAACCACTTCAATCGCCTTCGAGGTGGTTTCGGTAAACTCATCGATATTAGCGCGCGTGCCTGGACCCGCAGATTTACTGGCGATCGAGGCGATAATTTCGGCGTAATAGACTTTTGCCACGCGAGAAACTGCCGCCACCATTGGGATAGTCGCCTGCCCGCCGCAGGTCACCATATTAACGTTCTGCTGATCAACGTTGGCCTCCAGATTCACCACAGGCACGCAGTACGGGCCGATTGCCGCGGGCGTCAGGTCGATCAGGCGGATCCCCGGTTTAGCAGCACGCAGCGCGGCGTCGTTTTTCACATGCGCGCCCGCGCTGGTGGCGTCAAATACGATATCGATATCGGCAAACTCCGGCATCGCAATAAGCCCCATCACCCCTTCATGGGTAGTGGCGACGCCCATACGACTGGCGCGCGCCAGCCCATCGGATTGCGGGTCGATACCGACCATCACCGCCATTTCCAGATGTACGCCGTGACGCAGAATTTTTATCATCAAATCGGTACCGATGTTGCCGGAGCCGATAATGGCGACTTTACGCTTACTCATGACTGACTTCCTTTTGTAACCGCTGCAGAAAAGGTGGCGGCAACTGAACCAATACCGTCGATATGGGCTTCGAAACGATCGCCCGCATTCACCGCGACCATCGGGCCTAACGCTCCGGTGAGAATGATATCTCCGGCACGCAGCGGCTCGCCGAGGCTGGCCATTTTGCGCGCCAGCCAGACGGCG
>NZ_SZWR01000001.1:526084-527719 GCF_005280875.1 Citrobacter sp. wls827
GCGTTGATGGGATGTCCCAGGCATTCGCTGCCGCGCCCGCTGGACACCTCTTCGTTGTTGCGCGTCATTTTCATCGCGCAGTTTTTCAGATCTAATCCTGCCGGACGCTGTGCCGGACCGCCGACCACATACACACCGCAGGAGGCGTTATCCGCCACGGTATCAACAAACTTAATTGACCAGTCGCGGATACGGCTGCCGACCACTTCCAGCGCGGGCAACACCCATTCGATGGCGTTGTACAGCTCGTCAAAAGTGGTGTCGGCATTGGGCAGATCGCGGTTCAGTACCAGCGCGATTTCCGCTTCAATACGCGGTTGCAACACGCGCTCAAACGCAATGGTGTCGTTATCGCCGTAACACATGTCGGCAAACAGCGTGCCGAAGTCCGGCTGATCGACGCCCAGCTGCTGCTGCACTTTCGGGTGCGTCAGCCCCACTTTGCGCCCGACCACGCGCCGCCCGCGCGTCACTTCGTACTGCACGTTGATGCGTTGAATGGCGTAAGCCGCTTCGCCGTTGTCCACGCCGATCAGTTCACGCAGCGGGGCAATGGCTTCCCCTTTTTCTTCAGCCTGACGTAAATCGGCAGCTAACTGCTCAAGATTAAGATTGGTCATGTCCGTTCCTTAAGGGCGTGCGAGGAAATTCAGCACCAGCTGGTTAAAGGCATCCGCATGTTCCCACTGCGCCCAGTGTCCGCAGTCGCGGTAGATATGCAGCTCAGAACCGGCAATTCCGGAGAGCAGGCGCAGACCGGCATCCATCGGCACAAAGCGGTCATTGCGTCCCCAGACAATCAGGGTCTGGGCTTTGATTTCACCCAGACGCGGGCTGAAATCCGGGAATTGTTTCGGGTTGGCCTCCAGACTCTGGACAAAGTTTTCCAGGTGATCGCGGCGCGACAGCATGTTATTCAGTCGTGCCTCAAACAACGCCTCGGTCAGGTCGCTGGTGTCGAAGACAAAGATCTCCATCATCAGCTTCAGGTTTTCGATGGTTGGCTCGCGGTACAGCTGATTCAGGCGCTTGATACCTTCGGTCGGCATCGGGGTAAACAGGCTCATGCCGCCCGTTCCGCCGCCCATTAGCACCAGTTTGCCCACGCGCTCCGGCCAGCTCAGGGTAAACGCCACAGCACTGTGACCGCCCATCGAGTTACCCAGCAGGTGGACTGTTTGAATATCCAATTGATCGACCACGCTTTTCAGGATGCGAGCGTTGAGATCCGATCGTGAACCGCGGTTAACGATCCCATCGCTTTTGCCCCAGCCAGGACAATCCAGCAGGATCACCCGGTATCCGGCCTGTACCAGCGGATCAATATTGCGGCTGAAGTTTGCCCAGCCCGTCGCGCCAGGACCGGAGCCGTGCAGCAGCACGACGGTCTCTTCGCCCTGTCCACAGTCATTGAAATGCACGCGTAGTGTTTCGCCTGCTTCCTGCACCTCCAGAAAACGACTGGTCGCGGCTTCGGTTTGCGGTTGATAAGTCATGGTTTTCTCCTGCATATTCAGTTCTGTTTCAGTTCTGTGTGGTGGCGCTCAGGGAGCCGAATCCGGCGATCCACTCTGGGATCGGGCGGTAATAACGGCCTTCGCTACGCCAGTTGCCAAAGGCAGAAATGGCGGCGAA
>NZ_SZWR01000001.1:527780-538005 GCF_005280875.1 Citrobacter sp. wls827
TTTTACTTCGTGCGTTGATTTGCCCGCCATCGCGGACAACTCTTCGTTACTGACCGCGTCCAGCTCCTGCAAACGCCCCTGCTCAAGCAGGCTCATAAAGCGGTTATCCCAGACAGGGTTCAGCGGATGCAGCGTGTTTTGATCGGCCACGAATTTCTCGGCGGCGCTGATCACCCGCTGCTGGCGCAGCTCGCGCTCGTTTTCGGGCAGTTGTTTACCGCTGCCAAGCAGACGGTCGCGCATATGAGCATCGGCCTTCGCCAGCTCCGGTACCGGCGGCTGATGCGACAGCCCGCCGGAGCCTAAAAACAGTACGCGTTTATTCAATGAGCTGGCGAAACGGCCAATCGCTTCCCCGAGCATGCGGGTACGCTGAAAGCCTGGCAGCGGCGTGGCGACACCGTTAATAAACACCGGCAACACCGGCACCTTATCCAGCCCACCAAGCAAGAACTCCAGCGGCTGGGCGAAACCATGATCGACCTGCATGTTGTAGGACACGGCGAGATCGATGCCGCTTTTCATCACCGCGTGGGCGCAGGCTTCAGCGAGATCTGTCGGCACCGGCAGTTCCCCCGCCGCGCTGCCGAAATCGCCGATCGCCGTGGCTCCCACGCCTAAACAGAACGGCGGCATCACATCGTAAAAAAAACCGTTGTAGTGATCGGGGGCAAACAGCACCACCAGTTCAGGGTCAAACGCCGCAATGCGCGCCCGGGCGCTGGCGATCACGCCGTTGACCTCGTCGAGCACAGCCTGTGCTGGGTCGACATAGCCCACCAGCGGCGAGTGGGAAAGACAGTGAAGATAAGCGTGCATATCAGGCCACCTTTTCAACAGGAATATCGGCAGTAGCGCGGGTAAGCGTCATCACCGACGCCAGTTTATTCAGGGTACTGCCCAGAGTTTGCGGAATAGCGATGGCGGCCACAAAGCGGTCCGGGCGCATCACCACCAGCGAAGCGTTGTGCTGGGCAAACCACGTGCGCAGGCGATTTTGCGTATCGCCAATGCGGATAACGCCGTCATAGTTATCCTGCTCGGTATGAATCTGCGTATCCGGCACCACCTGGATAAACCGCGTGCCCAACGCCTGCCACTGTTGGATCTGCGCCTCGCTCATGCCCCACAGCGGGTTACAACCCCAGCCAATCACCGCAAAATTCGGCCCGATGACATTGTCGAGCAGCGTCACTTCACCCGATTCCAGCGTCACCTTCGGCTGGATAAACATCTTGCCGACCGGAGACGTTTTCGCATCGCCTTCACGCACCAGCGCCCCGGAGTGGTACTGCGGCATCGGCTTAAAGCGCATTTCAAGGAAGTAGCGTTTGACCGGCGGAATGTAGTTCAGCAGCCAGGAAACCCCGTCGCGTACCGCACCGTGCCAGCGTTTTGGCGGTGCCAGTACGTTGCCTGCGGTCACCGAGAGATCGATCATCGCTTTGGCGTGGTCGCGGCGTTCCTGCTGGTAGGTATCCAGCAGCGCATCACCAGCTTTGCCCTTAATGACCAGCGCCAGTTTCCACGCCAGGTTGAAGGCATCGCGCATGCCGCTGTTGTACCCCTGCCCCTGCCAGACCGGCATAATGTGCGCCGCATCGCCGGCCAGCAGCACGCGGTCAATGCGAAAACGTTCGGCCAGACGGGCGTTATGGGTATACACACGCTGGCGGATCAGTTCGACGTTATCCGGGTTCGGCAGCACTTTGCTCAGCAACTGGCGCATATTTTGCGGCTCACTGAGCTGCGCTTCGGTTTCTCCCGGCATCACCATAAATTCAAAGCGGCGCACCGCATGCGGCAGCGCAGCGGAGACATACGGGCGCACCGGATCGCAGCACAGATACACATGCGGCGTGCTGAGCGGATCGTTGGCGATATCCACCACAATCCACTGATTTGGCGCGGTTTTGCCTTCAAATGGCACGTTCAGCGACCGTCTGACGTTGCTGGCCCCGCCGTCGCAGGCCACCAGCCACTGGGCTTTCACCGTTTCGCGCTGGCCATCCGGCGCTTTCAGATTCAGCGTTACTTCACCGTTCTGTTGGCTGAAGGCTTCCAGTTCGCGGGAAAACAGGCAGCGCACACTGGGAAAACGCGACAGCCCTTCCAGCATCACCGCATCCACCTGCGGCTGAATAAACGCGTTGCGGCGCGACCAGCCAAATTCGTCGGTCATCGGCTGGATATCAGCAAAGCAGCGGCCTTTCGGCGTGAGAAAGCGCATCGCGTGCCACGGCGTGGTGTGCGGCAAAACGCGCTCGACCAGCCCCACAGACTGCATGGTGCGCAACGCTTCATCGTCAATCCCGATAGCGCGGGGATAGTCGATCAGCGTGTCGAGCTTCTCCACCACCAGCACTTCAATGCCCATCTGGCCCAGATAGTTGGCCATCATCAGCCCAACCGGACCGGCTCCGGCAATCGCGACCTGTACGGTGTGCTGCACAGCGGGTTGGATATCAGGGTTTATTGTTGTCATTTCAGAACCTCACGACTCGGACAAAACGCAATTGCAGACCCTGGCGAGGCGCAACTCATTTTGTTAAAAAGATGTAAATGATTTTTTATTATGCGGTCAGTATAGGAGTGAGTTTTTGCGCTACAATCAAAACATGCCTGGATGTGCACTAAGTGCACAACGTTGTTTTACCTGTAGATTTGTCAATAAATATGAAAAATGATGACGGTACTGAATACAAAACCGTACGCGGATTAACGCGCGGATTAATGTTATTAAATATGTTAAACCGGCTCGATGGTGGAGCCAGCGTTGGCCTGCTGGCTGAGCTGAGCGGCCTGCACCGCACTACGGTCAGGCGGCTGCTGGAAACGTTGCAGGATGAGGGTTACGTCCGACGCAGCCTGTCCGATGACAGCTTTCGCTTAACCATCAAGGTCCGTCAGCTTAGCGAGGGATTTCGTGACGAGCAGTGGATTTCTGCGCTGGCCGCCCCGCTGCTGGGGGATTTGCTGCGCGAGGTGATCTGGCCGACCGACGTTTCCACGCTGGATGTGGACGCGATGGTGGTACGTGAAACCACTCACCGCTTCAGCCGCCTGTCGTTTCACCGGGCGATGGTCGGGCGTCGTTTGCCATTGCTGAAAACCGCTTCCGGCCTGACCTGGCTGGCATTTAGCCCGGAGAATGAACGTCAGGAACTGATTGAAATGCTGGCCTCCCGGCCAGGAGAAGAGTTCCAGCTGGCGCGCGAACCCTTAAAGCTCGACGCCATTTTGACCCGGGCGCGGAAAGACGGTTTTGGTCAGAACTATCGCGGCTGGGATCAGGAGGAGAAAATCGCTTCTATCGCCGTCCCCATCCGTAGCGAACAGCGGGTGATCGGCTGCCTGAATCTGGTGTATATGGCCAGCGCCATGACCATCGAACAGGCCGCAGAAAAGCATCTTCCGGCCTTACAAAGGGTGGCGAAACAGATTGAGGACGGCGTCGAGTCGCAGGAGATTTTGGTTGCCGGGAGGTGAAGTGGATCACAGTTATGCGCATCATCTGATTGATAGTTGGGATGACTCACTCATCAGCCGATATCACGCGGTGTCATCTTGCTTTAATGATATCTTCATCGCAGAGTGTGCATTCATTTTTTGCCAGGAGGCTGCATGTTAAAGGTCATTGCCGAGGATTTCATCAAACCTGAGTATATTGAAACCGTTCTCCCGTTGTATCGTGAGCTAATATCGGCCACCAGGAAAGAACCGCGCTGCATTGCTTATGACCTCTATATTGATGAAAAAGATCCGGGCCATTTTATTTTCATCGAAGAATGGCCAGACCACGCGGCTCTCGATGAACATTGTGCCAGTGAGCATTTCCGGCGACTTGTGCCTTTAATCGATCAATACACGCGCAAAGAAGCACGTTACACACTGATGAATGACATCGTAAATCCAGGGGCGCAAAGTCTCTTGTGAAGAGGCTTTAATCTTTCTTCCTGTATAAGGATACGCTACTCTCGCAAATGCGTTCGCTGGTAACATGCTTCGGGACATGCAGCCTGATTACGTCACGGAAAGACTTAGGCTAAAATATGATATTTGATTGCAAATCAAAGGATAAAAAGTGAAAAAAACAACTCCAGAATATACGGCTGTTGACTTGTCTCGTTGGCCAAGGAAAGAGCATTTTGAGGTATTTCAGTCTTTTGCTCAAAGTACAATTAACCAAACTGTTCTGTTAGACATTACCGCAGTACTAAAACATATAAAAGAGATTGGCTGGAAATTTTACCCTACTATGATTTCCCTCCTTGCTAAAGTTGTCAACAAGCATACTGAATTCCGTATGGCTATAAAGAACAATGAGCTTGTCATATGGAATGAAATTCATCCAAGCTATACCATTTTCCATAATGAAACTGAGACTTTTTCATCATTATGGAGCCGCTACGATGGCAATATTCATCACTTCCAAAACACTTATTCAGAAGACGTTGCACGCTATTGTAATAATCTTTCTTATTGGCCGAAGGGAGAGTCTCCGGAAAATGTATTTTTTGTATCGGCTATCCCTTGGGTAAGTTTTACCAGTTTTAATATCAACATTGCGAACATGCAGAACTTTTTTGCCCCCATGTTCACACTTGGGAAATACTATGAACAAGATGGGAAAGTAGTGTTACCTCTCGCCGTTCAGGTACATCACTCCGTGTGCGATGGCTTCCATTTAGCACGATTAATCAATGAACTACAGGAAATGAGTCATGACCTACGGCACCATTCAGAGGAACGCAACGTCTGATGCAGCAGACGTTTCTTTATATGGCGTGAGCAGCAAGAATAGTCGCCATGTCCGCAAACAAGAGGAGTCGACATGAACGGTCTGGGAAGAACATAAATTTGGGTTCGCAATGGCAAGGGTAATACTTAAAGCTTTCGCAAAAGTCTGGCCGGATTGCCAGCATACACGCCTTTTACCAGCACGGGCTTTATCACCACACTACCGGCACCAATCACCGCTCCACTGCAAATTTCCGTTGTTAAAATTGTGGCTCCACTGCCCACCGTTACTGCGTTACCTAATACAATATTAATCCAGCTTTTTGCAGAAGCGTCAGGACTTCCGCTCTTGAAAAGATCGTTAGCAAAGGTCACGCCATGCCCTATAAAGCAGTCCTCGCCTAAGGTAACGTTTTCACAGATGAAAGTATGGGACTGCACTTTAGTTCTGTCGCCTATGACGCTTCCCTTTTGTATCTCAACAAATGGCCCGACAAACACATCATGGCCCAACTCGCATTCATAAAGATTCACAGGCATGACTATTGTGACATTTTCACCTTGTTTTACGTCACGAATACCACTTTCAATAATATTCATATCAGCACTGTCCTTACTCAAGATAATACGCTTCAGTATTGAAGACCTGAACTTGCAGGAGCGCCTTTGCCATTTATTATCAGATAGTTTAGGCCAGGAATTTCAATTGATGCGTTTCTTTTAGCGATAGTATTTTTATCTATTCGTTATAATCAACACATCTTATCAGACATGTTGATCATAACAAACTTACAATTTATAAAATCTGCCATAATGACAGATTTCTTTAATTTATAATCAGAGATTTGCAACGTTATGATATACTTTTTGAACATCATCATCATCTTCAAGGGCATCAACAAGTCCTTCAAAGATTTCTAAATCTTCTGGTGAAAGTTCAACTTCTGATTGAGCAATCATTTCTAATTCTGTGGTTGAGAATTCAGTAATCCCAGCTGCTTTGAGGGCTGCAATTCCTTTATGAAGATCTGTAGATTCAGTATAAATAATGATGTTGCCTTCTTCTTCGGTAACATCACGTACATCCACTTCAGCATCAAGCAAAATTTCAAAAATACGGTCAGGGTCTGTTCCCGCAAATACAATCACGCCAGTATTGTCAAACATATAGCTGACAGCACCCGCCGCGCCAATATTCCCGCCTTTTTTATTGAAGATTGAGCGAATATTAGCAATCGTGCGGTTAACGTTTGAAGTCAGGGTTTCAGCGATAATCATGGAACCACTTGGACCAAAGCCTTCATAACGCCCTTGCATGAACGTTTCGTCGCTGCCACCTTTGGCTTTATCAATAGCTTTATCAATAACGTGCTTTGGAACCTGGGCTTGTTTCGCACGTTCAATAACGAATTTTAAAGCTGTGTTTAATTCTGGGTCTGGTTCACCTTGTTTAGCCGCAGCATAGATTTCCACACCGAATTTGGAATATACTTTAGACGTTGCACCGTCTTTAGCCGTTTTTTTACCAACAATATTGGCCCATTTACGTCCCACTGGAATAGTCTCCTCGAAAATTTATTTACATGACAGGCAGCTTAATAAGTTGCCTGTTTTTCCCGCCATATTATATCACTATATGTAAATTCTCGTCTATGAGAAATAAAAACATCCAAACCTTACGGAGTGTTACTTTAATTTCATCAATAATTAACATTATGGATAAGTTACTACATAACTTTCTGCTGATTTTTCTATTTTTATTTTTAACACTGGCGCAGCAGCAATAATAGATAAGACAAGAGAATCAAAAGTAATAACCCCGGCAAAGTACCACTTTCACTTCTTATATAAAACGTTCACATCTGCTTCTGACACAAAGCAGCTTTTGCGCACACATATCTACCCGATTTGACTGAATGCAAAAAAAAACCGAAACCCTGCTTTTGAAAAGAGCAGAGTTTCGGCATTCATTCACTCTGAAGGACGTCAGACTTTCAGCAGCTTCACCGTCTCGTCGATGTCGATTTCATCTTCCGAGAAGATCAGCGTCGTGCCCTGGAAGGTAGTGATCGCCAGCTTTTTCAGTGTGCGCATTTCGCCAGGCTTCACGTCTGATTTCGGTCGGATGCTGTTCATCAGCACGCCGACAGACAGCACCGCGTTTTCTTTGTCGATACGGGTTTCAACCGGCACTTCTTCGCTGTACACCAGGTATGACTTGATCGCCGTGAGCTTCAGGCGCTCGCCCGCGATATAGATGTACTTGCTGTCGGGTATGACTTTCACCGCATAGGCAGACAGGCCTTTGTTGTTGGTGGTGGGTTCAAAAGTCACCGCCGCGTCTTTCTTGATCAGCTCAGGATTAGCAACCTTAATCACATGAAAATAGCGGTTGTCGCCGTTTTCATCTTTGATAAATCCAAAGCCTTTATCTTTAAACCACGTTGTGATTGTTCCGTTCATTGCTGTTTCCGCCTGATTAAACCGAATACTCGTAGAGTATACCTACTCAATTTGCGCGCAGTGTAAAACACAGGCCCCGTCTTTGGCTACTCGTTACCCCAGCGATTGAGGAACTCCGCAATGTCATCAATACGCAGTGCGTCGACGCCAGCGACAGTTGCCATCTCCTGCTGCGCGTCTTCGCTGATTTCTTCGTTGTTCATCAAACGGGTGATCAACTGCTGGAAGTAGTGCGCCAGCGCATCGCGTTCGGCATCGTTCACCGGCTTTGCAGCCTCGGTCGCGTACTCATCAGCGATATCATAATATTTTAGCGGAATGTCGTTGTTCATCAGGTGCTCCGGGGTAAATGCGTGTGCCAGCAGTTGCCTGCCGCGTCTGGAGCGAATGATAGCATTGTTATTTCATGGTTCGCGATCTGTTTCCTGGCTGTAATGTGTTGCATAAATCAACAATATTGTCTGGAGCCACTTCGCATTTAATTAATTCTCCTGAATTAAAATGACTGTTTCTTTATTTAGCTCGGTATAATAGCCGCAGAGTAAATAATGCAGAAAAAAGGAAAGTATACGTTTATTAATTTAGATAATGAGACGGCGATTAAACGCCATAAATAACGTTCTCTGCAGGCTGGATTCGATTGGCCCAATCCCATCGTTAGTCGCCCATTTGCCCACATTCATCTTCTGGACAACACTCTACGATGATACCACTGACCCAACACGCAGAGCGCACACCATGAACATCACGCAAATCCGTAATGCCACACAGCACATCACCTTTGGTGGAATGACTTTTCTGGTCGATCCTATGCTGGCTGCGAAAGGCGCATATCCGGGTTTTGCCGGAACCGCACGAGCCGACATTCGCAACCCAACCGTCGATCTGCCCATCGACATCGATACCCTGCTTAATGTCGATGCGCTGATCGTGACCCATCTGCATGAAGATCACTGGGACGAGGTTGCCGCTCGTGTCGTGCCGAAAGACAAACCAATCTATGTGCAAAATGACCATGATGCACACGTACTGCGGGGGCAGGGTTTCACACAACTCACCGTGCTGACGCAAAATACCGTGGTCGGCGCTATCACTCTGCGTAAAACCGGTGGCCAGCACGGCTCAGATCGCGCCTATGCCATTCCACAAATGGCAGAACGCCTGGGTGATGCCTGTGGCGTTATCTTTATGCATCCGGCGGAAAAAACGCTGTATCTGGTCGGGGACACCCTCTGGCGCGACGAGGTAGAAGCCAACATGCATACCTTCCAGCCAGGCGTGGTGGTTCTGAACGCAGGCTTTGCCCACGTTATCGGGTTTGGCCCAATTATCATGGGTGTGGAAGATGTGCTGAAAACCCACTTCACCTTACCCGAAGCACACATTGTGGCGACCCATATGGAGGCGATTAACCATTGTCTGTTGACCCGCGCGGCCCTGAAAGAGTACGCCCACGACAACCAGATTGCGCAATATGTCAACGTGCCGGAAGATGGTGAAACCCTGGCATTTTAATCTCTACAAAGGAATCGTATGCAGCCGCTTAACGTCGCCATTGTTGCCGTGGAAGATTTCAGCCCGTTTCACTTCTCGGTGCCGTGTATCATTTTCAGTGACAAAATGGCGGTGAAAAAGCGCTTTGAGGTGCAGATGTGCGGCGAAAAACCGGGCATCATCTCCTCGCAGGATGGCTTCGCCATTACCGCAACCCACGGCTATGAAGCGGTGGAGGCTGCCGACATCGTGGTGATCCCCTGGTGGGGTACCACGTCACATCGACCACCACAAAGCCTGCTTGATGCGCTCAACCGCGCACGACAAAACGGCGCGCAAATTGTTGGGTTATGTCTGGGCGCGTTTGTTCTCGGCTATGCGGGGTTACTGGACGGTAAACGAGCGGCTACGCACTGGGAGTTCGAGCAGGATTTTCAGGCGCGCTTCCCGGCGGCCCAGTTGGATATCAACGCACTGTACGTGGATGACGACGGTATTATTACCTCAGCAGGTACCGCCGCCGCGCTGGATTGCTGTTTGTACGTAATTCGCCAGCGTTTTGGCAGCACGGTGGCGAATCAGATTGCCCGACGGATGATTGTGCCACCGCATCGTGAGGGCGGCCAGGCGCAGTTTATCGAACAACCGGTAGCGAAAAATACCCAGGATCAGCGCATTAACGCCCTGCTCGACTATTTGCGCCAGCATCTCCACGAACCGCATAATCTCGACGAGCTGGCACAGCGGGTGATGATGAGTCGTCGCACTCTAACCCGTCATTTTATGAAGGCCACCGGGTCAAGCGTGGCTGAATGGCTGATTACCGAGCGCCTACACCGCAGCCAGACGTTGCTGGAGACCAGCCAGTTACCCGTTGAACGCATTGCAGAACAGGTTGGTTTTCAGTCGCCCGTCACCTGGCGTCAGCATTTTAAATCCCACTTTGGCGTTAGCCCGGCTGAATGGCGTAAAACCTTTCGCGGCGATTAACCTCTTTTTTGCGCCAGCCAGATGGTGTGCCCGGTACAGTGCGGATCTTCCATCACCATCTCGACCACCGCAAAGCCATGCGCTGACAGCAATGCGCGGTATTCGTCCGGCGCGAGGCTGGCGTGAAACAGCGGCTCACCCTCAAATTGCCCCATCGCGATGCCGTTGTCCGTACCGCTGGTAAACATCAGCGCACTGCCGGGATGGCTGAGGCGGTCAAAAATCGGGAATATCTTTTGCTGGTCCTGCTGAGTTAAATGGAAAAAACTGTCCCAGGCGATCAGACCATCGAAAGTCTCATTGAGTGCCAGTTCGCGCATATCCTGCTCCAGCCAGCGCTGTGCGGGAAAAGTGTTTCGGGCCCGCGCCAGCATCGCCGGGGAACCATCAACGCCGGTAAGCTGAAAACCTTGCTGGATAAAATAACCCGCAATCGGCTGACCGTTTCCGCAGCCAATATCCACAATATGGCCCTGCCCGCCCATCACGTTGATGAACTTGTCCAGCCAGCTTTTCTCAAACAAGGCGCGTGAGCGCT
>NZ_SZWR01000001.1:538054-538537 GCF_005280875.1 Citrobacter sp. wls827
AAAGCCTCCGCATGGCGTCGGTAAATGGACAGGATATTATTTGCCGCAGAGTCGCTCACAATGTCCTCACTTTTTAATCTGATAAGTTTAACGACGATAAATCCTCCCGCACACGATCCGCAACCCTGGAATGCGCCTCGCAGAACCTATGCGTAAATCCCCCAAAATCGTCCCGCTGTGGCATCATAGCGCGCAGATAACATCATGACAGGGGTGATAAACGTGAAACCGGTAACGCTATACGATGTCGCAGACCATGCAGGCGTCTCTTACCAGACCGTCTCGCGCGTCGTGAATCAGGCCAGCCACGTTTCCGCAAAAACCCGACAGAAAGTTGAGGCCGCGATGGCGGAACTCAATTACATCCCCAACCGCGTCGCACAACAACTGGCAGGCAAACAGACGCCGCTGATTGGCGTCGTGACGGCGAACCTTGCCCTGCATGCCCCCTCACAAATCGTTGCCGCCATAAAATCCCGCGCC
>NZ_SZWR01000001.1:538602-550113 GCF_005280875.1 Citrobacter sp. wls827
GTGATCGCCATGGTCGAGCGCAGCGGCGTTGAGGCGTGTAAAACCGCGGTCCACAACCTGCTTTCTCAGCGCGTAACCGGGCTTATCATCAACTATCCGCTGGATGAAGAAGACGCCATTGCCATGGCCGCCGCCTGCGGTACAGTGCCGGTACTGTTTCTCGATGTCTCTGACCAGACGCCGATTAACAGCGTGATTTTCTCCCATGATGACGGCGCTCGGCTCGGCGTTGAACATCTTGTACAGCATGGTCATCAGCGAATCTCCCTGCTGAGCGGGCCGCACACTTCAGTTTCGGCAAGGCTTCGCCGTGCGGGCTGGCATAAATATCTGGCGCACTACCAGCTACGTCCCATTGTAGAACGTGAAGGTGACTGGAGCGCCATGTCCGGCTTTCATCAAACCATGCACATGCTTAACGACGGTATCATTCCAACCGCTATGCTGGTGGCTAACGATCAAATGGCGCTGGGCGCGATGCGCGCAATCAGCGAGTTCGGTCTGCGAGTTGCAGCGGACATCTCCGTGATCGGCTACGACGACACCGAAGACAGCGCCTGCTACATCCCGCCGCTGACCACCATCAGGCAGGATTTCCCCACTCTCGGACAGACCAGCGTTGACAGGCTGTTGCAGCTTACGCAGGGTATGTCCGCCCCCGGCAATCTGCTGCTGCCGGTCACGCTGGTCGAACGGAAAACCGTACTGCCGCCTGACGCACAAACCGCCACGCCTCAGGTGCTGGCGGAGTCGTTGATGCAACTGGCGCGTCAGGTCTCTCTGCTACCATCCGGCGAGCGCTAATTACTGTGAGTCAGTTCACCCATTAAACCCGCCCGGCTTTACAGCGTCTCACCGCAGGCCTTATGTTTATTAAATTGTGAGCGAATAACAAACATGAGATACCGCTATGACTCTGAGCTCGGACTCACTCGCCGCCGTACTGGCGCGCCGTGACTGGGAAAACCCCGGCGTCACACAGATAAACCGTCTGGAGGCACATCCGCCGTTTTGTAGCTGGCGCTGCGTGGATGATGCCCGTAACCACCGGCCTTCATCCCAACGAATTTCGTTAAACGGCGAGTGGCAGTTCGCCTGGTTTGCCACACCAGAGGCAGTACCAGAAAGTTGGCTTGAGCATGATTCACCGCAGGCCGTTGCCCTCTGCGTGCCGTCTAACTGGCAGATGAGCGGTTATGATGCGCCAATCTACTCCAATATCACCTATCCATTCCCGGTCAATCCGCCTTCTGTTCCGACGCAGAACCCTACCGGATGTTACTCGCTCACATTTAGTGTTGAAGATGCATGGTTAGATGAGGGTCAGACGCGGATTATTTTTGACGGCGTGAACTCCGCGTTTCATCTGTGGTGCAACGGTCGTTGGGTCGGCTACGGTCAGGATAGCCGCCTGCCGTCTGAGTTTGATCTTAGCGATTATCTGCAGCACGGCGAAAACCGTCTGGCGGTGATGGTGCTACGCTGGAGCGACGGCAGCTATCTGGAAGACCAGGATATGTGGCGCATGAGCGGTATTTTTCGCGACGTATCTTTGCTGCATAAGCCCACAACACAGATCCGTGACCTACGCATCAACACGCGCTTTAATGATGATTTCAGCCGCGCGGTGCTGGAAGCGGAAGTCCGGATAGCAGGCGACGAGCGTGAAGATGTACGCGTGACCCTGCAATTGTGGAACGGCGAAACGTTGGTTGGCGAGCTCACCTCACCGCCCGGCAGCGAGATTGTTGATGAACGCGGCGCTTATCACGACCGTACTACGCTGCGCCTCAACGTTGAACACCCGGCGTTGTGGAGTGCCGAAACGCCTAATCTGTACCGCGCCGTTGTGCAGCTACATACCGCTGACGGTACGCTGATTGAAGCCGAGGCCTGTGACGTCGGCTTTCGTCAGGTTTGCATTGAAAACGGACTGCTGTTACTCAATGGTAAGCCGCTGTTGATTCGCGGTACCAACCGTCATGAGCACCATCCGGTCAACGGTCAGGTGATGGACGAGGCAACGATGGTGCAGGATATTCTGCTGATGAAGCAGAACAACTTTAACGCCGTGCGTTGTTCGCATTACCCAAATCACCCGCTATGGTACACCCTGTGCGACCGCTACGGCCTGTATGTGGTGGATGAGGCCAATATCGAAACCCACGGTATGGTGCCCATGAATCGCCTGAGCGATGACCCAACATGGCTTCCCGCCATGAGCCAGCGCGTCACGCGCATGGTGCAGCGCGATCGCAACCATCCGAGCATTATCATCTGGTCTCTGGGTAATGAATCCGGTCACGGGGTCAATCACGACGCGCTCTACCGCTGGATAAAATCAGAAGACCCGTCACGCCCGGTACAATATGAAGGCGGCGGCGCAAATACCGCAGCCACCGATATTATTTGCCCGATGTATGCCCGCGTCGATCAGGATCAGCCCTTCCCCGCCGTACCCAAATGGTCGATTAAAAAGTGGCTGTCGATGCCCGGCGAGCAGCGCCCGTTGATCCTCTGCGAATATGCTCACGCGATGGGTAACAGCCTCGGCGGCTATGCCAAATATTGGCAGGCATTCCGCCAGTATCCGCGTCTGCAAGGAGGATTCGTCTGGGACTGGGTCGATCAGTCGCTGATTAAATATGACGACAACGGTAATCCGTGGTCAGCCTACGGCGGGGATTTTGGTGACACACCAAACGACCGTCAGTTTTGCATGAACGGACTGGTGTTCGCCGATCGTACCCCACACCCGGCGTTATATGAGGCCAAACATGAACAGCAGTTTTTCCAGTTCACGTTACTGCCGGGCGCTGAACGCCAGATTGAAGTGACCAGTGAATATCTGTTCCGCCGCAGCGATAACGAAGTTCTGCACTGGTCTATTGCCCAGGACGGCAACCCGCTAGCCGCCGGAAAAATCGTTCTGGATATCGCCCCACAGGGTCGCCAGCGGATCACCCTGCCGGCTATCCCGATGCCGGAAACCGCAGGCCAGCTATGGCTGACGGTTCGCGTGGAACAACCCCAGGCTACTGCGTGGTCAGACGCCGGACATATCAGCGCCTGGCAGCAATGGAAGCTTCAAGAGAAGCTCAGCCTGACGCTTAAACCTCGCGCCAGCACAGCGCCACAGCTGACGATCCGCGATGACACGTTTACGGTAATCGTCAGTGATAAACGCTGGGAATTCTGCCGCCGTACAGGCTTACTGACGCAATACTGGCTGGCCGAAAAAGCACAGCTGTTTGCACCGTTAATCGATCAGTTTACCCGTGCGCCGCTGGATAACGACATCGGCATCAGCGAAGTAACGCGCATCGATCCTAATGCCTGGGTCGAACGTTGGAAGGCTGCGGGCCATTACCATGCTGAGCCATGGCTATTGCAATGCGAGGCCGAAGCGCTGTCGAACAGCATCCTTATCACCACCGCGCATGCCTGGCAGTATCGGGGCGAAACGCTGTTCATCAGCCGAAAAAGCTACCGTATTGACGGCAAGGGTGAAATGCAGATAACGGTGGATGTCGACATCGCCAGCGGTACGCCGCATCCGGCCCGCATCGGCCTGAGCTGCCAGCTGGCGCAGGTGGCTGAACGGGTAAACTGGTTAGGCCTTGGGCCGCATGAGAACTACCCGGACAGGCTGAACGCCGCTTGTTTCGACCGTTGGGATTTATCGCTCGATGAAATGTACACCCCGTATGTTTTCCCAAGTGAAAATGGCCTGCGCTGCGGGACACGCGAATTACGCTACGGGGATCATCTGTGGCGTGGCGACTTCCAGTTCAACATCAGCCGTTACAGCCAGAAGCAACTGATGGCAACCAGCCATCGCCATCTGCTGCAGCCTGAAGCCGGAACATGGCTCAACATTGATGGTTTCCATATGGGCGTCGGCGGGGATGATTCGTGGAGCCCTTCAGTGTCACCAGAATTTCAGTTGAGCGCAGGGCGTTATCATTATCAGCTGAGCTGGCGCTAATCACGTTGCTTTTGCCGGATGGCGCCGCTTCGCGGCTTATCTGGCCTACGGTGCGCGGTTTCGTAGGCCGGATAAGGCGAAGCCGCCACCCGGCAACGCCCTACTCCTCGATCGCCTGGCGGATTTGCTGTAACGATGTTGGATCGTCAATGGTGGTCAGATCGCCAGGATCGCGGCCTTCGCAGATCGCCTGGATCGTCCGTCTGAGCATTTTACCGGAACGTGTTTTCGGCAACTGCGACACAAACCAGACGTGTGCCGGACGGCCAAAGTTGCCAATCTGGCTGTCCACCAGCGCCATAATCGCCTTCTCTTCCGAATGTGCGATGTCGCGATCTTCCAGACTGTCGCTCTGTTTCGGAATAACAAACGCGACCGCTACCTGCCCTTTCAGCGCATCCTTCACGCCGACCACCGCCACTTCCGCAACGTTCGGATAGCTGGAAATACTCTCCTCGATCTCTCGCGTACCGAGTCGGTGTCCGGCGACGTTGATCACGTCATCCGTACGCCCCAGGATGAAGTAATAGCCATCGGCGTCGCGAATGCCCCAGTCAAAGGTGGCGTACACCTGGCGGGAGAACAGCGACCAGTAGGTATTCACAAAGCGTTCGTCATCGCCCCAGATGGTCTGAATACAGCCCGGCGGCAGCGGCCCTTCGATCACCAGCATGCCCTTCTCGTTTGCCGCACAAGGTTCACCGGTCACCTCATTGAGCAGCTGTACGTTGTAGCCGTACATCGGCACGCCGGGACTGCCCAGACGCGATGGCCTGTCGTCCAGCCCGCGGGCAATCGCCATAATCGGCCAGCCGGATTCAGTCTGCCAGTAGTTGTCGATAACCGGGACGCCCAGCGTTTGGGTTACCCAACTGGCGGTTGGTTCGTCCAGCGGTTCCCCCGCCAGATACAGCACCTCCAGCGAAGAGAGATCGTGATTACGGATTTGCGCAGTGGGGAATTTCTTCAGCACACGGATAGCTGTCGGGGCCGAGAACATCCGGCTGACCTGATACTTCTCAACAATTTTCCACCACACGCCGCAGTCCGGATACGTTGGCAGACCTTCGTAAACTACCGTCGCCATCCCCGCCAGCAGCGGGGCATACACGATATACGAATGCCCAACTACCCAGCCGATATCCGACGCGCAGAAAAACACGCCGCCCGCTTTGCCGCCGAAAATGGTGTCCATCGAGGTCGCCAGCGCCACCGCGTAACCGCCAACATCGCGTTGCACGCCTTTCGGTTTCCCGGTTGTCCCGGAGGTGTAGAGAATGCAGGACGTTTCGTTTGATTCCAGCCAGACAACTGGCACCCGCGCGCCGAGATGCTGTTGGCGCAGCGCGGCAAAGTCGAGGTCACGTCCCTCGACCCGCGCCATTTTCGCCAGACCGCGATCCACCAGCACCACATGACGCGGTCGGTGCTGCGCCTGGTCGATCGCATCATCGAGCAGCTTTTTATACGGCAGGATCTTGCCCCCGCGCGCCCCGGCATCCGCCGAAACGATAACCACCGGTCGGGCGTCGTCGATACGCGCCGCCACGCTGTGCGAGGCGAAACCACCGAACACCACCGAATGAATTGCTCCAATGCGTGCGCAGGCCAGTAGCGTAATGTGCGCCTCGGCGATCATCGGCATATACACCAGCACCCGATCGCCACGCTGTACGCCCAGCGACAATAGCATCGCCGCCACGACGTTCACTTCGTCATACAGCTGACGAAAGGTAAACGTGCGTTCTTCTTCGGTTTCGGATGACACAGCAATCAGCGCCAGCGCGTCAGGCTGTTTCTCCAGCCAGCGGTCGATGGCGTTATGGCACAGATTGGTCGTGCCGCCGCAAAACCAGCGGGCAAACGGCGGGTTGCTGTGGTCCAGGACCTGCGTATACGGCTGCTGCCAGTCAATACGCTGGGCCTGCTCGGCCCAGAACGACTCCGGTTGCGTTATAGAACATTGATAAAACTCGCTATAAGACATAATGCTCTCCTGTTGAACTTACGCCTTGCTGCACGCTGGTTTAAATAATGAAGAGATCCATATACTCATTGACCGGCATCTGCTCCAGGCGAGTTCTGTCCAGGGAGACATCCAGGATGCGCTGCTGCTGGCGGGTCGGGAACTGACGCGCCAGGTTGATTTTGAACTTCTCGACCAGCTTCGGCATGCCGTCAGCACGACGACGCGCATGGCCGATTGGGTATTCCACTACTACTTCTTCAAAGCGGGAGCCGTCGGTGAATTCCAGAGTGATGGCGTTGGCGATGGCGCGTTTTTCAGGGTCGTGGTAATCGGCGGTAAAGGCCGGATCTTCGAAGCAGTTGATCTTCTCGCGCAGGGCATCGATGCGCTTGTCCTGCGCCACGCCGTCTTCGTAATCTGCCGCCGTTAAGCGCCCGAACAGCAGCGGAATGGCCACCATATACTGGATACAGTGATCCCTGTCCGCCGGGTTATTCAGCGGGCCTTTTTTATCGATGATGCGGATACAGGCTTCGTGCGTGCGAATGGTGACTTTTTCGATATCGGCAGCGGTCTTACCTGCGGCCTGTAACTGCTCGTACAACGTCATTGCTGCTTCTACCGCGGTCTGCGAGTGGAACTCGGCCGGGAAGGAGATTTTAAACAGCACGTTTTCCATCACGTATGAGCCGTACGGGCGCTGGAAGCGGAACGATTCGCCTTTGAAAGAGACGTCATAGAAGCCCCAGGTTTTCGCCGTCAGCGCAGACGGATACCCCATCTCACCGGTTTTCGCCATCAATGCCAGGCGTACCGCGCGCGAGGTCGCATCGCCTGCGGCCCAGGATTTACGCGTGCCGGTATTCGGCGCATGGCGATAAGTACGCAGCGACTGGCCGTCGACCCACGCCAGCGACACGGCGTTGAGAATTTCATCCCGGTTCAGGCCAAGCATCTCAGCGACCACCGCCGTGGAGGCCACTTTTACCAGCAGGACGTGATCGAGACCAACACGGTTAAAGGAGTTTTCCAGCGCGATACAGCCCTGAATCTCATGAGCTTTAATCATACCGGTCAGCACTTTTTTCATGGTCAACGGTGCTTTTCCCGCCGCTACCGCATTGCGTGACAGCCAGTCAGCCGTGGCCAGAATACCGCCGAGGTTATCAGAAGGATGACCCCACTCAGCGGCAAGCCAGGTATCGTTGAAGTCCAGCCAGCGGATCATCGCACCGATGTTAAACGCCGCCTGCACCGGGTCGAGCTGGAACTGGGTGCCAGGTACGCGCACGCCGTTCGGTACCACTGTACCTGGGACGACCGGCCCCAGCAGTTTTTTACAGGCCGGATATTCCAGCGCTTCCAGGCCGCAGCCTAAGGTATCAAGCAGGCAATAATGCGCGGTGTCATACGCCACCTTCGAGGTGACCTCGTAGTTCATGACGTAATCAACGATATCAACGATTTCACGGTCAAATTCCGGGCGGACGTTCGAAATATGTGCGGACATAGGGTACATTTCCTGTTTTTTATCTTTAGAGGTTTTTGAATTAGCAACGTTTTTCAATCGGGACAAATTCGCGATCTTCCGGGCCGGTGTAATTGGCGGAAGGACGGATAATTTTATTGTCCTGGCGCTGTTCGATGATGTGCGCCGCCCAGCCGGTGACGCGGGCGATGACAAACAGCGGGGTGAACATTTCGGTGGGAACGCCCATCATGTTGTAGGAGACCGCCGAGAACCAGTCGAGGTTGGGGAACATCTTTTTCGTTTCCCACATTACGTCTTCCAGACGGTCGGCAATGTTGTACATTTTCAGCGAACCACCTTCCTGAGAAAGCTGTTTCGCCACGCGCTTGATCACCTGATGGCGCGGGTCGGCGATGGTGTAAACCGGATGACCAAAGCCAATCACCACTTCTTTGTTTTCCACGCGTTTACGGATATCCGCTTCGGCTTCGTCCGGCGTTTCGTAGCGCTGTTGGATCTCCAGCGACACTTCATTCGCCCCGCCGTGTTTCGGTCCACGCAGTGCGCCAATCGCGCCGATAATCGCGGAATACATATCGGAGCCGGTCCCGGCAATCACGCGGCTGGTAAAGGTGGAGGCGTTAAATTCGTGCTCGGCGTACAACACCAGCGAAATATGCATCGCTTTTTCCCAGCTTCGCGAAGGCTTTTCGCCATGCAGCAGGTGCAGGAAGTGACCGCCAATGGAATCATCGTCAGTTTCCGGCTGAATACGCTCGCCGTTATGGCTGTAGTGATACCAGTACAAAAGGATTGAACTGAGCGAAGCCAGTAGCTTGTCGGCAATATCGCGCGCGCCGGAGACGGTATGACCTTCTTTTTCCGGCAGCGTACAGCCCAGCGCGGAGACGCCGGTGCGCATCACGTCCATCGGATGCGAGGCGGCAGGCAGCGCTTCCAGCACGGTGCGTACGTTAGCGGGCAGTCCGCGCAGCGCTTTGAGTTTGCTTTTATAGGCGGTGAGTTCATCGCGGGTGGGTAATTTCCCGTGGATCAGCAGATGCGCGACTTCTTCAAATTCGCACTGCTGCGCCAGGTCGAGAATATCGTAGCCGCGATAGTGCAGGTCGTTACCGCTTTTGCCTACGGTACACAGCGCGGTATTTCCGGCGGCAACGCCTGACAGCGCAACCGATTTTTTAGGTTTAATGACATGGGTACTATTTTGCAGGATCGTTGTGTCGCTCATGTTGTCCTCGTCATTTTTATAATATGTAGGGTACAAATTTATTGCCGGATGGCGGCTGTGCCTTATCCGGCCTACGACGGTTACTTTTTGCTATACAACGCGTCGAGTTTCTCTTCGAACTGGTAGTAATTGATGCTTTCGTACAGCTCGTTACGCGTCTGCATAATGTCGATCACGCTCTTTTGTGTTCCTTCCTGACGCAGCACGTTGTAAACCTTTTCCGCAGCGCGGTTCATGGCGCGGAAAGCCGACAGCGGATACAGCGCCATCGCGACGTTTGCGCTGCGCAGTTCATCGGTGGTGAACAGCGGCGTAGCGCCAAATTCAGTAATGTTGGCGAGGATCGGCACCTGCACCGCGTCGGCAAACTGGCGGTACATCGCAAGCTCGGTAATGGCTTCCGGGAACAGCATGTCCGCGCCCGCTTCGACGTACGCCTGGGCGCGATCGATGGCAGCCTCTAACCCTTCCACCGCCAACGCATCGGTTCGCGCCATGATGACAAAATTGGGATCGGTACGCGCATCCACGGCCGCGCGGATCCTGTCGACCATCTCTTCTTTTGAAACGATCGCTTTGTTCGGGCGATGACCGCAGCGCTTGGCGCCAATCTGATCTTCAATATGCAGCGCTGCAGCACCCGCTTTGGAAATCGACTTCACGGTACGCGCCACGTTGAACGCTGACGATCCAAATCCGATATCCGCATCCACCAGCAGCGGCAGTGGGCAAACGTCGGTGATACGGCGAATATCGGTCAGCACATCATCTAGGGTAGAAATACCAAGATCCGGCAGCCCCAGAGACCCTGCCGCGACGCCGCCGCCGGAGAGATAAATCGCCTGATACCCGGCGCGTTGGGCCAGCAGAGCGTGATTGGCGTTGATGGTGCCAACGATTTGTAATGGATTTTCTTTGCTGAGCGCGGCGCGAAACGCCAGCCCTGGGGAGTGTAGAGACATATCCCGTCCTCTTGTTATCAACTTGTTAGCATTAGTTGATTTACCTAAAGCAAGGGGTATGCCAAAGACCTTAATTTTTCATCAATTTATATATTCACCTTTAAAAACAATGCATTAAAATCAATTTCTGTATCTTTGTTGTACAAAAGCGTGTCAGCTATCGTTTCATGAAACCGGCCTTAACGTTTCATTGCAACATTTATGAAACACAACTAAACCCTAATACTCGGTTCCTTACTTTTTGGGTTGGCTATGGCTGATACGTATCTTCCGCCGCGGGTGAACGACGACAAACCGGTTATCTGGACCGTTTCGGTCACCCGCCTGTTCGAACTGTTTCGCGACATCAGCCTGGAGTTCGACCACCTGGCGACTATCACCCCTATTCAGTTGGGTTTTGAAAAAGCGGTGACGTATATCCGCAAGAAGCTGGCGAGCGAGCGTTGTGATGCGATCATTGCGGCGGGCTCCAACGGTACCTATCTGAAAAGCCGCTTATCAATTCCGGTTATTCTGATTAAACCCAGCGGCTTCGATGTGCTACAGGCATTGGCGAAAGCGGGAAAACTCACATCATCGATTGGCGTCATTACCTATCAGGAAACCATTCCTGCGCTTCTCGCCTTTCAAAAGACCTTCAATTTGCAGCTTGAACAGCGCAGCTATATCACTGAAGAAGATGCTCGTGGGCAAATCAACGAACTGAAGGCCAGCGGTACACAAGCGGTAGTCGGCGCGGGGCTGATTACCGATCTGGCAGAAGAAGCGGGTATGACCGGCATCTTTATCTATTCAGCGGCTACCGTGCGCCAGGCCTTTGTCGATGCGCTGGATATGACGCGCCTGACGCTACGGCGAAACGGTCAATACGCTTCTGGCGATACGATGCGCACCCGCTACGCGCTCGGTGATATGCGCGGTAACTCTGCGCAGATGGAACAGGTACGGCACACCATAATGCTCTACGCCCGTTCTCGCGCACCGGTGTTGATTCAGGGCGAAACGGGCACGGGTAAAGAGCTGGCGGCGCAGGCCATTCATCGTGAATATTTCACCCGTCAGGAGAATCGACGCGGTAAACCCTCACCACCGTTTGTCGCCGTCAACTGCGGGGCAATCACCGAATCCTTACTGGAAGCGGAGTTGTTTGGCTATGAAGATGGCGCTTTCACCGGCTCACGGCGCGGCGGACGCGCGGGTCTGTTTGAAATCGCCCACGGCGGAACACTGTTTCTTGATGAGATAGGCGAAATGCCGCTGCCGTTACAAACCCGACTGCTACGCGTGCTGGAGGAAAAAGAGGTTACCCGGGTCGGTGGGCACCAGCCGATTCCGGTCGATGTGCGGGTGATTAGCGCCACCCACTGCAATCTGGAGCAGGAGATGAAACAAGGCGATTTTCGTACCGATTTGTTTTATCGCCTGAGCATTCTGCGCCTCAAACTCCCCCCGCTACGCGAACGGCTGCCCGATATTTTACCGCTGGCGGAAGGCTTTTTAAAACAGTCACTGGCGGAATTAGATGTGCCGTTTTCTGAGCCTGTGCGCAAAGGACTAGGGCTCAGCCAACATATGCTGCTGAATTACGGCTGGCCGGGGAATATTCGTGAGCTGCGCAATATGATGGAGCGTCTGGCATTATTTTTAAGCGTCGAGCCACAACCAGAACTTAACGTCCATTTCTTGCAGCAATTATTGCCAGAACTGGCGATTGTCGCCGAAATACCCCAGATATCATCATCACTGACGCCACAGCAGGTGCTGGCACAATTCAATGGTGATAAAACAGCGGCAGCACGATATCTCGGTATCAGCCGAACCACGTTTTGGCGCAGGTTAAAAGAATAACCCGCCAGTACAGAGGCTGGCGGG
>NZ_SZWR01000001.1:550176-579050 GCF_005280875.1 Citrobacter sp. wls827
CGTATTATTTTTTCTTGTAGATATTGGCTGTGCCATGGATTTTATTATCCGTTTGACCGGAAGTTAATACCACAACATCGGCGCCTTTCTCTTCGGCTTTCTTCAGCAGCTCTTCTTTAGCATCTGCGACAGAAACTTCATTACTCGTTGAGATATCACCGATTTTTGTGTACTGCGACTCAACCTTTTCAAACTCAAGTTTTGTCATAAATTCCGCGGCATATGCGTTGGTCACGACAAAAGCTAATGCACCAATAAGTACTTTAATTCCAGTTTTCATAGACCAGCTCCAGGTTTTGTTATGACGCCATCATCGATCCCTGAACATGAGATAACGCGATTCAAGGATGATTAATAACTAGTCCAGCCTGGAAAAAAAATCCACACTCAGCAGAAATATATAGAAATTTTGCGGCACAGAAAAAACCAGCCATCGCGTATCCGCACTTCAACCGGTTCAAAGTTTCAATAGCCAGTGTGAGTTAATCCTCAGAACAGCCAGCTCGTTGAAATTATAGTGTTAACTTTATGAATATTTGAGGAATGGTTGTCTATGGAACCGCTACACGCCGTCGTACTCACCGTCAGCCTGTTTGTTTTAACCTTTTTCAACCCCGGGGCGAACCTGTTTGTGGTGGTGCAAACCAGCCTGGCATCAGGACGGCGCGCGGGGGTGATGACCGGTCTGGGCGTGGCCCTGGGCGACGCGTTTTACTCCGGCCTTGGCCTGTTTGGTATGGCAACGCTTATTACCCAGTGTGAAGAGATATTTTCGTTGATTAAGATTGTTGGCGGAACCTATCTGCTGTGGTTTGCCTGGAACAGCATTCGCCATCAGGCGACACCGCAAATGCCCACGTTACAGCAGCCGATATCCGCCCCCTGGTATGTATTCTTTCGTCGCGGGCTGTTAACGGATTTATCGAATCCGCAAACCGTATTGTTTTTTATTAGTATTTTCTCGGTCACCTTAAGCGCAGAAACCCCGACCTGGGCCAGGCTGATGGCATGGGCAGGCATTGTGCTTTCTTCTGTTATCTGGCGTATTTTTCTCAGCCAGGCGTTTTCTCTTCCTGCAGTACGCCGTGCATATGGTCGCATTCAGCGCGTTGCCAGCCGGGTAATTGGCGCCATTATCGGCGTCTTCGCCTTAAGGCTGATTTATGAAGGTATTCGCCATCGTTAATGCGTAAAGAGAGTTTCACTTGACCATCGTGACGTAATTGTCCGTAATACCGCCTGAATTTTTCAATCACATTTTGAGTGGCTGTGAGATGGAACAGGTTGATCCCGTAAACGACACATTACTCCTTACAGAATGGCGGGCGCTAATACGCCAGACATCCCCTGACGTTCATACGATCCTCACAGGGTTAAACGACGATGAGATCCGCCATTTAGTGACCGTTTTTTATGACTACATGCTCTCTCATGCGGAGAGCGCGTTGTTTCTGAATACGGAGCAGGTCAGTACGCGACTGAGCGGCAGTATGTTTGACTGGTTGCGCAGCGTGCTCGGCAGCGCATATGAAGACCTCCCGCTCTTGCTGGCAAAACAGCGTGAAATTGGTGTGGTACACGCCCGTATCGGCCTGCCTATCGATCTGGTTAACCGCGGTGCACGTAAGCTAAAAGAAGAGCTGTATCAGTTGCTGAAAAGTAAGGCCGACTACTCTGTCAGCCTGTTGAGCGATGCTATCTGTTTCAGCAGTCTGGCGATGGACACCGCGCTGGAGGCCATGACCGTTTCCTACTCTCCAAGCTATCAAAACTCGCTGCACACGCAGGAGCAGTATCGGCTGCAGACCATTTACGACGACGTCAACGTCGAGCGCGAACGGCAAATCCGTTCGTTTACCGATTGGGAAAATCAGTTTATCTACAACATTGCGACCGGCTTACCGTCCGGTGATCTGGTGTTCCTGGCGGACTCAGATTTTGGTATGTGGTTCTCCCATAAAGGAAAACACATTCTTGGCAGCGGTAATCTGCTGGCAGAAATGGAATCCGTGATCGCTGAAATCGATAACCGTCTGACACAGGCATTCTCGAATCAGCAACAACCTGGCGAAACCGAACGGATGAGCTTATTGCAGGATATCCGACAGCTCTCGGCCAAAATCCATTTTCTCCTCGCCTCAATGTTTGAAGCGCTGGTCAAACAGGAAAATGGCAAAGACTCGCTGACCCAGTTGCTTAATCGCCGCTTTATTCCGACGATTATGCGCCGTGAAATCTCGCTGGCGTTACATTCACGAAGACCCTTTACCCTGGCAATGCTGGACATTGATTATTTTAAGCAGATCAACGACAGCTACGGACATAACACTGGCGATATGACGCTGAAAAACGTCGCGGCCGTTATTTATGAGCACATTCGCAGTAGCGATTACGTATTCCGTTATGGTGGTGAAGAGTTTATGATCCTGCTCGTCGAATCAGACGAATCGCAAGCCTCTATTATTCTGGAAACACTGCGCAAGAAAATTGCCGAGCTGCGTATCGCCGCTTCCATGACTGAATCCTTCTCTATTACCGTCAGTATCGGCGTTGCCGAATATGACTATCACCCCGACTACAAACAACTGGTTGATAAAGCCGATCGCGCGCTCTATCTGGCGAAAAGCCATGGCCGTAACCGCGTAGAAACGTACCGGGAATGACCGCCGTCCCCCACAGATAAATAAATACCCCGTTCAGGGTATTTATCTGACCTGTGATAAATATCGTGCTGTTATTTTTATACATGCCCATTAGCGTGATAAAAATGGCAGCCGATTAATAAGATGCAAATCAAATACACTATATCTTTATAGCGGTAGCATATCCCGGTGATGAGTCTTCCTGAATGCAGGGGGAAATATGAGGGATAATAAAAGATCATGAACGGGAAGAAGAAAACGCGCTGGCAGCGCCGCCCTGGTACCGTCGGAGGAAAACTGCCGTGGAATGACTGGCGCAATGCCAGTAGCTGGAGAAAAGCCACCCAGTTTCTCCTGTTGGCTATCAATATCTATATTGGCGTGACGTTCTGGTATTGGGTTCGCTATTTCGAAACAGCCGGTACCAGCGTTTATATATCAAGACCCGGCGGTATTGAGGGATGGCTTCCCATTGCCGGTCTGATGAATATCAGATACACACTGGAAACCGGCTTTCTTCCCCCCATTCACGCCGCTTCCATGCTGCTGCTTGTTGCCTTTATCCTGATGAGTCTGCTGTTAAAAAAAGCGTTCTGCTCGTGGTTGTGCCCGGTGGGTACGCTGTCTGAGCTGATAGGGAATCTGGGCAAAAAAATAACGGGTCGCAACTTCACCCTGCCGCGCTGGCTGGACCTCCCTTTGCTGAGCCTGAAATATCTGCTGCTGAGTTTCTTTCTGTATATCGCCCTGTCGATGCCAGCACAGGGGATTCAGTATTTTCTGATGTCAGCCTACGGCATGATTATCGACGTTAAGATGCTCGATTTCTTTCGTAATATCGGCTCGACGACGCTCATCGTAGTGGCGGTTATCAGCATCATGAGCCTGTTTATTCGCAATGCGTGGTGCCGTTATCTGTGCCCTTATGGCGCACTGCTTGGCCTGTTCTCTTTGCTGTCGCCGTTTAAGATCCGCCGTAATGCCGACAGTTGCATCGATTGCGGCAAATGCACAAAGAACTGCCCGTCGAATATTCCGGTCGATCGCTTAATTCAGGTACGCACCGTTGAGTGCACAGGATGTATGACCTGTGTGGAATCCTGTCCGGTAGCCTCGACGCTGACTATGTCACTGAAGACACCGCCTGGCGCACAATCAGGGCATAGCGCAGCGCCGACACCATGGTGGCGACAAGGTAGGTTATCAGGGTGGACAATGACGCTACTGCTGCTCGGTATTCTGTTTGCCGCCGTAGGTTATGCGGTGTACGCCAACGTCTGGCAGACGCCGGTGCCGGATCATATGTATTTCCAGTTGATCCCGAAGGCCAGAATGATCGGCCATTAATGGTTTGATCTGTCTGCCTTTATGCCGGGTGGCGACGTCCCACTACCCGGCCTACACATCGGGTATAACCGGTTTATTTCTTCGCCCCGGATTTACCAATGCCCCGATACAGTTCGTTAATCCGTTTCACGGACTTAATTGAACGTTGCGGCGCAGTCGAAGCAACGGACAGGACGATCATTTCCAGACACACCAGCACCGTACCGTGAAGCGGCATTTTCCCATTCTCGCCGCCGCGTGGCACGTTAATCACCACATCCGCTTCTTTACTAAAACGGGAATCCAGCGCGTTCGTCAGTAAAATAACCGGGACACCCAACCGCCTGGCCTCGCGAATGGTCGTCAGCCCTTCCCGATGCGGTGATTTCTGCGCCATCATGATCAGCACATCTCCCCGCTGCAATGCGATCAGTTGCTCTGCGAGGTTAATCCCGGTGCGATTAAATGCTACCGCAGGCAGGCCAATACGGCTGAGCAGACGAGCGGTATAATCCGCCAATACGCCGGATGCGCCAATACCAAAAATCCCCACCTGACGGGCTTCTACCAATAACGCCACCGCCTGGGCAATCGCATAGCGGTTTTGCGGTGTAGAAAGAGCTTCACAGGTACGCTGATGCCCCTGCAGGACGAAGTCAATGCTTGAGTTCACATCGCAAGAGAGCGTATTCACCGTGGTGGTCATCTTCTCTTCTGAGGTCACGCCAGGACCAAACCAGTGCTCAATGGTCTGCTTTAAATCGCGCAACCCGGCAAACCCCAGCGCCTGAATTGCCCTGACCACCGTCGCGTCAGAGGTTTGCGTGGCGGCAGCGATTTCTATCGCCGTAAACTCCAGCACCACTTCGCGATTTTCGTTGATATAACGCGCCACGGCCTGCATGCGTGGCGAGAGTAAATGCGCCCGGGCGCGAAAACGGTCACCATAGACATCAATACGGTTTTTGGCTTTTTTCGCCGTCAGCATGGTTATTTAGCCTCCGGTAGCCATCGTCCGGCGATATGCGTTTGCACCTGCGCCACCATCAGACTGAGCGAGGCATAGGAATTGGATATCGCCTCTTCACGGGAGAGTAAAACGTAATGTCCGCGCTGGCAGGCGGTCAGGAACTCACACCAGCCAGGCATCACCGCATCCATCGCCGCGATTTCATCCTGCGGTTTACCGCCGGTATCGCCACGCCAGGTCGCGAAGACAAAATCGGCATCCAGTTCAGGCAGACGTTCCGCACTGACATCAATGCGCCCACCCGGCGGAATACTGTCGATAAGCTTCGGGAAAGTGAAACCAGCATCGCGTAAAACTCGCCCCAGGGAGTGATAGGTGTGTAACGCGTTGATTTTTCCCTGATTAGCCTGTATTACCGCCACAGAGATGTGCTGCGTATCTACTGTCCGCTTGAGCTGGGCAATTTCTTCACGGTAGCGCCGTTCCAGCAATGCCAGCCGGTTCTGCGTACCTGTAAGCTGCGCCAGCTTGCGGTAGATTTCCGGCGCACCGCCATCAAGATGATCGATGCTGACCGTCGGCGCTATTTTTTCCAGTTGCTCAATCGGCGTGTTACGGCTGGGTTCGGTGATGATTAAATCCGGTTTCGCGGCGACAATGGCTTCAATATCAATGTCTGCCGTGCCGATATACGTCATGTTCGAATTATCAAAATCCACGCCGGTCAGCAGCACGCCGGAACGTAAAAAATGGCTGCCATCCGGGCGTGTTCGGCCGTGACTGGCCACCGGAGGCACGCCCAGCTCGATCAGCGGGATAGTGATGTCGAGATCGTGCAATGACACAATGCGCTGCGGATGTAGCGGCACGTTCACCACTCGCCCGAGATCGTCAGTAAATGACTGAACAGGCACCGCCGCATGGGCGGTGCAGCCGACCAGCAGCAGCAATGAAAAGATTAAACGCATATACCCTCTTAACAATTACAAACGATCCCGGCGACGCCAGAGCAACAGTAAAAAGAACGGTCCACCGACCAGGGCAATGACGATCCCGGCGGGGATTTGCAGTGGGGCAAACGCCAGACGCCCCACGGTATCGGTGACCAGCACCAGCAATGCACCGATCAACGCACTTCCCCACAGCAGCGCTGTTTGTCCGCCACGCAGCCAGAATCGTGCCATGTGTGGCGCCATTAACCCGACAAAACCGAGGCTGCCCACGCAGGCAACACTGGCGGCGGTGAGTACAACCGGCGCGAGAAAACGCAACAACGCCAGCCGGGGTAAACGTACACCCAGCCCCGTTGCCGTCGCATTGCCAAGTAGCGCCACATCTGAAGCTCTCGCCGTGGCAAATAAGATGATGGCCGCAGGCAACGTCCAGACCAGCGCCACCAGCAGTAGCGGCCAGGTGGCGGCATGAAGGCTGCCCGCCAGCCAGACCAGTGCAGTCTGAACGTCACGGACATCCGCGGTGGTCATAAATACGCCCATTCCCGCGGCAAAGAACCACGACACGCCAATGCCTATCAACACGAAGCGAGGCCGGGAGAAATCACGGGCCAGCAGCATCACCAGTGCAGCGACCAGTGCGCCACCGGCCATTCCTGCCAGGGGCCGCCAGACCAGACTTGCGGACGGGAAAAATAGCACCAGGGCCAGCACCACCACGCAACTCCCTTCTTTGACACCGATAAGCCCGGGATCGGCCAACCCGTTGCGGGTGATAGATTGCATCGCCGCCCCAGCCAATCCGAGCATCGCCCCGCACAGAAGCGCCATCAGCAGTCGCGGCAGTCGTACATCCCAAACGACATACTGTTGCTGAGCCGTCAACGCCTGAGGGTCAAACACCGCCCGTCCGATAGCGGAAGCCGGAACCGGGAGCGAACCCTGCATCACGCCGAACAGCAGTAATGCGATTGCCAGCACCGTCAGGCTGAGGCTGTACAGCACGGTTTTGGGACGAATGACACGAGAAAATCCCCCCACCCGCCATGCACGAAGCCCTGCACGCTGCAGCATATCGTTCATTTCAAAAACCTCGACGCAATGAAAATAAACGCCGGCGCGCCCACCAGGGCGGTCATGATCCCTGTAGCCAGCTCCTGCGGAGCCAGCACCGTGCGGGCGGCAATATCCGCCAACAGCAGCAGCGCCGCACCCAGCAATGCCGACGTCGGTAGCATCTGACGAATATCTTCTGTTACCAGACGGCGGGTAACGTTAGGCACTAACAGACCGATAAACCCCAGCGGCCCCACGACAGAGACTGCCGCACCGCACAACAGCGCAATGGCTACCATCGCCAGCAAGCGTATGCGCAGAATGTTCACCCCTAACCCACAGGCCATACGGTCGCCGAGAGCCAGAATATTCAGGCCCGGCGCGATAGCGAGCGCCAAAACCATACCAGCTAGCGACGGAGGAACGGCGCTTTTGACTGCTTCCCAGTGCAGACCAGAAAGATCGCCCACCAGCCAGGTGCGCATTGCCAACAGGGTTTGTTCATCCAGAATCAGGATGGCCGCAGTAAGCGATGACACCATGGCCGACAGCGCCACGCCGCACAGCGTAACCTTCAGCGGCGTTAACCCCCCCCGTCCGGCGGAAGAAAGCGCGATGACCAACGAGAACAACGCCGCTGCGCCTCCAGCCGCCAGCAATGGCTGGCTTACCCCCGTCACGCCAAGCGCGGTGCACAACACAACGACAAAAGCAGCCCCGGCGTTCAGCCCCAGAATATACGGCTCTCCCAGCGGATTACGAACCAACGCCTGCAACAGCACACCCGCCACACCTAACGCTGCGCCGACCAGCATCGCCGCCGTCATGCGCAGCAGACGTAAGGAGACAATAATCCGGTGGTCGAAATCTTTCGCGTCAAAGTGGAACAGCGCCTGCACGACGGTCTGCGGGCTGATAGTGCGTGCGCCAACACCCAGATGCACCACCGCCAGAACACACAACAGCAGCGTTAACACGGGGAGTGCCAGCATAAACCGGCCACGGCGACGAGGCAGTGTGCTTGTCATGACCGTCATTGCTCTTGCCCGCCCGGCGCGCGGAACGGCATAAAGAACGGTTTGCCGGTGAGAGGATTCACCGACATCTGCACGTCGACGTCAAACACGTGCTTAATCAACTCGGGCGTGCAGTTTTCGCCATCATGCACGACGCCCTGCAACGTCCCCTGTTTGAGGAACACCAGCATGTCCCCGTAATTCACGGCAAAATTCAGGTCATGCAGGACCACGATCACTGTACGACCATGATGGCGAGTCAGTGAATGCAACAGTTCAAGGATCTCTACCTGATAGCGCAGATCGAGAAACGTAGTCGGCTCATCTAACAAGATGACCGGCGTTTGCTGTGCCAGCGCCATCGCAATCCAGCAGCGCTGACGTTGCCCACCGGAAAGGCTCTCCACCGGCAAATGCGCAAAATCAGCAGTTCCGGTTAACTGGAGCGCCTGCTCCACGGCACGTTCGTCATCGTCCGTCCATTGCGAAAGCATGTTCTGCCAGGGAAAACGCCCACGCGATACCAGTTCGAAAACGGTAAGTCCTTCGGGCACCAATGGGGATTGCGGCAGGATGCCAAGCTGGCGCGAAACCGCTTTGGTGGGCTGTTGATGAATGGCTTTGCCATCCAGCAATACGCTGCCGCCGTGCGGTTTCAACATCCGAGCCATGGTGCTTAACAACGTTGATTTACCCGAGCCGTTCGCCCCCACCAGCACCGTCATTTTGCCTTGCGGAATAGTGAGACAGATATCGTGGACAATGGTGTTATGGCGATAACCCGCAGAAAGCTGTTGTAGTTCAATGCCCGTTCTGTGGGCGGTATTTTCCACATGCTGTGGCATGTTCACTCCTGCACCGCCGCATGGCAAAGCCTGCATGCGTAATTCTCTAAATAAAAATAAAACTCATTCTCTTTGTGATCTTGCTGGCTTGCGCTGTAGTAGTCAAGCAATTACACCCTGTAGTTACATCACCTGTTGCCAACAACCAAAGCACAAATAAAAAATGCCGAAAAATCAATAAAAACCATTATTTTTCAATGCATTGTAAATTAAATATCCTTAAAAAAACGACGGTTAAGTTGTGTCGAATCGCCTGTAGTTTCTTTTTCATTTTTACGTTTACTACTACAAACGCCCATGATTGAATGATTCTCAATTACACATCTGATGCCAGTAACGCCGGCTTACAGATGGATAAATGCAGGGCTGGCAAGCCGGGCAATGAATTGAATCAACCTGTTTCCCTGCCCATTTTTGGCAGGGTCTTTTGCGGAATAAATAAAATAATGGCTGAGTTAACGACTTACTTTTCGGGGATGAAAGGGCGGGCATTGTGCTCTGCTCTCTTTCTGGGCATAACAACAACACCTACGGTATTTGCAGCGGAGAAAGAGACGACTCCGCCTAAAGGGGAAGATACCATCACCGTTCGGGCAGATGCGTCGTCTGCCGATCAGGCCGTAACATCGGGTTATCAACCGCTGAGCTCGTCCACCGCGACGCTGACATCCATGCCATTGTTGGATATCCCACAAGTGGTGAACACTGTCAGCGATAAAGTTCTGGAAGATCAGCATGTCACGACGCTGGACGAAGCGCTGTATAACGTCAGTAACGTTGTGCAAACCAACACATTAGGTGGCACACAGGATGCGTTTGTCCGCCGTGGCTTCGGCGCAAACCGTGACGGCTCGGTGATGACCAACGGTCTGAAAACCGTGTTGCCGCGCAGCTTTAACGCCGCAACCTCACGCGTGGAAGTGCTGAAAGGCCCGGCCTCAACCCTGTACGGGATTCTCGATCCCGGCGGCCTGATTAATGTCGTCACCAAACGTCCGGAAACGCAGTTTGGCGGGTCGATTTCAGCAACCTCCAGCAGTTTTGGCGGCGGTACGGGGCAGTTTGACGTGACCGGGCCGATTGAAGGTACGCCGTTGGCGTATCGTCTGATTGGCGAGTACCAACACGAGGACTACTGGCGCAACTTTGGCACCAATCAGAGCAGCTTTATCTCCCCTTCTCTGACCTGGTTTGGCGACAACGCCACCGTCAGCGTGCTCTATTCACACCGCGACTACAAAGCGCCATTCGATCGCGGCACCATTTTCGATCTCAACACCAAACACGCGGTGAATGTGGATCGCAAAACCCGCTTTGATGAGCCGTTTAATATCACCGACGGCAAATCGGATCTGGCACAGTTGAATGCCGAATACCGCTTCAACAGCGAATGGACAGCGAAATTCGACTACAGCTTTAGCCAGGATAAATACAGCGATAATCAGGCTCGCGTAATGGCGTATGATTCTGCAACCGGAAATCTGACCCGCCGTGTCGATGCCACTCAAGGCTCCACCCAGCGCATGCACGCCACACGTGCCGATTTACAGGGCAACGTCGATATCGCGGGTTTTTATAACGAAATCCTCACCGGCGTCTCTTATGAGAACTACGATCTGCTACGCACCGACATGATCCGCTGCAAGAACGTAAAAGGGTTCAATATTTATAATCCTGTCTACGGTACGTTGGATAAATGTACTAACGTTTCTGCCGCTGATAGCGATCAGACTATTCAACAAGAGAGCTATTCTGCGTATGTGCAGGACGCGCTGTACCTGACCGATAAATGGATCGCCGTCGCCGGGATGCGTTATCAGTACTACACAGAATACGCTGGCAAAGGGCGTCCGTTCAACGTCAACACCGACAGTACCGACCAACAGTGGGTGCCCAAATTCGGTATGGTTTACAAACTGACGCCGTCGGTATCGCTGTTCGGTAACGTCTCGCGATCCTTCATGCCGCAATATTCTATCGCCAGTTATATTGGCGAACTGCCACCTGAAACCTCAACGGCTTATGAAGTGGGGGCAAAATTCGATATCTTTGACGGTATCACCGCCAATATTGCCCTGTTTGATATTGATAAACGCAATGTGCTGTACAACGAAATGATCAATGGCGAAACCGTGGCGAAAACGGCGGGTCGCGTGCGTTCACAAGGCGTGGAAGTGGATGTCGCCGGTTCGTTGACCACCAACACCAATATTATCGCCAGCTACGGTTATACCGCCGCGAAAGTGACGGAAGATCCTGATTACAAAGGTAAGCCGCTGCCTAATGTACCGAAGCATACCGGCTCATTATTCCTCACCTACGATATTCAGAATGCCTTTATGGGCAATACCCTGACGATTGGCGGTGGGGGT
This sequence comes from Citrobacter sp. wls827, assembly GCF_005280875.1. Lineage (NCBI taxonomy): Bacteria > Pseudomonadati > Pseudomonadota > Gammaproteobacteria > Enterobacterales > Enterobacteriaceae > Citrobacter > Citrobacter sp. wls827. Next base: position 561,357 of record NZ_SZWR01000001.1, read on the forward strand.
CATGGGGTGAGTCGCCGTTCCGCAACCAATGGCGCAGACTATTATCTGCCAGGCTATTTTGTCGCCGATGCTTTTGCCGCTTATAAGATGAAGCTGCAATATCCGGTCACATTGCAGCTCAATGTGAAAAACCTGTTTGATAAGACCTATTACACCTCATCCATTGCCACCAATAATCTGGGTAATCAGATCGGCGACCCACGAGAAGTGCAGTTCACGGTGAAAATGGAATTCTGATCCTCTTCATCCATTAACCCTGCCAATTCTGGCAGGGTTTCCCGCTTATTCCGCCATTTTAAGATAATTGCACTTGTGCTGTCGTCGCCCCGTTTATACAACCCTAAAGATCACCTGTAATTTGATGACTTTTATTTTGTTATGGGCGACTGGGGACCACAATAATGAATGGGATAACATCATGACTAAAACAAAACTGACGCTGCTATTACCTTTATTTTTAGCTGGCTGTTCAATGAGTGACGGAGAATTAAGAAATGCTTATGCTCAGCATTATCAGCAACCCGCCGCCTATGTCGATATCTATAAGCAGAAAATAGCCGGGATGGATATTAATGCACTGGCACAATATGCCGCCGCAGAAGATAAGAAAAAAATGCGTGGTCAGCCAAGACTGAAGATCGACGAATTCATTACCATTGAGAACGTGCAGGCGAAAGGGAATCGGGTGGTCTACGATTATACGCTGTCCGAGAGCTGGCTGGCGCTGTCCGCAGATAAACAGCGCGAGAAGCAGAGCAATATGAATAAAGATTTGATCTACCGAACCTGTTCGCTGGAAACGGTACGTCTGGCGCAGGCAAAAGGGCTGGAAGAAGAACATAACTATTACCGCCAGTATCCTGACAAGTTAGCCTTCACCCTGAGAACCAGCGCACAGATTTGTATGCAAAACGGTTTTACCAAATAGCCGCAATCCACTATGCCTGATGCGCTGCGCTTATCAGGCCTACAATTTGCACGCTGCCGTATGCCGGATAAGGCGCCAGCGCCGCATCCGGCTTAAGCATCAGAACTTCCACGAAACGCTGCCAACAATGCTGCGCTCGGCACCGAAATAACAGTATGAGAGCGAATTACAGGCTGCAACGTAACGCTTGTCGGTCAGATTGTTGACGTTCAACTGCGTGCTCAAACCTTTAATACCAATATTCGTTAAGTCGTAGCCAATCGCCAGATCCACCAGCGTATACGATGGCAGGGTGTGAGTATTCTGGCGATCGCTGGTAATACCGTTGACGTAACGCACGCCTGAGCCCAACGTTAGCCCCGCCAGTGGGCCATTTTTCACATCGTAGCTTAACCAGGTGCTGGCCTGATTGCGCGGCGCATAAACGGCACGCTTGCCCTGCTCTTCCGGGCTGCTTTTCTTATAGCGAATGTCGGTATAGGTATACGCCGCCTGCAAACGGAAACTGTCCGTCAGTTGGCTAATAGCTTCCAGCTCTACCCCTTCAGATTCAATTTCGCCAATCGAACGGTACGGATCGGTCGGCTCTTCTTTGGTGGCAATATTGGTCTGATTAATGCGGAACACCGACGCGCTAAACTGGCTATTCAACCCTTCCGGTTCATATTTCAGCCCGGCTTCCCACTGCTTGCCTTTCATCGGTTCCAACAGGTTACCGTTCTCATCAGCAAAACTGGTTGGCGTAAAGGCGGTGGAATAGCAGATGTACGGCGCAACGCCGTTATCGAACAAATAAAGCAGAGCAGCGCGACTGCTGAAGTTATTTTTGTCCAGATCGCTGCGAGTGCCGTTTTGCTTATCAATATTAGATATGCTCACCTGATCGTAGCGGCCACCGAGCGTTATACGGAAGCGATCCCATGACATCTGATCCTGCAAATAGTAGCCCGTCTGGCGCAACTTGTGTTTCTCGCGCGCATACATATTGATGTAATCCGGCTTCGCGCCGTACACCGGGTTAAAGGCGTCAATCGGCGGGAACGCCCCGTAGTAGCCGGTGGTATTGTTGCTGCGATCCTGATAATCGATGCCCACCAGCAGACGGTGGTTAACCTGCCAGGTATCAAAGCTACCATCCAGTTGATTATCCAGCGTTATCGCCGACATGTTTTCGTCTGAGCCGGAGTAACCGCGATTAAGCTCGGTTTCATTCAACCAGCCTGCCGCATACACCTGGTTCAGCTCAACGTCGGTATGCAAATAGCGTAACTTTTGCCGCACCGACCAGCCGTTATCAAACAGGTGCTCAATGTTGTAGCCCACCATGTTTTCACGACGATCGTATTTATCGTAATCATCCTCGCCTTCGTAAAAGGTGTTGGAGATCTTTTGCCCGTAATGGGGAACCACAGTGCCGTCATACGGCAGACCGGAGTGGCTACCGCCTTCAGGATCACGGTGCAGATAGGCCATCAGATCCAGACGCGTTTGATCGGTGATGCGCCAGGTCAGGCTCGGCATCAGCGCGTAACGTTCTTCCTTCAAGGGACCAAACTGCGAGTCCGCATAACGCGTCATTCCACTCAGTCGTGCGGCGACGCGATCGTTATCATCCAGCGCCCCGGTGACGTCAAACGCCGCGCCGCGCTGGTTATTGTTGCCAGCAAACAGCTTCACTTCTCCGCCCGCATCAAACGACGGTTTACGCGATGTCAGCGCCACGATCCCGCCCGGAGAGGAACGGCCGTACAGCACGGAAGCCGGGCCGCGCACCACTTCAATATTGTCGAGAAACCACGGATCGATCACCAGCGAACTGTGCGAGTTAGTGTCGCCCATCATTTTCAGGCCGTCGAGATAGACGTTGTCCAGACTACCATCGGAGAAACCGCGCAGCACAATGTAGTCAAAGCGGTTGGAGGCACCAATCTGATTGCTGTACACCCCAGGTGTGTAGCTAACAGCCTGCCGCACGCTGGTTGCGCCCTGCTCTTCAAACTGTTCACGGGTAACGATTGATACTGACTGCGGCGTTTCGATATCCGGTGTGGCAAGCTTGGTCGCCCCACTCTGCATTTGCGAAGTGACAACCACCGTATCGTTTTTTGTTGTTTCCTGCGCCAGCAGAGGAAAAGCCACACTGCCGGTCACCCATCCTATCAGCAGCGCCAACCGAGTCTTCGCGAACATGAACATCTCCCAAGGCATATCTATCTGTAAATGAGAATTATTGCCATTTTTGTATCAGGAGTCGCTATGCCGAATGCCAGGTTGCGTATGCGCAGCGCCAAATTATGAATCAGCTTCGCGCATAAAACGGGAAAATGGATTAGCAAAGTTTGAGAACATCACCGGGCGGGAAGCCATAGCGACGACGAAAAGCGGTAGAGAAGTTAGTTGCGTGCTGATAACCCGACATCCAGGCCGCCTGCTGTACGCTGTATCCTTCCAGTAAATAGCCGCGCGCACGTTCCAGACGGCAGTCGCGCAGGTAGTCAAAGACGGAACAGCCATATGCCGCACGGAACTTGCTGCGCAAACTGCTGGGGCTCATCGCTGCGCGCTGCGCCAGCTCGTTAAGCGTGTAGTCATTTTCAGGGGATTGCTCCAACAGACGGCGCACCCTTTCCAGCCGCTGCTGTTCGCCACTGGCGGCGAGGCATTTGCCGCTTTCCACCTGACAAACGCTGAGACCGTGACCAAATAATTGTAAAATCAGTCCTTCCAGCATCAACTGGCGGGAAACATGGCTAAGTGAGCCCTGCTGCGCATACTGTAATCCGCTGAGTAAAAACCCCGGCACCTGCCAAATAAGCGTTGGCGTCTGACAGTTTTCCCACTCACGCATGAGGGATTCAAGTAATCCTTTGCGCCATGCTCCGTCAGGATACAACCCGAGTGATAGCGTCCGTAGCTTGCAGTCGGCAAGGTGACGGGCGCTCATTGCCTGGCGTTCACTCAGACGCGAACTAAACGCCATGCCGGAACGTACCACATGTTCCTGCCCGTTGAGCGTCAGTATCACGCAACCTTCCAGCACCACCAGCATATACAAGGGGCTACTGTGCCGGGAGGTAGTTTCATACGGTTGCAGCACCTGTACATCAGAGTGTGTGACGCACATCCCGCAAGGGAGCATCATCTCCTCTACTTCCCCTTGCAATACAGCACTGGAACACGGAAGACCCGTTTTTTGCGCCAGCAACGGAAAACGGTAATCGATCCCGTAACGCTCACCAAAGTCCCTAAACTCACTGACGGAGAAGGTGCGGGTAAAACGTCCGGATGTATTCTGGATGGTGGTGTTGTTCATGCTGTCTTCTGCACAAGAAATGGAATTTGCAACGTACGATGGGTGGCAACATTACCATTACCCGCACAACACAACAATAATAATGAGAATTGTTATCAATATGGTGTTCTGCGGGTTACTCCAGCCAGAGCAGTTCTGCTATGTCAGCCTCAGGCGCAGCTTCTTTTAACCAGCGATACAGCAACTCAATATTTCGAAGCCGGGTTGACGCTTTTGGCCAGACGAGATAATAACCGTCCCCTGTCGCGACCACCTGTTTAAACGGTAACGCCAGCATCCCACTCTCAATAGCCGTCAGGCTTAATAGCAGATCGGCGACCGCTACCCCATGCCCGCTCATTGCCGCAAGACTCCCCTGCTCCAGGGTGTCGAACACGTTGCCACGTGCCAGGTTCAACGCAGGAAACGCCCCGGTACGCTGCAGCCAGCGACGCCAGTCGCGGCGATCGGCGGAAGGATGAATCAATTCACAGGCGGCGATATCACTTTGCGCCTGAGCCTGCAACGCAGGCGCACAGACCGGGATTAGCCACTCCTGAAACAGCAAACGACTGTCCGTATCCTCGCCAAAATAACCATTCCCCAACAGGATTGCACAGTCATACGGTTCGCGACTGAATGCGACGGAATCGGTGTCCATCCACACACTGGAGATTTCAATCACCGGCGTTGGATGGGCTTCCCGGAAATGCCGCAGCACATCCAGCAGCCAGCGCATGGTCAACGTTGAGGGTGCTTTCAACCGCAGCTCATGACTGCTGCTACGAAAAGCATGGCAGGCATGTTCTAAACTCTGAAACCCGGCCGTCAGCTGTTGCGCTAACCCCTGCCCTGAAGGCGTTATCTCAATACGGGGGCCGCTACGAACAAACAGTTCGCAGCCAAACCAGGCTTCCAGTGTGCGAATATGACGGCTTACCGCACCAGGCGTGACGTTCAGTTGAATAGCCGCTTTACTAAAGGACCCCAGACGGGCAGCAGCTTCGAAAGCTCTCAGGGCATACAGCGGGGGTAGCGTCATCATCGGCTTCTATGTTGAGTTTTACTCACAGTAGAGCGCAGTTTTATTCGTTTTTCAATGTGACACGCAAGCGGAATACTGATGAAAAATAACGTCAGGATCATCAGATATGAATCTCGCTTTACTGGCTGTATACAGCCTCTCGGTGCTAACACTGTTGCTAACGCCTGGTCCTGTTGTGGCACTGATTACCGCGACGGCGGCACAGTACGGCTATCGCCAGGCCTTTATGACGCTATGCGGAACTAACGGTGCTTCATTGCTCTTGCTTGCGCTCGCTGCGCTGATGCTGGCGGGGGTGGTATCACTCTCTCCTCTGCTGCTGTGTGTGTTGGGTCTCGCCGGATCGCTGTATATCGGCTATAGCGCGTTTTGCAGTCTGTGGGCAAGAAATCAAGCCGCCAGCGAAGACTCTCGCCAGCCGTCTCATGGGGGATTTATCAACGGTTTTCTGATTGGCGTATCAAACCCGAAAGATATTCTGTTTTTCGTTTCATTCTTTCCACAGTTCATCACCATTACACATAATTTCGCCACCAGCATGCTGATACTCACGCTGGTATGGATCATTTTTGACGTTGCCGTTCTGTCATTTTATATCGTGATTTTCAAACGCTGGATGCCCACGCGGTTTGTCAGATACAGCGTTTTTATCTCATCCCTGTTCCTGCTGGCGGTAGCGGTGTTTGGCATTATCTATAACACCAATGCAATACGAATGTTGTAGCCCGCATAATCAGGTCATGATGATTTTACCGATGTCTGATGTAATTTATCGGTGTTAATATTCAGCACATCAGAGAATATATACCGTAATATTTCCCCGACTTTCTGCCGGAACTCTGACCCAGGAGAATGCGTCAACCGTGATAATCGCCATTTCATTTTCCAACCTTAGCAGGGGAGTCTTGTCGTCAGGAACAGATGAACTTTCGCATATTTCGATTACCCCTCGAAAAGCGATGAACACGCGGTCAGGAACATCAGATAACTTTATCCATTCAGTCGTGATCGTTAACTTTCGCGTAAACATCCCCGATCCCTCTATCGCGATTTATATCTCAGAATGTAAAATCTGGCTACAACAACGTATTATGACTGGCAAATTTTATTTATGTATCGCCAGTGTTCATCACCCATCCAGATTAAAATAAAAGTAGTAAAACTCATTTGAAGTATGCTTTACAAACTCAACCGGAAGATTATTTTTGATGAACAGCGACTTTGCAAATTCGACATCACCATAAACCCGAAGACAGAAAGGTTTTAATATCTCGCCCTGAGTACCAAAGCACTCCTGAAGTCGGGTGTCATCCATAAAAATAAAATTGCCTTTGCGAACCTTAACATCTTCACTCAAATCACGCCATTTCCCGGGTGTGAGAAGAAAACTCTCCCAACCATTATTCCTTAGATTTTCAATAACATGAGTAAATTTAAAATAGTAACTCTGCATTGTGACATCACCACTTGATGTAGCATATAAATACTCTATCTTAAATTTAAGTTGGGCATTAATGCTTTTCCTTTTCCCCTCTTCTATTAACCACTGAAGTTCGTTGGCGATAGTTTTTGAAAATATCTTCCTTTTTTTCGCAATCGCCAGCCAGTTCATAATGAAGAGATGTTCTGATATTTTAGAGTAAACCTTCTGGTCCTGTATTGCGATACCCACGGCAACTAACGCACTCCAGGTAAACGTTTCAAGTTCATCCTGGTAATTGTGCCTCGATGCGCTGATCTTTCCTAAATCACTGACCACTTAAAACCCACCCAGATAAATCGTTATCACATTTGGACTTGGCATCACTTCATTTAAAAAACTACTACAATTAAAACCAGCATAATATGATCCAGATTAATTAATTCTCACGTATAAAAAACGCCAGATTAACACATTACCTTCCTTAATCATTCATCTATATAAGACACCGTGGTAGCACAATAAGAATAATGCGATAAAGATGAAAACAAATAATAACTCATGACAACCAGTTTTATTTGAGATTATAAATAACATTATCAAGCAAACCTCCGCGCCCCGGAGGTTTGCTTGCAGCAGTTACGACTAATAGAAAATACCGATAATCAAAGTATGGGTGACAAAGCCCACAATAAGCGGCACAGCAGTACGTTTAACTACATCGAAAGGTGTAATTTTTGCCCCACTTGAAACCGCAATAACAACACCGGATACCGGCGAAATAGCCCGCCCCATATGTGATGCCTGCTGCATAGGTAGGATCATAGCAACCGCGTTAGCGCCCATGCTCGCGGCAATTTGTGGGATTAACTCAACAAATGCCAGGAATGGCGCATTCCCCGAGCCCATAATAATTGCTGCCGCAAGCGTCACCAGCGCAAAGACGACGGCCATCGCAAAGGGTGGTAATCCGACATGTTCTGCCATCAAAATTAACTGATCAATGGCACCAATGACTTTGATGCCATGCGCGAAAACTCCGGCTGCGACCAGCAGGCCCACAACACCGGTAAACGCCGCGCCCATTCCTTTCAGAAAATGGCTGAACCCTTCACACACCGACTTTAAATCACGCGCTCGTATCCATTCAATCAGCATACAAATAGCCATTGCGATAAGCACGATGGTGATTATGTTTAGATTAATTCCACTGACAAACATCGCGGATGATCCTACCGCCATCAGTATAGGCAGCATGGGAAGCACAGCATAAAAAGCCGGCGCCTTTCCTGAATCGACAATCTCAGCGCTCCCGATTTCCCGAGGTAACGTCCCCGCGTTGCGATCGCAATGACGTTGCCAGAAAAAATGACAAACGCCGACAACCAGTACGGTTGCAAGCGCTGCTGGCCCCTGGTGGTAAACAACGTATTCCACCACATCCATATTGACTGCTTTCGCTCCCCTGATGGCATCAATCGCTGTTGGGGTGTATGCCACCCCCAGCGAGGTGGCGATGACCCCGGCGGCCGAAGCCGCAGAGAGCCCCAGGCCCAGCATAATCGGGAACATTGTCCCCATCAGTAACACGGCAAGCCCGGTCGCTGAAGGGATGGCCAGTTGCAGGAGACTGGCAAGCAGGTAGGAAAAAAACAGCAGAATATAAGGAGATCGCAGTGCCCGTAACGGTTTCGTCACCACGCGCACCACAGCTTCATTTGCCCCGATATGATCCATGTAGTGAGCAAATCCCATCAACGCCATGATCATCAGACCGAGATCGGCTGCACGTGTGCTGAACAGATCGCGCATAACTTCAAATGGATCGAGAAAAGCAATCCCGGTACTGGCAACCCCCTTCGGCAATACGGAGCCCCATCCGGTTAATCCGGTACAAATCATTAGCACCAGACCCGCGATAAATAACACGGGTTCGGCCCGGTACCCCTTCAGGATCAGACGAGCGACCACAACGATAACCAGAAGGGCAATTATTACCTGAATCATGACTGAGTTCTCCCTTCGGCGAACTCAGCGTAGGTTTCTTCAATAACTGCGACTACAACATCACTGGCTGCCCGTAGCGATCTCACCGGCAAGTATTCATAAATTGAATGGAAATTATGCGCACCGGTAAAAATATTCGGACACGGTAACCCTTTCTGCGACAGAACCGCGCCATCATACCCGCCACGCATGGCGACAGGTTGCGGAGTGATTCCGCATTTCTGATAAGCACGCATAGCAATATCAATAGGATAATGCGAATCGCCCTGCAGGCTATTAAACACATTCGCATAGCGATCGGTTAAATGGCAGACCACGCTATTTTCGCCCCATAGTGCACAGGCACTTACTGCAAGCTGGCGAATAAATGCCATACGGGACTTATAACCTTCTTCACTAAAGTCGCGAATATCCAGTTTCAGTACGGTACGGGCACTGTTACCCTGCAGCTGTTTTACCCAGTAATATCCTTCACGACCTTCCGTATATTCAGGTGCTTCTCCGCCCGGCAGCATCGCAATAAACTTATGCGCCATCAGCAGAGAATTCTTCAGTTTACCTTTAGCTGACATTGGGTGCGCAGATTGACCGGTGAAGATAATTTCCGCATCGCCTGCATTCCAGTTTTCATAGACAAACTCACCTATGCCGCAGCAATCCAGGGTATAGCCAAAATTTGCGCCAAACGCGGCAACATCAAAAGCTTTGGCACCCCGTAGCCCCTGCTCTTCATCAGGAACAAAACCGACCTTCACCGGTCCATGTTTAATCTCCGGATGTGCAACCAGATACTGTATGGCATTCATGATGGCAGCGATGGCAGCTTTATCATCAGCACCTAACAGGCTGGTTCCATCCGTCACGAGCAGGTCATCACCGATATAGTTTTTCAGTTCTGGAAATTCACTTTCGCGCAGATAGATATTATGTTCTTTGTTCAGGCATAAATCGCCACCGCTATAGTGAAGGCGTTGCGCATGCGTGTCTGCAGTCTGTTCGGCACTGGTATCCAGATGTCCAAAAAAGGAAACGACAGGAATATTATCGTCAGTATTTCCAGGTAATGTTGCCGTTACAATCGCCGTATCCCTGACTTCAATGTTTTGCATCCCTAATACTTCAAGCTCTGCTGCGAGCAGTTTTGCCAGCACCATTTGGCCTGGGGAAGACGGCATGATGCCATTTGCGCCATTTTCCCGTGAGGTTGTGGTATTGATTTTGGTGTAGTTAATAAAGCGTTCAACAATATCCATTGTGGGACATCCTTTAATGTTTCATTTATGGGGTACTGCGAGGAGATACCTGCATGCAGCGCGAGAGGGATACATCTGAAGTGTCAAATAAAATCAGCGCTCATCCCAGACCACTGATCTCATGAGTGTTCTGACAACGATTTATATTAAGGAAGATAAAAAACCGATCGTTATTTTTGTAATAAAAATCGCCTTTTTGATGATCACATCATATTCCCTGCTTGTTTTTACGACTATTTTATATGGTGTTAAGCTAACAGAAGCCATAACAGTTTCCGTCTACCCAAGAGATAATGGAAATCATTTAAGTCTCCATATCCTATAAAGACACAAGGCAAACCATCGCTATATTTTTTTAATGAACGAATACCATTACAGCTACGTGCAACCGTTTGCACTTCTCTAGAAATAGCCATTTAGTGCATTAAAATCCATGAGCAAGGTCACATTTATCCCAACGACAAGAAAAACATATCACGCTGAAAAACAGACAATTATAAGCGCCACTATACTATACCCTGGTAAACAGAGGGATAGCTGAACAATTCATTACGGAATAGAAACGCCGCGGTACTATTATAAAATCATGATATCCGGCATCATTAGTCATAGTAGCCATAATAACACCTGGCACGGTGTTAAATTATTATTAATAGGTACTACCCGATGAATTACAGGTAAAAAAAACCTCTACCCTGAGAAGAGATACAGAGTAGAGGAAATACGGGTGTAAAGGACATATTTATAATTTTAATGATAACAGAAGAGTCTCTTGCAGAAACAAGTATACACATTCTTCACCATAGAGAGAATTCTTAAACAGAAATAATTTACAGAACATCATCCTGCGATAGCTATAATAAATACTGCTTATCATAAATAAAACAATCAATCCCGACACGCTTAAATCAGGCTAATATATTAGCGTGTAATATAAGAACGAAGAATGCAGAATAACTCAAATCCATATTTTTTAAAGCCATTTAAATATAAAATATTTTAATGATTTAATATGTTAATAACATTACAACAATTTAAAGCTATTCGATGCGACGGGATGTCCTTCCAGGTCATTTTCCGTTGCAGGTCACACTTTTACTGGCGCAAGATTCCCATCCAACATTCCACTGCTATCATACACCGTGTAAATACCTTTCAACTCAACCCGAGGCTTTGATGCTGGAGAATGTCATCATCAGATAATCAGTTTGCCGACCTTATCAGGCCGGACTGGTTATCAATGCGCTGAAATCGAATGCGGACACCGCTGTGTGTTTGCACGTTTTGCACATGATGATTAAACAGGTTTCCCAGTATGAATTTATCCCGTCAGGAACAACGTACCTTACACGTTCTCGCCAAAGGTGGCCGCATTGCGCACGTCCGCGACAGCGCTGGCCGCGTCACATCCGTTGAATGTTATAGCCGTGAAGGATTGCTGCTCTGCGACTGCACGCTTGAGGTGTTTAAAAAGCTCAGAACCAAAAAGTTGATCAAATCCGTCAATGGTCAGCCCTACCGCATCAACACCACCGGATTAAACAATGTTCGCGCCCAGTTAGATAATCGCTAAGGAGAGAGTGATGGATATTCCCAAGATTTTTACGATCAGCGAAAGCGCTCATCGCATTCATAATCCGTTCACCGCGCAAAAATATGCCACATTAGGTCAGGCGCTACGTATGACGCCAGGAACCCGTGTTCTGGATCTGGGCAGTGGTTCCGGTGAGATGCTCTGCACCTGGGCACGCGACCATGGCATTACGGGGATCGGTATTGATATGAGCCAACTGTTTAGCGCACAAGCCAGACAACGCGCGGAACAGTTGGGCGTCACCGATCGCGTGAGCTTTATCCATAACGATGCGGCAGGTTATGTCGCGGATGAAAAATGCGATATCGCTGCCTGCGTCGGCGCAACGTGGATTGCAGGCGGTGTCGCCGGGACAATCACGCTGCTGGCAAAGAGCCTCAAACCTGGCGGAATCATCGTGATCGGTGAACCGTACTGGCGTCAAATGCCCGCCGCAGAAGATATTGCCCAGGCATGCGGAGCCGGCTCGGTGGCCGATTTTCTTTCCCTTGCCGACCTCGTTTCGTTTTTCGACAAACTGGGCTACGACCTGGTTGAAATGGTGCTGGCAGACCAGGAAGGCTGGGATCGATACGAAGCCGCTAAGTGGTTGACGATGCGTCGATGGCTGGAGGCGAACCCAAATGATGACTTTGCGCAGGAAGTCAGAGAGCAACTGAGGACGTCACCGGGACGCCATGTCACCTTCACCCGGGAATATCTCGGCTGGGGAGTATTCGCACTCATGCAACGGTAATTTTTTGCAGTCGGTATAGCCGGATGGGTTATACCGACCTGCAAAGCCGGTACCCGTTACTTCATTAATACTTCAACAAATTTAGCCAACCAGGCAGGATGAGCAGGCCATGCCGGCGCGGTAATCAGATTACCGTCGACGTGCGCCTGGTCAATCCCGATATCGGCATAATGCCCACCGCTCAACCGAACTTCTGGCGCACACGCTGGATACGCGCTGCAGGTCCGGTTTTCTAACACTCCGGCTGCCGCCAGCAGTTGCGGGCCATGACACACCGCGGCGATAGGTTTACCCGCAGAGTTAAAGTCTTGTACCAGTTGAATGACATCCGGATTCAGACGTAAATACTCCGGCGCCCGCCCGCCAGGGATCAACAAGGCATCATAATCCGCCTCGCGCGCATCAGAGAAATTCGCATTCAAGGTGAAGCGATGCCCGGGTTTCTCACTGTAGGTCTGCGCCCCATCAAAATCGTGAATGGCGGTCTGAACGTAGTCACCCTGACTTTTATCCGGACAGACGGCATCCACACGATGCCCAAGCATTTGCAAAGCCTGAAAAGGCACCATCGTTTCATAATCTTCGACATAATCTCCGACCAGCATCAGTATCTTCTTCATGCACATCCCCCACTCACGGTTATTAATGATGAGAAATAACGGCCATCTTTACTATAGTCCACACGGTTCATGGCATTAATAAATACAACAGAACAACCGGCCAGATCACAATCCGCGACAAGGCCCGTCAGACGAGGCTTCAGAGCCAACGGCGTGACACATGTTCATGCTGATAAATATAAATTATATATAAATATATAGTTGAGAAATTTTAATAGTAGTCAATTTCACTCATAATATAAAACTAAGAGATTGCAACGAATATCTCCTGTGCTATATTCCGCATGAAACTTACCCGCAATCAATTTATTTATTATTCAATATTTAAAATACGCAGAGCATTAATTATCTATTATTATTTTATTCATCCAATATCAGATAAATATACGCAAAGGTTAATCCCATGATAACAAGACGTTCATTTGTCAGGCAGAGCCTGGTGACGTCAACGAGTATGCTACTCGCCAGCATGACGGGTATCAGTTTAAGCCATGTTGCCCGCGCAGCAGAGAGCCGCCGCTGGCAGATGCCGGATGAAGGAGCACCTCATGCTGCCACCTGGATGGCGTTTGGTGCCAGTGTGGCTATCTGGGAACCTCACCTGCTTCCCGTGGTACGGAAAAATCTGGCGCTGGTCGCGAACACCATTGCCGCCTTTGAACCCGTGAATATGCTGGTGCGCGAAGAAGACCACGCGCTCGCGGCAAAACTATGTGGGCCATCAGTTAACCTGCTGGTTCATCCAATTGACGATCTGTGGATCCGCGATACCGGACCAGTATTTGTGAAAAGCCCCCACGGCATGCCCGGTGGCGTTGGATTTAACTTCAACGGCTGGGGCGAGAAGCAGGAACACGATCGCGATGCCGAAGTGGCTGAATTTGTCACAGATTATGCTAAAGCTGAATTTATCCGCTCAACCTTGATCCTTGAAGGTGGCGGGATAGAGGTAGACGGCGAAGGGACAGCCATTATTACCGAAAGTTGTGTTCTCAATCCCAACCGCAACCCGGGCGTCAGTAAAGTTGAATGTGAAGCCGAATTAAAGCGCCTGCTGGGACTGGATAAGATCATCTGGCTACCAGGTATTGCCGGAAAGGATATTACCGACGGCCATACGGACTTTTACGCCAGATTCACACATCCGGGTACGGTAGTAGCGGGTCTTGAGCAGGACCCAACATCGTTTGACTACGCTGTAACCCGGCGACATCTGGAAATCTTACGCACAGCCACAGATGCAAAAGGACGGCACCTGAACGTGATCACGCTGGAAGGACCATCAACTATTCGCCAGAGCTATGCGAACAGTGATTTTGCCGCCGGTTATATCAATTTCTATCTGTGTAATGATGCGGTCATTGCGCCGGAGTTTGGCGATAAACGCACGGACCGTAACACGCGCGATATTTTGCAGGAGCAATTTACCGGGCGTGAGATTATTCAATTGAATATCGACGGTATCGCGGCCGGTGGCGGCGGTATTCACTGTGCGACCCAGCAACAGCCGCGTTAGCGGCTACTCCTTCTTTGCTAATAAAGCGGTGTATTAAAAATAAACGGCAGGTCAATTTATAGGCATCGATAATGAATAAAGCATGGGCTGCGCGGTTTACAGCATGCAAGAACCTTCACTCATACCGAGAGGACAGGACCATGAAGATGCACGCCATGACGAAAATACTGCCGTTGATTTGCCTGATCTCAGGCGGGTTGCTCTACTCCGCTGCAGCCAGCGCCATGGGAAATGACGATACCACCACCCCAACATGCCCGAAGGGTCAGGTTTACGACAACAAAACCCAAAAATGTTTGCCCGAAAAAAGCAGCATGATCGACGATCAGGATAAAACGCAGTATGCGTATCACCTGGCGAAAACCGGCCATTATCAGGATGCCATCAATTTACTCGATACCTTACAGCAGCCCAATACGCGTGAAGCCTGGAACTATCGAGGCTACGCGACACGCAAGCTAGGGCGTACGGATGAAGGGATAAGTTACTACCAACGATCGATTGCCCTTGATCCGCACTATGCGAAAGTGCGCGAATATCTTGGGGAAGCATGGATGGTTAAAGGCCGCCCCGACCTGGCGAAAGCGGAGCTGGCAACCATTAAGAATATCTGCGGCACCCAATGCGAAGAGTATCGCGATCTGAAAGCCGCGATCGACGGACACCCAGAGTCATAGACCGGAAGATCCAAAAAAATCACCGTCAACGATGCGCATTTTCAATGGATACAGCCGTTGGATCGCATCGTCGACATACCGTTTATTACCTCAGAAATTCGCGGAGAATGTAGGCAGTTCACAACTCTGTCGTCCCTTGATTACGGTTCGTATTTTCGCATGATAGGCTTTTCAGATGACCCTTTCTGCTCTGGCCGCTGCGGACTACATGAAACTCAGATTGCCCTTTCAGGTAAAGCTGTTCCTCTCGCTGGTGGCTTTTTCCTGCCTTCTGCTGGCGCTGCTTGGCGTATTGCTGTTTCACTTTATCGACCGTCAGTTGCACCACGATTTGGGCCAACGCGCGCGAGTACAGGCCAGCGAAATTGCCCTGATTCCCGGTCTGGCAGAAAAAGTACAGCAGCGGGATATTCTCGGTATCGCACAACTGATTCAGCCGCTGCGCGCCGAAAGCGACGCCAGCTATATTGTGATTGGTGATGCGCGTGAACAGCATCTTTACCACTCAGAATCCCCGGAGCGCCTTAACCTGCCGATGATCGGCGGCGACAATGCTGATGTACTGAAGGGCAAAACCATTATCACTGTGCGTAAAGGTGGGATCGGTGTCTCGTTACGCAGTAAAGCACCTATTTTCGATAGCCATCATCAGGTAATCGGCATTGTCTCCGTCGGTTACCTCACCTCCTACATCGCCAATATCAACGCCCGCCTGCTGTGGCGCACCGGAATGTACGGCCTTGCCCTGCTGCTGCTGCTGTTTATTTTTTCCTGGTTACTGACCCGTACGCTGAAAAAACAGATGTTCGGCCTGGAACCCAAAGATATCGCCCAGTTGGTGCTACAGCAAAAAGCGCTGCTGGAGGCGATGTACGAAGGAGTCTTTGCGGTCAATGCCGATAAACAGCTCATCCTCATCAATCGTGCCGCCCGGGAGGTGCTCAATATTCGCCAGAGTGAACAAGCGCTGCTCGGCAAGCCATTGGATGAGGTGATTCAACTGCCGCCGTCATTTTTCGCGCCTGGCAATACCGCTTATGACAGCCGCCATCACGATCATATTACCGTCCTGAATCAACGGGAAACCATCGTCAACCGCGTGGCTATTGAAGTCGAGCCGGGCACCCAAAGCGGTTGGGTATTCAGCTTCCGCGATAAGAACGATATCAATACGCTCAGCAGTCAACTCAGCCAGGTGACACGCTATGCCGATAACCTGCGCATCATGCGCCACGAGCAGCTCAACTGGACGGCGACGCTCGTCGGTCTGCTGCAGATGCAGCGCTATGACGATGCGCTGCGTTATATTCAGGTACAGTCAGAGGGGGCCCAGCAGGTGCTGGATTTCCTCTCCAGGCAGTTTGTCTCTCCGGCGCTGTGCGGCCTGCTGCTGGGGAAATATGTCGGTGCCCGCGAGAAAGGTGTTGAGCTGGTTTTCGACCCCGCCTGTCAGCTCTCGCGCCTACCGGAAGGGCTGAGCGAAACGGAGCTGATGTCAGTAATTGGTAATCTGGTGGACAACGCTGTCGATGCCACGTTGAAAACGCCAGCACGTACCGCGCCGGTGGAAGTGTATATATCGGATCGCAACCACGAACTGGTGATTGAAGTGGCTGACCGGGGCTGTGGCGTTGATGAGGCCATGAAGCCGCATATTTTTGAGCAAGGCTTTACCAGTAAACCCACTGACAGCAGTGAACTCACCGGTTCAGAACATGGTATTGGCCTGTACCTGGTCGCGAGCTACGTTCGTCGGGCCGGTGGCAGCATCGAAATAAGCGATAACATCCCGCAGGGGACCGTATTTTCGGTTTTCATCCCGTTCCAGATTTCTCTTTCGACAGGACCTTCCCATGACTGATATCCGCCCTCTTGAGGTTGTTATTGTTGAAGATGAGCCGCATCTCGCACAGTTGCATCGGGAGTTTATTGAGCAAAACTTCCATCTGCGCATCGTGGGAATCGCGGGATCGCTGGAACAGGCCCGCGAACTGATCCTCCGTCATCAGCCACGTCTGCTGCTGCTGGACAACTATTTGCCGGACGGTCAGGGCGTTGAGCTTATTGATAGCCCGCTGCTCAAACAGTTTGAGTGCTCGGTGATATTCATCACCGCCGCCAGCGATATGCAAACCTGCAGCCATGCTATGCGCAGCGGCGCGTTTGACTACCTGCTAAAACCCGTATTTTCCCACCGTCTGCGGGCCTCGCTGGAGCGCTTTATGCTGCTGGAGCACACGCTGCGGCAGGTGAAAGTGGTGGATCAGCACGCGCTGGATAAGCTGTTCAATTTGCCTGCCGGGGAGTCTGCGGGGCAGCCGTCGACCAAGGGGATTGAGCCTGCGACGCTGGCGCGGGTGCAGCGGATTTTTAGCGATCATCCGGCGGTGAGTTGGTCGGTTGAGCAGGTGGTCGAGGAGGCGGGGATCAGTAAAACGACGGGGCGTCGGTATCTGGAGTACTGCGTGGAGATTGGGTTTGTTGTGATTGAGATTCAGTATGGGAGTATTGGGCATCCGCGGCGGTTGTATCGGAAGGGGGCTGACTGACAACTCCGTAGGCCGGATAAGCGAAGCGCCATCCGGCAGTGTTCCGTATAGTGCCGG
>NZ_SZWR01000002.1:0-10599 GCF_005280875.1 Citrobacter sp. wls827
AAGTGATTCACATCCGCCGTGTCGATGGAGGCGCATTATAGGGATCCCATTTTTTAGCACAAGTGTTTTTTGGATCTTTTTTGCCGAATGCTTGTTTTTCACTCCTTTCGCTACATTCCTGTGCAATTTGGCTGATTTTTGATAGCTAAACCACTTGCACAGTCTCAATAATCCAACCAAAGTCTTCATTACCGCCCTATTTTCATTGAGGTAAACATGTCTGATGTACTACGTCCTTATAAGGATCTTTTCCCACAGATCGGCAAACGCGTCATGATCGATAGTAGTAGTGTTGTCATTGGCGATGCTCGTCTGGCTGATGATGTCGGGATTTGGCCACTGGTTGCGATTCGTGGCGATGTGAACTACGTACAGATTGGCGCCCGTACAAACATCCAGGACGGCAGCGTTCTCCATGTCACGCATAAATCCACGTCTAATCCGCAGGGTAATCCACTGATCGTGGGTGAGGACGTTACGGTTGGTCATAAAGTCATGCTACACGGTTGCATCATTGGCAACCGCGTTTTAGTCGGTATGGGATCGATTTTGCTGGATGGCGTAGTCGTAGAAGACGACGTTATGATTGGGGCTGGGAGCCTGGTTCCACAAAACAAACGCCTGGAAAGCGGATATCTGTATCTGGGAAGCCCGGTTAAACAAATCCGCCCACTAACTGATGAAGAGAAAGCAGGCCTACAGTATTCTGCTGACAACTACGTGAAGTGGAAAGATGAGTATTTAGGTCAGGATAACCAGACCCAACCTTGAGAATCTTCCTGCTGGGCCTGGATCAATGCTTCAGCCTCTTCTTCCAGATCCCAGCGATATTCGCGAAAAGTTTCAAGCCACTGTTCAGGCGTGTCGCCGCCAAAGCGATGCGCCAGCGTCTCTCCTTTTATGGCACATTTTAGCTGCATACCATGAACCATCGCCGGGAAGACGACGGAATTAATATCCGCCACCCACTCTTCCCTATCAGGGAATTGAATCGCCTGATTCATGCAGAAAGTTCCTGTTGCAGTGTTTTAATCACAGGCTCAATCTCCGGTAGTACACCATGCCAGAGCAAAACAGCATGTGCCGCTTGCCCCACCAGCATTCCCAAACCATCAGCACAATGTTTTGCACCATGCGATACGCACCAGGAAAGGAACGGAGTATTCCCCTTTTGATAGAACATGTCGTAGCAATAAACCGAAGAATGAATAAGCGATGCAGGAATGGCTGGAACATCACCGCTAATACCACTGGACGTTGCGTTGATGATCAGATCGAAGGTGTAATTATCCAGCTCATCCATTCCTACCGCCTGAACGCTGCCGGTATGGGAGAAGATCTGCGCCAATTCTTCAGCACGTGAGGCGGTGCGATTAACAATAGTCACCGCGCAATCCATAGACAGGAGAGGCAGCAACACGCCACGGGACGCTCCACCGGCCCCAATCAACAGGATACGAGACCCGGGATGAATGAAAGACAAACGCTCAAGATCGCTAAGCAGGCCGATACCATCGGTGTTATCACCCAGTAAACGCCCATCCTCCAGCCGTTTTAGAGTATTGACCGCCCCAGCCAGCGATGCCCGCTCTGTTAGTTCATCAGCACGCGCAAAAGCCTCTTCTTTAAAAGGAACGGTAACATTAGCCCCTTTCCCCCCATCAGCAAAAAAGGCATTGAGCGTATTCACAAAGTTATTGATCGGCGCCAACACCCGACCATAAGAGTGATCAATCTTCAGCTGCTCTGCAAATTGCTGATGAATAAAAGGCGATTTGCTGTGTGCTACCGGATTACCAAAAACAGCATAGGCTTCTTTCATATTACCCCTGTCGAAACTGTTCACCCGTCAAAGCATCTCTGATTTCCGAGGGATTCAAACGTCCGCCGGTATTACCTTCAACCACTGGAAAATCTTCCCCGAACTGCGCTCGTACTTCCTCTACCGTTCTGCAGGGTGCCAGTCCACTCAGATTGGCACTGGTAGAAACTAATGGCTTGCCATAAGCCTGGCACAATGCAACCACCAGCGGGTGATCCGTGACGCGCACGGCGAGCGAATCAAAACGACCGGTTAGCCAACGCGGCGTTGTCGCAGGAGCCGGGAAAACGAAAGTGACAGGGCCAGGCCAGCGAGCGAAAACAGCTTCACGTTGAGCATCGGTGAGCATACTGTCATCAATATACGGTTTGAGTTGATCAAAGCTTGCCGCAATCAAAATCAAACCTTTATCAATTGGACGTTGTTTGAGTTCCAACAGACGCATTACCGCCGTTTCGCTGTCAGGATTGCAACCGACACCAAAAACGGCTTCTGTTGGATAAGCGATGACATTTTCTTGTTGCAGAACCTCTATCGCGGCAGCGATGGGGTCCGTAGGCAGGTTTTTATTCACTTTTTATTCCGCCGGGATCGGCTTTCCACATTGTTTACTGGCACAGAAATGCTTCGCACCCTGCGCGGTTTTCTTTTCGATGAGTAGCGGATAGTGGCACTCTGGACACTCTCCCGCTAACGGTTTGAAGTTAATGACAAACTGACACTCCGGATAGCGATCGCAGGAGTAGAAGGTTTTGCCATAACGTGAACGCCGCTGAACCAAGTGGCCCGTCTGGCATTGGGGGCACACTACTGCGGTTTCATCAGGCTTATCGATAAGCTCAGTGTGATCGCAGGCAGGGTAATCACTGCACCCAATAAACATACCGAATCGTCCCTGCCTCAGCACCAGTTCAGCGCCACATGCAGGGCAGAATTTACCCTCCAGAACTTTGACTATATGTCCGTCCGCAGATGATTTCAGCGGACGGACATAATCGCATTCTGGATAGTGTGAGCAACCAAGAAACGGGCCGTGTTTCCCGGAACGAATAACCAGTTCAGCCCCACATTGTGGGCAGGGCTCGTTTTTACGCACCGTAAACAGTGCTGATTTAGCCATAACAACTCATACTGAATGAAGATTGATTAATGCAGCATACCTTCATTCACTTCAAAGAGTAATTCTTCCATTTGCTGATAGGCATTTTCGCAGCCTGGAATGTTGAACAGAACCATCAGGATCACCCACTTCAGGTCTTCCAGATCAAACTCAGCCGTATCCAGCGCAAGTACGCGCTCTATCACCATTTCTCGCGTTTCGAGGTTTAGCACCTGAATCTGCTCCAGGAATAGCAGGAACCCCCGACAGCTCGCATCCAGCCGATCGCACTCTTCTGCAGTATAAATACGTACAGAAAGGGGATCTGATGCAAGCTGCATAGGTTCTGCAAGGCCGTCCTGATAATCAGCAAGCTTTTCCAGCCACAGTAACGCGTTGTAGATGTCTTCACGATCAAAACCAGCGTCGGTAAGATCCCGTTCCAGTTTGTCCTGATCCACACGCAGCTCAGCTTCGTTATGGATATATGTCTCAAACAAATACATTAGTACGTCGAACATGGCTTGCCCTCCTCAATCGGACATAGCCGCCGGGTACAGCTGCGATCCATCCTGCTAACTCCAGTTCGAGCAGTTGAGCCACTACCTCTGGCACAGGTTGGCCGGCACGTTCAGCGACGACGTCAACAGGTGTTACCTCATCTCCTACGTTAGCCAGGAGCTCTGAAAATGGCAATGCCACCTCTTCGTGATCCGGCGAATAAATTGATTTTTCAGGCTCATCTGGCAGCCATTGCAGCCCATATTGCAAACTTTCCAGTATTTCCTCTGGTGCCGTCACAAGCATGGCTCCCTGCTGAATGAGCCAATGGGGACCTTCACTTCCCGGACTCCCTATCGGTCCAGGCAAAGCAAAAACCTCCCGTCCTTGTTCCAGCGCACAGCGTGCAGTGACTAATGAGCCACTACGCTGTGCCGCTTCAACAACCAGTACTCCCTTACTTAGACCACTAATAATGCGATTTCGTCGGGGAAAATTACGCGGTAAAGGGAGCATATCCAAAGGAAACTCGGACACCAGAGCACCTCCGGCCTCTATCAAACTTTCGGCAAGACGAACATGTCGCCGTGGATATATAGTTTCCAAACCATTTCCCAATACCGCAATACTGGCCCCGTGTGTGTTTATCGCTGCAGTATGCGCCACACCGTCAATCCCTTTAGCCAGTCCGCTAGTGATCGTCACACCACATGCTGAAAGCTTTTCGCAGAACAACCGCGCCCATCGTTCGCCATACCAGGAGTACTGCCGACTGCCGACAACAGCAACTTGAAATGAGTGAAGACACTCAGGGCGGCCAGCAATGAAAAGTACGCCAGGGTAATCCTCAATAGCACGCAGCTGCGGCGGAAAATACTTGCTGTCGGCAAAAACCAGATGATGATGGGGTAACTCAAGCCAACGCAGCGTTTTTTCCAGTGACTGTTCAGAAAAGGCCAGAAAACGTTCGACCTGGCGAGGAGTGAACCCTGCATGCCGAAGTACCGTATTGTTAATACTCGGTTGAGCGATAAGCCAGCGAGCAGTGCGCACCATCTCATCACCATACAGTTCATTCACTTGTGCTAAACGTAACCAAATCTCAATATGGGTCATCCCTGTTCCCCTGCCACAAGCAGTCCTGGCAATCTTTGCGATTGGTCACTGATGCTGTCAATCAGAGCGGGTTTTGTCTAGAATAGAGGTAATAATCTTTCCAATTCCTGAACACAACTCTGGATAACTATGTCAGTTTTGCAAGTGTTACATATTCCGGACGAGCGTCTTCGCAAAGTCGCAAAGCCGGTTGAAGAAGTGAATGCAGAAATTCAGCGTATCGTTGATGATATGTTCGAAACGATGTACGCCGAAGAAGGTATCGGTCTGGCCGCAACACAGGTCGATATTCATCAGCGCATCATTGTTATTGATGTCTCTGAAAACCGTGACGAGCGTCTGGTACTCATTAACCCAGAGCTGCTGGAAAAAGACGGTGAAACGGGCATTGAAGAAGGCTGCCTGTCTATTCCTGAACAACGTGCATTAGTACCGCGCGCTGAAAAAGTAAAAATTCGTGCGCTCGATCGCGACGGTAAGCCTTTTGAACTGGAGGCCGATGGCCTGTTGGCTATCTGCATCCAACATGAAATGGATCACCTGGTCGGTAAACTGTTTATCGATTATCTGTCTCCGTTGAAGCAACAACGTATTCGTCAGAAAGTTGAAAAACTCGACCGCCTGAACGCCCGAGCTTAAGGACAAGAATCAACGTGTCAGACTCACTACGTATTATTTTTGCGGGTACACCTGACTTTGCAGCGCGTCATCTCGACGCGCTGTTGTCTTCTGGACATAACGTCGTTGGGGTGTTTACCCAACCGGACCGCCCTGCGGGACGTGGTAAAAAGCTGATGCCCAGCCCGGTAAAAGTGCTGGCGGAAGAAAAAGGGATACCCGTTTTCCAACCTGTATCTCTTCGTCCCCAGGAAAACCAACAACTGGTTTCTGATCTGCACGCTGATGTAATGGTGGTGGTGGCATATGGCCTGATTCTGCCAAAAGCCGTACTGGACATGCCGCGTCTGGGTTGCATCAACGTTCATGGTTCTCTGCTTCCACGCTGGCGTGGGGCCGCACCGATCCAGCGTTCATTGTGGGCAGGCGACACCGAAACAGGTGTAACCATCATGCAGATGGATGTCGGTCTGGACACCGGAGATATGCTGCATAAGCTGTCGTGCCCAATTACGGCAGAAGATACCAGCGGTTCGTTATACGATAAGCTGGCAGATTTGGGGCCGCAGGGGCTGATTGAAACGCTAAAACAGCTTGCTGCTGGCACAATAAAACCAGTTGTTCAGGATGAATCTCTGGTTACGCATGCAGAAAAACTCAGCAAAGAAGAGGCACGTATCGACTGGTCGCTTTCGGCCACTCAGTTGGAACGCTGTATCCGCGCCTTTAACCCGTGGCCAATGAGCTGGCTTGAAATCGAAGGTCAGCCAGTGAAAGTCTGGAAAGCTTCTGTTATTGCTGTGAACACACAGTCTGCACCAGGCACCATCCTCGAGGCGACAAAGCAGGGCATCCAGGTCGCAACAGGCGACGGCATCCTGAATCTCATCGCTTTACAGCCTGCCGGTAAGAAAGCGATGAGCGCACAGGATCTGCTCAATTCGCGTCGGGAGTGGTTTGTGCCCGGGAATCGTCTGATCTGACGGTTCATCTCTTTTAAAGCCCGGAGCCTCCGGGCATTTTTATTTTTGCGCTTATGAAAAAACATCTTAATTTACGCAGTATGGCGGCCCAGGCTGTCGAACAGGTTGTCGAAAAGGGCCAATCGTTGAGTAACGTACTGCCCGCCATGCAGCAAAAAGTAGCCGACAAAGATAAGGCGCTGTTGCAGGAACTTTGCTTCGGCGTATTACGCACGCTCTCCCAACTGGAGTGGATGATCCAGCAGCTGATGGAACGTCCAATGACGGGCAAACAGCGCACCGTTCACTATCTGATCATGGTGGGCTTCTACCAGCTACTGCATACCCGTATTCCACCGCACGCTGCGCTGGCTGAGACTGTCGAAGGTGCGGTTGTCATAAAGCGTCCGCAGCTTAAAGGGTTGATCAACGGCGTGTTGCGCCAGTTTCAGCGTCGTCAGGATGAACTGCTGGCCGAGTTCGCGCAAAGCGATTTACGTTTCTTACACCCTTCCTGGCTGGTGAAACGTATTAAGGCCGCTTATCCGCAGCAGTGGGAAGCTATTCTTGAAGCCAATAATCAGCGACCACCGATGTGGCTGCGTGTCAATCGTAACCACCATACGCGCGACGCCTGGCTGGACCTGCTTAGCGAAGCAGGATTAACCGGCTTCCCACATCCGGATTATCCGGATGCAGTGCGTCTGGAAACGCCGGCTCCTGTACACGCCCTCCCAGGCTTTGATGAAGGCTGGGTAACCGTCCAGGATGCTTCAGCTCAAGGATGTGTAACTTATCTGTTGCCGGAGAACGGTGAACAGATCCTCGACCTGTGCTGCGCGCCGGGCGGTAAAACGACGCACATTCTGGAAGTTGCTCCGCAAGCTAACGTGATGGCCGTCGATGTCGATGAGAAACGCTTATCGCGCGTTTACGACAATCTGAAACGCCTCGGCATGAAGGCAACCGTAAAACAGGGTGATGGTCGATATCCACAACAATGGTGTGGCGAACAACAGTTTGACCGTATTTTGCTGGATGCTCCGTGTTCTGCCACCGGGGTGATTCGTCGCCATCCGGATATCAAATGGCTGCGCCGCGACCGGGATATTGCCGAACTTGCCCAATTGCAGGCCGAGATCCTGAATGCAACCTGGTTACATCTTAAACCTGGCGGCACGCTGGTTTATGCAACGTGCTCTATCCTGCCAGAAGAAAACCAGCAGCAAATTACCGCCTTCCTGGCACGCACGCCGGATGCGGTATTAAGCGAAACCGGTACGCCGGAAAAACCCGGACGTCAGAATTTACCAGGTGCGGAAGATGGCGATGGCTTCTTTTACGCTAAGCTAATCAAAAAGTGATGAGATAACGGGTCGCGACTGATGAAAATTATCATTCTGGGCGCAGGGCAAGTTGGCGGTACGCTGGCTGAAAACCTGGTCGGAGAAAACAACGATATCACGGTAGTCGATACCAATGGTGAACGCCTGCGCAGCCTGCAGGACAAGTTTGATCTCCGCGTCGTGCAAGGGCACGGTTCACATCCTCGCGTACTGCGTGAAGCTGGGGCCGACGATGCCGATATGCTGGTTGCCGTAACCAGCTCAGATGAAACAAATATGGTTGCCTGCCAGGTAGCTTATTCACTGTTTAATACGCCTAATCGCATCGCCCGTATTCGTTCACCGGATTATGTTCGTGATGCGGACAAGCTATTCCAATCCGATGCGGTACCTATCGATCACCTGATTGCGCCGGAGCAACTGGTTATCGATAGCATTTATCGACTGATTGAATATCCGGGTGCATTGCAGGTAGTCAATTTTGCCGAAGGTAAAGTCAGTCTGGCAGTAGTAAAAGCCTATTACGGCGGGCCGCTTATCGGTAATGCGCTGTCAACAATGCGTGAACATATGCCGCACATCGATACCCGCGTTGCGGCGATTTTCCGTCATGACCGACCAATCCGTCCACAAGGTTCTACGATCGTTGAAGCGGGTGATGAAGTCTTCTTTATTGCGGCATCACAGCATATTCGCGCCGTAATGAGTGAACTGCAGCGTCTGGAAAAACCCTACAAGCGTATTATGTTAGTGGGTGGCGGTAATATCGGTGCTGGTCTGGCCCGACGTCTGGAAAAAGATTACAGCGTCAAACTGATCGAGCGCAATCAGCAACGGGCATCCGAGCTTGCGGAGAAATTGCAAAATACGATCGTCTTTTTCGGTGATGCCTCGGATCAAGAGCTGCTGGCTGAAGAACATATTGATCAAGTTGATCTGTTTATCGCAGTGACCAACGATGATGAAGCGAATATCATGTCGGCGATGCTTGCCAAACGGATGGGTGCCAAGAAAGTGATGGTGTTAATCCAACGCAGAGCATACGTCGATCTGGTGCAAGGTAGCGTGATCGATATTGCTATTTCACCGCAGCAGGCGACCATCTCCGCGCTGCTCAGTCACGTACGTAAAGCTGACATTGTCGGCGTTTCTTCACTACGCCGTGGCGTCGCGGAAGCCATTGAAGCCGTCGCACACGGGGATGAAACAACATCTCGGGTTGTGGGACGCTCAATTGATGAAATTAAACTTCCACCCGGTACCATTATTGGTGCGGTAGTGCGAGGTAACGACGTGATGATAGCCAATGACAACCTGCGTATTGAGCAGGGTGATCACGTTATCATGTTCCTGACAGACAAAAAGTTTATTACTGACGTCGAGCGACTATTCCAGCCAAGTCCTTTCTTCCTGTAATAATTTGGGCGCGAATACAGCGCCCTTTTTATTTCCCTTTATATTTCATGGTCTAATAAATTTTCCTTTCGGCAATACATAAATGGAAATTGCCTAAACATTTGTTAAACTTATAAACGTCAGCTGCATAGGGAGAATAAAATGAGCATTATTAAAGAGTTTCGCGAATTCGCGATGCGCGGGAATGTTGTCGATTTGGCAGTGGGTGTCATTATTGGTGCGGCATTCGGTAAGATTGTTTCATCGCTGGTTGCCGATATCATCATGCCGCCACTGGGGTTGTTAATTGGTGGGATCGATTTTAAACAGTTTGCTTTGACATTACGCGATGCGCAGGGAGACATCCCGGCTGTCGTTATGCATTACGGTGTATTTATTCAGAACGTATTTGATTTCATTATTGTGGCGTTTGCTATCTTTATGGCAATCAAACTGATCAACAAACTGAATCGTAAAAAAGCGGAAGAGCCGGCTGCACCGCCAGCTCCCTCGAAAGAAGAAGTATTGCTGAGTGAAATTCGTGACCTGCTGAAAGAACAAAATAACCGTTCTTAAGCACTCACTGAAACCAGAAGGCCAGTGGTAAAAAAGTGATTCACTTTCTTGCCACTGGCCTCCCAGTTACCCCGATTGCCATGTTTACCTTTACGCAGATAACTACCTTTACCTTTTTTATTCTTCTCAACGCGCTGTCTGAACAGTGGGTCATGCAGAAGCGCCTCAATGGCGTTGTCTTTTATCTGCCCTTTGGTGTGCTGATAACGACTCATAATATCTCCAGTTTGTAGTAATTTACGCCGCGAGTGTAGACCCGGCAGTTCAAGAAATCAACAGCCTGATATTGTTCCACTGGCGCCTTGCTCAAGAGCTTCAAGAATAGAGCAGTACACGCTGCTATGTGCCTTGCCGCAGCATGCATCATTCAATCGCTGCAGAGACCGCTGCATCGTCTGAAGTTCGGCAATACGTGCTTCGACTTCTTGCAGTCTTTCCTGGACGATCCCTTTTGATTCCTGACAGGTATGGTGTTCGGGATCAACACGGATCGAAAGCAATTCGCGGATCGACTCCAGAGTGAAACCAAGCTGGCGGGCATAACGAATAAACTTCAGGCGCTGAAGATCGCTTTCTGTATAGAGGCGAAATCCGCCTTCAGTACGCACTTCATGCTCCATCATCTGCTGCTTTTCATAGTAGCGGATAGTATCTGGCGTCACGTCAGCCAGTTTCGCTATTTCACCAATTCGGTACATGCTCTCTCCGCTATTCATCGTTGATCTTTTTTAGCAGCTTATCTGCGTAGTCACCGCGCAAAAACTCGATGCTGAGTCCAGCCTGCCGAAGTTTAAGTTCCAGCAGCGACAGTCTTCGGCTCACCTCCGGATAACTTGGATCATCTTTGCGGATCCCCGCGAGTATTTCAAGCAGCTGTATTGCTTCTCTGCGTTGCTCGAGCTCAGGAGGGAGGCAACCTGCATTTTTTAATAAACGGTATCCGGCTCGGAGTTCGGACGGGACATGGGAGTCATCGTCAAGAGTCAGCGGTTCGCCCGTTCCCGGTAAATCATCAAACTCACCTTTAGATTGTGCATCAATAATATGGCGCTCTGCCCACTGGTCCAGTAACCACATACAACACTCCAGGGGATGAACAAAAAGAGTACAGATATTGTAGATAAGTGGGGATATGACGGATATAAAAAAACCCGCCGAGGCGGG
>NZ_SZWR01000003.1:0-41169 GCF_005280875.1 Citrobacter sp. wls827
CAGGGGGTCGCGGGTTCGAGTCCCGTCCGTTCCGCCACTTATTAAGAGCCCTGAGCATTTGCTCAGGGCTTTTTCTTTGCCTGTAACTTTATTATTGCTGAATTCGCAAAAATCCTCTGCATTGTTCGCTCTTTTTCTATAAAGAGCAGAAGGTCATAATCCCCTCAGTTAACGAACATTGTGATTAAAAAGAGGAATTCTATGACAATCCCTGCATTTGGTTTAGGTACTTTCCGCCTGAAAGACGACGTGGTTATCGCTTCTGTTAAAACGGCGCTTGATCTGGGCTACCGTGCTGTCGACACTGCACAAATCTATGATAATGAAGCGGCTGTTGGTCAGGCGATTGCCGAAAGCGGCGTACCGCGTAACGAACTGTACATCACCACCAAGATCTGGATTGAAAATCTCAGCAAAGAAAAACTGATCCCAAGTCTGAAAGAAAGCCTGAAGAAACTGCGCACAGATTATGTTGATCTGACGCTGATCCACTGGCCATCTCCAGGAGATGCCGTCTCTGTTGAAGAGTTTATGCAAGCATTGCTCGAAGCTAAAGAGCAAGGGCTGACTCGTGAAATTGGTATCTCTAACTTCACTATCCCATTGATGGAAAAAGCTATTGCTGCTGTGGGTGCAGAGAATATTGCGACTAACCAGATTGAGTTATCTCCATATCTGCAAAGCCGTAAGGTTGTTGACTGGGCGAAAGAGCACGGTATCCACATCACCTCATACATGACGCTGGCTTACGGTAAGGCGCTGAAAGATGAAGTGATTGCTGGCATTGCGGCTAAACATAACGCGACGCCGGCCCAGGTGATTCTGGCATGGGCGATGGGGGAAGGTTACTCTGTGATCCCTTCTTCTACCAAGCGTGAAAACCTGGCAAGCAACCTGCTGGCGCTGGAACTGCACCTTGATGCGGAAGACAAAGCGGCAATCGCTGCTCTGGATTGCAACGACCGCCTGGTTAGCCCGGAAGGTCTGGCGCCTGAGTGGGATTAATTGCCTGACCCCTCTGTGCCTTTAACCCTCTTTTACAGCTCCTTCGGGAGCTGTTCTTATATATTCACTTAAAAAATCGATGAATGCCCGAATACGAGTACTGACGGCACGATCGCTGTAATACACCGCGCTGAAAGGCATCTCGACTGGCAGTCGTTTATCCGCCATCAATTCGACCAGCTTACCCTGAGCGATCTCCTTATCAATCATATAATCTGAAAGACAAGCAATACCGTTGCCGTTCAGGCAAAGCTGCTTCAGCGTTTCGCCACTGTTCGAAGACAGGCCGCACTCAACCTCATGTAATTGTCCGTCACTACAGGCAATGGGCCATGTATTGAGCGAAATGGGTTCAGAAAACCCCAGACACAGGTGCTGCTTTAACTCTTCAACAGTCTCTGGCTTACCGAAGCGGGCAATATAGTCAGGTGAAGCAATAATCTTGCGGTAGCTGGTAAAGAGTGGACGTACGCGCAGACTTGAGTCAGTCAAGGCACCGGCACGTATCGCAACATCCACTTTTCGTTCAATAAGATTGATAAATGTCTCTGAGGAAACCAGCGACAACGTCATCTCGGGATAGCGCTCACGGAAAGGTTTGATCAGGGGCATCAGGAAATGCAACATCACCGGTGTTGCCGCATCGATACGTAGCAGACCGCGCGGAGTATTACGCGACTCGATGATTTCCATTTCTGCAGCTGCCATTTCCTGCAGTACCTGCTGCACACGTCTGAAGTAACGCTCTCCTTCTTCAGTCAGGCTTAGCTGTCGGGTTGTACGATTCAGCAAACTGACGCCCAGTTTCATCTCCAGCTTTTTTACTGCCCGACTGACCGCGGAATTGGCTTGTCCAAGCTGTTCTGCCGCCCGGCTAAAGCTACCGCTTTCAACTACGGCTACAAAAATCGCAAGTTCATCGGATGTCGCTTTCATTTTTGCACCTGAAGCAAAATTATATTGAGATTTTGAATATTTTTGTCATTAAAACATCCCGGCATACTACGTGTCATCTGATTATTGATGATATGGAGCTATTTATGCCTCTCGCTTTATTTGCACTCACAATAAGTGCCTTCGCTATTGGCACGACTGAATTTGTGATTGTCGGCCTGGTGCCGACCATTGCTGAACAACTGGCGATCTCTTTACCTTCTGCCGGGATGCTGGTTTCAATCTATGCGCTGGGTGTCGCGATCGGGGCGCCAGTATTGACTGCCCTGACCGGACGTCTGCCACGTAAGCAACTGTTGGTTGCGCTGATGGTTCTGTTTACGGCGGGGAATTTGCTGGCATGGCAGGCACCCGGGTATATGACACTCATTGTCGCCCGCCTGCTGACAGGCCTGGCACACGGCGTATTCTTCTCGATTGGTTCTACCATCGCGACAAGCCTGGTGCCAAAAGAGAAAGCCGCTTCCGCCATCGCCATTATGTTTGGCGGCTTAACGGTGGCGCTGGTGACGGGCGTGCCGTTGGGTACGTTTATCGGTCAGCACTTTGGCTGGCGCGAGACTTTCCTTGCTGTATCTCTGTTGGGTGTGATTGCACTGATTAGCAGCCAACTGCTGATCCCGGCCAACATTCCGGGTCGGGCGGCCGCCAGCATTCGTGATCAGGTAAAGGTGTTAACCCATCCGCGCCTGTTGCTTATCTACGCGGTTACGGCACTGGGTTACGGTGGTGTCTTCACTGCATTCACCTTCCTGGCTCCTATGATGCAGGACCTGGCTGGCTTTTCGCCGGCAGCGGTAAGCTGGATCTTACTGGGCTATGGCGTATCGGTCGCTATCGGTAATATCTGGGGAGGTAAGCTGGCGGATAAACATGGTGCTGTCCCGGCGCTGAAATTTATCTTCGCCGCGCTGTTTGTTCTGCTGATGGTTTTCCAACTGACGGCCTCCACGCAGTACGCCGCGCTGGCTACCATTTTGGTGATGGGGATCTTTGCCTTTGGTAACGTACCGGGGTTGCAGGTTTACGTGGTACAGAAAGCGGAACAATTTACCCCAAATGCGGTGGATGTGGCATCAGGTCTGAATATTGCTGCGTTTAATATTGGCATTGCGCTTGGCTCTGTAATTGGCGGACAAACGGTAGAGCATTATGGTTTAGCACAGACTCCGTGGATTGGCGCGCTGATTGTTCTGGTCGCTTTTTTACTGATGAGTATCAGCGGTCGCCTGGATAAACCGGCGCGGGTAGTATTGGGATAATTCATTGATGTAAGTACCCACTTACAAAACAAACTGTAATTGTTCGTTGAAAGTGAGTGCTAAAGTCCCTATAACAGAAGAACCAGTCCGGCTGCGGGCTGGTTGACGTTATAGAGGTTTGAAAGTCTAAAGTGCGAAAAAACACCTATGCCATGCGCTATGTTGCCGGACAGCCCGTTGAGCGGATTTTACCGCCTGGGTCATTTGCGCATATCGGCCAGGCATTACCTGCAGGCGTGCCGTTAAGCAGTGAAGATCGCATTCGCGTGCTGGTGTGGAATATTTTTAAGCAACAACGGGCAGAATGGCAGTCGGTGTTGAAGAATTTTGGCAAAGACGCGCATCTGGTGTTATTGCAGGAAGCGCAAACCACGCCAGAACTGGTGCAGTTTGCGACCGCTAACTATCTTGCTGCCGATCAGGTTCCGGCCTTTGTGCTGCCTCAGCATCCCTCTGGCGTCATGACGCTTTCCTCCGCCCACCCCGTTTACTGCTGCCCATTGCGCGAGCGTGAGCCGATTTTACGGCTGGCGAAATCGGCGCTGGTGACGGTGTACCCATTGCCTGACACTCGGCTATTAATGGTGGTGAATATCCACGCGGTTAACTTTAGCCTTGGCGTTGATGTCTATAGCAAGCAGTTACTTCCGATTGGCGATCAGATTGCTCATCACAGCGGTCCGGTGATCATGGCCGGCGATTTTAATGCCTGGAGCCGTCGACGGATGAATGCGCTGTACCGCTTTGCGCGTGAAATGTCACTGCGCCAGGTACGCTTTACTGACGATCAGCGCCGCCGCGCGTTTGGTCGTCCTCTCGATTTTGTGTTCTATCGCGGTCTGAACGTGAGTGAAGCCTCTGTGCTGGTCACCCGCGCATCTGACCACAACCCACTACTCGTTGAATTCAGTCCCGGCAAACCTGAACAATAACGGTGTGTCAGGTCTGCCGTAGGGCAGGCCTGTGATGGTTGCCCTTCATTTTTCACAACAACCGAAGGACAACACAATGACAACACGCTCTCATCATGACAACGTCGAAAAACAGTTTGGCTCTCAGGCAAATGCCTATTTAACCAGTGCTGTGCATGCCTCTGGTCGTGACTTGCAACGTCTGGCGGAAAGGTTGTCGGCATTTCCACAGGCCCGCGTATTGGATATGGGATGTGGAGCGGGGCACGCCAGCTTTGTGGCCGCACAACACGTACAGCAGGTCGTGGCTTATGATTTATCGTCGCAGATGCTTGAAGTGGTTGCTGAGGCGGCAAAAGACCGAGGTCTGGATAATATCACCACGCGACAGGGATACGCAGAGAGCCTGCCGTTCAGCGATTGCGCTTTTGATGTGGTGATTAGCCGCTATTCAGCGCATCACTGGCATGATGTCGGGCGCGCGCTGAGGGAAGTGAACCGCGTTCTGAAGCCCGGCGGTGTGCTGATTGTGATGGATGTGATGTCGCCAGGCCATCCGGTCCGTGATATCTGGTTGCAAACCGTGGAGGCGTTACGTGATACCTCACACGTACGCAACTATTCCAGCGGAGAGTGGTTGTCGTTAATCAATGATGCCAATCTGATTGCCGATACGTTGTTAACTGACCGTCTGCCGCTGGAGTTCAGTTCGTGGGTGGCGCGGATGCGCACGCCTGCAGCGTTGAGCGGCGCGATTCGTGTTTACCAACAGAGTGCTTCTGTTGAAGTGAAAACCTACTTTGCGTTGCAGGAAGATGGCTCGTTTACCAGCGACACGATCATGGTTGAGGCGCATAAAGCGGGATAAATAAAAAAGGCACTGGGGGGAAGCCAGTGCCTTCATTTCTACAATGCTATCAGGAGTCCGGCATGCCGTTGTTTTTCACAAACAACGTGAGCTGATCGCCTGGCTGCAGATTGTCCGTATCGTTGTTCCAGCGCATCACATCCTTGATGTTAACCCCGTGGCGTTTGGCAATGCTCGACAGCGAGTCGCCTTTACGCACACGATAGGTGATGCTATCGCTGTTATTAGCCAACCGCTGCGCGCTGGTACCCGCACCTACGGTCAGGCTTTGGCCCACTTTCAGCGATGATCCACGCAGATTATTCCACTGCTGCAGATCCTTCGTGCTCACGCCAAGACGTGCAGCGACGCCGGAAAGCGTATCGCCAGAGCGAACTTTGTAGCTACGGCTGTTCAGCGGCGTGTTATCCGCAACCAGCGTTGACTGTACGGCTGCAATTTCGCCGGAAGCCAAAGACTCACGCAGCTTCTCTGCATGCTTCTTTGGTACCATCACGTATTGCGGACCGCTGGCACCCAACGTGGAGCCTTTCACACCTGCATTGAAGGTCTTCAGCTTGCTGACGGAAATACCCGCCATATCGGCAACCTGAGCCATCTCAACCGGGCTGTTCAGGCGAACACGTGCCAACGCGCGGCTTTCATCTGTTGTTGGCAGACGTACGCCATAGCGTTTGCTGTTTTTGAGTATATCGCTCAATGCCAGCATTTTGGGCACGTATAGCTTCGTTTCCTGAGGCAATGGCAACGACCAGAAGTCAGTGGGTTTACCACGAGCTTTGTTCGTTTTGATTGCCTTCATGACACGACCTTCACCGCTATTATACGCGGCAACAGTCAGCAGCCAGTCGCCATCAAACATCTTGTTCAGACGCTGCATCATGTCCAGCGCGGCAGTGGTGGAAGCCACAATGTCGCGACGTGCATCATAATTGCGGGTCTGTTTTAAACCATAATTGCGCCCCGTGCTCGGAATGATCTGCCAAATACCTGCGGCATTGGCGCCAGACGTTGCGTGAGGATCAAAAGCGCTC
The DNA here is from genome assembly GCF_005280875.1 of Citrobacter sp. wls827. NCBI lineage: Bacteria > Pseudomonadati > Pseudomonadota > Gammaproteobacteria > Enterobacterales > Enterobacteriaceae > Citrobacter > Citrobacter sp. wls827. The sequence continues at coordinate 6,035 of NZ_SZWR01000003.1, forward strand.
TCCACTATGGGTAGTAGTACCAGTTCCATAGGCATGTTACGTTTCTTAACTTGCCCGGCTATCCAGTACATATACGGCTCTGCCCGTAAAGTTACATCGTGGAGATAGCTCTTATTGCGTAAATACTTCTGTTTTTGTTCGCGAATCCGGTTGTTTTCCGGAATTCCCATCTTTAGCTCGTCACCAATGAAAGCCCACAAATCCTGATCAGCAGCGATAGATGTTCCATCGTCCATCCATCGCGCCTGACTTGTAAACTTTCCTGCTTCCCCTTGACCAGCTGCAGAAAGGCTCTGTGCGTGCTGTTGGACGTTACCAGTATTCTGGCACCCAACAAGCAGGACAGAGGCGAGTAATATCGCTTTTGCCTTCATGTGTGTGTCAATAGTTGCTTAAAAGACGACCGATCATAACGGCGAAGTTTTCAAAAGGCAACCCGGAATTGTCAGAACGTATCTTTCTTTGACCTTAACCATGCAAAACGCTCTTCAGGTTGTTGCAATATTGTTTCTTTGTTTATTTCGTTAATTAAATCAATATCTTCTGTTCTTAAAAAAAGATTATTTCGTCGCTCATTTTTCAGAATTACGGGTAGCGTCATTTGTTTTTTTACCCGTAACTCATTAACTTTACGATAATAATCATTAATAAACGAATCGTGCGGCAGAATGCTTAAGGCAAACTTCATGTTTGCTAATGTGTACTCATGGGCGCAGCAGATCAATGTATCATCAGGAAGCGCACTTAATTTATTAAGTGATTGATACATTTGGGTTGCTGTGCCTTCGAAAAGTCGACCGCAACCGCCAGAAAAGAGTGTGTCACCACAAAATAAGTAAGGATGGCTAAAGTAACAGATATGTCCTAAAGTGTGACCCGGAGTAGCAATTACCCTAAATTCATGCCCCAAAACGAGTGCAATATCGCCATCTTCGACTATATGGGTCGTTCCCTTATCTTGCGTTTCAGCCGGTCCGTAAACCACTAATTGTGGGAAATGTTGCAAAAGTTCTTTCACACCGCCGACGTGATCCTGATGGTGATGGGTGAGGAGAATGGCCTCTGGCACCCAGTGATATTCTGCAATGGCTTTCAAAACGGGAGCGGCTTCGCCCGGATCAACAATCAGGCAACGATTTTCATTATTTGTCAGGACCCAGATGTAATTGTCCTGAAATGCGGGAATACTGTTAAGATTCATAAATTACCTCTCAATGCGTAACGGAAGGTTGTGATGAAACCGGCAAGGATCCCTCAAACTGTCGTAGCGCCCGTTAGCTGGGATGATATGCCCTGGGGCGAACACTATCGTGAGGCGCTGGAACATCAGCTTAATCCGTGGTTCGCAAAAATGTACGGTTTTCATCTGCTTAAGATTGGTAATTTAAGCGCAGAAATCGATTCTGAAGCGTGCGCGGTTTCTCATCAGGTAAATGTTTCTTTGCAGGGTTCGCCCATGCAGGTCACAGCCGATCCTTTACACCTTCCTTTTGCCGATAAATCCGTGGATGTTTGCCTGTTGGCGCATACACTACCGTGGTGCGCCGATCCGCATCGCTTATTGCGTGAAGCCGACCGGGTACTGATTGATGATGGCTGGTTAATACTGAGCGGGTTTAACCCGGTTAGCCTGATGGGGTTGCGTAAGCTGGTGCCAGTGCTACGTAAAACACCGCCTTACAACAGCCGGATGTTTACCCTGATGCGCCAGTTGGATTGGCTCTCTTTGCTGAATTTTGAGGTGCTGCACTATAGCCGGTTCCACGTACTGCCCTGGGCGAAGCAGGGCGGTAAAATGTTAAGTGCGCATATTCCGGCACTAGGCTGTTTGCAGTTGGTTGTCGCGCGCAAGCGAACAATTCCGCTTACGCTCAATCCGATGAAACAAAGTAAGAGTAAGGCACGCATCCGCCAGGCCGTTGGGGCCACCCGACAATACCGCAAGCCAGATGCTTAAGACTCTGCCTGATACCCAACATCATCCTGGGTGGGACTCATTGCCGCAGCACGAGCAAGCTCATCGCAGCGTTCGTTTTCCGGATGACCCGCGTGCCCTTTAACCCATTCCCATTTGATTTGATGAGGTCCCAGCGCGGCATCCAGACGTTTCCACAGATCGACGTTTTTCACTGGTTTTTTATCTGCGGTTTTCCAGCCGCGCTTTTTCCAGTTGTGGATCCACTGCGTAATGCCCTGACGCACATACTGGCTGTCCGTGCTGAGTATCACTTCACACTGTTCTTTCAGGGCTTCCAGCGCAACGATTGCCGCCATCAGCTCCATGCGATTATTGGTAGTGAGGTTGTAGCCTTCGCTAAAGGTTTTTTCGCGCCCGCGATAGCGTAAAATCGCCCCGTAACCACCTGGCCCTGGATTTCCCAGGCATGAACCGTCGGTGAAAATTTCTACCTGTTTAAGCATCTCTGGTAGACTTCCTGTTTTAGCAAATCGAAATCAAACGATAAGTCTGACATAAATGACCGTTATGAGCACTGGAATTACACGACAGGTAGTCCTCGATACCGAAACCACCGGTATGAACCAGATTGGCGCCCACTACGAAGGCCACAAGATCATTGAGATCGGTGCGGTTGAAGTGGTGAACCGCCGCCTGACCGGAAATAACTTCCACGTTTACCTGAAGCCGGATCGGCTGGTGGACCCGGAAGCGTTTGGCGTACACGGAATCGCCGATGAATTCCTGCTTGATAAACCCACGTTCGCCGATGTTGCCGATGAGTTTCTCGACTATATCCGTGGCGCGGAGCTGGTTATCCATAACGCATCGTTTGATATCGGCTTTATGGATTACGAATTCGCGAAACTCCATCGCGATATCCCGAAGACGAACACCTTCTGTAAAGTGACCGATAGCCTGGCGTTGGCGAGGAAAATGTTTCCTGGCAAGCGTAACAGCCTTGATGCGTTATGCTCGCGCTATGAGATAGACAACAGCAAGCGTACCCTGCACGGCGCATTGCTCGATGCCCAGATTCTGGCCGACGTTTATCTGATGATGACCGGTGGGCAGACCACCATGGCGTTCTCAATGGAAGGTGACAGCCAGCAGCAGAATGATACGGGGATCCAGCGCATTGTGCGTCAGTCCAGTAAATTACGCGTTGTTTTCGCCACTGATGAAGAGCTGGCAGCCCATGAGTCGCGCCTTGACCTGGTACAGAAGAAGGGCGGAAGTTGCCTCTGGCGGGCCTAGTTCTGGTATTTACAGTACAGAAATGGTCATTCGGGTGATTTTTGCAGCAAACGATTAAAAAACGTGAGAAAAAGCGTTGACGAGGCGCGAGGCAATCCGTAATATTCGCTTCGTTCCCAAGCGGAACACAACGCGGAGTGGTAGTTCAGTTGGTTAGAATACCTGCCTGTCACGCAGGGGGTCGCGGGTTCGAGTCCCGTCCATTCCGCCACTATTCAGAAAGCCTGAATCAGAAATGATTCAGGCTTTCGTCGTTTTTACTGCCCAAAAAAATAAAAGCCTGCAACCATATGTTATTGCAGGCCTTGCTGTTACTCGCTCAGCGTCTGTGCGATATCTTTTTGCACCTGCTGGCGCTGTTCTGGGGTCAGCACTTTGTTCAGGTCAAAGTAGTATTTCACGCGGTAATAACGCGCCTGTTGTTCGATGTTGCTGAACGCCGAAAGCTGTTTTTTGACGGCTGCTTCATCCCATTTCCCGGACTTGATGACGTCAATTAGCGCGCCGTCTTTAACGTCTTTCACTGAAATCTGACCGACATTGGTTTCAAGCTGCTGGTGCAGTTTTTTAATCTGCGCCACCTGGTCGTTGGTCAACTTAAGGTGTTGAACGACCGGATCCTGGGCCGGAGCCGGAACATTAGATGTGGTTGCTGCAAGCGAGCTAAAAGAAGCGCCAGCCACGGTAACTGCCAGCAAAGTCATGCGTACGAAGTTTTTCATTATTGAAATCCTGATAAGGGAATTATCGACATTGTCTGCCACTCGCTGGTGACGAGTGATTATCCCTTGCAGAATACGTTGCCCGATGCATGTCGCCACGCGAATTTGTTTTGCGGTTGGTTACGGAGTGAAACAATCCCGCCGTGGATACATGGTCCGTGGCGGGAGGGAAGGCAAACTCTACAGGATGAAAGCGTCAGCATCCTGCCAGGCGGGAAACTTCTCGCGATACTCGCGTAGCGCCGAGAGTGACAACTCAGCGTCAATACGTGTGGCCTGATGCGGCTCGGCGGTGGCAATAATCTCACCCTGCGGATTAATCACCCGGCTGTCACCGCGATAATGATGGCCGTTACCGTCAGTGCCCACGCGGTTACATCCTGCTACATAAGCCTGGTTCTCAATCGCCCGTGCGGTGAGCAGAATCTGCCAGTGCAGCGAGCGCGGTGCGGGCCAGTTAGCCACATACAAGGCGAGGTCGTAGTCGTTGCGGTTACGCGACCACACCGGAAAACGCAAGTCATAACAGACCAACGGCAGAATGCGCCAACCACGCCATTCAAAGATGATGCGCTCTTCACCTGCCTGATAATGCTGATGCTCATCCGCCATGCGGAACAGATGGCGTTTGTCATAGAGATGCACGGTGCCTTCGGGTTCAACCAGCAAAAAACGATTCACCGGCCCCCGTTCAGACTGTATCGCCGCGCTACCTGCTATCAGGGCATTCGTCTGCTGCGCTTTGCTACGCATCCAGCTTACAACTTCCTCTTGCGGCAACGATTTGTTTGCCGCTTCCATCGCAAATCCGCTGGTAAACATCTCGGGCAACACAATAACGTCACGCCCGGTGACGGTTTCCAGTTGGCGGTCGAAATGGCGCAGGTTGGCCGGGCCATCCATCCAGATCAGCGGTTGTTGCAGCAGCGTAATTTTTAAACCTGGCACGATCGAGGCTCCTCGTTGAACAGCATTTTGACACTGTAGCATGAGCCTTAACGAAAATGTGGCAATAAAAAGCCCCGCATTGAGCGGGGCTGAACGTTGTGCGTTAGCGTTATGCTGCTTCGACCTTACGCACCTTCTCTGGCAACTTTACCGGCTGAGTCGCCAGCGCCTCGGGTTCAAAGTCATCCACGTTGATGCTGCGCAGACGACTCGCCTCGGCTTTCACCAGAATTGCGGCTTCGTCTTTATCAATCAGCCCTTTGGCCAGCGCATTGTGCGCCAGTTCATCCAGGCGGGTAAACGGCAGGTTTTTACCCAGCTCTTTGCAGATTCGCTGGTGGATAGGGTCGGCTGCAATCACATCCAGCAGCGCCTCTTCCAGTAAGCCAACCGGGTTGTGTTCGCTTGGCGTCAGGTACTGACCGCGACCAAGACGAGAACGGGTGGCGCTTGGAACCTGCAAAATCTTCGCGACTTTATGATCCAATTTGTCAGACGGTGCATGGTAGTGGCGACCGGTAGGGAAGATAACCACATTAAGCAAGCCTGCGACCAGACGGTTCGGGAAGTTTTTCAGCAGATCGTCCATCGCCTGTTCCGCTTTGTACAACGCATCCTGAACGCCCCAGTGGACCAGCGGCAGGTCTGCTTCATTACGGCCTTCATCGTCATAACGCTTCAGCACCGCGGAGGCCAGATACAGCTGACTTAACACATCGCCCAGACGCGCGGAGATACGTTCACGGCGCTTCAGGCTACCGCCCAGTACGGCCATGGACACATCCGAAAGCAGTGCCAGGTTGGCGCTCAGACGGTTCAGGTGCTGGTAGTAACGTTTGGTCGCATCGCCGGTTGGCGTGCTGCTGGTTAAACCACGCGTCAGGCCAAGCCAGAAGCTACGCACTTTGTTACTGCCGACGTGACCAATGTGTTTGAACAGCAGTTTGTCGAAGGCATTCACATCGTTACTCTGCGCCGCCGCCATCTCTTCGAGAACATACGGATGGCAGCGAATCGCACCCTGACCGAAGATCATCATGCTACGGGTCAGAATGTTGGCACCTTCAACGGTAATAGCGATTGGCGCACCTTGATAAGCACGGGCGAGGAAGTTGCTTTCCCCAAGCATAATGCCTTTACCGCCAGTGATATCCATTGCATCGATGATTGACTGCTGCCCACGGTGAGTACAGTGATACTTCACGATGGCCGACAGCACCGCCGGTTTTTCACCCAGCATAATACCGTAGGTTATCAGCGACGCCGCAGCGTCCATCACGTAGGCGTTACCCGCAATACGTGCCAACGGCTCTTCAATACCTTCCATCTTACCAATAGAGATTTTGAACTGGCGACGAATGTGCGCATACGCACCGGTGGCCATTGCGACCGATTTCACGCCGCCCGTCGAGTTAGAGGGCAGGGTAATACCGCGTCCTACGGACAGACATTCCACCAGCATGCGCCAGCCCTGACCGGCCATTTTCGGACCACCGATGATGTAATCAATTGGAACAAAGACATCTTTGCCCAGCGTCGGGCCGTTCTGGAACGGCACGTTCAGCGGGAAGTGACGACGTCCAATTTGTACGCCTGGCGTTGAGGTTGGGATCAGCGCACAGGTAATGCCAAGATCTTCTTCGCCACCCAGCAGTTTTTCCGGGTCGGAGAGTTTAAATGCCAGACCCAGTACGGTAGCGATAGGTGCCAGCGTGATATAGCGTTTGTTCCAGGTCAGGCGCATCCCCAGCACCTGCTGCCCCTGCCAGTCGCCCATACAAACCACACCGGTATCAGGGATCGCGCCTGCATCGGAACCCGCTTCCGGACTGGTCAGGGCAAAGCATGGGATCTCCTGACCACGTGCCAGACGCGGCAGGTAATGGTTCTTCTGCTCTTCGGTGCCGTAATGCTGCAGCAGTTCGCCTGGGCCTAATGAGTTAGGTACGCCAACGGTGATCGCCAGGATACCGGAAACGCCGGAGAGTTTCTGCAGAACGCGAGCCTGAGCATAGGCGGAGAATTCCAGCCCGCCGTATTCTTTCTTAATGATCATTGCGAAGAAGCGGTGTTCTTTCAGATACGCCCACAGCTCCGGCGGTAGATCCGCGAGTTCGTGGGTTATCTGGAAGTCGTTCGCCATGCGGCAGGCTTCTTCCACCGGGCCATCAATAAACGCTTGTTCTTCAGCAGTCAGATGCGGCTGAGGATAGTTATGCAGTTTTTTCCAGTCTGGCTTGCCCTGGAACAGGTCGCCTTCCCACCAGGTCGTACCGGCATCAATCGCTTCTTTCTCGGTGCGTGACATCGGCGGCATGACTTTACGGAAACCGCGGAACACCGGCGCAGAGATCATGGATTTGCGCATCGGCGTAAAGTTAAACGGTACGAGGATAATGGCCAGAGGAACCAGCAGCCAGACTGACCACAGGCCAGCCACGCCAAGCGCGGCCGTCCAGGCGAGCAAAATTAAGCTGCTGAGGAATAAGCTCACGCGGTGATAAAACAGAACGCTGAGCAGAACAACCGTAGCGATAATACTCAAAATCATCATAACGAAAAGCTCCCTTGCTTGTAGGAGGTCTGACCACTTGTGATGATATGGTTGTAGTGGATGTGAATTCTTTTAGCAATGTGTTTACAAAATAATTACAACAAAGCTCACATTGTTGTTGTTTTAACCGGCACAAAAAATCAAAAGCGACAGCCATTCCTGTGGCTTGTACTTCTCGCTGGTAGCGCTATCCGGTACACTGCATCTTGTCATTTACATTCATGCTGAAGGATATCCTCATGTACCAGGATCTTATTCGTAACGAACTGAGCGAAGCGGCGGAAACGCTGGCTAATTTTCTTAAAGATGACGCCAATATTCACGCCATTCAACGCGCGGCGGTCCTGTTGGCAGACAGCTTCAAAGCCGGCGGTAAGGTACTTTCTTGCGGTAACGGCGGCTCCCATTGCGACGCGATGCACTTCGCCGAAGAGCTGACCGGACGCTATCGCGAAAACCGTCCGGGCTACCCGGCGATCGCTATCTCTGACGTCAGCCATATCTCCTGCGTCAGCAACGATTTCGGTTACGATTATGTATTCTCCCGCTACGTGGAAGCCGTGGGCCGCGAGGGCGATGTCCTGTTAGGCATCTCCACTTCGGGTAACTCCGGTAACGTGATTAAAGCGATTGCTGCGGCGCGTGAGAAGGGAATGAAAGTCATCACCCTGACCGGCAAAGATGGCGGTAAAATGGCCGGCAGTGCAGATATTGAAATTCGCGTGCCGCACTTTGGCTACGCTGACCGTATTCAGGAAATTCATATCAAAGTGATTCATATCCTGATCCAGTTGATCGAAAAAGAGATGGTTAAACCATAAGAAGACGATTGCCGGATGGTGGCTGAAGCCGTATCCGGCCTACATGAGCGCCACGTAGGCCTGATAAGCGCAGCGCCATCAGGCAGTTCACGGTTTTAAGGTAGGTGATGTATGTGCGAACTGCTCGGGATGAGCGCCAATGTGCCAACCGATATCTGCTTTAGCTTCACCGGGCTGGTTCAGCGCGGCGGAGGTACCGGTCCGCACAAAGACGGCTGGGGTATTACGTTTTATGAAGGTAAGGGCTGCCGTACGTTTAAAGATCCGCAACCCAGCTTTAATTCGCCTATCGCCAAACTGGTACAAGACTATCCCATCAAATCCTGTTCTGTGATTGCCCATATTCGTCAGGCGAACCGTGGCGAAGTGGCATTGGAAAATACCCACCCATTTACGCGAGAGCTGTGGGGACGTAACTGGACATACGCCCATAACGGCCAGCTCAGCGGCTATAAATCGCTGGAAACTGGTAATTTCCGTCCGGTCGGCGAAACCGACAGCGAAAAAGCGTTTTGCTGGCTGCTGCATAAACTGACCGAGCGTTATCCACGCACGCCTGGCAATATGACGGCAGTATTTAAATATATCGCGATGCTGGCAGGTGAACTGCGGGAGAAGGGCGTCTTCAACATGCTGCTATCTGACGGGCGTTATGTGATGGCCTTCTGTTCGACCAACCTGTTTTGGATCACGCGGCGTGCGCCATTTGGCGTAGCGACGTTGCTGGATCAGGATGTGGAGATTGATTTTAGCTCAGAGACCACACCCAATGATGTGGTCACCGTGATTGCCACACAGCCGTTAACCGGCAATGAAACCTGGCAAAAGATTATGCCAGGCGAGTGGGCATTATTTTGTCTCGGGGAGCGCGTAGTTTGATGCCAGCTGTGGCTGAACGACTTCGTGACTCAACGGCTTGCTGATAACATAACGGCCATCGACGACGGAAACAGTTGGTGGCTTACGCGTTTGTTCGAAGTAATCGTATCCCGGTTTTAGTTGCGACCAGAACTCTTTGTAATACGAGAACTTATGACGCTGCATGTTGGCGTCGGTCATACGGAACGGATAAATGCTGACCTGCACACTGGACTGCCCAAACACCAGCGCGCCGGTGACAAACTGGAAAATCTCATCAATGCCGTTATCGGTCATCGCGTAGCAGCCGACGGAAACGCAGGCACCGTGGATCATCAGGTATTTACCTTCATAACCGTGTGCGCGGTCGTAGGCGTTAGGGAAACCAATGTTAATCGCTTTGTAGAAGCGGCTATCCGGTTTCAGCTGTCCACGCTGTACGCTGTAAAACCCTTCCGGACTTTTGAAATCACCCTGACGCTGTTTCGGCCCTAAGCCGCCGGAATAATTGCAGATCTTATAGCTGTCGAGCAATTGATACTGTTCGCCCATCTTGACGTACAGATCCAACGTTCGCTCTTCTTTGAAGATCTGAATATAGACAGGGGAGCCCATTAATTGCTGCTTATATTCTTTGCTGACAGGCGTGGTCGGGCTGCTGCTGCTCAGCAAACCGGCAAACGAAACGCACGGCAATAAAAGCATCGCAAGAAAAAATGCGATTTTACGCATACTGCTTATTCCTTGATAAAACGATTACACACGCCAGGACGGCAAAAAGAGTCCCCAAATCGGATAAATCTGGATCTGGAGCGCTCACATTATCACCCAGAGAGTTTTTCGCAAGTCTCTCGTGCTGCGTTTACACTTTAGATTTTCTTTATACGGAAAATTGTGCTTAAAGTCTGTCAGACACCGGCGTATTTTGCAGGTTAGCGAACGTCATTGAGTCTTTTTAGTGCAGAATTTCTAATGTATTGAATTTAAAAAATTAATAATTTAATAATCGAATATTAAAATGGAATACCCGGCAATAGCGGTAGACTGCGCCGAACGTGTTTGATTAGGTATTTTTGTTTTCATGTCTTTTGTCTCTGCACCCCGACGCTTTTTGCCGGGTCTGCTGTCTTTGTGTGTTGTGTTGTCATCACCGTCTGTCGCCAAAGTTCAGCCCCTCTTATCTGACGCCCATCTAAGCTATGCGGCGCAAATGCGCATGCGTAATCGTGCCCGGCTGCTGAAGCAATACCACGCGCAGGTAAAAAAGCAGGCAAGTTATGTGGTGGTAGGTAATGCGCAAAGTAAAAGCGCGCTGCGCCAGCAGAACAGGACGCTGATTAAACAGCACCCGGAGTGGTTCCCTGGGCCGCTGAAAGCGAGCGATCATCGCTGGCAGGAGCTGGCGGAGAATGACCATTTTCTCAGCAGCGACCATCTGCACAACATGACCGAAGTGGCAATCCACCGTCTTGAGCAGCAGTTAGGTAAACCCTATTTGTGGGGCGGGACCAGCCCGGATCAAGGCTTTGACTGCAGTGGGCTGATTTTTTATGCCTACAACAAAATCCTGGCGGCAAAATTGCCGCGTACGGCGAATGAAATGTATCACTACCGGCGGGCGACCATCGTCGCCAATCGCGACCTTCGTCGTGGTGATTTATTGTTCTTTCATATTCACAGCCGGGATATTGCCGATCATATGGGGGTCTACCTGGGACAGGGGCAATTTATTGAATCGCCGCGTACGGGAGAAACTATTCGGGTGAGTCATTTATCCGATGACTTTTGGCAGGATCATTATCTCGGCGCCCGTCGTATTCTGACGGAAAATACCATTCTGTAATCAATAAGGCGGTGCGAATGGCACCGCCTTGCCACGGGTTAACTCAGCGCCCCCATGATTTTTAATTCCAGCTCATCCGGAACTTCGTTATAAGACAGTACCTGCAAACCCGGTGCAAACAGGCGGGCATAACGCGCGAGCAGAGGACGAAGCTGCGGTGCGACCAACAGCACCGGCTCTTTACCCGCCGCTTTCATCTGTTCTTTAATCTGCGGCATATTGGTCTGGAACTGATTGAGCATATTCGGATCGACCGGTACGCTATCGAGCACTACTTTGCCGCTTTGCTGCGCCTGATTCACCACATTAGCCAGCAGATTCTCCAGCTCATTATTCAGCGTGTACACCGCCAGTTCATCTTTGCGCACAAACGGATGGGTAATACTGCGACGAAGCGCCAGACGCACATCGGCCGTTAACAGAATATGATCTTTGGTGACGGCGCTACTGGCGACCAGGACGGTGGCAATGGTGACGATATCGCGCAGCGGCACGCCTTCAACCAGCAGTGCCCGGTAAACCTTCAATAGCTGGCTGTAATTCAGCGCTGCGCTCAGATCTTCCGCCAGGCGAGGTGCCATTGAAGAGAGGCGGTTATGCAGTTGCGTAATATCATCGTAGTTAAACAGGTCGGGAATATAGCTGCGAATGACCTTATTCACATGCGTCGCAATAACGCTGGCGCTATCGATAACCTGGTACCCCATATTTAACGCTTTGGCTTTTTGCGCCGGGACAATCCACGTGACCGGCATACCGTAGGCCGGATCGTGGCCTAAAACACCATCGATCTCACCGTAGGTTTCACTGGAGGGCAGTGCCATCAGCTTATCTGAGGGAATATCGGCCTCATCAGCCTTGATCCCATTGATAAAAATGGCGTACTGGGTCGGTTTCAGACGGAAGTTTTCGCGGATGCGAATTTCCGGCAGCAGCACGCCGTTGGTGTCTGAGATAACCTGTCGCACGCCGCGAATACGTTGAGTGAGCGGATTCCCTTTGGACTTGTCCACCAACGCCACGAGTTTGTACCCCAGGCTCAGGCTGATTGGCTCAATTAAGGGGATGGTTTCCCAACTGACCTGTTGCTCGGTGGTTTCAACGATGGTTTTGGTCAGCGTCTCAAGATTTTTTTCTTCGGTCTCCGCCACCTTCGGGCGCTTGCTCATACGCCAGGCGGTAAACCCCAGCAGGGCGCTGAATACCAGGAACGGGAAATGCGGCATTCCCGGTACCACTGCCAGGACAAACATGATGCTGGTGGCGGTATAAAGTACGGAGGGGCTTGCCAGCAATTGGCTACGAACGTCGGTGGCGATATCGCCGCTGTCGCTCACGCGAGTAACGATAATTGCCGCTGCCGTCGATAGCAGCAGAGAGGGGATCTGGGCGACCAGGCCGTCACCGATGGTCATCAGGACATATTGCTGGAAGGCGGCTTCAGCGCTTAAATCGTATTTAAAAATACCGATACAGACCCCGCCGATCAGGTTGATGGCCAGAATCATCATCCCGGCGATGGCATCACCGCGCACGAACTTCGACGCGCCGTCCATTGCGCCATAGAAATCCGCTTCGCCCGCCACATCTTTACGTCGGGCCTGCGCCTGGGCCTGATTAATCAGCCCCGCGTTCAGATCGGCGTCGATCGCCATCTGCTTGCCGGGCATGGCGTCCAGCGTAAAGCGGGCCGAAACTTCGGAGATACGCTCGGCACCCTTAGTAACCACGATAAAGTTAATTGTGAACAGCGTCAGTAAGGCCGATCGTGAAAACATCGTCGCGGCGCTGCATGGACAGTCTATTTTTAACGGTGGCGGCATGGCACCGTTAAACAAGCTCGGCAAACAGCCGATAGCGCCAGGCGCGCAGAAGAAAAACGTCACGCGCAACAAGCTGGATAAAACGGTTAACCCGCAAGAGACGGCGAAAATCACCGAAGATAACGCCAAAAAAGCGCTGGATGTGAATGAAAAAGCGGTGCTGCTGAAGCAAAAATCAGCCCGTGAATTGGGTGAGCTGGCGACCGACATTAACGTCATCGCCCGCAATGCGCATATGGAAACCAACCTTGAGATGGAGATTGTTCCTCAGGGGCTGCGCGTGCTGATTAAAGATGACCAGAACCGGAATATGTTTGAACGCGGTAGCGCCAAAATTATGCCGTTCTTTAAATCGCTGCTGGTTGCGCTGGCCCCCGTGTTTGACTCGCTGGACAACAAGATAATCATCACCGGCCATACGGATGCGATGAGCTATAAGAGCAACATTTACAACAACTGGAACCTCTCTGGCGACCGTGCTTTGTCAGCACGACGCGTGCTGGAAGACGCCGGCATGCCGCAGGATAAAGTCATGCAGGTTAGCGCCATGGCGGACCAAATGCTGCTGGATGCGAAAAACCCGGAAAGCGCAGGCAACCGTCGTATTGAGATCATGGTGTTAACGCAAAGTGCTTCCGATACGCTGTATCAATATTTTGGTCAGCACGGCGAGAAAGTGGTTCAGCCGCTGGTTGATAAGCTGGACAAGCAAAAGCAGGTGACTTCTTTACGTCAACCCTCTGCTCCCGCCACGCATTAATTCTGTTCTCCGCCCCCACGCAATGTGGGGGCAAATTATCCCGCAGGAAGGCAATATGATAGATATAGCCCATATTATTCCATTGGATATTCATACTGATAACGTCACCGATGTGGCTTGTCAGGGGGCGCATTTCGACCCGGTTTCAGGTATCTGGTACGCCGAACCTCATGAGTTAAATGAGACGCTGCGCGAGCATGTTTACGCGACGGACAATTTTAATATTGTGGCTCCTTATTACCTGGTTATTACGTCGAAAATGCAATGCTGGAATTGCCATCAGCCCACGTATATTCATGGTGTGATGCTTACCCGGTTTATCAAACAAAATCAGGATGATAAAAGATGGGTGTCCGTGCGGCGCAATACATTTTTGTTCCATATCAACACGCTGCCGGAAGAGATAAAAAAGAACATCAAAGCCAGCAATTACTACCTGGATAAAAGTAAAACGACCGGACTACGTTATTGGATGAACCACTGTGAAATCTGTGGAGAGCGCCTGGGTGACTACGAGCTGTTCTGCGTCGAGGATGATGCCTTTCGTCTGATGACGATTGAAAAACTTTTGCGGGCAAATGTGCGCAAAGTGAATAAGTTGTTTGTCAGTACGGCAGGAAATCCCGCCGACCATGCGCCAAAAGACATTGTGCGTTATCTGTGTGATGCGCGCTTTGTGATGAATGGACCCGCACTGACGTAGCAGAGGTACAGACTTCTCATATCGTAAAAATACTGTATACTTAAACAGTGTTGTGAGAGGTGAGTCATGCGCAAAATCATACATGTCGATATGGACTGCTTTTTCGCGGCGGTGGAGATGCGTGATAATCCCGCCCTGCGTGACATTCCCATTGCCATTGGCGGTAGTCGTGAACGCCGGGGAGTTATCAGCACGGCCAATTATCCGGCGCGTAAATTTGGCGTGCGCAGCGCGATGCCAACCGGAATGGCGTTAAAGCTGTGCCCGCATCTTACCCTGTTACCCGGTCGTTACGAGGCTTACAAAGAGGCCTCTCGCCAGATTCAGGCGATCTTCTCCCGCTACACCTCACTCATCGAACCGCTTTCGCTGGATGAAGCCTACCTGGATGTCACCGACAGCATTCATTGCCACGGCTCCGCGACGCTGATCGCCCAGGAGATCCGCCAGACGATCTTCAACGAACTACAGCTCACCGCCTCTGCCGGGATTGCGCCGGTTAAATTCCTGGCAAAAATCGCCTCCGATCTCAATAAACCCAACGGGCAATATGTGATAACCCCTGCTGATGTCCCTGAATTTCTCAAAACGTTGCCGTTGGGGAAAATTCCCGGCGTCGGCAAAGTCTCCGCCGCTAAGCTGGAATCAATGGGATTGCGTACCTGCGAAGATGTTCAAAAATACGACCTGGCTACGCTGCTCAAACGTTTTGGTAAGTTTGGCCGCGTGTTGTGGGAGCGCAGCCAGGGGATTGACGAGCGGGACGTCAACAACGAGCGGCTGCGTAAATCCGTCGGCGTCGAGCGGACGCTGGCGGAAGATATTCATCAGTGGTCAGAGTGCGAAGCGATTATTGAGCGGCTCTATCCTGAACTGGAACGGCGTCTGGCAAAGGTCAAGCCGGATCTGCTGATCGCCCGCCAGGGGATAAAACTCAAGTTTAATGATTTTCAGCAGACCACGCAGGAGCACGTCTGGCCGCGCTTAAATAAAGACGACTTAATTGCGACGGCACACAAAACCTGGGAAGCGCGTCGGGGAGGGCGAGGCGTGAGGCTGGTGGGATTACATGTCACGCTGCTCGATCCACAAATAGAAAGGCAGTTATTGTTGGGGCTTTGACGTTGATGTATTGCCGGATGGTGGCGTTAAACGCTTTATCCGGCCTACAAATCTGCTTGTAGGCTGGATAAGCACAGCGCCATCCGGCATTTAGCGCAGACTTACTTCGCCGGAATAGACTTCAGCAGTTCAGTCAGAAGCCGCCAGTAGTGGCCGACGCTTTCGATATGAACCTGCTCATCCGGGGAGTGTGGACCGGTGATGGTTGGCCCGATGGAAACCATGTCCATTTCCGGATACGGTTTTTTGAACAGGCCACATTCCAGACCAGCGTGAATGATCTGAATGTTTGGCGTTTTATTGAACAGACGCTGATAGGTTTCACGAACCAGGTGCATAACCGGAGAGTTCGCATCCGGCTGCCAGCCTGGATACGCGCCTTTGGCTTCGGTTTTGGCGCCAGCCAGTTTACCCAGTGAATCCAGCATGCTCACCACGTAGTCTTTACCGCTGTCGATCAGCGAGCGAACCAGACAGTGGATCTGAACATTATCGTCAGTCATGGTTACCACACCGACGTTCAGCGAGGTTTCTACCACGCCTTTGGCGACGTCAGAATTGCGGATCACACCGTTCGGGGTGGCATTCAGCAGACGAATGAAGCTATCGCGAGACGAGGTAGTCAGCGCGGCTTTGTCGTTAGTCACGGCATCCAGCAGCAGCGCCAGGTTTTTCTCTTTGGCTTCCAGTTCGTTTTTCAGGATTTCCTGGTAGGTGCTGACCAGCGCTTTTAACGCATCAACTTTATCGGCAGCCACGGCGAGGGTGGCGAAGGCTTCACGCGGAATCGCATTGCGCAGCGTACCGCCGTTGAAATCAACCAGACGCAGATCTAACTCTTCAGCGTGGCCTGCCAGGAAACGTACCAGTAGCTTGTTCGCGTTACCGAGACCCACATGGATTTCGCCGCCGGAGTGGCCGCCTTTCAGGCCTTTTAACGTCAGCTTAAAGCTCTGGAAGCCAGCCGGGATTGCTTCACGGGACAGCGGCAGGTTAGAGGTAAAGTCGATCCCGCCCGCGCAACCCATATAGATCTCACCTTCTTCTTCTGAGTCGGTGTTGATCAGGATATCCGCTTGCAGCCAGTTCGCCTGCAGACCAAATGCGCCGTCCATGCCCGCTTCTTCGGTCATGGTCAGCAGCACTTCCAGCGGACCGTGTGCCACATTGTCATCAGCCAGTACCGCCAGTGCGGACGCCATACCGATACCGTTATCTGCACCCAGCGTGGTACCACGGGCTTTTACCCACTCGCCATCAATATAAGGCTGGATCGGATCTTTGGTGAAGTCGTGCACGGTGTCGTTATTTTTTTGCGGGACCATATCCAGGTGCGCCTGCAAAACGACCGGCTTGCGATTTTCCATGCCAGCGGTAGCGGGTTTACGAATCAGGATATTACCAACCTGATCGCGCTCGACGTGGAAACCTTTCTCCTGGGCCCAGCTCAGAATGTGTTCAGCGAGTTGCTCTTCATGGTAGGACGGATGAGGAATAGAACAGATTTTGGCAAAAATATCCCACAGCGGTTGCGGGGATAACTGAGACAGTTCAGACACGTTGAGTCTCCTTGGCGATGTCCTGCAAAATTGACTTGCAGGCCACGGGGTTAGCGGAATTAAAAACACCACAAGTCAGGCTTGCGCGATGCGATTGAGAATACCACTTTCTTCGCTGACGGCTAGTATAAAGCATGCAAAAAGAGGCGCGGATTCCGCGAAACACTGGTTTTTAGTGCGTCAGATCTCTATAATCTCGCGCAACCTGGTTCACCCTCAATTTATTAATTAGCCGTAGATAAACAGGCTGGGACACTTCACATGAGCGAAAAATACGTCGTCACCTGGGACATGTTGCAAGTCCATGCACGTAAACTGGCAAGCCGCCTGATGCCTTCTGAACAATGGAAAGGCATTATTGCCGTTAGCCGTGGTGGTCTGGTGCCGGGCGCATTGCTGGCGCGTGAATTGGGTATTCGCCATGTCGATACCGTATGCATCTCCAGCTACGATCACGACAACCAGCGCGAACTGAAAGTGCTGAAGCGTGCGGAAGGTGACGGTGAAGGTTTCATCGTGATCGATGACCTGGTAGACACCGGTGGTACCGCCGTTGCTATCCGCGAAATGTATCCTAAAGCGCATTTCGTCACGATCTTCGCTAAGCCGGCTGGTCGCCCGCTGGTGAATGACTATGTGGTTGATATTCCGCAGGATACCTGGATTGAGCAGCCGTGGGATATGGGCGTGGTATTTGTTCCGCCGATCTCTGGTCGCTAATCTAAAAAGTTTTCAACGCCCGCACTGTCGGGCGTTGTTCTTTTTGTGCGGTGTCAGGTTACACTATGCCTTAGTGAGTACTCATGGAGGCCGTAATCATGTCGCAGGCTAACCTCAGCGAAGTTCTGTTTAAACCCCGCTTCAAACATCCTGAAACGTCAACGTTAGTTCGTCGTTTTAACCACGGCGCGCAGCCATCTGTGCAGTCCGCTCTGGATGGTAAAACAATCCCGCACTGGTATCGCATGGTGAATCGCCTGATGTGGATCTGGCGTGGGGTCGATCCGCGTGAAATCCTTGAGGTGCAGGCGCGTATCGTCATGAGCGAAGCCGAACGCACGGATAAAGATCTCTACGATACGGTCATTGGCTATCGTGGTGGAAACTGGATCTACGAGTGGGCGAAGCAGGCGATGGACTGGCAACAGAAAGCGTCTATGGAAGAGGATCCGCAGGTGAGCGGACGCCACTGGCTGCATGCTTCCACGTTGTACAACATTGCAGCATACCCGCATTTAAAAGGTGATGAGCTGGCAGAGCAGGCGCAGGCCCTGGCCAACCGCGCTTACGAAGAGGCGGCCCAACGACTGCCAGGTACATTGCGCGAGATGGAATTTGCCGTTGCCGGCGGTGCGCCGATAACCGGCTTCCTGCACATGCCAAAAGGCGACGGCCCGTTCCCGACGGTGCTGATGTGCGGTGGTCTGGATTCTATGCAAACCGACTACTACACCCTGTATGAGCGCTATTTCGCTCCGCGTGGTATCGCCATGCTGACGCTGGATATGCCGTCGGTTGGGTTCTCGTCAAAATGGAAACTGACCCAGGATTCCAGCCTGCTGCACCAGCACGTATTAAAAGCGCTGCCGAATATTCCCTGGGTGGATCACACCCGTGTGGCGGCATTCGGTTTTCGCTTTGGCGCTAACGTCGCAGTACGCCTGGCCTATCTTGAATCATCGCGCCTGAAGGCTGTGGCCTGTCTGGGACCGGTGGTTCATGCGCTGCTTAGCGACCCACAGCGTCAGGCTTCAGTACCGGAAATGTATCTTGACGTTCTGGCCAGCCGTCTGGGGATGCACGATGCGTCCGATGAAGCGCTACGCGTCGAGCTAAACCGTTATTCATTAAAGGTACAAGGGCTGCTGGGGCGACGCTGCCCGACGCCAATGCTTTCGGGGTTCTGGAAGAACGATCCGTTTAGCCCGGAAGAGGAATCTCGCTTAATTACGTCGTCATCTTCTGACGGTAAGCTGCTGGAGGTTCCGTTCAACCCGGTGTATCGCAATTTTGACAAAGCGCTGCAAGAAATTACCGGGTGGATCAATCATAGATTGTGTTAATAGATTGCTAAATTTTATTGGTTTGGTAAAACAGTTGCTTCACCTAAGGAGATCGCAATGACGTTACCGAGTGGGCACCCGAAAAGTAGATTGATCAAAAAATTCACCGCGCTTGGCCCGTACATCCGCGAAGGGCAGTGCGAAGATAATCGATTCTTTTTCGATTGTCTGGCTGTTTGCGTCAACGTGAAACCGGCACCAGAGAAACGTGAATTTTGGGGCTGGTGGATGGAGCTGGAAGCGCAGGAGAAACGCTTTACGTACAGCTACCAGTTTGGTTTGTTCGATAAAGATGGCAACTGGACCGCCGTGCCGATTAAAGAGACTGAAGTGGTAGAGCGACTGGAATACACCTCATGAAAAGTTGCGTGGGTTGTTAACGACGCTGAATCTGGCGCTGGAGCCTGCTGACGACTTTAAGGATGAGCCGGTTAAATTAACGGCATAATGAACAGCAAAATGCCGGATGGCGGCGCAACCCCATCCGGCATTTTTTATGTTACATCAGAACTGATAAACCATACCGACGGCCACGATATCATCATCGTTGATGCCCAGTTTATTATCGCTATCGAGCTGGTTGATTTTATAATCAACAAACGCTGACATATTTTTGTTGAAGTAGTATGTTGCGCCCACGTCGATATAATTCACCAGATCCTCATTACCTACGCCTTCAATATCTTTACCTTTCGACAGCACATAACCCAGGGATGGACGCAGACCAAAGTCAAACTGGTACTGAGCAACCACTTCGAAGTTCTGAGTTTTGTTAGCAAAGCCACCGGAAATAGGTGTCATATTGCGCGTTTCAGAATAGAACGTTGCCAGATAAATGTCGTTGGCATCATATTTTAAACCTGTCGCCCAGGATTCTGCTTTATCGCCAGTACCCCGGTTTTGCAGGTTCTGCTGATTGGTACGGTCGGAGTTGGTATACGCACCACTGATGGCGAAATCGCTGCCGCCAAAGTCATACGTCACGGAGGTACCAAAGCCGTCGCCGTTCTGTTTCTTCACATCGCGGTCCTGGTTTTTGCCCTGATATTGCAGGGTAAGGTCCAGACCATCGACGACGCCGAAGAAGTCGGTATTACGGTAGGTCGCCAGGCCGCTAGCACGTTTGGTCATAAAGTTATCGGTCTGCGCGGAAGAGTCACCGCCGAATTCCGGGAACATATCCGTCCAGGCTTCCACGTCATACAGCGCACCCAGGTTACGACCATAATCAAACGAGCCAAAATCTTTTAATTTCACACCGGCGAAAGCCAGACGTGTTTTTTGCTGATTGGTTTCGTTTTCCGCTTTATTCCCTGCGAACTCAGCTTCCCAACGACCATAACCGGTCAGTTGATCGTTAATTTGTGTTTCGCCCTTAAAACCTAAGCGGATATAGCTCTGGTCGCCGTCTTTGCTGTCATAATCAGTCATGTAGTGCATCGCTTTGACTTTGCCATACAAGTCCAGTTTATTACTGTTCTTGTTATAGACTTCTGCCGCCTGTACGGACGCCGATGCAACAATTCCCATCACCACTAATGCCAGAGTGCTCTTTTTCATTTTCATTCCTGATTTAAAGTACGCGCTAATATTTACTGGGTGTGATCCCCGTTAAAAGACAGGAGGGTTTTTAACGTCTGGCAATGAACGTTTTATGACAAAGTAAGAATATTTTTAAAAAAGAATGTTTTTTTGTGTCTGTAATAAATGCGTCAAAGTCTGCCGCTACGCTTGCTGATCCTGCGCAATAAAATTTCATGCTTTGTGCGCTGGCTGTTGGCAACCGGGGCCAGTCCTGCTAAAACGTTCGTTTGATATCATTTTCCCCAATTTTGAATGGCAGAGAATCATGAGTGACAGCCAGACGCTGGTGGTAAAACTTGGCACCAGTGTGTTAACGGGCGGATCGCGCCGCCTGAACCGCGCCCATATCGTAGAACTGGTTCGCCAGTGCGCACAGCTCCACGCTGCAGGACATCGTATTGTTATCGTTACTTCGGGCGCGATTGCCGCCGGACGTGAGCATCTTGGTTACCCTGAGCTCCCGGCAACGATAGCGTCGAAACAGCTGTTGGCGGCGGTAGGGCAGAGCCGATTGATTCAACTGTGGGAACAGCTGTTCTCGATATACGGTATTCATATCGGGCAGATGCTGCTAACGCGTGCGGATATGGAAGACAGAGAGCGCTTCCTCAACGCCCGCGATACGCTGCGCGCGCTGCTGGATAACAACATTGTTCCGGTCATCAATGAGAACGATGCGGTGGCGACCGCTGAAATTAAAGTCGGTGACAACGACAATCTTTCGGCGCTGGCGGCGATCCTTGCCGGAGCCGATAAGCTGCTGCTGCTGACCGATCAGCAGGGGCTGTTTACCGCCGATCCGCGCACCAATCCGCAGGCGGAGCTTATCAAAGACGTGCACGGTATTGATGATGCGCTGCGCGCCATTGCCGGAGACAGCGTCTCTGGTCTGGGAACCGGCGGGATGGGAACAAAATTACAAGCCGCCGACGTGGCCTGCCGCGCCGGCATCGACACCATAATTGCCGCAGGCAGCAAACCGGGCGTGATTGGCGACGTGATGGAAGGCGTTTCCGTTGGGACGCGTTTTCATGCTCAGGCCTCTCCACTGGAGAACCGTAAACGCTGGATCTTCGGCGCGCCGCCTGCCGGGGAAATTACCGTTGATGAGGGCGCTACCGCAGCGATTCTGGAGCGCGGCAGCTCATTATTGCCAAAAGGGATTAAAAGCGTGACAGGCAACTTCTCTCGTGGTGAAGTGATCCGCATCTGCAATCTGGAAGGGCGCGATATTGCCCATGGCGTTACACGTTATAACAGCGATGCGCTGCGCCGTATTGCCGGACATCACTCACAACAGATCGACACCATCCTGGGCTACGAATACGGTCCGGTTGCTGTCCATCGCGACGATATGATTACCCGTTAAGGAACAGGCATATGCTGGAACAAATGGGCATTGCTGCCAAAGCTGCGTCATATAAGCTGGCGCTACTCTCCAGTCGCGAAAAAAACCGCGTGCTGGAAACCATTGCTGATGAACTGGAAGCGCAAACGGAAAGCATCCTCAGCGCGAACGCACAGGATGTTGAACAGGCGCGTGAAAATGGCCTGAGCGAAGCGATGCTTGATCGCCTCGCACTGACGCCAGCGCGTCTGAAAGCGATTGCTGACGATGTACGCCAGGTGTGTAATCTCGCTGACCCGGTCGGGCAGGTGATTGACGGTGGTCTGCTGGATAGCGGTCTGCGTCTGGAGCGTCGTCGCGTGCCGCTGGGCGTGATTGGCGTGATTTATGAAGCGCGTCCAAACGTCACCGTTGATGTGGCTACCTTGTGCCTGAAAACCGGCAATGCGGCGATCCTGCGCGGAGGAAAAGAGACGTACCGGACGAACGCCGCCACTGTTGCGGTGATCCAGCATGCGCTGCAAGCCTGCGGTTTACCGGCTGCCGCGGTGCAGTCGATTGATAACCCGGATCGTGCGCTGGTCACTGAAATGCTGCGTATGGATAAGTACATCGATATGCTGATCCCTCGCGGTGGCGCGGGCCTGCACAAGCTGTGTCGTGAGCAGTCGACTATCCCGGTTATCACCGGTGGTATTGGCGTATGTCATATCTATGTAGATGACACGGCGGAGATCGCCCCGGCACTGAAGATTATCGTTAACGCCAAAACCCAGCGTCCGAGCACGTGTAATACTGTCGAAACACTGTTGGTGAATCAGAGTATCGCTGAGCGCTTCCTGCCTGCTCTAAGCCAGCAAATGGCAGAAAGCGGCGTGACGCTTCATGCAGATGATGCTGCGCTTGCCGCGTTGCAGGCCGGACCGGCAAACGTCGTAGCGGTAAAAGAGGAACAGTATGACGATGAGTTTTTATCGCTGGATCTGAACGTGAAAATCGTCACCAGTCTGGATGATGCCATTGCCCATATTCGTGAGCATGGTACTCAGCATTCCGATGCGATTCTGACGCGTACGCTGCGCAACGCCGATCGTTTTGTGAATGAAGTCGATTCTTCCGCTGTGTATGTGAACGCCTCCACCCGTTTTACCGATGGCGGTCAGTTTGGGCTCGGGGCGGAAGTGGCAGTTAGCACGCAAAAATTACACGCGCGTGGCCCAATGGGGCTGGAAGCACTGACTACATACAAATGGGTTGGCTTCGGCGACGACACGATCCGTGCGTAATTGAAAACGGGCGATGCCATAATAGCACTCTGATTTTCAAGGCTATTAAGGCATCGCCCAGTTAATTCTAACCTTCACTCCACTGCCACATTTTTTCTATCCTGCGTTTTAACATCATCAGTCTGGTTTTGACCCATGCGTCCCTGCGCCATAAAGGCGATGTATCACAGAATTTTCCCCGCCAGCATGAATTTTCCTGGTCTTCAGTTCACGTATTGTTCCCATGGCCCGATCTATTAGAATCAGTCTCATTTTTATGAGGAGTTGTTGCGTGAAATCGGATATTCACAAACATCGCATTCCTGTTGTGCCGCTCGGCAACCCGTTTCCCCCCCGCCATTGTTCGCTGTGTCCAAAGGGAGCGGCAATTGATCGTGATAATCAACACCGATTAATAGACAAAAGAAGAAGGTTTAAAGCAGGGGAGATACTCGCCAGGCAGGATGAAGCCGCAAACATGCTTTTTGTTATTCACGAGGGATACTGCAAGTCCAGCGTGGAATGCGGTGATAACGATTTTATCAGTCGCTTTTATGTTCCGGGAGATATCATGGCGCTGGATGCTGTCGAAGGGGGGAAGTACCTGACAACGATTAAGGCGGCAACGGCTGCGGAGGTATGTCATATCGATATTGCGCGGTTGTTCAAAGTAGCAGAAAAGGATCCGTCGGTTGCTGCCGCAGTCATCAAGTTTCTCTGCAGGGACAATGGATTCATTGTTGAAAAACTGCGGCGCTATGCGAATAAACATGCTGAGGCCAGGATCGCTGCTTTTCTGGTGGAATTTTACGAGATGCATTTACGTATTGGCAGGCCAGAAACGACGCTACACTTGCCATTCTCCCGGGAGGAAATTGCCAGTTATCTTGACCTTAAAATTGAAACCGTTAGCCGCTCATTAAAATCCCTCGAACAACAAAATTTGATTACCCTACATCGAGTGCGTACGGTAACACTTAATAGTTATTTGGGATTAAAAGGTTTCAGCTAAATCTCTCATGGTTGAACGTTATATAAATCTTGATATTCCAGGAATATTCTTTTTATATGGAAAGTTCCTGGTTTTATTTTTGTGAAATAATTATCAATTCGAATACTAATCCTCCAGCTTAGTGCTTATTTTATAAGAATATTCCCTCATATATGAATATTTTATGAGAATTTTCTTGTGAAGTTAAAAATTTAGCATAATTGCAACAAATAATAAGCATTATAGAGAAAATATGGAGGTGTTAATTATCTTTATGTTTTGTAAGGGTTTTGCTTAGGTGCTATTTGTATGATCTTTTTGATATTTATCAAAAACATAAAAAAGATGAATTGTTTGGTATTACTTATTTGTGTGGGTGATAATTCTGAAACATGGCATATTTTAAGTAATTGCGTCTTAGGAAACTTCTTAGATAGATTTTTTGGTGGGAAAATTCTTAGTTTTTTGTAATTTTTGCGTTTCAGGGTTTGTTGAGATGTTACTTAATTCAAATGATAATTTTGGGGCGCGGCAATTCTGGCTCGCAATTAATGGAACCGCTGGAGTGATTTAAAAATAAGACTCGGTGGTGAGTTTGTTCTTAGGAGAAGATAAAAATGAAAAAATTATTATTAGTAACCTCTCTGGCTTCTGTATTTGTTGCAGCAAATGCAATGGCAGACGTTACTGCTTCTGCAACTGCCTCGTGGGACGCGACGGCAACAAAAGATACCACCAGCATGTTGGTTGTCACTCCGCTGAACTCTTTGACTTTCCAGTATGCTGAAGGACTGAACGCCTTCAACTCTCAGGACGGTGCTTTTGATGTGACTATTCAGGGTCAGGAAACGGCAACTGATTTTGAGCTGACTGCTCAGATCATTAGTAACACGCTGACCAACGCCAGTGGCGATGCGTCTACCCTGAACGTAGGGGTGGCATGGAATGGCACCGCGCTGACTAATTCATCAGATACTGTCCTGGTTAACTCCAGTTCGACTTCTGGTCTTGAAAGCCTGATGGCTGATGGCGCTTATAACGGTGCTGCTCGTGTCAGCGATCAATCCAACTTCAAATTCACCATCGCGTCAGCGACTTCTGATGGTAGCCAGACAGTAACGGATTACTCTGCTCTGCCAGACGGCTATTGGACCGGCGATGTAAAAGTACAGTTTAATGCAACCTGGACGACTCCGTCTGCCTAAGTAATAAAAATTCGGGAGAATTTTTTCTCCCGAATTTATCAGGAATGGCGTCATGAAAAAATATTTACCGACAGCGATGTTGGTAGGGTTAGTAGCATCTTTTCCCGGATGGGCAATTAATGTGGGTGAAATCACATCGATAATGACTTCTGCTGAGAGTTCATTATCGAAAGAAATTACTAATACAACTGATGCGGCGCGTTATGTCAGTGTTTCGGTAAAACAATTGTCATCACCTTTGGCGGGGGGAGTCGAAATAAAGCCTGTTAATTCCGGAGAGTTACTTTCTACACCTGCCAATCTTATTCTTCCTGGTCAGGCAAAGGATGTTTTTCGCTTCTTTTATAAAGGACCAGCAGATGATCTCGAACGTTATTATCGTCTGCAATGGATAGATGAGCCGGTCACCGAGAGCGTGGAAACCCGGGCGAATAAAATGGCGGTTGCAACAGCGTCGGCAGAAATTGGCACTATTCTGGTGGTCGCACCGCGCAAAGAGCGTTTTGAATACAGCCGTAATGGCGATGTTATTACCAATACCGGCAATGTTTCATTTCGTGTGATCGCCTATGGCGCTTGCAAAGACAAGGCTCGCGATCAGGGACGAGGTTGTCGCGAACGTTATTACATTATGCCGGGTACGAAAATAAAATTACAGTTTACCGACATCAGCAATAGCCGTTCACGCATCGGTATCTGGCACGGTAAGCAGTTTATTACAGTGAAGTGATGGTCGATTGCAGCCATCTGTACGGGATAAATAAAAATACCGGAATGTAAGGATGCATATGACAACAATAAATATTGTCGGCGGTAGCATTTGTCTTTTTCTTGCGCTGACACCAGGAACTTCACATGCAGCCCCAGTAAAAGTGGGTAATTACGTTATTCCCAGTGCTTTCGCCCGTTCACTGGAGCAGGGAATGACGGTGCCGGTATATATTCGTTACAACGAGACTGACGAGAAAAGTCAGCAAAAAATTGCCGATGCGGTGATTTCGCTTGTTGATGGCAATATTACAGTTAAAGCCCTGACTCTTGCTGAATTGCCTAATAATGCCGTGTTATCTGGAAAAACTCGTGCGTTGGTAGAAAAAATTCGTGATGTGAAATTTCACGATAACACCAATATCGAGCTATCGGACAATGCATGCCTGCAGCTCAACGTCTCTTCATTTCACCTGGAGATGATTGTCAGCAAAGATGCGTTAACTGAAGCGATTGTCGCACGCAGTAGCCTGCTTGGACCTTCCAGCGTGGAGTCTCTCTCTAACGTCCTGAACTATAACTTTGGTACCTACTACAACGATTATCATAATGGCAGCAGTACCCGCAGCTATCTGACGGTTGACAACACAACATCGCAGCGTGAGCACCATATCAACATTAACGGTTCGTTTTACGGCATCGGCGACAGCAACGGCACCAGCAAACTCTATCGTGCGATGTATGAGCGTGATTATGACGGTTATCGACTGGCGCTCGGGATGCTCGACACCTGGAATGTCCAGTCTATTGCCAGCCTGAATGCACTGAATGGCGGGAAAATTTACGGTGTGAGCTACGGAAACAAAGGAAGTACGGTTGTTGAGAATACCGCGCTTTCACTCACGCCGATTACCGTATTTTTGCCAGCCGCTGGCGAGGTTCATGTCTTCCGTGATGGGCGTTTGCTCAGCGTGCAGAACTTTAATATGGGCAGTTATGAAATTGATACCAGTCGTTTTCCGTATGGTGTTTATGACGTCACGGTAGATATCGTCGTCAATGGCCGGACAATTAATAGTCGTATCAGCAGGGTTAATAAAATCTTTGCCCGCCAGCAAGCTGCCGGGATTGATCAGCTCTCGTGGCAGCTGTTTGGTGGTTCACTGGATTATGACCGTGTGAGTTATAAGCGAAATCATTATCAGGATTTGGGCAGCGAGCAGACCTGGATTGCCGGGGGGGCCGCATCGGTGACGCTGGCGATATTGTCGGGGCTGGGCCTGAAGTCCACGCTCTACGGTTTTGACAACAATGCGGTTAATGAAACGGATGTCACGCTCAATGTGAATGAATACGTAAGCATTGGCAATCAGACGCTGGTGGCGAACGATTCGTCATGGCGAAATATCAGTAACATCAACCTTAATGTACCTGAGGGATACGGTTCCCTTTGGGCATCTCGTGAAGACAGTAAAATTGGCGATCGTCTGCCCATGCAGGAGCGTGATAATTATTCCATTGGCGGGACTCTTAACCTCGGAAAGTTTATTCCTCATGGCGGCTCGCTCACCGTGAGTCAGACGGAGAATCGCTACTCGGGAAATAAATATCGTAATCTGGACTACAGCACGACCCTTTATTCAGGCAGGTATGCCACGGTTGGGTTGCGTGCAGGTATTCAGCGTTATTACTACAACAACCGGAATGACGATGGGCGACAGGAACGTTATGTCAGTCTGGATTTATCGTTGCCGTTGGCATCCTGGTTGAGCATGGGCGTCTCCCGGGATCGCTATGGCAGTACTCAGGGTAATCTCAGCGCGCGCAAGCAGTATGCTGAGGGCCCGATTAAATCGGTCGGATTGTCGGCATCAACGCGTCTGAGTGGTGAACAGTATTACGACAATAATTATTCGGTAAACGGCAATTTGAGTTATGACACGAAATATAACGCCGGCACCGTATCGGTAACGCGTTCTGCTGACAACTCCACCAATATGAACTTCTCTTCCCAGGGTTCTCTGGCGTGGGCAGGTAAAGATTTCGGCCTGAGTAAAGAGCGGCAGCGGTCTGGCATCATTGTGAAAACAGATTTGACCGGCGAAGGGAAACTGGCTGCGAAGATTAATAACCGCAACTATCTTCTCAGCGGTAAATCAAATTTCATTGCACTGCCGCCCTATGCTCAGTACAAGCTGGAAATCCTCAATGATAAAAACTCTGAGGACAGCTTCGATATTGTTTCAGGACGCAAACAGGAGCTGACGCTATATCCGGGTAATGTGGGTGTTATCAACCCTGAAGTGAAAAGCATGGTCACCGTATTCGGGCGCATTCGTTATCCCGATGGGCAGTTGGCTGCAAATACCGATATCCATAACCACATCGGTAAAACGCGTACGGATGAAAAGGGTGAGTTTGCTATTGATATCGATAAAAAGTATCCGGTCATCACGTTAATTTCAGCCAATGGCAGCATATGCGAAGCCGATCTTGATTTGGAAAAAGCACGGGGCGCAGCGTGGATTGGTGATGTGAAATGTGCAACGCAAACCACGATGGCGCAGAGGTAATAAAATGAAAGTATTGATTAAATTAGCTACTGTAATCTGTACCGTAGGGAGTTTTTCACCTGTGCCTGCTTTGGCGTTGAATGCAATCTCTTCCGGCTCAGTCAGTAATAACTATTTGTTTATCGAAAATGCCATTGATAGTGAATACTTTATTACCCCATCGGCACTTGATCCACGTTTCAGCGGATCAAACACGTGGATAAAATACGGTACCTCTCAGGTCAGTCTCGGGTATTTAGGTTTTGTCGGCTGGACTGCGCCTGGACATTATTATCAGGACATGTGGATTGATAACTCCCCGATTAACGGGCCTTTCCGGGGAATCCGTTGTTATAGTGGCACTCAATGTCCATCAACCGGGTTTATTGCCGGATTGGGCACAGACAAAAACGGTTTTTATCATGCGCAGGTCGGCTCTGTCGCAGGCGTTATTGGTGGCGCCTACGGATTCGCTTCCCTGACCGATACTGCTTATGAGTACTTTCGCAATGTGCCTACCGGTAGCAGCGAAACCTATGTGTTCAACCGCTGTTATACTTCTGTGAATTATGATTATTCTTCCGGGCAACGGTGCAAAGACCAATCGACAGGATCATGGAATTACGTCAATTACACGTTAACTAAACGCGGTCATCTGTCACTTGTCTCGACTAACGCATTTCAGGAGCTTTGGGTTGCCAGCGATGGTACGCCGAGCATCACCAAAGACTCTGGTTATTGCGAACTTGGCGTGGTGGGCGGTACTGACGGTGTGATTTGCAAAATGGTGAGTTATAACTTGCAACAAACGGCCAATCTGACCGCCTCCTTGACGTTTCGCGCTTTTGTCGACACGGCGATGCTAGGTTTTACGCCCGGAGCGGCCACCGTGAGATACTCCGGGAATGGTTCAAACTGGTATAACTATGGTACTTCAACTGCTTATTACAACGTTTTTACGACCTCTGGAGAATACATTTATATTTTTCTGTCAAAAGCATTTTTGAAGAATCTTGTCGATTCAGGGATCAGCATTACTAACAGTCAGCCCTTTACCTTCGGCTTTTATAATGGCTTAACACCAGAGTCAGGACACTACCAGTTTACCCCTTCGCTACAGCTTAATATTGTGCCGAAGGAGTATGGGATCAGTATCGTCTCTTCGGACAACACAGCTTCTGCGAGCGGTAGTGGCACGATTGGTGATGCCGCTCCTATAGAAATGGATTACACCGTAACCGTCTCAGGCCCCCGTCAGGCCGACAGTATCACCGCGCAAGTTATTGGGGAAAGTACGACGATAAACAGTGTGCCCTACTGTCTGTTTACGTCTGCGCAAGGCGGGCTGTCCGTCCCCATTCCCGCTTTTCTGCAGTACAACAGTCAGTCGGGGGGCGTGGTGCAAAAACGAAATAGCTGCAGTGAAGCGGCAGTCAGTATGAGAGATGCGCAGTGGCAACAGACGCCCTGGGACGCAAATAACAATGACGATGGAAGCTATTATGCTACTGATTTAAAGTTGCTTTTCTCAATGAATGATTCGCGTTCGATGTTAACCGTTTCCGGCGCTGACTGGGAAGGTGTCGTCAGCGCTAGTGGAGAGATAAAAGTCACGGCGAATTGGGTGGGAGTGACGCCATGAACCGCCGTCGTCTGGCGCTTAGATGGGTATTTATTCTACTTTCCGGTCTGACAGCATTCTCTACACAGGCAGTCTACCTGGAGTCGACCATTTATGAGATGCCGTCGGATAAATCATTTATCAGTAAACGAATCTATAACGATAGCCAGAAACAGAATTTATACAGTATCGGCGCAGTAAAAATTGATAAGCCGGGACCGGGAGGAGAAAACAGGAGTGCTATTGCTGAAGGCGAACTTCTGTTTACTCCGCTGAATTTTTCACTGGCTCCGCAGGCGAGTGAGTTTTTTAAGATTTTCTACCGTGGGCCGCAGGATGATAAAGAACGCTATTACCGAATTCTGTTTCGTGAAATGCCGATCACGCTGTTTACTGAACGTAATCAAGGGAAAGGCGGGCAGGCTCTCCCGGTGATCGCTATGGACACCATATTGGTTGTTCGCCCGAGAAACATAAATCTGGCCTACACCATTGATGAGGCTAACGGAACATTGAAAAACACCGGGAATACTTTTTTTAAAATCATCGTACATCAGGGGTGCAACTCAACCGATGATGAAGCCACCATGCATTATGTGTTGCCGGGTGAAACCTGGCGTAGCAGCGAGCTGAAAACTAAAAACCGAAAGTTTATCGTAGCGTTGCAGAAATACATTCCAGTGGGTCAGGGGTGCTTCAAACTCAATCAATAGTAAGTATTGAGTCTGATCCGATATGTCATGGTTAGATATCGAACCTATACTGTAACTATCTTTATACAATGCAGTAATCAGCTTGGCACAGATGAAACTTTGGTCATTTGTACTCCATGTCACGGTATTTAAGAGTCAGGTAGTATGAAAAGTATAATTAATGATCAGGTTGAGTACGATTCCACCAGAAAAAGCCTGAAACATCGCGATACTACAATAATCCTTTCGGCATCTACAGCGAGACTACTTGAGCTATTCATTGCCTATAAAAATCAACAACTCCACCGTGAGTTTATCATAGAAGAAGTATGGAAGAAGCATGGCATGGCCCCATCGGGTCATAGCCTTAATAAAAGTATCAGTATATTGCGAAAAGCATTTAGTGAGTTGGGGGCCGAAAACCCCATTGAAACGTTGCCCCGGCAGGGATTTTTGTTCCATGCTTCGGTCAATGATGAACAGTCATCTTTCAGTAGGGATGTACCTGTTCGTTCGGTAACAGAAACGGTGAATTCACCCGCAACACCGAAACGCAAAAATATTCTTCTGTTCATTTTGTTGTTCGCTTTTCTTGGGAGCGCGGTTTTGATATTGCCAGCTCTTAACTCAGGTACCACGAATTTTATCTATATCAGGGCAATAGGTGATTGTGAACTTTATACTGCCGATGACAATAATGCTGATAAAACGAAGGAATTTTTATCTTCTGATATGTGGCGAAAAGTAAATACAATTTGTCATAATGGCAAGAAAACAATTGTTTTTTATGATGATAATAATTTATCGGCAGGTAATAATCTTAAAGAGAATTTTTTGGGGATCTGTACGCTGGATAAAGGAGGGGTTGCCCGTGAATGCGAAAATTATCTTTATTAGCGGGGCGATCTTTCTTGCTGTGATAACAGCATACTTTTTTTATCGCCATCAAGAACCTGAGACGTTGACCTGCTCTGCCAAGAATTACCTTCATTTGCAGGCGCAAACTCAGGGGGTAAAAATTGAAGGTGAAGTTCTGTTGGTTTTTCGTATTTCTTCCGCTACCGAAGGGCGGGTATCCCAGGTAGGGAGCCTTAATATTCAAGGTAAGCACTATGCTGTAGATCGTAATGTTGTTCTGAATTTTATTGGCAAAGACCGCGACGGATATTTGCAAACTCGTCGCCAGGCTATCGTCAAAAACAAAAATGATAATGTTCCCGATGAAATTACAGAACTGCTTATGTCTCAACAGGATATTTTCTATTATAAGGTCATCCGTATCGCCGGAAATGTCTATGCGATAAGAGATCTGCGACGTACGCTCATGGTTTGTCGGGCAGCATAAATCGAGGTAATATGTTAGTATTTTGATTTTTGTGGTTTTATGTTTTGTTATTTCTTATGTTTGTAGTCTTTTATTTTGTCTTGTGGTGAAAATGAGTAAAAGGATTTGTACTGGTGAAAATTAGGAATTTTCCTTTTTCGATATTTAAAATGGATTTACCATTTAATGGGAATACGCATATGGATAATTGTGATTATAAAATCTGAAACTACGTGATATGACTTATGGATAAAGTTAGTTCACGAACCGCCTTATAATTGCTGGAGGCTGAAGGTGTTGTATATTCTCTCGTGTATATAACGAGGGACCTGCTATGCCATAAATTTAAGTTGGTGGTAACTATGAATATGAAAAAGGTTTTTCTGCTCAGTTATGATATTTTTCTTTTCTCAGGGATAAAAGCATGGCTGCCAAATCTGGTACTGGTTGATGCGCGAACATTTATTTCTGGTACGCAGTCAGTTATTCCACGACACCCGTCCTGTTTGCTGGTGATCGATAACCGGTTACCATTGCTCCTGGTCAGGAAATGGTTTCAGAGAAATAGCACGCAGTTTATCAACATAAACTGTATTGTTCTTCGGATGAATGAAACTCGTTCTGTTAATCGAGGATACGAGGAGTATGCTTTCATTAATGGACGAGAATTATCTGATCAATTGATTTCTCAGCTAAGAGCCAATTTAATGGCACCCAATGAGGTTGTGGAGGTCACTAAAGGTTCGACGATGTTTACTTTTCATTTGACTGAATTTGAAGAGGAAATGTTGTATGCATCATTCACAAAAGAAAAGTTGCACGATTTTTGTATTGCTAACTCACTAACAACTAAGTCAGTGTATCGATATCGGGAACGGATAACCGCTCGCCTGGGATTTTCTCATTTTAATGAAACCATCATTTTTTTAACCAGGAATAATTTATTGCATGAAGGTTACCCGACAAACAATTATTCTGGTGAGAATGTAATTTACGGCGAAGCATATGATGTCTCAGATTCTGGTCGACTGAGTATGGCAATAAGGAATGAAGAAATCATTCCTTATTTTCAGCCCATCGTAAATATCAATGGGGACGTCTGTGGCGTTGAGGTTTTGGCTCGATGGCCACAGGGCCATAATTATGCGATTTCTCAGCGTGAGTTTATACCTCTGGCTGAAAAAAGTGGCTTAATGAATGAGTTAACGAGCTATTTAATGACCACCGTTGCGCGTAATCTGGTCGACGGAAGCGAAGGGATAAATAAAACACTATTCGTCTCCTTTAATGTCAGTCCATCAGGTTTAAGTAATCCCGTTTTTTATTGGGAATGCCTTAATTTTATGGAGATAACGCAAAGACTACCGATAAAATTAATGATTGAAATAACCGAAAATCAGACTCTCACTATCACTCCAGCCATCAAAGAGCTGATACGATCGTTGCGAAACAGAGGAGTTCTGTTTGCTTTAGATGATTTTGGGACGGGATACGCTAACCTCTGCTATCTCAATGAGTTAGACCTGGATGTTATCAAAATTGATAAAACTTTCATCAAGGCTATTAAAGAAGCTGAGCAACATATCCCTATGCTCGAGTCAATCATTCATCTTTCCGGGCTCCTGGGATTACGCATGGTGGCGGAAGGCGTTGAATATGGCTATCAGCAGCAATGGTTGGGGAAAAATAATGTGGATTACCTGCAGGGCTATCAATTTTTACCGCCAGTGATGTTTGATGATTTTATGCGTTTTTACAAGCAGTCTGTAGGGTTGTTTGAATCAGCGTCGGATTCAACTTTTTCAGCGTAAACCTGTCGGGAACATCAGGGGCGGATGCCTCTGATGCCGGTATTTTTGCAGAGGTTAGTGCTACAGATCCTGCCTGTCTGGTGAAGGCGAAAGCCTGTGGTGAATGAAGCATCGTTTGTTTATGTGTCTTTTACAGGGTATTTATAACGGTATCAGCGTTAATCAAACCGCTTCCGAGGTTAGTCCATAGCCATGCGTCATTTCCTGCAAAAATTAAGGGCCTGGTTTCCGCCGCCACTCATCTTAGTACTTTTCCTCGTTGCCGATGCGTTGACGGCGAGCTCACGTTTCACATTTGGCGCGGTAAATATCGTGATAAGCGCATTACTGGCCAGTGTCAGTCTGTGGATGATACTGCATACCGCATGGCAAATGCGGATGAAACGTACGACCCTGAACCCGCTTCATGCAAATAAATCGACCACGCTTGTTACCGGCGGATGTTACGCCTGGAGTCGCAACCCGATCTACCTTGGTATGAGCGGACTCCAGCTAGCCTTTGCTCTGTTCATCGGCAGTCCGGCTGGCGTAGTGGCTGTACCGCTGTTTATGCTGGCGGTTGCCAGATTGCATATTGATTTTGAAGAGGAACAATTGCGAAAACATTTCGGGCTGGAATGGGATCGCTTTGAGCGACAGGTTCGCCGCTGGCTATAGTCATACCCGACCGGGTACAAGCATTCCTGTCACGACACGATTCGTGCGTAATTGAAACCGGATGATGCAAAATTAGGCGTTTGATTCACAAGGCCATTGACGCATCGCCCGGTTAGTTTTAACCTTCTACCCCGTGTTCGCATTCGTGGGCATGTCCTTATCAGGGCCGATATAGCTCAGTTGGTAGAGCAGCGCATTCGTAATGCGAAGGTCGTAGGTTCGACTCCTATTATCGGCACCATTTCTCTATTTCCTCGGACTGATTTTTCCCATTTCCTGTACCAGGCCCAGGCCGTTTGATGTCATCATCATCTCATTGTACTCAAATAAATCTTCTGTATTACCGCTATCCTTCCTCCAGAAGGGAGCAGCGACAGCCGCTCCCTT
>NZ_SZWR01000003.1:41221-45429 GCF_005280875.1 Citrobacter sp. wls827
ATTTTGGGAACACCCAAACATGTTTTTCGGGTAACGCCAGGTGGCAATGCTGAGGATCGCGTACTTCGTTGCCGTAGGCGCGGATGACAAAATCATCAGCTACGGTGCGGAACAGGTACTCCCAGCGGTCACCGAGATACATGCTGGTGAGCAACGGGAGAGCCAACTGGTTTTCGCCTGGCCCGTCGGCCAGCGCCACACGTTCAACGCGGATCACCGCGGTGCCCTCATGGCCAACCTGAACGCCGTCGCCCGCCTGACCCCACAGGACCCAGTCGCGTCCTTCAATACGTGCTTTGCCGTCACGCACGTCAGTGACTTTGCCATGCAGACGGTTGTTGCTGCCCATAAACTCAGCGGTGAACAGCGTTTTTGGGGAACCATACATCTCTTGCGGCGTACCCTGCTGTTCAATTTTGCCGTTGTTGAGCAACAAAATGCGGTCAGAAATCGACATCGCTTCTCCCTGGTCATGCGTCACCATTAGCGCGGACAACCCGAGATTAATAATCAGCTCACGCAGGAATACGCGCGCTTCTTCCCGCAGTTTTGCATCAAGGTTGGATAATGGCTCATCGAGCAGGATCACGGGTGGGTTATAAACCAGCGCCCGGCCAATCGCTACGCGCTGTTGCTGGCCGCCAGAAAGTTGATGCGGATGGCGCTTACCCAGATGTCCCAGGCCCAGTTGATCCAACACACCCTGTACCCGTTGGTTGATCTCTGCGGTGGAAACTTTGCGCAACTTCAGCGGGTAGGCCACATTCTCAAATACGGTTTTATGCGGCCACAAGGCATAGGACTGGAATACCAGCCCCAGATTACGCTCTTCGGCGGGGATTTCGCTGCGCGGGGTGCCGTCGTAGACCTTGTTGTTGCCGATGGTAATTGACCCTTGTGTCGGTTTTTCCAGCCCGGCCACCGCGCGCAGAAGGGTGGTTTTACCGCTCCCGGACGGCCCGAGTAACGAAACCACTTCGCCCCGTTTGAGGTCCATGGTCACGCCCTTTAGCACCGGATTATCACCGTAGGTTAAGTGCAGGTTCTCGACCGATAATTCAATCATGTAATTTCACTCCAAAACGTAGGGCAATACCCAGGCCCACCACCACCAACAGAATATTGATAAACGAGAGTGCTGCGACGATGTCGATAGCACCTGCCGCCCACAGAGATACCAGCATCGAGCCGATGGTTTCCGTACCCGGCGACAGCAGATAGACGCCCGTGGAATACTCACGCTCAAAGATCAGGAACATCAGCAGCCATGAGCCAATCAGCCCATAACGCGAAAGCGGAATGGTAACGTGGCGGGTAATCTGGCCACGCGTCGCACCGGTGCTGCGTGCCGCTTCCTCCAGCTCTGGCCCCACTTGTAGCAACGTTGAGGAGATGAGGCGCAGGCCGTAGGCCATCCACACCACCGTATACGCCAGCCAGACGCTGAAAATGGTGCTACGCAGCGAGCGCAGCCAGACAATCAGCGTGTCTCGCAACCACTGCGACCACGGCATGCCGGATAACCAGTCGGATTTCAGCGCGTTATCGAGCCACATCGGTAAGAACAGAAACACCCACAAAAACGCCAGACCCGCGAGCAGGCCCGGCACCGCACGGGGCACCAGCACGCTGTAGTCGAGAAAACGCGTGGTGTTATCCGGCTTGCGGTGCATCGCGATACCAATAAACAGATAGCAACCTACCGCCAGTGCGCCGCCTATTACGCCAATCGCCATGGAGTTGACGATGGCCCGCAACAGGTTCGGCTGTTCCCAGATGGTGCGAAAGGTGCTAAGCGACAGCTCATCCCACAGCGAAACGCCTACGCCCCAGTTGGAGATAAACGCACGCAGCACCACGCCCATTAGCGGCACGCCAATGGTGATGGTTAGCCAGAACGCCACCACAGCCCCCGCTATCCAGCGCCATTTACCCAGCGGCAGCGCGCGGGCCTGCGAGGCTTTACCCTTCATGGTGACGAAGCGGTTAGCGGTACGCATCAGGCGACGTTGTAGCATGACCAGTGGGATGGTCAGACAAATCAGCACCACCGCGACCGCCGCCATCAGGTGATACGACGGCGTACCCAGTTTATTGGTCAGTTGGTACAGGTAGGTCGCCAGCACCATGTTGCCTTCCGGATCGCCCAGCACCAGCATCAGACCAAAGACTTCCAGACCGAGGAAAAACAGCAGCACAACGGCGTACAGAATCGAGGGGCGAACCATCGGCAGGCTGACCGAGGTCATCACCTGTAGCGGGGAAGCGCCGGAGATACGCGCGGCTTCCTCCACGTCTGAGCTCACGCTGCGCAGCGCCGACGAGATATAGAGGTAGGCGTGCGGCACGTGCGTCAGACCCGCAATCACCACGATGCTCGACATGTCGTAGATATTCCACGGCACGAAGCCAATCAGCGATTGTGCCCACAGTGACAGGAAGCCTACCGGCCCTGCGGCCACCACATAGCCAAAACCCAGCACCATCGGTGAAACAAAAATAGGCACAAGGATCAGCGGCTCAATCAGACGTCTACCCGGTAAGTCGGTACGTACCATCAGGAAGGCCAGTATGCCGCCCAGAGGAATGGCGATAATGACCAGACCGAATGCGAGAATAAAGCCGCTTTTCAGCGCCTTATAGAAGTCAGGGTCGGTAAAAATAAAGCCAAAGGATTCAAGGCTCCAGTCCTTTGCCGGCGAGAAAAATGGCGCGGACAAAAAGCTTTGTATCACGATGAACGACAATGGCGTGTAGATAACCAGCGCGGTTAACAGCACGACGATGCCGCGCGGCAAGCTTTGCCACTTTCTGCGTAATGCATTCATAAGCGGAGATCCGGTAACACGAATTCAGGAAGCGAGTACCAGGCGCACCAGTGAACCGTACGCCTGGTTCTGGCTCTTATTTGGCCGCGGCTTCACGCCACTGTTTGATGTAGTCCAGACGTTTTTTCGGTTGCAGGTATTCAAGTAATGACTCATCAACCGGGATCGGCTTCAGCGCGCTACCCAGCATTTGGGTCATTCCGTCGATGTCATTTTTACCTTCGATGTCGTTACGGATAGAGGGAATATCGGCCTGGTTGGCGAGGATGTTTTGCCCTTTTTCAGACAGCACATAGTCCAGCCACAGTTTGGCGGCATTGCTATGTTCAGCCTGCTGGCTGATGAAAGAAACTCGTGACAGCACCAGGGTGTAGTCCTTCGGATAGGAGATGCCCAGTGACGGGTCGTTTTTGGCACGCGCTTCGGCGTAAGAGCCGAGGATATTATAACCAATCAGGTTTTCACCCGATGAAACCCTCTCCATCATCGTACCAGTGGACGATTGCACGGCTAACCCGCCTTTCGCCACGTCGGCCAATGTTTTGAAGTAGTTCGGATCGGCCTTGTAATCCAGCACCGATAGCATGAAGCCAACCCCGGATTTTTCGATATCGTAGGTGGTGACTTTGCTTTTGAATTTATCCACCTGGCCTGCAATCAGCTTTGCCAGCGCGGCGTGAGAATCCGGAACCTCGTTCGCCGGGATGAGGCGCTTGTTGTAAATAAACACCACTGGCTCGTAGGTGGTGCCGTACGCTTTGTTGTGCCAGACCGCCCATTTCGGTAGCTGGTTCTGCTCTGCTGAAACATACTCCATCGCATAATCGGTCGCGAGCTTCATCGCGGTATCCATGGAGGAGCTCCAGATGACGTCACCGCTGCCGCCGCCAGCAGCCTGTTCGCTGATATAACGGTTATACAGCTCGGTGCTGTTCATATCGTTATATTCAACTTTGATGCCCGGATAGGTGGCTTCAAAGCCCTGAATCAGCGGCCCCGCCGCTTTGGTATCCGTTGTGGAGTAAACCACGACTTTGCCTTCTTTGGTGGCGGCATCAACCACCTTTTGGTAGTCAGCCGGATACCCCTGCGGTAGCGCGGACAGGGCAGAAAACGACATGAAAACAGCAGCAGAGATCAGAGAGATGCGGAATGTGTTCGTCATTATTATTAACCTTCTGGTTACACTTTGGGAACTAAAAGTCAACATAGCGGATGAGAAGGGAGAGACAAGAGGGGAGAGAGAGCCGGCTGGTGGAAATGTGATTGTTGGCGTTGTTTCGGTAATTAACACCATAGAAACCGTGAGCGCGGGGATTTGAGAGAATGGAATGCTCACCGTTGTAGGCCGGATAAGCGAAGCGCCATCCGGCACTATAC
>NZ_SZWR01000004.1:0-4781 GCF_005280875.1 Citrobacter sp. wls827
CCGCACCATAGCGGACGGCACGCGAAGTGTGATTACAGGAAACCGTACATTGCGGCGAAGACCCAACCAAAGACACAGGATACGCTTACGCCGATCAAACCAGGCAGAATGAAGCTGTGGTTGATAACGAAACGGCCAATGTGGGTGGTACCTGAACGGTCAAACTGAATAGCAGCCAGATCGCTCGGGTAGGTCGGCAGAATGTAGTAACCGTAACAAGCCGGAGCAGAAGCAACGATGTACGCTGGATCAACCCCGATAGCCAGTGCGACTGGAACGATAGCGGCCAGCGCTGCAGCCTGAGAGTTTACAAACTTGGAGACTAACAGCAGGACGATCGCATAGGCCCACGGATGTTCTTTCACCATCTCGCCCAGTACGCCCTGAATTTCAGACATATGCGCACCGAACATGGTTTCGGCCATCCAGGCAATACCGTACACCGCAACAATCGCGATCATACCTGAACGGAAGACTTCATTTTTTGAGATAGATGCGGGATTCGTTTTGGTTAAGATGATAATCAATGCGCCAGTCAGCAGCATGAACATCTGGATAACCAGGACCATTGACAGCGGTTTGCCACCAAAAGAAGGGCGCAGTTCAGATACTGCACCGAGCACGGCAACAACGGCGATGGCAGCGAGGAAGATCCACATTGCCAGCCAGTTACTTTTCGGCAGTTTTTTGTCTAACAGTGTTGCCGTGTCGCCATACACATAGTGATGGTTTTCAGGTACGGAAATAAACTTCTGGAACTCTTCGTCTTTATCCAGATCTTTACCACGGAACCAGCTGAAAATACCGATAGCCAGGATACCCAGCAGGGTAGACGGAATGGTGATGCCAAGCAGGTCGAGGAATTCGAGGTGCTTGCCTTCAAATGTCACGTTACCCAGCATCGCAACCAGCGAGACAACGGCTACAGAAACCGGACTGGCGATAATCCCCATCTGTGCACCGATAGAACTCGCCGCCATTGGGCGTTCCGGGCGAATATTGTTCTTAATGGCGACGTCATAAATGATCGGCAGAATGGTGTACACCACGTGGCCGGTACCGCACAGGATAGTCAGGGTACAGGTAACAAATGGTGCTACGATAGAAACGTATTTTGGGTTACGACGCAGCAGCTTTTCAGCAATTTGCAGCATAACGTCAAGACCGCCGGAGGCTTGCAAGGTTGCAGAAGCGGCCACCACGGCAATAATAACCAGCATTACATCAACAGGGGGTTTACCCGGCTGGAGATGGAACACGAAAACCAGAATAACCAGGCCGATACCGCCTAACAAACCCAGCGCGATACCGCCCTTTCTGGCACCATAAAACAAACATATTAATATTATGAGAAGTTGTATACTAAATAACATTTTATTTACCCTCGCGAAAAACCCAGTCAATTTTTTGAAAAATGGATCTGTGGCACATTCTTTTTTGCCGGAATAAGCATCAAAAAATGGTCAGTATTCGATATGTCCGTATTTGCGATTAATGTTTAAATGTCTGGCTAGAATGTATTTATAACTTTTTGGAAATATTTAGCTTTTTTCTATGGCATTGATCAGAGGAGAGAATCCTCAGGCGATGGGAAGTAGGGCTGGTTATGAAGCGCTGCGGCTGACGCTGTAGTTGGGCTGGCTTACACCGGTTTTCCGGGGGCTGACCGTTGGTTCTACATTGTCCGCTATTACGTAAAACACCGGTATACCAGGTGAGTGTATTCTTTATGTGATCGCGGTCACGCCATGTCATGTGGTAATGAGTCTGGCGTACGGATACGTTTATTTGCTCACAAAAATGTACGGTGTCCATAGTACGTAGCATGGTCTCCATTGCTACCAGTCTAGATTTTTATGTCTGATGAAATTCAGACTAATCCTTTAGGAGTAAAAATACACACTCTGTGAGTTAGTTAATACTTAATTAACTTTTGTTAGCGATTTTGAAATTAAAAACAGTGTGATGTTTATCAATAACAAAATAATGAATTTAACATGTTTGATACAAATATATTTGATCTAACGCAAATTAACTATTTATCTGTTTTAGCGGGACAAAAAGGGATTTTTCATTATTTTAATAATTGTTACTTTTATATAACGAATAATCCCTGGGGGAGCGTTTTATTGGCAGTATTGTTTAAGTAATGAGTAATGCTCAGCCTGAACGCGGTAGCGGTAAACCGGTCGGCCAGTAACACCATAATGGATACTGGTAAATAAGATATGACAATTGACGAGCCAGATAAGGTATTTACGGCATGATACCCGGGAGATATTGACCTCGTTCGCCAGTTCATCCGTGGAGAATTCCTGGTCCTGGTGCTCATCAATCCACTGACACAGCGTACGTAACGTTTGTGGTGTCAGCCCCTTGGGTAAGCGCCGCGTTTCCTGCTCGCTGGAAGAGCTACCATGAATCAGTTGGTCAAGCTCTGACTGTTCATAGTACTGATGCTTCTCCATATCCGTTTTCTTCTGCAGCCAGTTGGTTAAGGCTTCTTCAAAGCGTGAGGCCTGAAATGGTTTGATCAGATAATCAACGACACCGTAGTGGAGTGAGTCTTTAATGGTTGTCGCATCGGCGGCGGAGGAGATGACGATGACATCACATTTACAGCCTTCGCTGTGCAGAATGGGTAACAGGTCCAGACCGTTTTCTTTCTGCATATAAATATCCAGTAGAATCAGGTCAATACGATGTTCGCCATGAAAGATGATCTCTTTGGCTTTTTCGAGAGTAGAGGCCGTTCCGCAGCAATGAAAACCAGACAGCTGCGCGACATAACGGCGGTTTAACTCCGCTACCATTGCATCGTCATCGACAATTAAGACATTGATCATCTGCTGGCCCTCTCACCATTCCACGGTAACTGTACAAAAAATTGGGTGAAGACCCCAGGTTCGGATTCGACGGAAATATTACCGCCAACGTTTTCAACCTGCTGTTTCACAAGTGCTAAACCGACGCCTCGTTCGGTTCCTTTTGACGAGACGCCCTTCTCAAAGATGTGGTCAATGCGTTCGGGGGCGATCCCCGGACCATCGTCATTCACTTCGCAATGCAACCAGCCGTGTCGATAATGTAAGGATACGCTGATCTCACCCCCCGATTCTTGACCTAGCGCCTCCAGGGCGTTTTCAATCAAATTACCCAGCACGGTGATCAACACTGCCACCTGATCTTCATTACTATTTTCCGGCAACTGGCTTTCATTACTAATGATCAGACTATGACCTAAATCAGATGTGCGATTAATCTTACTGAGTAAAAAGCCCGCGATCACCGGTGATTTTATTTTGCCTAACAGTGAGCCAATCTCTTCCTGATAATTGTTGGCCGTCTTAATGATATAATTTTCCAACTGCTTATAACTTTTCAGGTGCAATAATCCCAGAATCACGTGTAACTTGTTCATGAATTCGTGGGATCGTTCACGAAGTGCATCGGCATAGTTAACCATACCGTCCAGACGTTGCATGAGTTTTCGGACTTCCGTCTTGTCTCTGAACGTTGAAATTGCCCCGATGATTCTGCCATTGCTGAGTACTGGAACGGTGTTGATTAAAAGCAGCCGGTCCTTCACCGTGATCTCCTCATCACGGCGTGGTGTTCCATCACGTAGCACCTGCGAAAGATCAACTACCTGAGACCATGCATGGCTGAGTGTGGAGAGTTGGGCATCATCCTGCGACTTTCGGTAATCCAATAGCTCCTGGGCGGCCTGGTTTATTAGCGTGACCTCACCACTATCATCAACGGCAATGACCCCCTCCTTTATAGAGTGCAGCATCGCCTGGCGCTGTTCGAACAGGTTGGATATTTCATAAGGCTCCAGACCAAACAGAATGCGTTTGAGAACCTTCACCAATACCCAGGTACCTAGTAACCCAACCAGAACGCCAAATAAGATAGACCAAAAGATACTGCCGCGGCTGTTATTGATCTGTTCGGTGACCCTGCTTAACTCGAGACCGATCGACACAACCCCAATCTGCTGGTGATGATCGTCATAAATGGGGGTGAAAACGCGTAGCGCTTTAGCCAGAAAGCCGCGATTAATGGCAACGTTCTCTTTGCCCTGTAACGCCAACAGGATATCGTCGCCTTTAAACGGTTGGCCGATACGTTGTGCTTCAGGGTGCGAATAACGAATGCTTTTCATATCCGT
This sequence comes from Citrobacter sp. wls827, assembly GCF_005280875.1. NCBI lineage: Bacteria > Pseudomonadati > Pseudomonadota > Gammaproteobacteria > Enterobacterales > Enterobacteriaceae > Citrobacter > Citrobacter sp. wls827. Next base: position 4,175 of record NZ_SZWR01000004.1, read on the forward strand.
GACAACGATGAATAAAAAATCGTTGCGCTTATTTACCGCTTGAGCAATTGCCTGGATGCCGCTGTCCTCAGGCTTTTTCTTGAGCCCCTCGCGGATTTCAGGAGAGTTTGCCAACGTTCGCGCGACCGCAAGCGCTTTGTCTGCTAAGGCATCACGTGTCGTGTTGCTGATTTGCGAGAAGTAAATCAAATGAACGACGAGTAGCACAGAGAAGAGGACCGCGCTGACCATGAGGATCACGGTTGTGCCGAGTTTCATCGGGCGTTTGCGTATAGCCGTTCGTTGCAGAGGGTGTCTCATCGCAGTCCTGGAATCACTGTTTGTGCGGGTATTATCGCCCGATGAGGTACGTAATTCAAAGGTAGTAGGGGGATTCGGGCACTCCCGCCGCCATCCCTTCTTATATATGTAGTAGAAAATGGGCATCCGTTATTTTCTTTCTATATAGAAAAGAGGATTCAATGTTGGTTTCTTCTTTTTCCGGGATGTGATGCAGGAAATATTGACGGCTTTGTGGATAACTCTGTGTGTAAATGGGTATAAGGCGGGGTTCTGCTGGGGATTGCAGCAGTCAGTCATTTTTCTGTCATTTAAGGGTTGCGGGCCA
>NZ_SZWR01000013.1:0-1792 GCF_005280875.1 Citrobacter sp. wls827
GGTGTGTTCGAGTCTCTCAAATTTTCGCAACACGGTGGTGTTTTACGAAACATCTTCGGGTTGTGAGGTTAAGCGACTAAGCGTACACGGTGGATGCCCTGGCAGTCAGAGGCGATGAAGGACGTGCTAATCTGCGATAAGCGTCGGTAAGGTGATATGAACCGTTATAACCGGCGATTTCCGAATGGGGAAACCCAGTGTGTTTCGACACACTATCATTACGTGAATCCATAGCGTAATGAAGCGAACCGGGGGAACTGAAACATCTAAGTACCCCGAGGAAAAGAAATCAACCGAGATTCCCCCAGTAGCGGCGAGCGAACGGGGAGCAGCCCAGAGTCTGAATCAGCTTGTGTGTTAGTGGAACGGTCTGGAAAGTCCGACGGTACAGGGTGATAGTCCCGTACACCAAAATGCACAGGTTGTGAACTCGAAGAGTAGGGCGGGACACGTGGTATCCTGTCTGAATATGGGGGGACCATCCTCCAAGGCTAAATACTCCTGACTGACCGATAGTGAACCAGTACCGTGAGGGAAAGGCGAAAAGAACCCCGGCGAGGGGAGTGAAAAAGAACCTGAAACCGTGTACGTACAAGCAGTGGGAGCCTGATTCGTCAGGTGACTGCGTACCTTTTGTATAATGGGTCAGCGACTTATATTCTGTAGCAAGGTTAACCGTATAGGGGAGCCGAAGGGAAACCGAGTCTTAACTGGGCGTTAAGTTGCAGGGTATAGACCCGAAACCCGGTGATCTAGCCATGGGCAGGTTGAAGGTTGGGTAACACTAACTGGAGGACCGAACCGACTAATGTTGAAAAATTAGCGGATGACTTGTGGCTGGGGGTGAAAGGCCAATCAAACCGGGAGATAGCTGGTTCTCCCCGAAAGCTATTTAGGTAGCGCCTCGTGAATTCATCTTCGGGGGTAGAGCACTGTTTCGGCTAGGGGGTCATCCCGACTTACCAACCCGATGCAAACTGCGAATACCGAAGAATGTTATCACGGGAGACACACGGCGGGTGCTAACGTCCGTCGTGAAGAGGGAAACAACCCAGACCGCCAGCTAAGGTCCCAAAGTCACAGTTAAGTGGGAAACGATGTGGGAAGGCACAGACAGCCAGGATGTTGGCTTAGAAGCAGCCATCATTTAAAGAAAGCGTAATAGCTCACTGGTCGAGTCGGCCTGCGCGGAAGATGTAACGGGGCTAAACTGTGCACCGAAGCTGCGGCAGCGACACTATGTGTTGTTGGGTAGGGGAGCGTTCTGTAAGCCGTTGAAGGTGTGTCGTGAGGCATGCTGGAGGTATCAGAAGTGCGAATGCTGACATAAGTAACGATAATGCGGGTGAAAAACCCGCACGCCGGAAGACCAAGGGTTCCTGTCCAACGTTAATCGGGGCAGGGTGAGTCGACCCCTAAGGCGAGGCCGAAAGGCGTAGTCGATGGGAAACAGGTTAATATTCCTGTACTTGGTGTTACTGCGAAGGGGGGACGGAGAAGGCTATGTTAGCCGGGCGACGGTTGTCCCGGTTTAAGCATGTAGGCGGAGGTTCCAGGTAAATCCGGTACCTTTTTAACGCTGAGGTGTGATGACGAGGCACTACGGTGCTGAAGTAACAAATGCCCTGCTTCCAGGAAAAGCCTCTAAGCATCAGGTAACACGAAATCGTACCCCAAACCGACACAGGTGGTCAGGTAGAGAATACCAAGGCGCTTGAGAGAACTCGGGTGAAGGAACTAGGCAAAATGGTGCCGTAACTTCGGGAGAAGGCACGCTGATATGTAGGTGAAG
>NZ_SZWR01000014.1:0-14960 GCF_005280875.1 Citrobacter sp. wls827
TCTCAGGCCACTCTTTAAGAGTGGCCTTTTTTTATGATGACGGTTACTGTTTCCCTGTCCACGATCTGTCAGGGATTCACATGTATCACAACATCAGCCACCTACTTTCCCGCCTGATTAACGGTCCCTTACCGCTGCACCAGGTTTACTTCGCCAGCAGCAACGCCGCAACGCCAGAACTGGCGTATAAGGTCGATTTTCCGCGACTGGAAATTGTGCTGGAAGGTGAATTTGCGGATTCTGGTATCGATAAGGTGCTTACCCCCGGCGATGTCTTGTTTGTTCCGGCTGGCGGCTGGAATATTCCGCAGTGGGTCACACCGGTCACGACACTCAGCATTCTGTTCGGCAAACAGCAACTGGGTTTCAGCATCGTCCAATGGGACGGCAAGCAATATCAAAACCTTACCCACCAGCACGTCGCTCGGCGTGGGCCGCGTATTGGCTCTTTTCTGCTGCAAACGCTCCATGAGATGCAAATGCAGCCACAGGAGCAGCAAACGGCCAGGCTAATCGTTGCGAGCTTGCTGAGCCACTGTCGCGATCTGCTCGGCAGCCAGATCCAAACCGCATCACGTAGTCAGGCGCTTTTCGACGCCATTCGCAGCTATATTGACGAACGCTACGCTTCGCCGCTCACCCGTGAATCCGTCGCACAGGCGTTTTACATTTCACCCAACTACCTCTCCCACCTGTTTCAAAAAACGGGCGCTATCGGGTTTAACGAATACCTGAACCACACGCGACTGGAACACGCAAAAACGTTGCTCAAGGGTTACGAGCTGAAGATCAAAGACGTGGCGCACACCTGTGGGTTTATTGACAGCAACTACTTCTGCCGCCTGTTTCGCAAGAATACTGAACGTTCGCCGTCAGAGTATCGTCGGCAATATCACAGCCAGTTGACGGAGAAAAAAACTGACCAGTAATCATCGCATACTGGGACAGAAAACGGAGACAAAGGTAACATTTACTGGATTTTTGTATTATCAAAAAACATATACCAGCACATATCACTTACATGTGAAGTATCTCTCACTTTTTTAGACATATTACATTTATCCAGCTTTTGGCAGATTTGTCAGATAGCGCCGCGTGACGAAACACTCTTATCCTGTGCATAGCAAAGCAACCCGGCAACGGGTAGCTAACGGAAAACGTAGAGGGTGTTTTTGTATGGAACTTTATCTTGATACCGCCAACGTCGCGGAAGTCGAACGTCTGGCCCGCATCTTCCCTATCGCGGGCGTCACCACCAACCCAAGCATTGTGGCAGCAAGCAAAGAATCCATCTGGGATGTGCTGCCACGCCTGCAGAACGCCATTGGCAAAGAGGGCATTCTGTTTGCCCAGACCATGAGCCGGGATGCGCAGGGCATGGTGGAAGAAGCTAAACGCCTGAGCAATACGGTGCCCGGTCTGGTAGTGAAAATCCCGGTGACATCCGAAGGGCTGGCCGCGATCAAGATGCTGAAAAAAGAGGGTATCACCACGCTGGGAACCGCCGTTTACAGTGCTTCTCAGGGGCTACTGGCTGCGCTGGCAGGAGCGAAATATATCGCGCCTTACGTTAACCGTATCGACGCGCAGGGCGGCGACGGAATTCGCACAGTACAGGAACTGCAAACATTGCTGGAACTGCATGCGCCAGACAGCATGGTGTTGGCGGCCAGCTTTAAAACTCCGCGTCAGGCGCTGGATTGCTTGCTGGCAGGATGTGAAGCAATCACCCTGCCATTAGACGTAGCGCAACAAATGCTCAATACCCCTGCGGTAGAGTCAGCGATAGAGAAGTTTGAGCAGGACTGGAACAACGCATTTGGTCACATCAACCTGTGAGGGAAATAAAGTATGGATCGCATTATTCAATCACCTGGTAAGTACATCCAGGGTGCTGATGTTATTACCCGTCTTGGCAGCTACCTCAAACCACTGGCAGAGCGCTGGCTGGTCGTTGGGGACAAGTTTGTCTTAGGCTTTGCCCAACCTGCGCTGGAAAAAAGCTTCCATGACGCCGGATTGGCGCTGGAAATTGCACCATTTGGCGGCGAATGTTCGCAAAACGAAATCGACCGCCTGCGTGGCGTAGCGGAAAAAGCGCAATGCGGGGCCGTGCTCGGTATCGGCGGCGGTAAAACGCTGGATACCGCCAAAGCGCTGGCGCACTTTATGGGTGTACCGGTCGCCATTGCGCCAACCATCGCCTCCACCGATGCACCGTGTAGCGCACTGTCCGTCATTTACACTGATGCCGGTGAATTTGACCGCTATCTGCTGCTGCCGAACAACCCGGACAGGGTCATTGTTGATACCAAAATTGTCGCGGGCGCACCGGCGCGTCTGCTGGCAGCAGGTATCGGCGATGCGCTGGCAACCTGGTTTGAAGCACGCGCCTGCTCGCGCAGCGGCGCCACCACCATGGCAGGGGGCCAGTGTACTCAGGCGGCGCTGGCACTGGCTGAGCTGTGCTTTAATACACTGATAGAAGAAGGTGAAAAAGCGATGCTGGCCGCCGAGCAGCACGTGGTCACGCCTGCACTGGAGCGCGTAATTGAAGCTAACACCTATCTGAGCGGCGTCGGTTTTGAAAGCGGCGGCCTGGCTGCGGCACACGCCATTCATAACGGTCTGACGGCAATCCCGGATGCGCATCACTACTACCACGGTGAGAAGGTGGCTTTCGGCACGCTGACGCAACTGGTGCTGGAAAACGCGCCGGTAGACGAAATCGAAACCGTGGCGGCGCTGTGCCATTCCGTTGGCTTGCCGATTACCCTGGCGCAACTGGACATCAAACAGGATATCCCGGCGAAAATGCGTATTGTGGCAGAAGCGGCTTGTGCCGAAGGCGAAACTATCCACAACATGCCGGGCGGCGCCACGCCGGATCAGGTTTACGCTGCGCTGCTGGTGGCCGATCAGTATGGCCAGCGGTATCTGCAAGAGTGGGAATAACCTGCCAATAAAAATCCCCGCAAATGCGGGGATTTTTTTATTCCTACGATGCCGGACCCGCACAAGCGGCATCCGGCATCGTCTGTTACAGCAGATCGAAACGATCCAGGTTCATCACTTTCACCCATGCGGCCACGAAATCTCTCACGAACTTCTCGTGGGCATCGCTGCAGGCATAAACTTCAGCCACTGCGCGCAGTACAGAGTTAGAACCAAATACCAGATCGGCGCGGGTTGCGGTGTATTTTACTTCGCCGCTCAGACGATCACGACCTTCAAACAGCTCTTTTGACTCATCAACCGCCTTCCACTCATGACGCATATCCAGCAGATTGACGAAGAAGTCAGTGCTGAGTACGCCAGGACGATCGGTAAAGACGCCATGCTGGCTACCATCAAAGTTGGCACCCAGTACGCGCATCCCGCCCACCAGCACGGTCATTTCCGGTGCTGTCAGGGTCAGCTGCTGCGCTTTATCGATCAGCAGCGACTCGGTGGTCGACACGTCAGGACGGGCACGATAGTTACGGAAACCATCTGCAATAGGCTCCAGCAGCTCAAACATCTCGATATCGGTTTGGTCCTGACGCGCATCTACGCGGCCCGGAACAAAAGGTACAGTGATGTTAACACCCGCCGCGCTTGCCGCTTTCTCGACACCGACCACACCGGCCAGCACGATAATGTCAGCCAACGAGGCGGTATGAGCAGATTTATAAATACCTTCCAGCACAGGCAGAACGCGTGCTGCGGTGGCATTCACATCCCAGCCGCGCTGTGGATCCAGCGCCAGACGCGCACCGTTAGCGCCACCACGTTTGTCACCACCACGGAAAGTCGATGCGGAAGCCCACGCCACCGATACCAGCTCACTGACAGAAAGTCCGGAAGCTGCAATGGTCGCCTTCAGGTTAAGAATGTCTTCTTCGCTTGGGTTGAAGAACGCATGCGGCAGTGGATCCTGCCAAATCAGATCTTCTTGCGGTACTTCCGGTCCGATGTAACGCGCTTTCGGCCCCATATCACGGTGCGTCAGTTTAAACCACGCACGGGCAAAGGCTTCGTTGAACGCCTGCGGATCGTTAAGGAAACGACGAGAGATCTTCTCGAACTCAGGATCAAAGCGCAAGGTCAGGTCGGTGACCAGCATTGTTGGCTTGCGTTTTTTCGACGGATCAAACGGATCGGGGATAATCTCCAGTGCGTCAACCGCTTCAAACTGAATAGCGCCTGCCGGGCTGCGAGTTTGCACCCACTCATATTTGAACAGGTTCTCGAAGAAATAGTTGCTCCACTGGGTCGGAGTCTGCGTCCAGACAACTTCCAGACCAGAAGTGATGGCATCTGCACCCGAGCCGCTGCCGTAGCTGCTGGCCCAGCCCAGGCCCTGCGCTTCAATTGGTGCAGATTCCGGATCAGGACCAACATGGGATGCTGGTGCTGCACCGTGGGTTTTGCCCAACGTATGACCACCACCAATCAGCGCGACAGTTTCTTCGTCGTTCATTCCCATGTTACCGAAGGTCGCGCGAATAGCCGCTGCCGCAGAAAGCGGTTCGCCGCTATGGTCCGGCCCTTCCGGGTTCACATAGATAAGGCCCATTTCGGTTGCGCCCAGCGGCGCTTTTGCCAACTCTTCAGGATGGCGGTGAGTCAGCCAGGCTTTCTCATCACCCCAGTTTACGTCCAGATCCGGTTCCCAGACGTCTTCACGCCCTGCGCCAAAACCGAAGGTACGGAAACCTGAGTTTTCCAGCGCCACGTTACCCGCGAGGATAAACAGGTCGGCCCAGGAAATTTTCTGACCATATTTCTGCTTGATTGGCCACAGCAGACGACGCGCCTTATCAAGGCTAACGTTGTCCGGCCAGGAATTCAGTGGTGCAAAACGCTGCTGTCCGCGACCCGCGCCACCGCGTCCATCGATGGAGCGATAGGTCCCTGCACCGTGCCATGCCATACGGATGAATAAACCGGCATAGGTACCCCAGTCGGCAGGCCACCACGGTTGAGATTCGGACAGAAGGGCTCTGAGATCCCCTTTCAGGGCAGAATAGTCGAGTTTGCTAAATTCTTTGCGGTAGTTGAAGTCCTCGCCCAGCGGGTTCGAACGGTTGGAATGTTGGTTCAGCAAATCTACACGGAGTTGATTAGGCCACCAGTCGCGGTTGTTCGTTCCTGCTCCCGCGCTCTGGTCGTGACCGCCCTGATGAAAAGGACACTTACCGGCAGTTGATGTGTTCTGGCTATCGTCGGACATGCTCATCTATATGCTCCCTTTACAGTGTTCTGACTACGATATACACCACCAGAGATAAGATATAGTCGAAATAACCCACAGATTCGATAGCTAATTCCTTTTATATTTTACGTTACAGAGATGTAGATCAAAATGATCAATAAAAAGCCCTCCGTAGAGGGCTGGGGCATCTGTTTAATTCGGTCTTACACCCAGTGTGTGACAAATAGCGTAGCTCATCTCAGCGCGGTTGAGCGTATAGAAGTGAAAATCTTTCACCCCTTCGCGACTGAGGATCTTCACCATGTCCATGGCGATATTCGCCCCTACCAGCTTGCGGGTTTCGGCATCATCATCCAGACCATCAAACATTGTCGACATCCAGGAAGGGATACGAACATTGGTCATGTCGGCAAATTTTTTCGCCTGCTTAAAGTTGGAGACTGGCAGGATACCCGGAATAATTTCCACATCGATTCCCGCAGACACGCAGCGATCGCGAAAGCGCAGATAGCTTTCTACATCGAAGAAAAACTGGGTGATCGCGCGGTTCGCACCGGCATCAACCTTACGCTTCAGGTTCAGCAAATCAGCCTGAGCACTCTTTGCTTCCGGGTGCACTTCCGGGTAAGCCGCAACGGAGATATCAAAGTCAGCAACGTCTTTCAGCAGCGTCACCAGGTCAGAAGCATACATATCTGGTTTACCGCTTCCCGGCGGCAGGTCACCGCGCAGGGCAACAATATGACGAATACCGTTGTTCCAGTAGTCCTGAGCAATGGTACGCAGCTCATCACGGGTCGCATCAATGCAGGTCAGGTGCGGCGCCGCTTCAAGACCCGTGCGATCCTTAATACCTTTAATAATGCTGTGAGTACGGTCGCGCTCACCAGAGTTTGCACCGTAAGTGACTGAAACAAACTTCGGCTTCAGGCTGCTCAGGCGATCGATGGAGTTCCACAGGGTTTGCTCCATTTCACTGGTGCGCGGCGGGAAAAACTCAAATGAAACGTTAATCTGACCGGCAACTTCTGCCAGGCTCTGATTCAGGGCTTCCCGCTGGTTGGCGTGAAAAAAGCTCATACCTTACCTCATCAATCTTTTGTCGTTATATGTTGTGTTGTGAACTGCTATACGTTTAGACGTCTAGATGTAAAAATGACGGAAAAGCATGCTGCCGTCAACACAAAAATCATCGCTAAAGGTGAGGAATACTCAGCCAACGTGAAAAAAATTCACATCAGCTTGAAATGATGAGGGATTGCGTCATGAGTTCTTGCACCCACTGCAACCGGCTCTCATTTTCAGGCAACATCACTAACCCGGCACGGATACACAGCTCAGCATCGCTCAGTGGATGGAATACCACGCCCTGGCGCTGGATAGCAGCAAATGAAGCCGGGAGCAAACTTAAACCATCGCCCTGCAATCCGCGCAAGCAGCACATCATGCTCCAGTGGTTCTTCAAGACAGGAAGGAGAGTAACCAGCGCGGTGGAAAATCTGCCGGGTATAGTCAAAGAAAGCCGGGTTACGTTCCCGCTGGAACCAGAACAACGGTCGGTGGTTGAGTGCCGATAAGGAAAGAGAAGCCGTACAAGCCTCTGACCAAAAGGAGGGTAATGCAGCAATTATCGGCTCTTGCCAGGCTAAAGGGGTGACGGTAAGCCCAGATGCCTCAATAGGCAAAGCCACCAGCGCCGCATCCAGTTTGCCTCGCCTTACCTGACGAACAAGTTCAGGTGAGCCGTGACGCATGACACGCAGCATTTTTACACGAGCATTTAGCGTTGATTCAAGCGCCACAAAAACGCCCTGTTCAAACGCCGTGCTTAATCCTAAACGCAGAGGTTGCACCTCCATCTGCGCTAACTGGCTCAATGCAATATAGGTCTTGTCCTGTAGCGCCAGCAGCGGACGCACCATTTCAAGTACGCGCTGGCCGTCCTCCGTCAGCGTAAGCCCACGGGTATGACGGACAAAAAGCGTCACCCCCAGGCGTTCTTCAAGCTGGCGAATATGACGGCTTAGCGGCGGCTGCGACATAAAAAGACGTTGCGCCGCACGACTCATGTTGTTCTCTTCGGCCACTACGGTGAAGTAGCGCAGCAGACGGATATCCAGAGAGTGCAGGGGCGATATTGTCATACCAAAAAAGTATCACGGAAACGGTATTATCCCAATCATTCTGCGCGCTCTATCCTCACGCCACAGACCACACGATAGAGGAAGAAATGATGCTTTCAGAACGCTTTATTACCGGCCAGGAGATGTTGCAAAAAGTAGATGGCAAAGGGGGCGATGCAGTCATCGAAAGTCTGCAGGACATTGCGCCAGACTTCGCCCAATACCTGATTGAATTTCCTTTTGGCGACATCTATTCAAGACCGGGGCTGGATTTACGCAGTAGAGAAATAGCTACCGTCGCGGCATTAACTGCGCTGGGTAACGCCACACCGCAACTGAAAGTACATATTGGCGCGGCATTACACGTGGGTTTAACGCAGGATGAGATCGTTGAAGTGATTATGCAGATGGCCGTATATGCTGGCTTCCCCGCGGCACTTAATGGTTTGTTTGCCGCGAAAGAGGTGTTTGCCTCTCACAGAGGCTAAAACAACAGGCCAGCGGATTGTCTGCTGGCCTGAGCTCGCTACGGTTTCACATCTGCCACACGCATGCCTTTGAGTTGCTCATCCGTCAGCGGATTTCCCGCTTTGAAATAATCAACAACCGCATTAGAGATGTAGTAGCCTCCGGATGTATTTCGCGCTTTACCTTCGGTAAATGCGGCAAAACCATCACCACCGTCCGCCAGGAAGCTATTGGTGGCAATGTGATAGATGGTGGCGTCTTCAATGGGTTGGCCGTTTAACGTCAATACGGTGACTCGCTGACCGACTGGTTTACTGCTGTCATACTTCATCTCCAGGCCTTTAGATACCTGCAAAACACCGTTACTTAAACTCGCACCGTGCTCCATCAAACTACGCAACTGCTTACCGGTGAGATCCATTGTGGCCAGCTCGTTCGGGAACGGGAAGGTGCTAATGACCGCCCCCATGGTGATGGCTCCTGCGGGGACTTCATTACGGATGCCGCCTGAGTTAGTGAGCGCTAACTGGGTATCTTTACCTGCCGCCACCAGCAACGCATCCGCCGCCAGATTGCCCAACGAAGAAGATTCACCGTAAGCACGCGTCAGCTCAACCGGAGAGTTTGCAACCGTTTGTTGTACCACCTTATCAAGCTTTTTATTCCAGCCATCGATGACCTGTTTCGTCTGCGGGTCTGGCTGCCATTCATCCGCAAAAATGGTCTTCAGCTCGAAATTCTTCACGGTAAATTGATGCGGTTTCTGCTGATAATCCAGCACCAGTTTACCCACATCAATGCCCCCGCTGTCGGTGGAAAGGATCAGGGTATTACCGACTTTAATCGGCTCCGGCGTGCCCACATGCGCATGACCGGTGATCAGGATATCCAGCCCCTGCACCTGGCCTGCGGTCTGGATGTCTTTATCCAGCGCACGGCGCACATCGGTGCCGCCCAGACTGGACTGACGCGCTGGCGTGCCTTCATGGATCAGCGCCACGGTGAGATCGACTTTGCCTTTAAGCTCATCGATATAGCGTTGCAACCACTTCACTTCATCACGCGCTTCGATACCAATACGTGTCGCCGCAGAAACCGTATCATCAAAAGCAAACACGCCGTGCAGGCCAATCACGCCAATCTTCACGCCATCTTTTTCAATAATGGTGTAAGGCTTATCCCAGAACATTTTGCTGCTGTTCTGATAAAAGATATTACCCTGCACGATGGGGAATTTCGCCTGACTCAGTTGCAACAGCGTATTGTCCCAACCGTGATCGAATTCATGATTACCCATGGTGACAGCATCAAAATTCATGGTGTTCATGATATCGATAATCGCCTTACCCTTGGTCAGACTGCTGATATACGGCCCGGTAAAATAATCACCCGCATCAAAAAACCAGGTGGCGCTGTTTTTCGCTTTCTCCTGCTTCACCATCGTCGTGATATTGGCCCAACCGCCAATGTCACGCGTGCCATCCGCAATCCACGGCACTTTATAAGGTTCGACATGGGCATGGAGATCGTTGGTATAAATAATTGTGACATCTTTGGCACTCGCCCAGAGCGGCAACGATACCAGAACACCAACAGCAAGCATTTTTAACTTCATAATCAATCCCTTTCAGTCATATAAAGAATCGCTACGTTACGTTCTGAAAGGGTTTTTTATGTGAGAAAACTCACATCCACCGGTGATAGTCGCGGGTCAAAATCAACGACCATTAAAAATCGTTGGTAATACGATGACATCTCCGTTCACTATCAATTGCTGTAAATCCTTTGGCTGCCAAAATCTGGGACTGGCGAGCTCAGCAGATTACAGCTGGCCAGAGTATCGGCTGGGTTATGCCGCACTGCATTGCCGGGCATGCGGCAGCTATCCCCCGCTGTTTAATGAGGAACAGTTTGGTAGGTGGTTGTCAGCATATTTAACGGATTTTGCCGCCCAAAGCGGTCATTTTTGCCCACGTTGTTATCAGCGGGAAACCATCCTCTATGGGCATAACCCTCAGGGCAGCCAGCGCGTTCAGTGCCGGAGCTGCAAAAAGGTCTGGACACCAAAGCAGCAACCGCTTGTCGCCATCCAACCGCCCGAACAAATCGCAACAGTCTCTCTGATCGTACCTTTTCAGGGTGCCAGTGCAGATCAGCAACTCTATGTGTTGCTCAGTTTTGACGCTATTCGCGGTAATATTCTGCATATTTCCAGCAATTTCACACCTCATCCTGCCGGGGCTTCATTGCGTTACCGCTGGCGCGGCAGCACTGAGCCAGTGGTGAGTCATGATGATATTGTGGAACGAGTCAGTCAGCGAGAAACGCAGTTTTTACGCCGCAGCCAATTTGACGAAATTCAGTACGGCAGCGCGATGCTCAAACGTAACGCCAGCGGCGCAATTTTACGCCCGGTCATTACCGCGCATGGGCATTTCCGCGTCCTGAGCCATCTCTGGCCTGCGGTAAAAACGCACATTATTGCCCACGAATGCTTTCTGCGCGGCGCAGTGATTACCGCATGGGCGGAACAATTTCGCGAACATCACGCCTCGCTTTGGTTTGTGGATGAAGAAATCAGCGACGATCAACACACCAGGCCCTGGCAGTTACTGGGCAAAAGTTATCAGGGATGGTGGCAAAACCAGTGGCAAATTTGGCAACAAGGCGACACGCGTAAAATGGTGTGTTTGTTAACAGAGGGTCAGGTTGAAAAAGGAGCGTCAATAACCCTGGCGGCAAGTCATCATTTTCTCAACTGGTTGCAGCAACAGACGGAATTTCAGCAAAGCCCACGTTACTCTGCCCATTCTGTGTTTCAGACGATAAGGACGCTGACGGAGAAATACAACATCCTGGATTTGCCCGGTGGCGCTGCCGCTTACCGGGCCTACGGTTTGTGTCATAGCCAGGCCGGATAAGCGTAAGCGCCATCCGGCAACGCAAACTACAGCAACTGCGCCAAACGGTTGATGTCGGACTGGATAGCACCGGCGGTCACATCACGACCTGCGCCCGGCCCACGGATCACCAGCGGGTTATCACGATACCAGCGGCTTTCAATGGCGAACACGTTATCGCACGGCAACAGCGCTGCCAGCGGGTGTTCAGCGCGGACTGCTTCAACACCCACACGCGCTTTACCATTAGCGTCAAAACGCGCCACGTAGCGCAACACCAGCCCCATTTCACGTGCAGCTTCCAGACGTTGCACCATCTGTTCATTCAACTCATCGCCATTTTCAAAGAAATGGTCAATGGAGCCTTCTTCGCAGTGCGCAGGCACCAGTGACTCAACGCGAACCTGGTCCGGCTCAATATCGTAACCTGCTTCACGCGCCAGGATCACCAGCTTACGCATCACATCTTTGCCAGAAAGATCGACGCGCGGGTCCGGTTCAGTTAGCCCTTGCTGCCAGGCCTGATCCACCAGATCGGTGAACGGGACCGTGCCATCAAATTGCAGAAATAGCCAGGATAACGTGCCGGAGAAGATCCCGCTGATCGACAGAATCGTATCGCCACTATCAATCAGATCGCGCACAGTATGGTTGATCGGCAAACCTGCGCCCACGGTGGCGTTATACAGCCAATGGCGACCGGTTTTTTCGAAAGCATCATGAATTTGGCGATACTTATCACTGGTACTCGCCCCCGCCAGTTTATTGGCGCTAATGACATGGAAACCATGGCTGGCGAAGTCCAGATACTGATCGGCCAATTGTTCACTGGCCGTCACATCCAGCACCACTAAATCATCATACGGGTGGGCGCGCATCCACAGGAATAGCGCCTCTTCATCCTGCTCTACCGCTTCGTCGTCGAAGAAGGCCAGGGCACGGCTGGCATCCAGCCCTTCATAGTTCAGCAGGCTGCGGCGGCTATCCACCACGCCTGCCAGCACGAATTCAAACCCGGTACGCGCGGAAAGCGTTGTTTGTTCGCGAGCAAACAGTTCCAGCCAGCGTGAACCAATATTCCCCTTGCCGAACAGCACCAGACCAATACGTTTTTCTGCGCGGAAAATAGACTGATGCAAACCCTGAATCAGGCTTTCGGTCGGGCCGGTACGCAGTACCGCAACCAGACTGATCCCCTCTTCCGACTGCCAGGTAAACTCGACTGGCTGGCCTTTTAACTGTTGCCAGAAACGGTGGCAATGCAGCGGATTGCGCGTTACGCCTGCCCCAACCATCGCCACCAGCGCCAGCCCCTGGCGCAGACGCAGCTCGCCCGGCAAACCGGCTTCATCAAGAATTTTCAGTGCGCCGTCAGCGACTTCGGAGGTATAGCAAAATTGCAGCAACTGACGGTCAGGATGCACGCCCACCGCCAGTGGACGCACCTGGGTGCGTTTTAAAATCTGGTCGACTTCTTTGTAGGCCAGCTTAAAGTCCTGGCCGGTGGGAACCTGAAACTCAATCAGACAGACGTCGTCATGGCTGGTCACGATGCGCGCCCCGGTACCAGAAGCCAGTACTCGCTCAATCCGCGTTGATCCCTGATCCGGCGTGTAGCTACAGCGCAACTGGAGGTCGATATCGCTACCCGAAACCGGCTGTAAGGTGCGGGCATGCAGAACCGGAGCCGCCAGACGCGCCAGCTCGCTGGCTTCATCAAGACGCAGCAGCGGCAGCAAACAGGCGTCTTTTACTTTACGCGGATCCGCGCTGTAAACCCCGGCGACATCGCTCCAGATGGTGACACGAGAAACGCCCGCCAGCGCACCAACCTGCGTCGCCGAGTAGTCAGAGCCGTTACGCCCCAGCAGGACCGTTTCACCCGCATTGCTACGGCTGATAAAACCAGTCACCACCAGGCGCTTACCCGGATGCTGCGCCAGCAGTTGCTGCAGTAATGGGTAAGAAAGACCTTCATCCACCTGCGGCTGAGCGCCGCGTTCAGCACGTAAAAACTCACGCGCATCCAGCCAGGCCGATTCCAGCCCCTGTTGATTAAGGACAGCGGACATCAAACGCGCGGACCACACCTCGCCATGCCCGACGACTTCAGCATAAACGGCATCGTTTACACCGCTGTCGAGTAACCCGGCCAGGCGTTCCAGATCGTGAATAAACGCGCCGATCAACCCATCCGCCACCTCAGGAGGTAACAAACCGCTGATAAGCTCGCTTTGATAGCGACGTAACGCCTGTTGAACCTGATGCGCAGAAAGACGATCGGTCTGGCTTAACTTCAGCCAGCTAATCAACTGGTTAGTGGTACTGCCCGCGGCGGAAACAACCATCATATCGTCAGGCTGCGAGTACTCCGCCATAATACCTGCGACACGCAAATAACATTTCACGTCTGCCAGACTACTACCACCAAATTTGTGCAGTTGACGACCCTTCGCCCCTGCCTGCGCAATCACACTCATGTTTACCCCTTGTTTGCAGCCCGGAAGCCATTTTCCAGGTCGGCAATTAAATCTTCGCCATCTTCAATACCGGTGGAGATACGCAACAACGTTTCCGAAATTCCGGCAGCAGCACGCGCTTCTGGCGCCATACCCGCATGTGTCATGGTCGCGGCGTGGGAGATCAGACTTTCAACGCCCCCTAATGATTCCGCCAGCGTAAACAATGACAACCCGCTCAGGAAGCGACGCAATGTTTGCTCGTCGCCATCCAGTTCAAAACTCAACATCGCGCCAAACCCTTTTTGCTGACGCGCGGCAATCTCATGCCCCTGATTATCCGGCAGTGACGGATGATACAGTTTCTTCACCAGCGGCTGGGTTTGCAGGTAGTCCACAATAGCCTGAGCATTACGTTGCGCCACCTCCATACGCGGTGACAGAGTACGCAGGCCGCGCAACAGCAGATAACTATCAAATGCGCCGCCGGTCACGCCAATATTATTCGCCCACCATGCCAGTTCAGTGACCGTTTCCGGATCTTTGGCTATAACAACACCAGCCACCACGTCTGAGTGACCGTTTAAATATTTCGTGCATGAATGCAACACCAGATCGGCGCCCAATGCCAGTGGATTTTGCAGTGCAGGACTTAAAAAAGTGTTGTCGACAACGCTCACCGCACCAGCCTCACGTGCCAGTTGGCAGATTTTTGCAATATCTACCACGCGCAGCAGCGGGTTGCTTGGACTTTCGACCAGCACCAGCTTCGGTTTTTCTGCCAGCGCCGCTTTCAGCGCCTGATCATCACCCTGATCGACAAACAGCACACGATAACAGCCACGTTTTGCCAGACTGTCAAACAGGCGGTAACTACCACCGTAACAGTCGTGCGGTGCGACCAGCAGATCGCCAGGCTTCAGAAACACCGTGGTGACCAGATGAATCGCCGACATGCCGGTATTGGTCAGCACTGCACCAGCGCCCCCCTCCAACTCCGCCAGCGCACGCTGAACCACATCACGCGTTGGGTTGCCACGGCGTGAATAGTCATGAGCACGAGGCTCATTAAAACCGGTGAAATTATAGGTACTGGAGAGGTGAATCGGCGGGACAACGCAACCGTACTGCTCGTCGTCATTTAATCCGCTACGCACTGCAATGGTGGCCTGTTTACGCGTCATATTGAGGAGATCCTGGCTGAGTCGGTGAAAAGTCAGACACCAGAGTAATCATTGTTACAATAGCCGTCAATACATCTGGACATCTAAACTTCTTTGCGTATAGATTGAGCAAACAGGAAATAGCCGTTAAAATTATATGCATTAGCGTACATTTGCGTCGGCTAACTTCGTGTCAGGGCCGCGCCACTACGATAAACTACGCGCAATTATGGTCCGGGCTCAGGTTCTGGCCTCAATATTAATGACAAAGAGGATTAGGTATCTCATGGCTGAATGGAGCGGCGAATATATCAGCCCATACGCTGAGCACGGTAAGAAGAGTGAGCAAGTCAAAAAAATTACGGTTTCCATTCCTCTGAAGGTGTTAAAAATCCTTACCGATGAACGCACGCGTCGTCAGGTGAATAACCTGCGCCACGCCACCAACAGCGAACTGCTGTGTGAAGCGTTTCTGCACGCCTTTACCGGACAACCGTTGCCAAACGACGAGGATCTGCGCAAAGAACGCAGTGATGAGATCCCGGAAGAGGCGAAGATCATCATGCGTGAACTGGGGATCGACCCGGAGACGTGGGAGTACTGATCGGCTGACGGTTAGAAAAAAAGAGAAAAGGCGGGATAACCCCGCC
>NZ_SZWR01000014.1:15030-58177 GCF_005280875.1 Citrobacter sp. wls827
ATTGATTTTATTCAATGTTTCTTCCATTTTGAGCGTTTCTCTGCGGTTCAATGGATAGCAATAAATCAGAATAACCGCCGCCAAAAACAGGCACAAAGCCGGCAAGAGATTTGCCATCGTATAAATATTTTCCTGCACAATGCTGGTTTGCACTGCACCGCCCGTTGACGAAGATTGATAACCAATGATGGCCAGCATAAAGCCACCAATCGCCCCTGCACACGCCTGACCCACCTTGCGGGCAAAGAAGTTCACACCGTAAACCGTACCATCCTCACGATCGCCGGTGACATACTGATGATAATCACAAACATCGGTCATAAACGCCCAAATCATCAGGTTGAATAGCCCTGCCCCCAGCGTCGCCAGGAACAGGAAAACCAAATAGACTTTCGCGTCCGTAATATGGATGAAGTACATAATCAGATACATCGCCACCGCAAAGAGCAATGCGCCGACGCTGGCCTCTTTTTTGCCAAACCGCTTCGTCAGCCAGGACGCCGAGGGTGCCAGCAAAACCAGAGAGCCGAAGGTAAATAGCAACGCCACGGACATGGCCTCTTTGTTGTGGAAGTAGTCATTAAACAGGTAAGTCATGTTGGTACCTGACAACCCCTGGTTAATCACAATCAGCAGATCCACCACAACTAAAACGATCAGTGCTTTATTGCGTAACAATCCCTTCAGCAGCACCGATACGGGCATACTCTCTTTTCGCTCCACGCGCACACGTTCTGTTGTTAACTGACAGGTCAACGTTAAAAAGATAAAGCCCAGTACGGCACAACCAATAGCAATCCAGAAGAAATGTTGCCCGGAAATCACCTGACTTCCGTCCACCAGGGTGGTGTACATCAGAATCGGGATAAAAAAGCCGGTTGCTCCACCGCCGATGGCGGAACCCACGCTGCGCCAGGTTGACAGTGACACCCGATCTTCCGGGTTCGAGCTAATCGCCGCAGACATGGCGCCATATGGAATGCTGACTGTCGATAACAGTGAACCGTAAACAAAATAGGAACAGCAGATATAGATAATTTTCGCCGTATAAGAAAAATCATTCACAAACGGCAGGAACAGGACCACCGCAATGATGCAGAACGGGTACTTCATACGGCGCACCCACGGATTAAATCGTCCATGTACCGTCAATTTAGAGGTATCGCATAAGCGCCCTACACCAACATCGACAAACGCATCAAAGAGCTTAGTCACAAAATAGAGCGAGCCGACAATAACTCCTGAAATGCCGAGGACGTTAGTGTAATAAATCATTAAAAAACTATTTACTAACCCAAGAATAAAACAGGTTCCCAGGTCACCACACAAATAACCAATTTTATCCCTGAATCCGAAAGGTCTGACGACAATATCTTGATTACTTCCACTCACTGTTCCATCATTAGACATGATGTCAACTCCTTAGACATATTATTCACGCAAACTATGCGTATATCCTGGTGTTCAACGTAATAAACCAATACGCAGAGTATTAACAATCAGAAGTTATAACCGAGGCCGACACGATAGCGGGTCTGGCGATCGTCAGTCGTGGTGGTGTCATAACCCGAAGAAACATTACCAATTTCAATAAATGGAACCCAGGAATCTATTTTATAAGCGACACGGAAGTTATATTCATAATCGTCTTTTCGGTTGTTATATAAATCTTCGCTATCGGCAATTTTATAAATGCCGTTTAGCTCAAACATCCAGTTATTGACGTTATAACCAAGCCAGACTTCCGGACGATAGACCATGCGGTCATCTTTGCCGTCAGTGTTTCTGCGCATGTACTCCTGACGATAGCGGAACGCGGTCCACCAGCTGTCGTTGATGTTGTACTGCACGCGGATATAAGGTTTATAAATCGTGATGTTATCGCCCGTTTCGATCGCAATACCTGGCTGCCAGATGAGATCCCACCAGGTAAACTGGTAACTTGCCGTATACTCGTTACCGTTACTTTCCATATTATTCCACGCATCGTTCGATTGCGTATCTTCAGAACGTGAAATGGCCTCTACCGCTACACCAAAACCTGTAGCAAAACGATGAGACATATAAACACGATCGTAATTTCGCCCGTCATCATAATATTCATGGCGGTAATCAACATAACCCGCCTGCGCGGCCGCAGATAATAATGGAATAAGTAACAAGGTAGATTTAAATTTCATGACAATCCCTTTTCACACTAAATAAAGAAAATTCACCATCACATCCCGGGCTATAAACAGGAAAGCAATAGAGTCGTAAGAATAATTTTATATTTCCGCGAAAGTGTATTTTAGAAAGAGGGGATAAACCTTTGAGATTTTGCCAGGAATTGGCATGAGTGGCAAAGAACAGAAGATAAAAATGACGAAGATCACTAGTGCGAATATTTTATCTTAAAAAATAAAAACACTGTTTCATTTATTAAAAGTGAAACATCATTCAATACATCAATGTAAGTTTTATTATCAAGTACAGATACAAAAAAAGCGCCATAAGGCGCTTTTTTCTGACAGCAGGAACTTATTTGCTGCCCGGGATGCTGAAACGCTTGTTGAAGCGATCAACACGGCCACCGGTAGCAACATCACGCTGCTTGCCAGTATAGAACGGGTGGCACTTGCTGCACACGTCGAGGTTCAGATCGTGACCGACAGTAGAGCGGATTTTAATGACGTTACCGCAAGAGCAGTTTGCAGTAATTTCTTCGTATTTCGGGTGAATATCTTTTTTCATGGGAAAACCTCGGTTTAAGGCCGCGTCGCTCTTCCAGCCCTAACGCCAGACACCACGCGATGTTAATAGTATAGGTCAGTGATACAAATTTGTATCAAAGGCGGCGAATCATACAGAAATTAACCTGCTCATGCAAACTGATCCGCATTCTACCCTCCACTAATGTGTATACTAACCCGCCAGATTTCAAGTCAGGATGATTCAATGCCCGTTGCGCACGTTGCCTTACCCGTTCCGCTACCTCGCACCTTTGACTACCTCCTGCCGGAAGGCATGAGCGCCAAAGCCGGGTGCCGTGTACGCGTGCCCTTTGGCAAGCAGCAGGAGCGCGTGGGTATCGTCCTTTCCGTCAGCGAGCACAGTGAACTACCGCGGAGCGAATTGAAAGCCGTTCTCGAAGTGCTGGACAGCGAACCGGTCTACTCGACCTCTGTCTGGCGTCTGCTGTTGTGGGCGGCGGATTATTATCATCATCCTATCGGTGACGTACTGTTTCACGCTCTGCCAATTTTACTGCGCCAGGGACGTCCGGCGACTAACGCGCCCATGTGGTACTGGTTTGCCACTGAAGAAGGCCAGGTTATTGATCTGAACAGCCTGAAGCGCTCTCCCAAACAGCAGCAGGCGCTGGCTGCGCTACGCCAGGGAAAAATATGGCGCGACCAGGTCGCTGAACTGGAATTTAATGACGCCGCATTACAGGCACTGCGGAAAAAAGGTCTGTGCTCCCTGGCGAGTGAAACGCCAGGCTTTAGCGACTGGCGTACGCACTACGCCGTTTCCGGTGAGCGTCTGCGGCTGAATACCGAGCAAGCCACCGCTGTTGGCGCGATTCATAGCGCGTCGGACAGCTTTAGCGCCTGGCTATTAGCGGGCGTGACGGGGTCGGGCAAAACAGAGGTCTATCTAAGCGTACTGGAAAATGTCCTTGCCCAGGGCAAGCAGGCGTTGGTGATGGTGCCGGAGATTGGCCTGACGCCGCAAACTATTGCCCGTTTTCGCGAACGCTTCAATGCGCCGGTCGAAGTCCTGCACTCGGGTTTAAATGACAGTGAACGTCTTTCGGCATGGCTGAAGGCGAAAAATGGCGAAGCGGCGATTGTTATCGGCACGCGCTCCTCGCTGTTTACGCCGTTTAAAAATCTGGGCGTGATTGTCATCGACGAAGAGCACGACAGCTCTTATAAACAGCAGGAAGGCTGGCGCTATCATGCGCGCGACCTCGCGGTTTATCGCGCCCACAGCGAGCAGATCCCGATTATTCTCGGCTCAGCCACCCCGGCGCTGGAAACGCTGTGCAACGTGCGGCAGAAAAAATACCGCATGCTGCGCCTGACGCGCCGCGCCGGGAATGCACGCCCAGCCACTCAGCACGTGCTTGATCTGAAAGGTCAGCAGGTGCAGGCCGGACTCGCCCCTGCGCTTATCACCCGCATGCGTCAGCATCTGCAAGCAGATAACCAGGTAATTCTGTTTTTGAACCGCCGGGGTTTTGCCCCTGCGCTGCTGTGCCACGACTGCGGCTGGATTGCCGAATGCCCGCGCTGCGATCACTACTATACCCTGCATCAGGCACAGCACCATTTACGCTGCCACCACTGCGACAGCCAGCGCCCAATACCGCGTCAGTGTCCTTCCTGCGGCTCGACGCATATGGTTCCGGTTGGACTTGGCACCGAACAGCTTGAGCAGGCTCTGGCACCGTTTTTCCCCGGTGTGCCGATTTCACGCATCGATCGCGACACAACCAGCCGTAAAGGCTCGCTGGAGCAGCATCTGGCGGAAGTGCATCGCGGCGGCGCTCGCATTCTTATCGGCACACAAATGCTGGCCAAAGGCCACCACTTTCCGGATGTCACGCTGGTTGCACTGCTGGATGTTGACGGGGCGCTATTCTCTGCCGATTTCCGTTCGGCTGAACGTTTCGCCCAACTTTATACCCAGGTTTCCGGACGAGCTGGGCGCGCCGGGAAACAAGGCGAAGTAGTGCTGCAAACGCACCATCCTGAACATCCGTTGCTACAAACCTTGCTGTATAAAGGTTACGACGCGTTTGCCGAACAGGCGCTGGCCGAGCGACAAACGCTCCAGCTTCCACCGTGGACCAGCCATGTGATCGTGCGGGCAGAAGATCATAATAACCAGCATGCGCCAATGTTCTTACAGCAGTTACGAAATCTGATTCAGGCCAGTCCGCTGTCTGATGACAAGCTGTGGGTGCTCGGCCCGGTTCCCGCCCTGGCGCCCAAACGCGGCGGTCGCTATCGCTGGCAAATTTTGTTGCAGCACCCGTCGAGAATTCGCCTGCAACATATCATCAGCGGCACGCTGGCGCTGATCAATACGTTACCCGATGCACGTAAGGTTAAATGGGTGCTGGATGTCGATCCCATCGAGGGATAATGCCTCATGATGCGAGGCGGATCGTAAAATTAAACATCCATCACACTTTTTATGAAAATTCTGTAACCGCTTCCATTAACTATCTGATAAAAATGTTTCAGATGAAGGTTACCCAGGGACGAGTCTGTGCCAGCAGCCCTCTGGCGAGGAGAAAGAGTGAAACCGAATAAGCAGGTTGCCGCCGCTACGATGAAAGATGTTGCTCTGAAGGCGAAAGTCTCAACGGCAACCGTATCCCGCGCATTAATGAACCCGGACAAAGTCTCACAGTCAACCCGTAACAAGGTTGAGCAGGCCGCGCTGGAAGTGGGATATTTACCCCAATCAATGGGACGCAATGTTAAGCGTAATGAGTCACGTACCATTCTGGTGATTGTGCCGGATATCTGCGATCCCTTTTTTAGCGAAGTGATTCGCGGCATAGAAGTGACCGCCGCAGAACAGGGATATCTGGTGCTGATCGGCGATTGCGCGCACCAGAACCAGCAGGAAAAGACCTTCCTCAATCTCATAATCACCAAGCAGATCGATGGCATGGTCCTGCTCAGCTCGCGCCTGCCGTTTGATGCCAGCGTGGAAGAGCAACGCAACTTGCCGCCGATGGTCATGTCCAACGAGTTCGCGCCAGAGCTGGAACTGCCCACCGTGCACATTGATAACCTCACTGCCGCCTTTAACGCGATGAATTATCTGCTGGAACTGGGGCATAAGCGCATTGGTTGTATTGCCGGGCCAGAGGATATGCCGCTGTGCCACTACCGCCTGCAAGGCTATGTTCAGGCACTACGCCGCAGTGGAATTACCGTCGATCCACACTTCATCGCGCGCGGTGATTTCACCTATGAAGCGGGCGCCAACGCGTTAAAACAGCTGCTTGAGCTACCGCAACCTCCGACCGCGGTCTTTTGTCACAGCGATGTGATGGCGCTTGGCGCACTCTCTTACGCCAAACGTCAGGGCTTAAAAGTACCGGATGATTTATCTATCATTGGCTTCGATAATATTTCACTGACGGAATTTTGTGATCCACCCCTGACAACCGTCGCACAACCGCGTTTCGATATCGGACGTGAAGCTATGCTGTTACTGCTCGATCAATTACAAGGGCAGAGCGTCAGCAGTGGCTCACGTTTACTGGACTGCGAGCTAATTATTCGGGGTACTACCCGGGCACTGACGTAAAGTAAAGTGCTTTCGGACTCCCCTGTCTGGTCAAAGGCCCGTCGCTTAAGTAACATGGCGGGCTGACGAACGAATAAATACAGCGAAACGATAGTGGCACAACGAGATTATGTACGTCGCGGCCAACCGGCACCTTCGCGGCGCAAAAAGAGCACATCACGGAAAAAGCAACGCAGTACGCCAGCGGCATCCCCCGCGATGGTCGCTATTGCTGCAGCCGTACTCGTGACCTTTATCGGTGGTCTGTACTTCATTACGCATCACAAGAAAGAAGAGTCCGAGACGCTGCAAAGCCAGAAAGTCACCGGTAATGGCATCCCGCCTAAACCGGAAGAACGCTGGCGCTATATCAAAGAGCTGGAAAGCCGTCAGCCTGGCGTGCGTGCGCCTACCGAACCCTCTGCGGGTGGCGAAGTGCTTAACGCCGATCAGTTGACCAATGAGCAGCGCCAGTTGCTGGCGCAAATGCAGGCTGATATGCGTCAACAGCCTACACAGCTCAACGAAGTACCGTGGAACGAACAAACGCCTGAACAGCGCCAGCAAACGCTGCAGCGCCAACGCCAGGTGCAGCAACAGCAATGGGCCAACACGCAGCAGCAGGCTCAGCAGCCGCGCCCACGGGCGACGGAACAGCCTTACCAGCAGCCACAAACGCGTACGGCACAAGCCGCACCGGTACAACAGCCGAAAGCGCAGCCAAAACCAGTGGCCCAGCAGCCGTATCAGGATCTGTTGCAGACGCCTGCGCACACCACCGCCGCGCAGCCGAAAACGCAGCCGGCCGCGCCAATAACGAATGAAACGCAGCCGCCAAAACAGACGGCGGAGAAAAAAGACGAACGCCGCTGGATGGTGCAGTGCGGGTCATTTAAAGGCGCAGAGCAAGCAGAAACCGTGCGGGCGCAGCTGGCTTTTGAAGGCTTCAACTCCCGCATTACCACCAACAACGGCTGGAATCGCGTGGTGATTGGCCCGGTGAAAGGCAAGGAAAATGCCGACAATACCATCAGCCGCCTGAAAGTTGCCGGCCACACAAACTGCATTCGACTCGCCACTGGGGGTTGAAACCCCCAAAATCTCCCCCATCTATACTTGCATTACGCCCCGTACAACTGTGCGGGGCCTGTATTCTGCATTTGTAACCAAGGGGTCTGCTCGTGACAACAATAGTAAGCGTACGCCGTAACGGCCATGTGGTAATCGCCGGTGATGGTCAGGCCACACTGGGTAACACCGTAA
Organism: Citrobacter sp. wls827; assembly: GCF_005280875.1. Lineage (NCBI taxonomy): Bacteria > Pseudomonadati > Pseudomonadota > Gammaproteobacteria > Enterobacterales > Enterobacteriaceae > Citrobacter > Citrobacter sp. wls827. The sequence continues at coordinate 22,591 of NZ_SZWR01000014.1, forward strand.
TGAAAGGCAACGTGAAAAAAGTCCGCCGTCTGTACAACGACAAAGTCATTGCGGGCTTTGCGGGCGGGACTGCGGATGCATTCACGCTGTTTGAACTGTTTGAACGCAAACTGGAAATGCACCAGGGTCACCTGGTTAAGGCCGCCGTTGAGCTGGCTAAAGACTGGCGTACCGACCGTATGCTGCGCAAACTCGAAGCGTTGCTGGCCGTTGCAGATGAAACAGCATCGCTCATCATCACCGGTAACGGTGACGTCATTCAGCCAGAAAACGATCTGATTGCCATCGGCTCCGGCGGTCCCTACGCCCAGGCTGCAGCACGCGCTCTGCTGGAAAACACCGAGCTTGGCGCACGCGAAATTGCTGAGAAAGCGTTGGATATTGCAGGGGATATCTGCATTTATACCAACCACTTCCATACCATCGAAGAATTGAACTCCAAAGCGTAAGGATCCCCCATGTCTGAAATGACCCCACGCGAAATTGTCAGCGAACTGAACAAACACATCATCGGCCAGGATAACGCTAAGCGTTCCGTGGCGATTGCCCTGCGTAACCGCTGGCGCCGCATGCAGCTCAACGAAGAACTGCGCCATGAAGTCACACCGAAAAACATTCTGATGATTGGCCCGACCGGCGTCGGTAAAACCGAAATCGCCCGTCGCCTGGCAAAACTGGCCAACGCGCCGTTCATCAAAGTTGAAGCAACGAAATTCACCGAAGTTGGCTATGTTGGTAAAGAAGTTGACTCGATCATCCGCGATCTGACCGATGCTGCCATTAAGATGGTTCGCGTTCAGGCAATCGAGAAAAACCGCTTCCGCGCAGAAGAAATGGCGGAAGAGCGCATTCTCGACGTGCTGATCCCACCGGCTAAAAATAACTGGGGACAGTCAGAGCAGCCGCAGGAGCCTTCTGCAGCGCGTCAGGCGTTCCGTAAAAAACTGCGTGAAGGCCAGCTGGATGATAAAGAGATCGAAATCGATCTCGCGGCCGCACCGATGGGCGTTGAAATTATGGCGCCTCCGGGAATGGAAGAGATGACCAGCCAGCTGCAGTCCATGTTCCAGAACCTGGGCGGTCAGAAGCAAAAACCGCGTAAGCTGAAAATCAAAGACGCAATGAAGCTGCTGATTGAAGAAGAAGCGGCCAAACTGGTCAATCCGGAAGAGCTGAAACAGGAAGCTATCGACGCCGTTGAACAGCACGGGATCGTGTTTATCGACGAAATCGACAAAATCTGTAAGCGCGGCGAATCCTCCGGTCCGGATGTTTCCCGTGAAGGCGTACAGCGCGACCTGCTGCCGCTGGTTGAAGGCTGCACCGTCTCTACCAAACACGGTATGGTGAAAACCGATCACATCCTGTTTATCGCCTCTGGCGCATTCCAGGTGGCGAAACCGTCCGACCTGATCCCGGAACTGCAGGGTCGTCTGCCGATTCGTGTCGAGCTGCAGGCGCTGACCACCAGCGATTTTGAGCGTATCCTTACCGAACCGAATGCCTCTATCACCGTGCAGTACAAAGCGCTGATGGCGACTGAAGGTGTGGACATCAACTTCACCGAATCGGGTATTAAACGCATTGCCGAAGCGGCCTGGCAGGTTAACGAAACCACCGAAAACATCGGTGCGCGTCGCCTGCATACCGTTCTTGAGCGTCTGATGGAAGATATTTCCTATGATGCGAGCGATTTGAACGGTCAAAGCATCACAATTGATGCCGAATATGTGAGCAAACATTTGGATGCGCTGGTCGCAGATGAAGATCTGAGCCGTTTTATCCTATAATCGCGTTCAATGCATTTTCATCACTGTTGATGGGGCTGATAAAGCCCCATTTTTATTGGCGCTAAATATGACTGAACAACAACAAATTAGCCGCTCACAAGCCTGGCTGGAAAGTTTACGACCTAAGACCTTACCGCTCGCCTTCGCGGCGATCATCGTCGGTACGGCATTAGCATGGTGGCAAGGGTTCTTTGATCCGCTGGTCGCTCTGCTGGCATTGATTACTGCAGGACTGCTGCAAATCCTGTCCAATCTCGCGAACGACTATGGCGATGCCGTCAAAGGCAGCGACAAGCCCGACCGCATCGGACCGCTGCGTGGCATGCAAAAAGGCGTTATTACCCAGCAGGAGATGAAGCGTGCGCTGATTGTCACCGTGGTCTTAATCTGCCTGTCCGGTCTGGCGCTGGTGGCGGTGGCATGTCACACGCTGGCGGATTTTGTCGGCTTCCTGATTCTCGGCGGCCTGTCGATTATCGCCGCGATCACTTACACCGTAGGTAATCGCCCTTACGGCTACATCGGCCTCGGTGATATTTCCGTGCTGGTGTTCTTCGGCTGGCTGAGCGTTATGGGGAGCTGGTACCTGCAGGCGCATACGCTGATTCCGGCGTTAATCCTGCCGGCAACCGCCTGCGGCCTGCTGGCAACTGCCGTGCTCAACGTCAACAACCTGCGCGATATCAACAGCGACAGAGAGAACGGCAAGAATACGCTGGTGGTGCGTTTAGGCGCCGTCAATGCCCGCCGCTACCACGCCTGTCTGCTGATGGGGACGCTGGTCTGCCTGGCGCTGTTTAACCTGTTTTCACTGCAAAGCCTGTGGGGATGGCTGTTTATCCTCGCCGCTCCGCTACTGATTAAGCAGGCGCGATACGTGATGCGTGAGATGGATCCAGCGGCAATGCGCCCGATGCTGGAACGCACCGTAAAAGCGGCACTGTTGACTAACCTGCTGTTTGTTGTTGGAATTTTCTTAAGTCAGTGGTCTCTTTAACTGACAAATATCAATTAACAATTGATGATTTTGCCAACAGTACACATAGCGCGATATACTAAAAATTCTCGCAGCAACTGAACGTTGAGCCTATGAAATACGATACATCCGAGCTTTGTGACATCTATCAGGAAGATGTCAACGTCGTGGAACCACTGTTCTCTAACTTTGGAGGACGGTCGTCGTTTGGCGGACAAATCATCACGGTAAAATGTTTCGAGGACAACGGGTTGCTGTACGATCTGCTCGAACAAAATGGCCGTGGTCGCATTCTGCTGGTCGATGGCGGCGGTTCTGTCCGTCGTGCGCTGGTCGATGCCGAACTGGCTCGACTGGCCGTACAGAATGAATGGGAAGGTCTGGTCATCTACGGCTCAGTCCGTCAGGTAGACGATCTGGAAGAACTGGATATCGGCATTCAGGCGATTGCCGCAATTCCGGTCGGTGCCGCAGGGGAAGGTATTGGGGAAAGCGATGTACGCGTCAACTTTGGCGGCGTAACGTTCTTCTCCGGCGACCACCTGTACGCCGACAACACCGGGATAATCCTCTCCGAAGACCCGCTCGATATCGAGTAAAGAAAACACCGCAATTCGGTGTGATGCCAGTCGGTTAAACAACTGACTGGCTTTTTTTCGCTTCTGGAAATCTCCAGAGCCTCTTTTTGTCACTTTCCCCTTTCGATTCCCCTATCCTGCGCATTGACGAAGAAAAAACTCTCTCTATACCTAATGATGAATCTCATCACTCTCATCACGAGGTCATCATGCATATCGATCTGACAGGTAAAAAAGCGCTGGTCACCGGAGCCAGTCGTGGATTAGGGCGCGCCATTGCACTGTCGCTGGCGAAAGCCGGTGCTGATGTTGTTATAACCTATGAAAAATCTGCGGAGAAAGCCCAGGCCGTTGCCGATGAAATTACAGCGCTTGGCCGCCATGGTGAGGCGATTCAGGCAAACAGTGCAGACGCTCAGGCGATTCAGAACGCCGTACACCGCACTGTACAGTCACTCGGAGGACTGGATATTCTGGTCAACAACGCAGGGATCGCACGTGGCGGCCCGCTGGAGTCGCTGTCACTGGAGGACATCGACGCATTGATTAACGTGAACATCCGTGGCGTGGTAGTTGCCATACAGGCCGCGCTGCCGCATCTCCCTGAAGGTGGGCGAATCATCAATATTGGCAGTTGTCTTGCCAACCGCGTCGCCCAGCCGGGAATTGCTGTCTACGCGATGACTAAATCAGCGCTCAACTCGCTAACCCGTGGCCTGGCTCGTGATCTCGGCCCACGGGGTATTACCGTTAATCTTGTCCATCCCGGCCCAACTGACAGTGATATGAACCCGGCAGATGGCGAGCAGGCAGAATCCCAACGGCAGCTTATTGCTACAGGGCATTATGGAACACCGGAGGATGTTGCAGCGGCGGTGACGTTTCTGGCAAGCCCAGCGGCTGGGCAGATTTCCGGCACCGGTCTGGACGTAGATGGGGGTTTGAATGCCTGAAATTAACGTTGTGTTGCGGTAAAACGTTTGTATTGCCGGATGACGGCTTACGCCTTATCCGGCCTACACAGGAACGATTACGCAAGAGATTTCGTGTTGTAGCAAGGCGGCAAACGAAGGTATCCCCAGGAGCGTAGTAAACTACGTGACTGGGGTAACTGAGCGCAGCCAACGCAGCTACGGCACGAAAGATGAAGCGTAATTAGACTTCTTCCATACGACCTAAAAGGGCATGCAGACGATCCTGCCAGCCGTTCTGCTGTTCTTTCAGGTTGTTGTTCTCACGCTCCAGCTCTTCACGCTGCTGCTGTGCAGACTGAACTTCCTGCGACAGTGAGTTGTTCTTTTCTTTCAGCTCTTCGATTTCCATCTGCAACAGCGTGATGGTATCAATCGCCTGCTGTACTTTTGCTTCCAGTTTCTCAAACACTTCTAATGACATCGTCATACCTCTCCTGAATTGCAAGGCGTTGATGGATAAAAATCCTCGTCCCGATAACCGGCGACGCCTTAATAAAAACGAGCGCACACTACTTAACACCGATTGTATGAAGCCGCGCCATCCCTGTCCAGCGGCATCCCGCGCAGATTGCGGTTTGCAACACTTTTAATCTTTGTCCTGGTGACACAACGGTCATAACTCTTAAGTGTTAACAGGATGATCGGTGAAATGATTCAGCTCACACTATTTTTGTATAACAAATACCGCGCAATGGCGCGAAAACGCTCATTTTGTTGATGGAGTACACACATTTTAATTTCGATATTTCTCGTTTTTGAGCGTTAACGATAAATTAACAGTGTGCCTACCGGCTCCGGGGATGTCAGTGACCTTCTCGCATACAATAAACATTAAACTCTTCAGGATCCGATTATGAGTCAAACATCAACCTTGAAAGGCCAGTGCATTGCTGAATTCCTCGGTACCGGGTTGTTGATTTTCTTCGGTGTGGGTTGTGTCGCTGCACTCAAAGTGGCCGGGGCTACTTTTGGTCAGTGGGAAATCAGTATCATCTGGGGTCTGGGGGTAGCCATGGCTATCTATCTGACCGCAGGCGTTTCTGGCGCACACCTGAATCCAGCAGTCACAATCGCACTATGGCTGTTTGCGTGTTTTGACAAACGCAAAGTCGTTCCTTTTATTATTTCGCAAATTGCCGGCGCCTTTTGCGCAGCGGCACTGGTTTACGGGCTTTATTACAATCTTTTCATCGATTTCGAACAAACGAACCATATCGTGCGCGGTAGTGTAGAAAGCCTCAATCTGGCAGGTACTTTCTCCACCTATCCAAACCCGCATATCAATTTTGTGCAGGCCTTCGCGGTTGAAATGGTCATTACCGCTATTCTAATGGGGCTGATTCTGGCACTGACCGATGATGGTAATGGTGTACCGCGTGGTCCACTGGCACCGCTGCTGATCGGCTTACTGATTGCCGTTATTGGTGCATCCATGGGCCCACTGACCGGTTTTGCGATGAACCCGGCACGTGACTTCGGACCGAAACTCTTCGCCTGGATGGCCGGATGGGGTGAGATTGCCTTCACGGGTGGTCGTGATATCCCTTACTTCCTGGTTCCGGTGTTTGGCCCAATTACCGGCGCGATTTTGGGCGCATGGGCATATCGCAAACTGATTGGTCGCCATTTACCGTGCGATGTCTGCGCGATTGAAGAAAAAGACGCGGCGGCTAACACTCAACAAAAAGCTTCGCTGTAATGTGACTACGGGACAAAAATTATGACTGAAAAAAAATATATCGTTGCGCTCGACCAGGGCACCACCAGCTCCCGCGCGGTCGTAATGGACCACGATGCGAATATCGTTGCCGTTTCACAGCGCGAATTCGAGCAAATCTACCCGAAAGCAGGTTGGGTAGAACACGACCCAATGGAAATTTGGGCAACCCAAAGCTCTACGCTGGTTGAAGTTCTGGCGAAAGCCGATATCAGTTCCGATGAAATCGCAGCGATCGGTATTACCAACCAGCGTGAGACCACCATCGTCTGGGAGCGTGAGACCGGTAAACCAATCTATAACGCCATTGTGTGGCAGTGTCGTCGTACCGCAGATATCTGCGAAAAGCTCAAGCGCGATGGCATGGAAGAATACATCCGTAACAACACCGGCCTGGTGATTGACCCGTACTTCTCCGGTACCAAGGTGAAGTGGATCCTCGACCACGTAGAAGGCTCGCGTGAGCGCGCTCGTCGTGGCGAACTGCTGTTCGGTACCGTTGACACCTGGCTTATCTGGAAAATGACGCAGGGACGCGTACACGTCACGGATTACACCAACGCTTCACGTACCATGCTGTTCAACATCCACTCCCTGGACTGGGATGACACGATGCTGGATGCGCTGGACATTCCGCGCGCCATGCTGCCAGAAGTGCGTCGTTCTTCTGAAGTCTATGGCCAGACCAACATCGGTGGTAAAGGCGGCACACGTATTCCTATCTCCGGTATCGCGGGTGACCAGCAGGCTGCACTATTCGGCCAGCTGTGCGTGAAAGAAGGGATGGCGAAGAACACCTACGGTACTGGCTGCTTCATGCTGATGAATACTGGCGAGAAAGCCGTTAAGTCAGAAAATGGACTTCTGACCACTATCGCCTGCGGACCGACCGGGGAAGTGAACTACGCGCTGGAAGGTGCGGTATTTATGGCTGGCGCATCCATTCAGTGGCTGCGCGATGAAATGAAACTCATCAGCGATGCATTCGACTCTGAGTATTTCGCCACCAAAGTGAAAGACACCAACGGCGTATATGTTGTTCCGGCGTTCACCGGTTTGGGTGCACCGTACTGGGACCCGTATGCACGCGGCGCCATCTTCGGCCTGACCCGTGGCGTAAACTCCAACCACATCATCCGTGCAACGCTTGAGTCTATCGCTTATCAGACGCGTGACGTGCTGGAAGCGATGCAGGCGGACTCAGGTATTCGTTTACACGCCCTGCGCGTCGATGGCGGTGCGGTCGCCAACAACTTCCTGATGCAGTTCCAGTCTGACATTCTGGGTACCCGCGTAGAGCGTCCGGAAGTCCGCGAAGTCACCGCATTAGGCGCAGCATATCTGGCCGGTCTGGCTGTCGGCTTCTGGCAGAATCTGGATGAGCTGCAGGAAAAAGCGGTCATTGAGCGTGAGTTCCGCCCTGGCATCGAAACCACCGAACGTAACTTCCGTTACAGCGGCTGGAAAAAAGCGGTCAAACGCGCTCTGGCGTGGGAAGATCACGACGAGTAATACGTCATTGCCGGATGGCAACTTTGGCTTATCCGGCAATCTCTTCGTGCGGGGGCAACCCCGCACACACATCAATAATCTCGTCCCCTCCCCTGTGCTACACTTCGCGCCATTCCTTTCAGCTACGAGTTTGCAATGAGACGAGAACTTGCCATTGAATTTTCACGCGTGACCGAAGCGGCCGCGCTGGCTGGCTATAAATGGCTGGGCCGCGGCGATAAAAATACCGCTGACGGCGCGGCGGTGAACGCCATGCGTATTATGCTCAACCAGGTCAACATCGACGGCACCATCGTGATTGGCGAGGGTGAGATTGATGAAGCGCCGATGCTGTTTATCGGTGAAAAAGTCGGGACCGGTCTTGGTGATGCGGTCGACATCGCCGTCGATCCTATCGAAGGCACACGCATGACGGCCATGGGTCAGGCCAACGCGCTGGCCGTACTGGCCGTTGGCGATAAAGGCTGCTTCCTGAACGCGCCGGATATGTACATGGAAAAGCTGATTGTCGGCCCAGGCGCAAAAGGGTCCATCGACCTGAACCTGTCGCTGGAAGCCAACTTGCGTAACATTGCTACCGCGCTCAACAAACCGCTCAGCGAACTGACCGTTACCATCCTGGCAAAACCACGCCATGACGAGGTTATTGCCGGGATGACAAAACTGGGCGTACGCGTCTTCGCCATTCCTGACGGCGACGTGGCGGCCTCGATTCTGACCTGCATGCCAGACAGCGAAGTTGACGTGCTGTACGGCATTGGTGGCGCGCCGGAAGGTGTCGTCTCTGCCGCCGTTATCCGCGCTCTGGATGGCGACATGCAAGGCCGCCTGCTGGCTCGCCATGACGTCAAAGGCGACAGCGAAGAGAACCGTCGTATCGGCGAACAGGAGCTGGCTCGCTGCGCCGCGATGGGTATTGAGGCAGGTAAAGCGCTGCGTCTGGATGAAATGGCCCGCAGCGACAACGTTATTTTCTCCGCGACCGGCATCACCAAAGGCGATCTGCTGGAAGGGATTAGCCGCAAAGGTAATATTGCCACCACCGAAACACTGCTGATCCGTGGGAAATCACGTACGATCCGTCGTATTCAGTCCATCCACTACCTCGATCGCAAAGATCCGGATGTACAGACGCATATCCTGTAATTGATTTGATCAATAGAGCCTTCCAGCCCATCTGGGCTGGAAATCTTTCGTGCAACGAACGAAGATAAGGCAATCACAGCAGACAGGAGAAAACCATGGCAGATTGGGTAACAGGCAAAGTCACTAAGGTACAGAACTGGACCGATGCCTTATTTAGTTTGACCGTGCGAGCTCCGGTTCTTCCCTTCACCGCAGGTCAGTTTACCAAGCTCGGCCTCGAAATCGACGGCGAGCGCGTCCAGCGTGCCTATTCCTACGTGAATGCGCCTGATAACCCCGATTTAGAGTTCTATCTGGTGACGGTTCCTGACGGAAAACTCAGCCCCCGTCTGGCCGCACTGAAACCTGGCGACGAAGTCCAGGTGGTGAGTGAAGCCGCCGGTTTCTTCGTGCTGGATGAAGTCCCCGATTGTGACACGCTATGGATGCTGGCAACCGGTACCGCTATCGGCCCATATTTATCGATTCTGCAGTTGGGCAAAGATCTGGACCGTTTTAAGAATCTGGTGCTGGTCCATGCCGCCCGCTATGCCGCCGATTTAAGCTATCTGCCGTTAATGCAGGACCTGGAAAAACGCTACGAAGGTAAATTACGTATCCAGACGGTTGTGAGCCGTGAAACCGCCGCAGGTTCATTAACCGGGCGAGTTCCGGCGTTGATTGAGAGCGACGCGCTGGAAGCTGCTGTTGGGCTACCCATGGATACAGCAACCAGTCATGTGATGCTCTGTGGTAACCCGCAAATGGTACGCGACACGCAGCAGTTGCTGAAAGAAACCCGGCAAATGACCAAACACCTGCGCCGTCGACCGGGCCATATGACCGCTGAGCATTACTGGTGAGGTCTTGCCGGATGGCGCTCACGCTTATCCGGCCTACGAGTCAGCTCTGTATTTTACGTCCTGCGTGTCCTTACCGTATTTATTTGCGTCCTGGGTGCCAACGAACGCGCCCAGATCGATAAGCATACCCACCAGAATCAGCGTCGGTACAAAGCGGCCTACCGCCCATTGCCAGACACCGGGCAATACTGCCCAGTTTCCGGCCAGCAGCATCCATGCAAGAATCATCAGGAACGCCCACGCGCCGGAGCGACCCCGATCATGCAGACGTTTTACTGTGACTGCAGCCGTCGGCCACAGCAGACAAACCAGACAAAATGCCGCCGTCTGGATATCGAGCAATTGTTTACTCGCCAGCGAGAACAGAACCAGCATCCCGACTATCCACAAGCCTATCCAAATCCAGAAATCACGGCGTCCAAGACGCCCTTTAAATGAGAATAACCACTGCTGTATGGTCATGTAAGTTCCTTTATTATTACCTTCCAGAACAGTTTACCCTTTTGACAAGCCCGACGGTTACCGTTTTAATCGTGAGCAGTGAGAATGAAAGGTACGATTGATGAAGCAAGGATTTACACTGTTTTTATTATTGTTTTCAGCCATGTCCGTGAATACAGCGGCGCTGGCGGAAGAGCCATCGACGGCAACCACGGCCCCCTATTTACTGGCGGGTGCGCCGACCTTTGACCTGTCGATTAGCCAGTTTCGCGAAAACTTTAATACGCAGAATCCGAAGCTTATTCTGAATGAGTTCCGTGCCATCGACAGCAGCCGCGATCGGGCAAATCTCACCCGCGCGGCCAGTAAAATTAATGAAAACCTGTATGCGTCCTCCGCCCTTGAGCGCGGCACCTTAAAAATCAAAAGTATGCAGATAACCTGGCTGCCGATTCAGGGGCCAGAACAAAAGGCGGCCAAAGCGAAAGCGCTGGAATACATGACCGCCGTCATTCGCACCGTCGCGCCGCTGTTGACGAAAGAACAGAGTCAGAAAAAGCTGCAAAAACTGCTCGCTGCCGGCAAAGGTAAGCACTATTACGCCGAAACGGAAGGCGCAATCCGCTATGTTGTTGCAGATAACGGCGAAAAGGGGCTGACCTTCGCTGTTGAACCGATTAAGCTGGCACTATCAGAAAGTCTTGAGAAGGCGAATTGATGACAAAAAGCAAAGCCTTTCCGCAGATGAATCTCTATACTGTTTCACAGACCATGCTGCCCTGACGGGCGGCCATCTTCCTTAATTCGCTGACAAGCGTGGAGAAATGAAATGCGACATCCTTTAGTGATGGGTAACTGGAAACTGAACGGCAGCCGCCACATGGTAAACGAACTGGTTGCAAACCTGCGTAAAGAACTGGCTGGCGTTGCTGGCTGTGCAGTAGCAATCGCTCCGCCGGAAATGTATATCGACCTGGCGAAACACGCCGCTGCCGGTAGCCACATCATTCTGGGCGCGCAGAACGTTGACCTGAACCTGTCTGGCGCATTCACCGGTGAAACTTCTGCTGAAATGCTGAAAGATATCGGCGCGCAGTACATCATTATCGGTCACTCTGAGCGTCGTACTTACCACAAAGAGTCTGACGAGCTGATCGCGAAGAAATTCGCTGTGCTGAAAGAACAGGGTCTGACCCCGGTTCTGTGCATCGGTGAAACCGAAGCGGAAAACGAAGCGGGCAAAACTGAAGAAGTTTGTGCACGTCAGATCGACGCAGTGCTGAAAACTCAGGGCGCAGCAGCATTCGAAGGCGTGGTTATCGCTTACGAACCTGTATGGGCTATCGGTACCGGTAAATCTGCAACGCCTGCTCAGGCTCAGGCAGTCCACAAATTCATCCGTGACCACATTGCTAAAGCTGATGCGAAAATCGCTGAGCAAGTTATCATCCAGTACGGCGGTTCTGTAAACGCAGCAAACGCCGCAGAACTGTTCGCTCAGCCGGACATCGACGGTGCGCTGGTTGGCGGTGCTTCTCTGAAAGCAGACGCCTTCGCAGTCATCGTTAAAGCAGCAGAAGCCGCTAAACAGGCCTAAGTTGTTAAAAGGGGAGCATCGCTCCCCTTCTTATACCCGCTTTACCAGTATCCCAGCCAGTGCCACCAGAAGGCCCCCGTGACACCCCAGATGGTCAGGTTGACCACACTCATCACCAGCCCCGTTTTCCACCACTCCGCCAGCGTGACATAGCCCGAACCAAAGATAATAGGCGCAGTACCCGTGCCATAGTGCGTGAGTGACATCATCAAGGAGGAGGAGAAGCCCAGCATCAGACCGAGCAGCGCCGGTGGAGCACCGAGGCCTAATCCGGCAGCAAAGAAAGCCGCGAACATGGCCGTGATATGTGCAGTGGTACTGGCGAAAAAGTAGTGTGAATAGACATAAAGCAGGATCAGCAGCAGCGTGGCGATACTCCAGTGCACGCCGAGATGGTCAATTGCGCTACCAACACTCGTCGCCAGCCACCCCACCAGACCCAGTTTGCTCAGGAAATCCGCCATCATAACCAGTGCGGCAAACCAGACTATCGTATCCCATGCACCGCGGCATTTAAGGATATCGTCCCAACTCAATACCCCTGTCACTAACAGAACAGACAAGCCAATGAGCGCCGCGCTGGTGGGGTTAACGGCCCAGGTACTGCCCATCAGCATGGCAGGAACACCTGCCCACAGGCAGAGCAGCAAAGCGAAAACCGCGAGGGTGATTTTTTCAGCCAGCGACAACGGACCGAGTGCCCCCAGCTTTTCCCGGGCAAACTCTGGCGCATTCGGCGTGCGTGTAATAGCGGGCGGATAGAGCCACCAGATGACAATAGGCATCACGACCAGTGAGACAACGGCAGGAAGAAGCGCCGCAATCGCCCACATTCCCCAGGTCATATTCAGCACCCCATCCGTCCCTTTGGTCAAGAAACTCACAATAAGCGGGTTTGGCGCGGTAGCGGTAATAAACATTGCCGAACTGATCGGGTTAATGTTGTAGTTCACCAGAGCCAGATAACGACCTGTAGCACCGTTCTCTTTGTCACCGGGTTGAGAACCCAGACTTTCCGCAATCGCCCGCATCACTGGGTGAATAATACCGCCGCCGCGTGCGGTATTGCTTGGCGTAACGGGTGCGATCAGCGTTTCTGCCAGCGTTAGCGCCCACGCGATACCCAACGTTCTTTTGCCAAACAAAGCAATAAACCCATAGCCGATACGCGCGCCCAGCCCCGTTTTCAACAGGCTTTGCGACAACATAATCGAGATGCCGATCAGCCAGATAAGCTGGTTGGAGAAACCACTTAACGCATCGCTCAGCGCCGCGGTGGGTTTACCGGGATGCGTCACGCCGGTCATGGCTACCAGCATAATTGCCACAATCGCAATCGCGCCAATAGGCATCGCTTTACCAATAATTGCCGCGATAGTACCGATAAATAACGCCAGCAGATGCCACGCCTCGGGGGTGACATCTGCTGGACATGGGATAACAAACCAGATGGTCAGCGTAATAACAATCGAGATGATGGCAGGCCAACAGCGGATGGGGGTCAATCTGTCCATGAATCAATCCTTGAGTTTCCAGCACGCAATTATGCGCTCAGGTATTAACCAATATCGGTGCGCATAATACAATTCACCCACTCACAAAACAAAAAATTAACATTCTGATGCAACTATAATTTCCCCAACACGCTAAACCACAGATAATCCAGCGGCAGCAGTATCAGATACGTTGCCGCCGCCAGCGCGATACACAGCAGCATTCCAGCTCTTGCCGGTACTTTTCCTAACGCCATTGCCACCACAATCGGTGATGCCTGATACGGCAATAGCGGTGTGGAATAGCCCAGTACCTGAATCATAATCACCGAGAGTAGCGGGAAACCGGTCGCATCTGAAAAGCTTTGTGCCAGTGTGGTATACAGTGCCGGAACGCCGTTCGCCGTCATGATGAAATTGAGCGCGGTGGTAATGCCGGTCAATGCAAGGAAGCTGGTAAACGGTTTTTCCGCATCCAGCGGCATCACCTGTAACAGCGCCTCGCCTACCGCGCTACCGATACCGGTCTGTGTCACGGTGATGGCCAGCCCCAGAATACCCGCCACGTAAATGCAGGTACGGATATTCACCCCACTGGAAAATTCTTCGCCATTAATAAATCCTACGCGCGGCAACAGCGTAATCACCGCCGCCACCAGCCCGGTCCATGCCGGCCCCACACCATGCCAGCTTTCGCTGACCCACAGAAACAGCACCACCGCTAACATCCAGGCCAGACGTTTTTCATCACGACTCATTGGCTCAGGTGGCGTCAGATCGCGCGGAGCATGAGGTTGGCCGGGAAACAGCCAGCAGATAAGACCAATAAGTACCGCGCCTTTTAGCCAACCCAACACGGGCGTATGCAGCAGCAAATAGGGAAGATAATTGAGGTGGATGCCGTAAGAGCCTTCCGCAGCGCCACTCATCACCAGGTTTGGTACGTTAGCAGGTAAGATCGTGGCGGAAAGCTGGAAGGTACCAAAACCCACGGCAAGCGCCAGACCATACCAGGCGCGCGTGCCGTCGTTAATTCCAGCCCGTTTCGCCATCGCCGCGACAATCGGCATCAGCAGCGCAATACGTCCCATGTTGGACGGCATGACGAACGCCAGCGCGTAACTCAATAGCACTACGCTTGCGACCATTAATGGCCAGGAGTCTGTCAGCCTTGACGACAATGCCCTCGCCGCCCGGTCCGCCAGCCCCGTTTTACGAATCGCGATACCCAGCACAAAACCACTGAAAACCAGCCAGAACGCCGATGAGGCAAAGCCACCAAAGATGACATCCGGTGGCGCGATTTTGGCCACCATCGCCACGGCAAAGAACAGCAGCGCCGTGATAAATTCCGGCAACGGCGACGTAGCCCAAAGCAAAATGGTGACGCCGACCACCAGAGAGGGAATAAACAGAGGGTGCGTAAGCCAGAGCGACATGCCTGTCTCCTGTTGTTTTTTTCAACAAGAATACGGGGACAGGCATGCGGAGTAAACGCCAGATTAGGTGGGGTTAACGCAGAATATCACATTGATGATCCTGAATTTCCTCAGCGGAGGCGAGATTGAGCGCCAGCAGATTGCGCTGGGTCGCCAGCAGAACAAAGGATTCGTCGCTTTGACGCACCATTGCCAGGGCGTAGCGGCCCATATGCTCGCGAGCATCCGGCACCTCCTCTGCCAGCATCATAAACGGGCTGCGTTGCGCCAGTTCATTTTCCGTGACGCGGCGCGCCAGATATTCATGCCCGCGCAATCCGCCGGGCAATGGCAACCAGCGAGTGCTGATTTCCGCTATATTATCATCCAGTTGCGTTCTGACGTCGGTTCGCAGACAGGAGATATGAATATGCAAATGATTTTGCGTACGTCCGCTACGCGAGTTAATGGTCAGCGAGACCGCTTTGTCAGGGATTTCGTGCCCGTATTTTTGGCTCATAAAGCTGCGCGCCTGCCAGGCCAACCAGAAAAAGTTCGGCGTGCCTGATTTCAACAGCAGTGGGCTTTCCGTACCATTGATACGGTAAGTGGGCATCAACAGATATTGCAGCGGACCGTTTCGGTCTTTGAATACCACATATCCGGCATCGGGTTTAACTTCAGTACACGGCGCGGGATCGTGCTGCTGCAATTGATGTGGCAGGCATTGTTCAAGGACTATCTGGCGTAACGCGTCCGGGTTACCGCTAAATTTCCAGTACCCAACGCCCGCAGCGGCGGCAACCACAATCACCACCAGTAAAAGATAACCTGCTTTTTTCATTACGCGTTCCCTGTATCCCATTGAGGCGCAAGAGTAACGCAAAACGATGACAAATAAAAAACCCGGTCGCGTTAAGCCACCGGGTCGGTAAATCACAGACTTATTTAGCGTTTGCTGATCTGGTCGAACGTACCGCCGTTAGAAAAGTGCTCTTTCTGCGCTTTCGTCCAGCCGCCAAACTCTTCGTCGATGGTGAACAGCTTCAGCTTCGGAAATGCATTTTCGTATTTCTTCGCGACGTCTGCATCACGTGGACGATAGTAGTTTTTCGCTGCAATTTCCTGACCTTCCGGAGAGTAGAGATACTTCAGATAAGCCTCTGCCACCGCTTTGGTGTCTTTCTTTTCCACCACTTTATCGACGACGGAAACGGTCGGCTCCGCGAGAATAGATTCACTCGGCGTCACTATCTCGAATTTATCTTTACCCAGTTCGTTCGTTGCCAGCAGCGCTTCGTTTTCCCAGGCGATCAGCACATCACCGATACCGCGTTCTACGAAGGTATTGGTTGAACCACGCGCACCGGAATCCAGCACTTCAACGTTTTTAAACAGTGCTTTGACGAAGTCCTGCGCTTTGGCCTGATCGTTGTTGTTGTGGTGCAGGGCATAGCCCCATGCCGCCAGATAGTTCCAGCGTGCGCCGCCTGAGCTTTTCGGGTTTGGTGTAATCACTGACACGCCCGGTTTGATCAAATCGTTCCAGTCATGAATTTGTTTGGGGTTGCCTTTGCGGACCAGGAACACGATGGTGGAGGTGTAAGGCGCGGAGTTGTCCGGCAGGCGCGTAATCCAGTTTTTATCGATACGGCCACGTTCAGCAATGGCATCCACGTCGTATGCCAGTGCCAGCGTCACGACATCGGCTTCAATGCCGTTGATGACGGAAGTCGCCTGTTTACCCGAACCACCATGCGACTGGCGGATCACGACGTTGTCGCCCGTTTCCTGCTTCCAGTGCGCGCTGAAGGCTTTATTGTACTGCTCGTACAGTTCACGCGTTGGATCGTACGATACGTTAAGTAACTGAATATCCTTTGCCAGAACGCTGGTCGATGCCAGCAATAATGTTAAACCTACGCCCCATTTGTTCATCGCCCAGCTCTCTTATGTGATGTTGTGATGAGCAAAGCGTGCCAGAAAGGCATCCAAACATTAAAGAATAAAAAAAGATTTGCTATAACTCTGGGGAATAAATGAGGAAGGTTGTACCGGATGACGGCTTACGCCTTATCGGGCCTACAAGAGTACACGCTGTAGGCCCGGTAAGCGAAGCGCCACCGGGCAACCAAAAACAATCAGTACAGTTTTTTCGCGCAGTCCAGCCAGTCACCTTTGAACGGACGCTTCATGTTTTCGATAGCGTCGATGATGTCGTGGTGAACCAGCTGCTCGTTCTGAATACCGACACAGCGACCGCCATGACCTGCCAGCAGCAGTTCAATAGCATATGCGCCCATACGGGACGCCAGAATACGATCGTAAGGAACCGGAGAACCACCACGCTGGATATGACCCAGTACGGTAGAACGCGTTTCACGGCCCGTTTCTTTCTCAATGTAATGTGCCAGTTCATCAACATCACACATGTGCTCAGTGATCGCTACGATGGCGTGTTTTTTACCTTTTGCGATACCGGCTTTGATTTCAGCAACCAGATCATCACGGCTAAATTCAACTTCCGGAACCACGACAAATTCACAGCCACCGGCAATTGCTGCGGCCAGGGTCAGGTCGCCGCAGTAACGCCCCATCACTTCAACGATGGAGATACGCTGGTGAGAAGAAGAAGTATCACGCAGACGGTCAATCGCTTCGACGACGGTACCCAATGCGGTGAAGTAACCGATGGTGTAATCAGTGCCTTTAATATCGTTGTCGATAGTGCCCGGCAAGCCGATGCACGGGAAGCCCATTTCAGTCAGGCGTTTTGCACCCATGTAAGAACCGTCACCACCAATAACAACTAATGCATCGATGCCACGTTTCTTCAGATTTTCGATAGCCACTGCACGCACATTTTCGTCGCGGAATTCCGGGAAGCGAGCAGAACCGAGGAAAGTACCACCACGGTTGATCATGTCGGACACGCTGTAGCGGTCAAGCTGGACCATACGGTCTTCATACAAACCCAGGTAGCCATCATGGATCCCCATGACTTCCAGTCCTTCCGTTAACGCTGCACGTACAACACCACGGATTGCTGCGTTCATGCCCGGCGCATCACCGCCGCTTGTCAACACACCGATTTTCTTAATCATGACTACCTCTGAACTTTGGAATGCAAAATGAAATCTGCTGCCGGAAGTCGATTCCGCATATCGAAACGATCCAACGAATATGCAGATAGTATAACAATCACTTCCTGCTGAATTGATTCAGGTCAGGCCAAATGGTGGTAATTTATACACAAAATGCTGGCCCGGCTCACTTTTTTACAACGAATTATGAAAGCTCAAACATCTTGCCTTCCTTGGGTACGACTGAACAGGGATCCTGGTGAATAATCACATCCGATCCCGGGAAACGCCGTAAAATTGCCTGCTCCACCTGCTCAGCCACTAAATGCGCCTGAACGAGCGGCAGATTATCTTCCATTTCCAAATGAATCTGAATAAAGCGGGTCGGCCCTGACTGCCGCGTGCGAAGATCGTGAGCGCCGCTGACACCGGGCCATGACGTCACTATATCAATAATTTCCTGACGTTCCTCATCGGGTAAGGCGCGATCCAACAAGGATTGCACTGCCTCATACCCCATGCGTAATGCACTATATAAAATATAGATGCCAATCCCGAGCGCAAACAAGGCATCCGCACGATGCCAACCGTACCAGGCCAGTCCAAGCGCCACGAGAATCGCACCGTTCATCATAACATCAGACTGATAATGAAGCATATCTGCCCGTACAGCCTGACTTTGCGTACGTTTCACCACCCAGCGCTGAAACGTGACCAGAATGATTGTACACACTAACGCAATGATGGTGACCACCACCCCAACGCCAGGATCTTTCATCGGCGTCGGTTGGATGAGATGCTGAATCCCGGTCAGGAATAAAAACAGCGCCGAACCGGAAATAAACATGCTTTGCGCCAACGCCGCCAGCGATTCCGCTTTTCCGTGTCCGAACGTATGTTCATCATCGGCCGGTTGCAACGAATAGCGCACCACCAACAGGTTGGTTAACGACGCCGCGATGTCCACCAGAGAATCCACCAGTGCAGCCAGAATACTGACCGATCCGGTGTACCACCACGCAAAAATTTTGATCAAAAGTAACAGCGATGCCATCACGGTAGCCGCGATTGCCGCCCGGCTAACCAGCCGCCCATAGGTTTGATTCATAAACACTCCTGCCAGGATATGCCGCTAGTATAACGGATGAAGTAAAACAGTCAGGCAATAACCGAGTGACAAATTTGGGGCAAAAAAAACCCCCACATCATGTGGGGGAAGACAGGGATGGTGTCTATGGCAAGGAAAACAGGGTTACTACTGGGAACGTGAGTTGCTACTACTCAATAAATTTAACGATGAGCTTTGTTTCCAGTGCGCTACGTCGCGCAGTTGCTCCATTCGTTGTTCATGTTTCTCATTTAAAACCGCTTGCTGCTCGGGCGTTAACAGGCGATACATCTGGTTGCGGACCCTGGCTATTTCAACCTGGCGGGCAACCTGTTCTTGTGCCATTTTTTCTGCCTGAGCGCGCACAGCGCTTTCATCAAATTTCTCTGCGGTGACAAGACGATGCATTGTCTCCATTTCGCTAACATTAACAGGAGGCTGTTCGTGTCTTGCCTGCTGCATTAAATCTCGCATCTGTTGACGTTGATGTTCGGTTAAACTGATACCGTCAAACATGTGGCTCTGTACGCTGCGCTGCGAGGAGCCTTCACCCAGGTGCCAGTGATCGCCTGTGACGACTTCAGCTGCATGGCTCAAAGTACTGAGTGCCAGCGTTGAGGCCATGACGGCAGCGGTAACTTTGCCCATCACTTGCTCCCAAAATCTTTTCTGTCGCGATTCAACGAGAGACAGTTTACGATTCGGGCTGCAAACATGCGTCAGGGGGTGTAAAACAACGTAAAGTCATAGATTAGCGACGCCTGATGACGTAATTTCTGCCTCGGAGGTACGTAAACAATGAATAAAATCCTGTTAGTTGATGATGACCGAGAGCTGACTTCCCTGTTAAAGGAGTTGCTCGAAATGGAAGGTTTCGATGTGCTGGTTGCCCATGATGGGGAGCAGGCACTTGAGCTTCTGGATGACAGCATCGATTTACTTTTGCTCGACGTCATGATGCCGAAGAAAAACGGCATCGATACACTGAAAGCGCTTCGCCAGACACACCAGACGCCCGTAATCATGCTGACCGCTCGCGGCAGCGAATTGGATCGCGTACTCGGCCTTGAGCTGGGCGCGGACGACTATTTACCCAAACCGTTTAATGACCGCGAACTGGTCGCGCGTATCCGCGCTATTCTGCGCCGCTCTCACTGGAGCGAACAACAGCAGACCAGCGATAATGGCTCGCCGACGCTGGAAGTGGATGCGTTAAGTCTGAATCCGGGTCGCCAGGAAGCCAGTTTTGATGGGCAAACCCTGGAGTTAACCGGCACCGAATTCACCCTGCTTTATTTACTGGCACAGCATCTCGGCCAGGTAGTTTCTCGTGAACACCTGAGTCAGGAAGTGCTGGGCAAACGCCTGACGCCGTTTGACCGCGCGATCGACATGCACATCTCGAACCTGCGCCGTAAGCTGCCAGAGCGGAAAGACGGGCACCCCTGGTTTAAAACCCTGCGTGGTCGCGGCTACCTGATGGTCTCCGCTTCATGATAGGAAGCTTAACCGCACGCATCTTTGCCATCTTCTGGTTAACGCTGGCGCTGGTGTTGATGTTGGTACTGATGCTGCCCAAGCTCGACTCACGCCAGATGACCGAGCTACTGGACAGCGAGCAGCGCCAGGGGTTGATGATCGAGCAACACGTTGAAGCTGAGCTGGCGAACGACCCACCCAACGATCTGATGTGGTGGCGTCGCCTGTTCCGTGCTATCGACAAGTGGGCGCCGCCAGGACAGCGGTTATTGCTTGTCACTACAGAAGGACGTGTGATCGGCGCAGAACGCAACGAAATGCAGATCATTCGTAACTTTATTGGTCAGGCTGATAACGCTGACCATCCGCAGAAGAAAAAATACGGTCGCGTTGAGATGGTCGGGCCTTTCTCCGTCAGAGACGGGGAAGATAACTACCAGCTGTATCTCATTCGACCAGCCAGCAGTTCACAGTCTGATTTCATCAACCTGTTGTTTGACCGGCCACTGTTGCTGCTGATCGTCACCATGCTCGTCAGCTCACCGCTGCTGCTTTGGCTGGCATGGAGCCTGGCGAAACCGGCGCGTAAGTTGAAAAACGCGGCGGATGAGGTGGCACAGGGTAACCTGCGTCAGCATCCGGAACTGGAAGCCGGCCCGCAGGAATTTCTGGCGGCAGGTGCCAGTTTTAACCAGATGGTGACCGCGCTGGAACGCATGATGACCACGCAGCAACGCCTGCTGTCGGACATCTCTCACGAGTTGAGAACGCCACTAACACGTTTGCAATTGGGGACTGCGCTGCTGCGCCGTCGTAGCGGTGAGAGCAAAGAGCTGGAGCGCATTGAAACAGAAGCGCACCGGCTGGACAGCATGATCAACGACCTGCTGGTGATGTCACGTAATCAGCAGAAAAACGCGCTGGTCAGTGAAACCGTGAAGGCTAATCAGCTATGGGGCGAAGTACTGGATAACGCCGCCTTTGAAGCCGAGCAGATGGGTAAATCGCTGACAGTGAATTTCCCGCCGGGTCCGTGGCCGCTGTACGGTAACCCAAATGCACTGGAAAGCGCGCTGGAAAACATTGTGCGCAATGCCCTGCGCTATTCACATACGAAGATTGAAGTTGGCTTCGCGGTGGATATCGACGGGATTACCATCACCGTGGACGACGATGGCCCAGGCGTAAGCCCTGAAGACAGAGAACAGATTTTCCGTCCGTTCTATCGTACCGATGAGGCGCGCGATCGCGAGTCTGGCGGAACAGGTCTGGGTCTGGCGATTGTTGAAACCGCAATCCAGCAGCATCGTGGCTGGGTGAAGGCCGAAGACAGCCCGCTGGGTGGTTTACGGCTGGTAATTTGGTTACCGTTGTATAAGCGTTCCTGAGTCTCTCTGTGTTGCCGGATGGCGGCGTAATGCCTCATCCGGCCTCCACGGACAGGGGGAATTATTTCCCCCACAAACGGCGGGAATTGTCCTCGATCTTGCCGCTTAAACGGCGTTTTTGCATCGTTCTGGTCCAGCTTTTCGATAGCCCTGCAGCCGACAGTAAACGGTGATATTGCGAATCATCAAACGGCATATGCCAGGCAATAGCAATCGCCTCCCGCAGACTGACATCGCTCACGCGCGATGCCAGTACCAGCGGCGCATCCGCCGACACCATGCCCGGCGCGATAACACTGTACAGCCAGCCTATCTTCCCCGAGGCCTGCATCTGACTTGCCATATCGCTAATGCCAAAATGGAAATTCAGCTTAAAACACGGTGAACGTGGCTGCGTGACCTGAATCAACGCCTCGCCCCACTGGAAAATATCGCCGATATAGACATTCTCTTCTGTCAGCCCAAGCGTTGAGAGGTTCTCCCCAAAGGCGGGGGCGACAAATAACTCCGCCTGTTCAGGGAATTCTTGTATCCAGTGCTGATAGTGTTCACGCGGATAGTGGCACAACGCGCGATCCGGCCCGCCGTGAATTTTAGTCTCCGCCTGTTCATCACCCGTGAGCCCCAGATCGGTCAGCATCAACTCGCCATCAACCTGAACTTTAGCAATCGCGCTGGGACGGCTTCCCGTGTAGTCCCGAATCTTGCCTGTAAAAACATCGACCGGATATCGCATCTGTTCCCTCTCCCGATAAATTTCTCCCATTACACCACATTTATTTTACCCCAGTCGCTCAAAATGAGAGCACGGTTCACATGAAAGTTAGGGACACATGCTATCAATGTAAGCTGGTTTTGAAACATCATTTCAAATAAGGAGTCGACAACGTGACTGGTCAATCGCAATTTGCTGGCGTCTGGTGTCCTTCCATTACGCCAATGGACAATGACGGCAAGATCGATCTTAACGGTCTGAGCCAGCATCTTAAACGCCTTACCGAGGCCAACATCGACGTGATTTTGTTGATGGGCAGCATCGGGGAATTTGCCTCCTTTACGCTCGAGGAAAGGCTGTTGCTGATCCGTGAAGCCCGTGCCATGAGCTCGCTGAAGATGGTCGCCAACGTCTCATCCACTTGCCAGAACGATGTGCTGTTGATGGCACAGGAAGCGTATCGCGCCGGTTACGATGCCGTGATGATCCTACCACCTTACTATTACGGGCAAACGGCGAAACAGCTCCTGAGCTACTTCCGTCAATTGGGGCAGAAACTCAGCGGCAAATGGTTTGCCTATAACTTCCCGGCGCGAACCGGTTGCGACTTAACGCCTGAACTGGTTGCCACCCTTGCCTCTGAGTTCCCCAACTTCGCAGGCATCAAAGATACCGTCGACTGCCAGTCCCACACCCGCAGCATGATCCAGACCACCCGCGCCGTACGCGAAGATTTTGCCGTGCTATCCGGCTATGACGAATACTATATTCCTAACCTGCTGGCAGGCGGCGCAGGGATTATTTCAGGATTAAACAACGTCATGCCGGAGCTGTTTGTCAGCGCACGAGAAGCCTTCAAGCAGGGGGATCTGGCTGCACTTCGCGATATTCAGGACCAGATTGGCACCTACATGTCCATCTACGCCATCGGTGAGGATTTCGTCACCACCATCAAAACCGTGGTATCGCGTAAGTTTGGCTATTGCACCGGGGTTTCACGTAATGCAGGCGGGGAGCTGAATGAAAGTGAGTGTCGAACAATTGATGAGGTGTTTGTAATCAAGGGTTAAAACGGTTAAGCCGGATGGTGCAAACCATCCGGCTTAATCACGTTACTTCACCGCGTTGCGTATATCGATTGCCGCCGCTCTGGCTTTGGCTCTTTTCGACCAGATGGAGGTGATAATCGGCACGAGGATGGAGGTTACAATCACTGACGTCGCCACCAGAGAGGTTGCCGCCGGCGCCATGGGTTTGAACGCCGGAACCATTTCCGCAATCAGCACCGGCGTGGCAACGGCCGCGCCAGCAGAACTGGACGCCGCAATTCCCGCCGTACCATCGCCGCCGCCAATCAGTTTATCGGCAATAATCAGCGGGATACCGGTGATTATAATCACCGCCACGCCCAGCAGAATACCCAGTACGCCGGTCTGTGCAATCACGCTCAAATCAATGGTGTTACCTAATGCGAAGGCGAAGAAAGGGATCAGCGTCTGCACGGCCTTACTGAAGAATTCCCGCAGCTCAGGATCCAGATTACCCAGCGCAAAACCAATCAGGAACGGCAATACCGCCCCTACAAATACATGCGGTTCAAATGAAGCAATCCCGGCGGTTCCCAGAATCACCATGGTCATCAACGGGCCAGACTCCAGCGACATCAGGACAAACGCCCCAGCCTCTTCTTTGGTGCCGTACTGCTGCATAATCGAGGCATACAGCCCGCCGTTAGTCATATCCATTGCGGCCACCAGCGCCAGCGTGGACAACCCGGCAAAGAACCCCACTTCCACGCCATGTTCAGGAAGAATGCGCGATGCAATCGCCGCTACCACCCATGCGACCAGGATCTTGGTTATCACTAACGTGCCGGATTTACGCAGTACGGTTCCGGTTGCGCTCAGCTTAATCGATGCCCCCATGCAAAAGAACCAGACTGCCAGAATCGGCACCGTACCGGTGATCATACCGTTGGTAAATGAGCCGAAGTATTTCCCGGCGCCGGGGGAAAAGGTATGACACAACGCGCCCAGAAACAGCGGCACCAACATCATACCGCCTGGGATTTTCTCTATCGTACGTTTGATCTGCATTTCCATCACCTGTAGACATAAAAATGGGGCAATTTTTATGGGCGACTGCATCTTGCTTTTGAGATGCGCCCGTCTTGATGAAAAGAAGATAGACATTCGCAGAAACTATAAAAGTGATCCCACTCGCATAATAAAACCTTGTTTCAATTTAAATGGATCATTGTTTTTATATTGATTTTGATCACAAAAAAGCCCCCGCAGGCATCGCTTGCAGGGGCTTAGTTAACGCGTCGAACTTATTTTTTCGCGGCGAAACGTGCAGCAGCTTCGTCCCAGTTCACCACGTCCCAGAACGCTTTGATGTAGTCCGGGCGACGGTTCTGGAATTTCAGGTAGTAAGCGTGTTCCCAAACGTCCAGGCCCACGATCGGGAAGCCGGAAGCGCCAGAGATAGCTTCACCCATCAGCGGGGAATCCTGGTTAGCGGTGGAAACAACAGCCAGTTTGTCACCTTTCAGAACCAGCCACGCCCAGCCGGAACCGAAACGAGTGGCTGCTGCTTTTTCAAATTCAGCTTTGAAGTTGTCAACAGAACCGAAGTCACGTTCGATAGCCGCTTTCAGGTCGCCCTGCAGCGTGGTACCGGTTTTCAGGCCTTTCCAGAACAGGCTGTGGTTAGCGTGACCGCCAGCGTTGTTACGCAGAACGGTTTTCTTATCCGCAGGCAGCTGATCCAGTTTGGTGATCAACTCTTCAGCAGACAGGCTCGCGAATTCAGGCAGGCTTTCCAGCGCAGCATTAGCGTTGTTTACGTAAGCCTGGTGGTGTTTGGTATGGTGGATTTCCATCGTCTGCTTATCGAAGTGCGGTTCAAGGGCATCATAAGCGTACGGCAGGGATGGCAGTGTATAACTCATAATCATCTCCAGTATTGTCGGGCGGCCAGTGTTAACGCCGCGTAAGCAGTTGGGTCATTATAGTTAATTAAATGATATTGAAAATGATTATCAATGCCGTACTTTTTACAGGGTCTTAATTATTCATCACCATTACTGAAGATGTGAGCCAAATCACCCAGTTAACGTGATGATTGCCAACAAGAGGACAAAGGCGGCAATCGTCAAAAGGTTAATCATCTGCGTAATTTTTAAACTCGTTGTGTCGGAGGGGTTATGACCGACGATAAAAAATAACGAGGATTCAGTCATGAGTAACGCGATTACGATGGGTATTCTTTGGCATTTGATAGGTGCAGCCAGCGCAGCCTGTTTCTATGCCCCGTTCAAACAAGTTAAACATTGGTCATGGGAAACAATGTGGTCGGTTGGCGGGATCGTCTCCTGGCTTATCCTGCCATGGACCATCAGCGCCATGTTGCTTCCCAACTTCTGGGCCTACTTCAGTTCTTTTAGCCTCTCCACGCTGGCACCGGTATTTCTGTTTGGCGCGATGTGGGGGATCGGTAATATCAACTATGGCCTGACCATGCGCTATCTCGGCATGTCGATGGGGATTGGTATTGCGATTGGTATTACCCTGATTGTCGGCACGCTGATGACCCCTATCATCAACGGTAACTTTGATGTGCTGATCAGCACCGATGGCGGGCGCATGACGCTACTGGGCGTATTGGTCGCGCTGATTGGCGTGGGCATTGTGACCCGCGCAGGACAGTTGAAAGAACGTAAAATGGGCATCAAAGCAGAAGAGTTCAACCTGAAGAAGGGGCTGGTGCTGGCGGTAATGTGCGGCATTTTCTCTGCCGGGATGTCCTTTGCGATGAACGCGGCGAAACCCATGCACGATGCAGCTGCCGCGCTGGGCGTTGATCCGCTGTATGTCGCGCTACCAAGCTATGTCGTCATCATGGGCGGCGGTGCTTTAGTCAACCTGGGCTTCTGTTTTATTCGTTTGGCAAAAGTGAAAGATCTTTCGATAAAAGCCGACTTCTCGTTAGCCAAACCGCTGATCATCACCAACGTGCTACTGTCCGCGCTCGGTGGCCTGATGTGGTATCTGCAATTCTTCTTCTACGCCTGGGGCCACGCTCGCATTCCGGCGCAGTATGATTATGTCAGTTGGATGCTGCACATGAGCTTCTATGTCCTGTGTGGCGGTATTGTTGGTCTGGTGCTGAAAGAGTGGAAAAACGCGGGCCGCCGTCCGGTCAGCGTACTGAGCCTCGGCTGCGTGGTCATTATTCTCGCGGCAAATATTGTCGGTCTGGGGATGGCCAGTTAATCATTCGGGCTGCTGAGATGACGCCACTGGCTCGGCGTCATCCCGGTTTCCCGCGTAAATACCACCGAAAAGTAGTTACTGTCTTCAAAGCCGCAGCGCATAGAAATTTCACTGATCATCAGTCTACTGTGCTTAAGCAGATACTGAGCATGGCAAACCCGTACCTGGCGGAGATACTGATTGATGGTCATCCCTGTCTGGCTGCGAAACTGCTGACGCAAAACTCGCTCACTGCACTGTTCCTGCTCACAGAATTTATCCAGCGCAAAGGCATGTTCATGACTCCCGGCCAACGCGGTAATCAGCTTATCCAACAACGTTTCACTTGATGTCGCTGGCAGCGTATCCGTGGCGTAGCGGTGCCGCTTGAAATGAGTCACCAGTTGCCCAAACAGCAACTCGGCCATTTCAAAAGCCAGCGGGTCACGCTGATTACTCTCATGTTCAAGCTGACTAATTATCTGCCGGGCCTGGGACATACCCGCGCTGCCAAGCCGCCAGTGGGGCTGTCGCGGCGAGCCGTTAAATCCTGGGATCGCGCTTTCCCAGCCGACATTCAGCGTCAGCCGTTCCGGGC
The DNA here is from genome assembly GCF_005280875.1 of Citrobacter sp. wls827. NCBI lineage: Bacteria > Pseudomonadati > Pseudomonadota > Gammaproteobacteria > Enterobacterales > Enterobacteriaceae > Citrobacter > Citrobacter sp. wls827. The sequence goes on from NZ_SZWR01000014.1 coordinate 49,702, forward strand.
AGTAAATGATATTTTGCAGGACGAGATCGTTAACTGAGGTGTAGGAGTGTTTGTCTTCGGCACGGATATAAAACAGATCGCCGCGGGTTATCCGGTACGGGCGATCGTTGAGAACATGCAGGCCATTGCCGCGCCATACCATCACCAGCTCGCAAAACTCATGAGTATGTTCGGCAAACACATCCTGTGGGTAACGATCGGCCACCGCGACGGCCTGGTGGTCATTCGCAAAAAAGTCTGATTTCAGAAGGACCAGATGATTCACCATCACATCACCTCAACCTGAACGCTTGCCGGATGCGCTACGTTTATCCGGTCTACAAGGCATCCACGTAGGCCGGACAAGGCACAGCCGCCATCCGGCATAAAAGGGTATGATTATCAGCAAACGGACGGCAAAAAACGTTGATAGCTTTCGCGTTACTGGAGGCTGCTTCCAGTAATGACATCGCGTCCCTGTCGGATATCGCGCGGCGACCAGTTAAACTCCCGGCGAAACAGCGTCGAAAAATGGTTACTGTCACCGAACCCACAACGATAAGCGATGTCCGTCACGCTGTCATCACTGTGACGTAGCAAATGGCGGGCTTTGATAAGCCGTAGGCGGTTGAGATAGCGCTGTGGCGTCAGCCCGGTCTGTTGTTTAAGCTGGCGGTGCAAAGTCCGTAAAGAGAGCGAAAACTGCTCGGCTACAGCTTCCCAGCACACTTCGTCGGCAAAGTTATCCTCCAGCCATGCCAGTAGTTGGTTCAGTCGCGCATCATTATCTGTTGCCGCTTCTATCAGGCTGCTTTTACGCAACAGCACCAACAGTTGCATGAACAAGATCTCACGATTTGCCGCCGTTGGCGTATCCATTGCCTCTCCAAGATTTTCCATTTGCCCCACCAGATGCCGAACCTGCTGCAACACGCTCTGATTCACCCGCCAGTGTGACGGATATTGCCCATTCAGCTCCTGGGGTAACAACTGATTCAACCCGGCCAAAAACTGAAACGCATCCGGGGAACGATACAGAATATTGGTCAGACACAGGTTGTCAGTATGTTCATATAAGTGTCTGTCATGATCGCGGACAAAACACACCGTTCCCCCGCTAATGGTATAAGGCTGTCCATTGAACACATGAATTCCCGTACCATGTTCAACCACTACAATTTCATGAAAATCATGATGATGTTCTGGAAAAGCAGGCTGAGGAAGCCGGGGCTCAATCGCCACGGGCGCTTTACCTGTCGGAAAAAAATCCACGCAATGCAATACGGTCATGATGACATCCCCCCCGATCAAATGAACATGACTGAATAGTAATTAAGGGTTATCACCCTCACCTTAAATTTTTGACGCCAAAGTGCGTAAACACGGTCAATTCTTCAAGAAATAGCGGGAAAGATCGGGAATTGCGGAAGGGGTCACATCAGGTGAAACCGTCCCCATTAGTAGAAACTGTGAACGCTATCACGTTCACCTTTGCCATGCTGCCAGCCGCGTATTGTCGCTGTCACTAACAAGAAGGTACGCCATTTCACGGGTTCTTAGACTGAGTGCAATGAAACTCAGAAGGACCTCGCTATGACTCTTCGCCATTGTGTCGCTGTTGATCTCGGTGCATCCAGTGGACGCGTAATGCTGGCGCGTTACGACAGTAAACACCGTACCCTGACACTGCGTGAAATCCACCGCTTTGTTAACTGTCTGCAAAAAACAGACGGTTTTGACACCTGGGACATCGACAGCCTGGAAAACGACATTCGTCTGGGGTTGAAGAAAGTCTGCGATCAAGGCATTCGGATCGACAGCATCGGCATTGATACCTGGGGCGTGGATTATGTCCTGATCGATAAAAACGGTCAGCGCGTTGGGTTGCCAGTCTCTTACCGTGACAGCCGCACGACCGGCATTATGGCGCAGGCGATGGCGCAGCCGGGTAAAGGTGAAATTTACCGCCGTAGCGGCATTCAGTTTCTGCCCTTTAACACCCTGTATCAGTTGCGTGCGCTGGTTGAACAACAGCCAGAACTGCTCCCGCAGGTGGCCCATGCCCTGCTGATCCCCGACTACTTCAGCTTTCGCCTGACCGGCAAAATGAACTGGGAATACACCAATGCCACCACCACCCAGTTCGTCAATATCAATACCGACGACTGGGATGACACTCTGCTGGCGTGGACCGGAGCAGACAAAGCCTGGTTTGGCCGCCCCACGCATCCGGGGAACGTAATTGGTTACTGGATTTGTCCACAGAAAAATCAAATCCCGGTGGTTGCCGTCGCCAGCCACGACACCGCCAGCGCGGTGATCGCATCACCGCTGGCCGATAAAAATAGTGCCTATCTCTCTTCCGGTACCTGGTCGCTGATGGGCTTCGAGAGCAGAACACCGTATACCAACGATGCGGCACTGGCGGCGAACATCACCAACGAAGGGGGCGCGGAAGGGCGCTACCGCGTGCTGAAAAACATCATGGGGCTGTGGCTACTTCAGCGCGTGTTAAAAGAGCGGCAGATAACCGACCTGCCTGCCCTTATCGCTCAAACCCAGGCGCTGCCAGCCTGCCAGTTTCTGATTAACCCCAACGACGAGCGCTTTATCAATCCTGACGATATGAGTGCGGAAATTCAGGCGGCCTGTCGTGAATCAGGCCAGCCCGTTCCTCAGCAAAACGCCGAACTGGCGCGCTGTATTTTCGACAGTCTGGCGTTGCTGTACGCCGATATCCTGCAGGAACTGGCTGAGCTTCGCGGCGAAGCATTTCACCAACTGCACATCGTCGGCGGTGGGTGCCAGAACGCATTACTCAACCAGCTTTGCGCGGACGCCTGCGGTATTCGCGTCATATCCGGGCCTATTGAGGCCTCCACGCTCGGCAATATTGGCGTCCAGTTGATGACGCTGGACGAGCTTAACAACGTCGATGATTTCCGTCAGGTGGTGCGTGCCAACTACGACCTGACCACCTTCATCCCCAATCCTGAAAGTGAAATTGCCCGCCACAAAGCGCAGTTTCAACCATTACGACAGACAAAGGAGCTTTGCGCATGACCACTCAACTTGAACAAGCCTGGGAACTGGCAAAACTGCGTTTCGCAGCGGTAGGTATTGATGTCGAGGAAGCATTACGCCAGCTCGATCGTCTGCCGGTCTCCATGCACTGCTGGCAGGGCGACGACGTAGCCGGATTCGAAAACCCGGAAGGTTCGCTCACGGGTGGAATTCAGGCAACCGGTAACTATCCGGGCAAAGCGCGTAATGCCAGCGAACTGCGTGCCGATCTGGAGCAGGCGCTGAGCCTGATCCCGGGTCCAAAACGTCTGAATTTGCATGCGATCTATCTGGAGTCTGATACGCCAGTTGCCCGCGACCAAATCAAACCTGAACACTTCAAAAACTGGGTTGAGTGGGCGAAAGCGAACCAGCTAGGGCTGGATTTCAACCCGTCCTGCTTCTCACATCCGCTGAGTGCCGACGGTTTCACGCTGGCCCACGCCGATGACACCATTCGCCAGTTCTGGATTGACCACTGCAAAGCCAGCCGTCGCGTCTCGGCGTATTTTGGCGAGCAGTTGGGTACGCCATCAGTGATGAACATCTGGATCCCGGATGGTATGAAAGACATCACCGTTGATCGTTTAGCGCCGCGCCAGCGTCTGCTGGACGCGCTGGACGAAGTGATCAGCGAGAAACTCGACCCGGCGCACCACATCGATGCCGTCGAGAGCAAACTGTTTGGTATTGGCGCAGAAAGCTACACCGTCGGCTCTAACGAGTTCTATATGGGTTATGCCACCAGCCGCCAGACCGCATTGTGCCTGGATGCAGGTCACTTCCATCCGACGGAAGTCATTTCCGACAAGATCTCCGCCGCCATGCTGTACGTGCCACGCCTGCTGCTGCATGTCAGCCGTCCGGTGCGTTGGGACAGCGATCACGTGGTGCTGCTGGATGATGAAACGCAGGCGATTGCCAGCGAGATCGTGCGCCACAACCTGTTTGACCGCGTACACATCGGCCTCGACTTCTTCGACGCCTCCATCAACCGCATCGCCGCGTGGGTGATCGGCACCCGCAATATGAAAAAAGCGCTGCTGCGCGCGTTGTTAGAACCGACCGGGCAATTGCGTCAGCTTGAAGCCAGCGGCGACTACACCGCACGCCTGGCTCTGCTGGAAGAGCAAAAATCGCTGCCGTGGCAGGCCGTCTGGGAGATGTATTGCCAGCGTCACGACACGCCAGCGGGCAGCCAGTGGCTGGAAAGTGTGCGCGCTTATGAAAAAGAGATTTTGAGCAAACGTGGCTAACTGTGACGCCAGGCTTGTAGGCCGGATAAGACGCCCCGCGTCGCCATCCGGCAATAAATGAAACACGATTGCCGGATGGCGCTTCGCTTATCCGGCCTACGTAAGACCCGATAACGTTCGGGCAATAAATGGGAACACCGAACATGCAAAACATTACCACTTCCTGGTTCGTCCAGGGGATGATTAAAGCCACTTCCGATGCCTGGCTGAAAGGTTGGGACGAACGCAACGGCGGCAACCTGACACTGCGCCTGGATGAGGCAGATATTGCGCCATTTAGCGCCGATTTCCACGAAAAACCACGCTATATCGCGCTGAGTCAGCCGATGCCGCTGCTGGCGAATACGCCGTTTATCGTCACCGGTTCGGGGAAATTTTTCCGCAACGTCCAACTCGACCCGGCCGCAAATCTGGGCGTGGTGAAAATCGATAGCGATGGCGCGGGTTATCACATTCTGTGGGGTCTGACCCACGAAGCCGTACCGACTTCCGAACTGCCCGCCCACTTCCTATCCCACTGCGAGCGCATTAAAGCCACCAATGGCAAAGACCGCGTGATCATGCACTGCCATGCCACCAACCTGATCGCCCTGACCTACGTACTGGAAAACAATACCGCGCTGATGACCCGCAAACTGTGGGAAGGCAGCACCGAGTGTCTGGTGGTGTTCCCGGATGGCGTCGGTATTCTGCCGTGGATGGTGCCAGGTACCGATGAAATCGGTCAGGCCACCGCCGAAGAAATGCAGAAACACTCGCTGGTACTGTGGCCGTTCCACGGCGTGTTCGGCAGCGGACCTACCCTCGACGAAGCGTTCGGTTTGATCGATACCGCAGAGAAGTCCGCTGAGGTTCTGGTCAAGATTTACTCGATGGGCGGTATGAAGCAGACCATTACGCGTGAAGAGCTGATCGCACTTGGCAAACGCTTCGGCGTGACGCCGCTGGCCAGCGCACTGGCATTGTAAGGAGAATAATGATGAGCTTTATGTTGGCACTGCCAAAAATTAGCCTGCATGGCGCCGGCGCGATTGCCGATATGGTGAACCTCGTGGCGAATAAGCAATGGGGCAAAGCGCTGATCGTCACCGATGGTCAACTGGTAAAACTGGGCCTGTTGGATAGCCTGTTTGCGGCGCTGGATGAACATCAGATGTCTTACCACCTGTTTGATGAGGTGTTTCCAAACCCGACGGAAGAGCTGGTGCAGAAAGGTTTCGCGGCGTATCAGGACGCAGAATGTCACTACATTATTGCCTTCGGTGGCGGTAGCCCGATCGATACCGCTAAAGCGGTGAAGATCCTGACCGCCAACCCCGGCCCTTCTACCGCCTATTCCGGCGTAGGCAAGGTAAAAAATGCTGGCGTACCGCTGGTCGCCATCAATACCACCGCCGGAACGGCAGCAGAGATGACCAGTAATGCGGTCATTATCGACTCAGCTCGCAAGGTTAAAGAGGTGATCATCGACCCGAATATCATCCCGGATATCGCCGTGGATGATGCCAGCGTCATGCTGGAAATTCCGGCATCCGTCACCGCCGCAACCGGCATGGACGCCCTGACCCATGCGGTAGAAGCCTATGTTTCCGTTGGCGCGCATCCGCTCACCGACGCTAACGCGCTGGAAGCGATTCGCCTGATCAACCTGTGGCTACCGAAAGCGGTCGACGACGGTCATAACCTCGACGCCCGTGAACAAATGGCGTTTGGTCAGTATCTGGCGGGGATGGCATTTAACAGCGCTGGTCTCGGTCTGGTGCATGCGCTGGCGCACCAGCCGGGCGCAACCCATAATCTGCCACACGGAGTCTGCAACGCCATCCTGCTGCCGGTAATCGAAAACTTTAACCGCCCGAACGCCGTGGCGCGCTTTGCCCGCGTGGCGCAAGCGATGGGCGTCGATACGCGCGGTATGAGCGATGAAGCGGCAAGTATGGAGGCTATCAACGCGATTCGTGCCCTGAGCAAACGTGTCGGTATTCCTGCTGGCTTTAGTTCGCTTGGCGTGACGAAAGAAGATATTGAAGGCTGGCTGGATAAAGCGTTGGCCGATCCGTGTGCGCCGTGCAACCCGCGCACCGCCAGCCGCGACGAGGTCCGCGAGCTGTATCTGGAGGCGTTATGATCCGCAAGGCCTTTGTGATGCAGGTGAATGCCGACGCACATGTTGAATATCAACGTCGGCACAATCCCATCTGGCCAGAACTGGAAACAGTGCTGAAAGCGCACGGTGCCCATCACTACGCGATTTATCTCGACGAGGAGCGCAATCTGCTGTTCGCCACCGTTGAGATTGAGTCCGAAGAACGCTGGAATGCCGTTGCCAGCACCGACGTTTGCCAACGTTGGTGGAAGCATATGCGTGACGTAATGCCGGCCAACCCGGACAACAGTCCGGTCAGCGCAGAGCTAAAAGAAGTGTTTTATTTGCCGTAAGTCGTGTGCCCGGTGGCGCAAGCTTACCGGGCCTACGGTTCTATTTTTTGTAGGCCGGATAAGCGATAGCGCCATCCGGCAGTTTCAATTCTGCTCAGAAACCAGAATCGCCTGGGTGTCAGGCTCCAGTGCTTTAAAGATATGCGCCTGGTCAGCGGGGTAGCAAATATAGTCGCCCTCGCCTAACTCCTCCGGCGCTTCCGTCAACCCCACCATCGCCTTACCCTGCGTCACGATAATATGTTCAACCGATCCCGGTGGATGCGGTTGTGAAATACGATCTGCGCCCGGTTGCGTCAGCAGCAGATAGATATCCCGCCGCGCGCCCGGTGGGCAGGCTGCCAGTAAAATAGCCTGATAGTGGGCCTGCTCAGCCACGACTTTTGTCCCTTCGCCACGGCGAATCACCTGCGTTTTTTGCTCCTGCGGTTCCAGTAATCGGGCAAAGGGGATATCCAGCGCCACACACAGCGACCACAGCGTTTCCAGGCTAGGATTACCATTTCCCGCTTCCAGCTGCGAGAGTGTCGATTTTGCAATTCCCGCGCGACGGGCAATTTCTGCCAGCGATAAACCGGTGCGCTGACGTTCACGCACCAGACTTTTCGCGATCATACTGATGGGTTGGGTCATTCTCGACTCCATGTTCTTTATATCGAACGAATCGTTCGACTTGTAAATCAAACTGATTGTGTTCATTATAATGGAAACTCGTTCGATATGGCTAAAACGGTATGAAACATTATTTTTCCAGCCTCAAAGGCGACACGATTAAAGCGATATTTTTAGTGTGCCTGGCCGTCGGCGTGGTAGGCATGTCCTACGGTTCGCTGGCAATGGCTTACGGCTTCCCGATTTGGGTGCCCTTTGTACTCTCGATTACAGTACTGGCCGGAGCTTCTGAATTTATGTTTATCGGTATTATCGCCAGCGGCGGAAATCCGTTAGCGGCAGCGGCGGCCGGGTTACTGGTGAATGCCCGACATGTACCGTTTGGCGTGACGGTACGCGATCTGGTCGGCACTCGCGCCGCCAGCTTTCTAGGCTGTCATATCATGAACGATGAAAGCGTGGTGTTCGGCCTGTCGCAGAAAACACCGGAACAACGTAAAGCCGCCTACTGGTTATGCGGTCTGGGCGTCGCCATTTTCTGGCCGATTGGCACACTGATCGGCGCCGGTGTCGGCAAGCTGCTCCCGGCACCTGAAACCATTGGGCTGGATGCCGTTTTCCCTGCCATTTTGTTGGCCTTAGTGGTTCCGGCTTTTAAAAACCGCACCACGCTCATCCGTGCCTGTAGCGGGGCCGCATTGTCACTCGCTTCCGTACCTTTCGCACCGGTAGGCTTGCCGGTACTGCTTTCACTGTTTGGCTTACTGACGAGGAAAAAATAATGGGCAACATGACGCTGTTTATCGTCGGTATCGCCGTGTTATCTCTGGGAACCTATTTAATGCGTTTGGGGGGAGCAAAACTGGGAGGCCGTTTAGCCTTTTCTGAACGTTCACAGGCGTTGCTTTCTGATGCTGCAACGGTGCTACTGTTTTCCGTTGCGCTGGCAACCACCTTTTACGAAGGCGAACACTTTGCCGGCATGGCGCGCGTGCTGGGCGTGGCTTTTGCGGTGTTTCTCGCCTGGCGTAAGACGCCATTGATTGTGGTGATTATCGCTGCAGCAGTGGTAACCGCAGTGCTGAGAATGGCGGGTATAAACTAAAAAAGCGCCCCAAGGGCGCTCT
>NZ_SZWR01000014.1:58238-62745 GCF_005280875.1 Citrobacter sp. wls827
CTCTTATTTCAGCAGTTCAGCAGTCATGTGCACGCGGTTGCCGGTGTATGCCTGAGTGATTTTGTAATCGCTGGCGCCTGCGCGTTCAGCCTGAGCGGCAATTTTTGCTTCAGCGCTTTCCAGCGTAGAACCGGTTGCGGTAACTGTCTGAGCAGCGAAAGAACCGAAAGACGTAGCCAGAGCGATAACTGCGACAAAAGTTTTGATGCTTTTCATGATATAAACCCTTTCACTTAGTTGTTTGAGTAAGGCACCGTGCCTTGATGTGATAAATAGTAGCCTTCATATCACGCAACTAAAAGCGGAAGGATTTGCCTATCTTATTCAAATTAACTGAACACTTATTACTCAGCGATCAACCGCTGCGGATGGGTGTAGATCGTCGCCCTGCCCGGTTTGCAAAAACCCACCAGCGTCAGGTTACAACGTTCGGCAACTTCTACGGCAAGCGTTGTCGCGGCTGAGACAGCAAACAGGATCTCCACGCCACACATCGCCGACTTTTGCACCATCTCGTAGCTGGCGCGGCTGGAGACTAATACTGCGCCCGCCCGCCAGGCTTCCCCTTCGATAGCACGTCGTCCCAGCAGTTTATCCAGCGCCACATGACGCCCGACATCTTCATGTCCACCCGCCAGATGGCCTGACGGCTGTACCCAGGCAGCCGCGTGCGTGCAGCCTGTCAGTTGCCCCACGGGCTGGAAATCAGGGAGATGCCTTAAGGCGTTATCGAGATGTGCCAGATCGAATGTCTGGGTAAACGGCAGAGGCTGGACCGGCTTGCCAATGTCATTGAGTTGTTCAACGCCGCAAACGCCACAACCGGTACGACCGGCCAGTGCACGACGCCGCTCCTTCAGCCCCATAAATCGACGACTGGACAGCTCAACCTGCACTTCTAATCCGTTACAGGAAGGAACCACTTCCATGGCGTAGATATCCTGCGGGCGCTCAATAATGCCTTCAGAAAGTGAAAAGCCCAGCGCAAAGTGCTCAAGATCTTTCGGTGACGCCATCATCACCACGTGCGAAATCCCGTTGTAAACCAGCGCAACCGGCACTTCTTCAGCGACCTCATCTGGCTGAGGATGTTGCAAATCCTCGCGTTTCCAGAGAGTCAACTGACGCGATCCTGCACAATTCATCACATTTTTGACTTCTTCTTGATGGATTTTATTCACTTTCTTTTAACCATATTGGAACACACATACCAACATTGTGGTATTCTTTACAAACCCCTCCTGGACGGAGGGAAATTCACCCAATTCTGGACCTTTGCGGTCCCGTCCGCAAAGAAAAATAACAACCACTTCCCTCGCGCTCGAGTAACGGAAAAGTGAAGGGAACGTGACAATGTCGAAACAAGGAGCGAACCATGCAGGTCAGCAGAAGGCAGTTCTTTAAGATCTGCGCTGGCGGTATGGCAGGCACCACGGCAGCGGCACTGGGTTTTGCACCCGGCGTAGCGCTCGCGGAAACACGGCAATATAAACTGCTGCGCACCCGCGAAACCCGTAACACCTGCACTTACTGTTCCGTTGGCTGTGGACTGTTAATGTACAGTCTCGGTGACGGAGCAAAAAACGCCAAAGCATCCATCTTCCATATCGAAGGGGACCCGGATCACCCGGTGAACCGTGGCGCGCTGTGCCCGAAAGGGGCAGGACTTGTGGACTTCATCCACTCCGAAAGCCGCCTGAAATTCCCGGAATACCGCGCACCAGGCTCTGATAAGTGGCAACAGATTAGCTGGGATGAGGCATTTGACCGCATCGCTAAGCTGATGAAAGAAGACCGCGACGCAAACTACGTTGCACAAAACGCCGAAGGCGTAACCGTTAACCGCTGGCTTTCCACCGGGATGCTGTGTGCTTCCGCTTCCAGTAACGAAACCGGCTATTTAACGCAAAAATTCTCCCGCGCGCTCGGTATGCTCGCGGTCGACAACCAGGCACGCGTCTGACACGGACCAACGGTAGCAAGTCTTGCTCCAACATTTGGTCGCGGTGCGATGACCAACCACTGGGTCGACATTAAAAACGCCAACCTCGTTGTGGTGATGGGCGGTAACGCCGCTGAAGCTCACCCGGTCGGGTTCCGCTGGGCGATGGAAGCCAAAATACACAACGGCGCGAAGCTGATTGTTATCGATCCTCGCTTTACGCGAACCGCAGCGGTAGCTGATTTCTATGCGCCGATTCGTTCCGGTACTGACATTGCCTTCTTGTCAGGCGTCTTGTTGTACCTGCTGAACAACGAAAAATTCAACCGCGAATACACTGAGGCCTATACCAACGCCAGCCTGATCGTGCGTGAGGATTACGGTTTCGAAGATGGCCTGTTCACTGGCTACGACGCGGACAAACGCAAGTATGACAAAACCAGTTGGAACTACGAGCTGGATGAAAAAGGCTTCGCCAAACGCGATGTCACCCTGCAACACCCGCGCTGCGTGTGGAACCTGCTGAAACAGCACGTTTCCCGCTACACGCCGGATGTCGTAGAAAACATCTGCGGTACGCCAAAGGCTGATTTCCTGAAAGTGTGCGAATACATCGCAGAAACCAGCGTCAAAGACAAAACCGCGTCGTTCCTGTATGCACTCGGCTGGACGCAGCACTCAGTTGGTGCGCAAAACATCCGTACCATGGCGATGATCCAGTTGCTGCTTGGCAACATGGGGATGGCCGGCGGCGGTGTTAACGCCCTGCGCGGTCACTCCAACATTCAGGGTCTGACCGACTTAGGCCTGCTGTCACAAAGCCTGCCGGGCTATATGACCCTGCCCAGCGAGAAACAAACTGACCTGCAAACCTACCTTGCCGCCAACACGCCAAAACCGTTGCTTGAAGGTCAGGTGAACTACTGGGGCAACTACCCGAAATTCTTCGTCTCAATGATGAAAGCCTTCTTTGGCGATAAAGCGACAGCGGAAAACAGCTGGGGCTTCGACTTGCTGCCGAAGTGGGACAAAGGGTACGACGTGCTGCAGTACTTCGAGATGATGAACCAGGGCAAAGTGAATGGCTATATCTGCCAGGGCTTTAACCCGGTCGCGTCATTCCCGAATAAAAACAAGGTCGTGGCTTCACTGTCCAAACTGAAATTCCTGGTCACCATCGACCCGCTCAATACCGAAACGTCTACCTTCTGGCAGAACCATGGTGAGTCGAACGATGTGGACCCGTCGAAAATCCAGACCGAAGTATTCCGTCTGCCGTCCACCTGCTTCGCCGAAGAGAACGGTTCTATCGTCAACTCCGGTCGTTGGTTGCAGTGGCACTGGAAAGGCGCGGACGCCCCGGGGATTGCCGTTACCGATGGTGAAATCCTCGCCGGTATCTTCCTGCGCATGCGCAAGATGTATGCCGAGCAGGGTGGCGCGAACCCGGAACAGGTGCTGAGCATGACCTGGAACTACTCCACACCACACGAACCGGCTTCGGAAGAAGTGGCGATGGAGAGCAACGGTAAAGCGCTGGCCGATATTACCGACCCGGCAACGGGCGCGGTTATCGTCAAGAAAGGCCAACAGCTTAGTTCGTTCGCCCAACTGCGTGACGACGGCACGACCTCCAGCGGCTGTTGGATTTTTGCCGGTAGCTGGACGCCGGAAGGCAACCAGATGGCACGTCGCGATAACGCCGACCCATCAGGCCTTGGCAACACGCTGGGCTGGGCATGGGCGTGGCCGCTCAACCGACGCATTCTGTATAACCGCGCCTCCGCTGACCCGCAGGGGAATCCGTGGGATCCAAAACGTCAGATCCTGAAATGGGATGGGGCGAAATGGAGCGGGATGGATATTCCGGACTACAGTGCCGCCGCACCTGGCAGCAACGTAGGGCCGTTCATCATGCAGCCGGAAGGGATGGGACGCCTGTTTGCTATCGATAAGATGGCGGAAGGTCCGTTCCCGGAACACTACGAGCCGTTTGAAACGCCGCTGGGGACTAACCCGCTGCACCCGAACGTTATCTCTAACCCTGCCGCGCGCATCTTTAAAGGTGACGCGGAAGCACTGGGTAAAGCAGATAAATTCCCGTACGTCGGTACGACCTATCGTCTGACCGAGCACTTCCACTACTGGACCAAGCATGCGCTGCTCAATGCCATCGCTCAGCCGGAACAGTTCGTGGAAATTGGCGAGAAGCTGGCGAATAAGCTCGGTATCTCTCATGGCGATACCGTCAAAGTCTCCTCTAACCGCGGCTACATTAAAGCCAAAGCAGTGGTGACTAAACGTATTCGCACGCTGAAGGCCAACGGTCAGGATATCGACACCATCGGTATTCCGATTCACTGGGGCTACGAAGGTGTGGCGAAAAAAGGCTTTATCGCTAACACGTTAACGCCATTCGTCGGTGATGCGAACACGCAGACGCCGGAATTTAAGTCCTTCCTCGTGAACGTGGAAAAGGTGTAACGGAGACGACCTATGGCTTATCAATCGCAAGACATCATTCGTCGTTCCGCCACTAACGGTTTCACCCCCGCGCCTCAGGCG
>NZ_SZWR01000033.1:0-1935 GCF_005280875.1 Citrobacter sp. wls827
GACCACTTCACAGGGTGTTTTTATCCCGATTCCCAGGGTTTTTTGCATGAGATACATTAAATCGATGACGCAGCAAAAGCTTAGCTTCTTGCTTGCGATCTATATCGGTCTGTTTATGAACTGCGCAGTTTTTTATCGCCGCTTCGGCAGCTATGTGCAGGAATTTACCGCGTTGAAAGGAATCTCTGCGGTTGTTGAATTGGCCGGCACCGTGCTGGTTACCTTCTTTTTACTTCGTCTTCTGTCTCTGTTTGGTCGGCGGGCCTGGCGCGTACTGGCTACCTTGGTGGTGCTGTGTTCCGCTGGTGCCAGCTATTACATGACCTTCCTGAATGTGGTCATTGGCTACGGCATTATTGCCTCGGTCATGACAACCGATATTGATTTATCAAAGGAAGTTGTGGGCTGGCATTTTATCGTGTGGCTGGTGTCGGTCAGCATTTTGCCGCTGCTGCTTATCTGGAGTAACCGTTGCCGCTATACCCTGCTAAAACAAATACGTACGCCAGGTATGAGATGGCGTAGTGTGGCCGTTGTTCTGCTGGCTGGCTTGATGGTGTGGGCGCCGATTCGTTTACTTGGAATACAGCAAAAATCAGTTGAACGGGAAACGGGTATTGATTTGCCCAGCTACGGTGGCGTAGTGGCAAATTCATATTTGCCTTCAAACTGGCTGTCCGCGCTGGGTCTGTATGCCTGGGCGCAGGTGGATGAATCTTCAGATAACAATTCGTTGATGAATCCGGCGAAGAAATTTACCTACGTCGCCCCCAAGAATATTGATGATACCTACGTCGTGTTTATTATCGGCGAAACGACCCGCTGGGATCATATGGGCATTTTTGGCTACGAGAGAAATACTACGCCAAGGCTGGCTCAGGAAAAAAACCTGGCCGCGTTCCGCGGATATTCGTGTGATACGGCAACCAAACTTTCGCTACGCTGCATGTTTGTTCGTGAAGGTGGGGCGAGCGATAACCCGCAGCGTACGCTGAAAGAACAAAACGTCTTTTCCGTACTCAGCCAGCTAGGTTTTAATACCGATCTCTACGCGATGCAAAGTGAGATGTGGTTTTACAGCAACACGATGGCGGAGAACATCGCATATCGTGAGCAGATTGGCGCTGAGCCGCGTAACCGTGGCAAAACGGTTGACGATATGCTGCTGATCTCTGAGATGCAGCAATCAATCAAACCGGACGATAATGGTAAACACCTGATTATCCTGCATACCAAAGGCTCGCACTTTAACTACACGCAGCGCTATACCCGTGAGTACGCCCAGTGGAAGCCGGAGTGTGTCAATGTTGATAGCGGTTGTTCGAAAGCGCAGATGATTAACTCATTTGATAACTCGGTAACCTATGTTGACCACTTTATCGCCAAAGTGTTTGACCAGCTGCGCGATAAGAAAGCGATTGTGTTCTATGCTGCCGATCACGGTGAATCGATCAACGAGCGTGAGCATCTGCACGGTACGCCACGTAAAATGGCACCGCCAGAGCAGTTCCGCGTTCCTATGATGGTGTGGATGTCTGATAAGTATCTGGAAGACCCCGATCATGCGAAAGCCTTCGCCCACCTTAAGCAGGAGGCTGATATGAAGATTCCGCGTCGCCATGTTGAACTGTACGACACCATTCTCGGTTGCCTTGGATATACCTCGCCAAACGGCGGTATAAATGAGAATAACAACTGGTGTCATGTCCCGGACGACAAGAAGATTGTAACCCAGTAATGGGCTGCTGACTTTCTCGCCGATCGAATGGCATTTTGATACTAAGGGATTGACGGGCGCGCAGCTGAGCAGTAAGATGCGCCCCGCATTCGGTGATTGGCGCAGCCTGGTAGCGCACTTCGTTCGGGACGAAGGGGTCGGAGGTTCGAATCCTCTATCACCGACCAAATTAGAAAAGCCCGCTCTTTGAGCGGGCT
>NZ_SZWR01000026.1:0-3643 GCF_005280875.1 Citrobacter sp. wls827
TTGTAGGCCTGATAAGCGCAGCGCATCAGGCAATAAGTACGGCTGCAGCGCGTACCATCGGGGGCAAAGCAACATCCTGAGCCTCCATAACACAAGCCATCCTGCAGCATATGCGGTAAACTAAGCGCGATTTTGCATCAGGAAAGCGTCTATGAATCACTCCCTTAAAGCCTGGAACACCTTCGGTATCGATCAACAAGCTAATGAACTTGTCCGCGCCGAAAATGAGCAACAACTACTGAATGCCTGGCAATTAGCCAATGCATCACATCATCCAGTACTGATCCTGGGCGAAGGGAGTAACGTCCTGTTTCTTGATACCTTCCAGGGAACGGTGATCGTCAACCGTATCAAAGGTATAGAGGTTACAGAGAAGCCTGACGCGTGGTACCTACACGTTGGGGCTGGTGAGAACTGGCATCATCTGGTACAGCATACATTGCAGCTTGGCATGCCTGGACTGGAAAACCTGGCGCTTATTCCCGGCTGTGTTGGCTCATCGCCAATCCAGAATATTGGTGCTTATGGTGTGGAACTTCAGCGTGTTTGCGAATATGTGGACTGCATTGAACTGGCTACCGGTAAGCATCTGCGTGTAAGTGCCACAGAATGCCGATTTGGATACCGCGACAGTATCTTCAAGCATGAGTACCAGGATCGTTTCGCGATTGTAGCCGTTGGGCTGCGTTTACCTAAACAGTGGCAGCCCGTCCTCACTTACGGTGACCTGACGCGCCTGGATCCTGCAACGGTAACACCTCAGCAGGTTTTTGATTCTGTTTGTCATATGCGCACCACAAAGCTGCCCGATCCAAAAGTAAACGGTAATGCGGGGAGTTTCTTCAAAAATCCGGTTGTCAGTTCGGATATCGCACAGGAACTACTGGCGAAATTTCCGATTGCGCCTCATTATCCGCAGGCTGATGGTTCTGTGAAACTGGCTGCTGGCTGGCTTATCGATCAATGCCAGCTTAAAGGCATGCGCATTGGTGGCGCAGCGGTACATCAGCAGCAGGCACTGGTGCTGATAAATGCAGAGCATGCGACGAGTCAGGATGTGGTGCAACTTGCGCATCACGTACGCCAAAAAGTCGGTGAGAAATTCAATGTCTGGCTCGAACCGGAAGTCCGGTTTATCGGCCCGCAGGGTGAGGTGAATGCCGTGGAGATCGTTGCATGAAGGATAATACCGTCCCCCTGACGCTTATTTCATTATTAGCCGATGGCGAATTTCACTCCGGTGAGCAACTCGGTGAAACGCTGGGAATGAGCCGTGCGGCAATCAATAAGCATGTCCAGACGCTACGTGACTGGGGTGTTGATGTATTTACTGTCCCTGGTAAAGGATATAGCTTACCTGAACCTATCCAGCTATTAGATTCATCACTTATTCATTCTCAGCTGGGCGGCGGAAACATTACTGTTCTACCCGTAATCGATTCAACCAACCAGTATCTGCTGGATCGAATTGGGCAACTGGAATCCGGAGATGCCTGCGTGGCGGAGTATCAGCAGGCTGGTCGTGGTCGGCGTGGGCGTAAATGGTTTTCGCCATTTGGTGCTAACCTGTATCTCTCTATGTTCTGGCGCCTGGAGCAGGGCCCGGCCGCTGCAATTGGCCTGAGTCTGGTCATTGGTATCGTCATGGCTGAGGTTTTACGCGATCTGGGTGCGGATAAAGTTCGTGTTAAATGGCCTAATGATCTCTATTTGCTCGATCGTAAACTGGCAGGGATCCTGGTAGAACTCACTGGTAAGACGGGTGATGCCGCACAAATCGTTATTGGTGCCGGAATTAACATGTCTATGCGCCGGGTCGAAGAGAATGTGGTTAATCAGGGGTGGATTAACCTACAGGAAGCAGGCATAAACATTGACCGTAATACTCTTGCGGCTCGACTGATCCGCGAGCTTCGTGCTGCACTGATACTGTTTGAGCAAGAGGGGTTAGTGCCTTATTTATCACGCTGGAAGGCACTTGATAACTTTATCAACCGCCCGGTTAAACTCATTATTGGCGATAAAGAGATATTTGGTATCTCGCGGGGAATAGATGCTCAAGGTGCACTATTGCTTGAGCAGAATGGTGAGATAAAGCCATGGATGGGTGGGGAAATATCGCTCAGAAGCGCTGAATAATAAGAAGAAGGGGAGCATCGGCTCCCCTTTTTTATTTATTTTCTTAACCTGACTTGCTCAACGGCATGATTGGCGCTCTTGGTCATGATTAAACTGGCCCGCTCACGCGTAGGTAGTATGTTTTGTTTTAAATTCAACCAGTTAATCTCTTTCCAGAGCGACATTGCTGTATTGATAGCCTCATCTTCGGACAATTTCGCATAGTTATGGAAATAAGAGTCAGGGTTGGTAAATGCCCCTTCACGGAATTTCAGGAAGCGGTTGATATACCATGTCTGGAGTAATTCTTCTGGCGCATCAACGTAAATAGAAAAATCGACGAAGTCAGAAACAAATACATGATGCGGGTCGTGGGGATAGTCCATTCCGCTTTGTAATACATTTAACCCCTCGAGAATCAATATATCCGGCTGGGCAACGGTTTTGTCACCATCAGGGATCACATCATAGATCAGATGAGAATAGACCGGCGCTGTGACGTTAGGGACGCCTGACTTCAGGTCGGAAACAAATTTTACCAGACGGTGCATATCATAAGACTGAGGGAAGCCTTTCTTCTTCATGAGCCCGCGTTCTTTCAACACCTGGTTTGGGTGAAGAAACCCATCGGTCGTAATCAGCTCAACTTTGCGGTGCTCTGGCCAGCGGCTAAGCAGTGCCTGCAAAACGCGCGCTGTCGTACTTTTACCGACGGCGACGCTGCCAGCAATACTAATGATATAAGGAATACGCTCGCCATTCGTGCCTAAAAATTGCTCCAGCACTGCCTGACGTCGCAGGTTCGAACTGATGTAAAAATTTAGCAAACGCGATAGAGGCAAATAAATCTCGGCAACTTCTTCCAGCGATAAGTCTTCGTTAATGCCTTTAAGACGAGCAATCTCTTCCTCGGTCAGGGTCATCGGCACGGAATCACGAAGCGCAGCCCACTGGTTGCGATCAAACTGTAGGTAAGGCGACGTTAACGCTTGCTCTTTTATACTCATACGCATGGTCTGGCTGTCATTGCTATATCAGGTCTGCGGTAAAAAACGAAATCATCCCCGGCACGCAATGGCACGCACATTTCAGTTAATTTGGACAATGGGCAGGAGGGTAACACCAGATGAGGGGGAATAATAAGAAAAAATCGTCCCCTGAAAAGCATTGTGACGAGTATTCCAGATGTATAAAGATGTGCTTTCTCTCTGTCTGGACGTGAATAACGGAGCAAAACCCTCTCCGGTTATAACGCTCAACGTTGGAAATTTGTGCAATTCAGATAAGAAATAGATTATTTATCGGGCGTATAGTGCAAAATGTGAGCGGAAGAACATTTTATGCAATTTTTTAGTTGCATGAGCACGCAGGTATCCATAAAATGCGCGCTACTTGATGCCGACTTAGCTCAGTAGGTAGAGCAACTGACTTGTAATCAGTAGGTCACCAGTTCGATTCCGGTAGTCGGCACCATCAAGTCCGGTGGGGTTCCCGAGCGGCCAAAGGGAGCAGACTGTAAATCTGC
>NZ_SZWR01000025.1:0-5464 GCF_005280875.1 Citrobacter sp. wls827
GGTTTTTTATTATCGACAGGATATAATTAATACTGGAAAGCGCCTTGTGCGCTGTATTACTTTAGATGCCCCTATAATAGTGATGAGCCTGCCCTGACAACATAACGACAGGCTCCTGAAAAGGAGTGCTTTTTTTCATGTCCAGGTCGCTTTTAACCAACGAAACCAGTGAGCTAGATTTACTGGATCAACGTCCTTTCGATCAAACCGACTTCGATATCCTTAAATCCTATGAAGCGGTAGTGGACGGGTTGGCGATGCTCATTGGTTCCCATTGTGAAATCGTATTGCACTCTTTGCAGGATTTGAAATGCTCGGCCATTCGCATCGCTAACGGTGAACACACGGGCCGTAAAATTGGCTCGCCGATTACCGACCTTGCGTTGCGTATGCTGCATGATATGACGGGTGCGGATAGCAGCGTGTCGAAGTGTTATTTCACACGCGCGAAAAGCGGTGTCTTGATGAAGTCGGTGACGATTGCCATTCGCAACCGTGAGCATCGCGTGATTGGTCTGCTGTGCATCAACATGAACCTTGATGTTCCTTTCTCGCAGATAATGAATACCTTTATCCCACCGGAGACCCCGGAAGTGGGATCAGCCGT
Organism: Citrobacter sp. wls827; assembly: GCF_005280875.1. Taxonomy (NCBI): domain Bacteria; kingdom Pseudomonadati; phylum Pseudomonadota; class Gammaproteobacteria; order Enterobacterales; family Enterobacteriaceae; genus Citrobacter; species Citrobacter sp. wls827. The sequence goes on from NZ_SZWR01000025.1 coordinate 608, forward strand.
GAACTTCGCGTCCTCAGTCGAAGATCTGGTGACGCAGACGCTGGAGTTCACCATTGAAGAAGTGAACGCCGATCGTAATGTCTCCAACAATGCCAAGAATCGTCAGATTGTCCTGAACCTGTATGAGAAAGGGATCTTCGATATTAAAGATGCGATCAATCAGGTCGCCGATCGTTTGAACATCTCTAAGCACACGGTCTACCTCTATATTCGCCAGTTCAAAAGCGGTGATTTCCAGGGGCAAGATAAGTAATGCGTTTTGCCATCATGGTAACCGGGCCCGCCTACGGCACACAGCAAGCGAGTAGCGCATTGCAATTTGCGCATGCGCTACTCGAAGAAGGACACGAGTTGTGTAGCGTTTTCTTTTATCGTGAGGGCGTGTATAACGCGAACGTTCTGACATCGCCCGCCAGTGATGAATTTGATTTAGTTCGAGCCTGGCAAAAGCTTCACCAACAGCATGGTGTGGCGCTGAATATCTGTGTTGCGGCAGCCTTGCGGCGTGGTGTTGTTGATGAGACTGAAGCAACACGGCTAGGGTTGTCTGGTGCTAATTTACAATCAGGATTTACTCTCAGCGGTCTTGGATCGCTGGCTGAAGCATCCCTGACGTGCGATCGCGTGGTGCAGTTTTAATGAAACGTGTTGCCTTTGTTTTTTCTACTGTGCCGCACGGCAGCGCATCCGGCCGCGAAGGACTGGATGCATTACTGGCGACATCTGCATTAACGGAAGATCTCGGTGTGTTCTTTATCGGTGATGGTGTCTTCCAGATCCTCCAGGGGCAACAACCGGATGTCGTTCTGGCGCGAGACTATATTGCTACTTTCAAACTGTTAGGATTGTACGATATAGAACAATGCTGGCTTTGTGCGGCCTCATTGCGTGAGCGAGGCCTGGCAGAGGGGGCGAATTTTGTGGTTGATGCGACGGCGCTTGAACCGGAAGATTTACGCCGTGAGTTAGGCAACTTTGACGTCATTTTAAGGTTTTGAGACTCTCATGCTGCACACACTACATCGCTCCGCGTGGCTTACCGATTTCTCCTCTCTTCTTCGTCTGATTGATAAAGACGATGAACTTTTATTGCTCCAGGATGGCGTGACGGCAGCAATCGAAGGAAGCCGTTTCCTTGAAAGTCTGCAAAATGCCTCCATTAAGGTCTATGTACTGGAAGAAGACATTAAGGCTCGCGGGTTGAGTGGTCAAATTTCAGACAGTGTCGTCAGGGTTAGCTATACTGACTTCGTCAGACTTACGGTGAAGCATCCCAGCCAGATGTCCTGGTAATTGTGGGATCGTTGTATATTTCTTGACACCTTTTCGACACCGACCTAAAATTCTGCGTCCTCATATTGTATGAGGTCGTTTTATTACGTGTTTACGAAGCAAAAGCTAAAACCAGGAGCTATTTAATGGCAACAGTTAACCAGCTGGTACGCAAACCACGTGCACGCAAAGTTGCAAAAAGCAACGTGCCTGCGCTGGAAGCATGCCCGCAGAAACGTGGCGTATGTACTCGTGTATATACTACCACTCCTAAAAAACCGAACTCCGCACTGCGTAAAGTTTGCCGTGTTCGTCTGACTAACGGTTTTGAAGTGACTTCCTACATCGGTGGTGAAGGTCACAACCTGCAGGAGCACTCCGTGATCCTGATCCGTGGCGGTCGTGTAAAAGACCTCCCGGGTGTTCGTTACCACACCGTTCGTGGTGCGCTTGACTGCTCCGGCGTTAAAGACCGTAAGCAATCACGCTCCAAGTATGGCGTGAAACGTCCTAAGGCTTAATGGTTCTCCGTTAAGTAAGGCCAAACGTTTTATATTAATGTCAAACTAAACTCTTAGAGTTTTGGACAATCCTGAATTAACAACGGAGTATTTCCATGCCACGTCGTCGCGTCATTGGTCAGCGTAAAATTCTGCCGGATCCGAAGTTCGGATCAGAACTGCTGGCTAAATTTGTAAATATCCTGATGGTAGATGGTAAAAAATCTACTGCCGAAACTATCGTATACAGCGCGCTGGAGACCCTGGCTCAGCGTTCTGGTAAAAACGAACTGGAAGCTTTCGAAGTAGCTCTCGAAAACGTGCGCCCGACTGTCGAAGTTAAGTCTCGCCGCGTTGGTGGTTCTACTTATCAGGTACCAGTTGAAGTCCGTCCGGTCCGTCGTAATGCTCTGGCAATGCGTTGGATCGTTGAAGCTGCTCGTAAACGCGGTGATAAATCCATGGCTCTGCGCCTGGCGAACGAACTTTCTGATGCTGCAGAAAACAAAGGTACTGCAGTTAAGAAACGTGAAGACGTTCACCGTATGGCAGAAGCCAACAAGGCGTTCGCACACTACCGTTGGTAATCCCTTCGGAGTTTTAGTCACCAGGCGGGCGCTTCTAGTAAGCAGCCCGCTTTGGGCTACTTAAATTGAACGCCTAAAAGATAAACGAGGAATCAAATGGCTCGTACAACACCCATCGCGCGCTACCGTAACATCGGTATCAGTGCGCACATCGACGCCGGTAAAACCACTACTACCGAACGTATTCTGTTCTACACCGGTGTAAACCATAAAATCGGTGAAGTTCATGACGGCGCAGCCACCATGGACTGGATGGAGCAGGAGCAGGAGCGTGGTATTACTATCACCTCCGCAGCGACTACTGCATTCTGGTCTGGTATGGCTAAGCAGTACGAACCGCATCGCGTAAACATCATCGACACCCCGGGGCACGTTGACTTCACAATCGAAGTAGAACGTTCCATGCGTGTGCTTGATGGTGCAGTAATGGTTTACTGCGCAGTTGGTGGTGTTCAGCCTCAGTCTGAAACCGTATGGCGTCAGGCAAACAAATATAAAGTTCCGCGCATTGCGTTCGTTAACAAAATGGACCGTATGGGTGCGAACTTCCTGAAAGTTGTTGGTCAGATCAAAACCCGTCTGGGCGCGAACCCTGTTCCGCTGCAGCTGGCAATTGGCGCTGAAGAAGCGTTCACCGGTGTTGTTGACCTGGTGAAAATGAAAGCCATCAACTGGAACGAAGAAGATGCAGGCGTAACCTTCACTTATGAAGATATCCCGGCTGACATGCAGGAACTGGCTGAAGAATGGCACCAGAACCTGATCGAGTCCGCTGCGGAAGCTTCAGAAGAGCTGATGGAGAAATACCTGGGTGGTGAAGAACTGACTGAAGAAGAGATCAAAAAAGCTCTGCGTCAGCGTGTTCTGAACAACGAAATCATCCTGGTAACCTGTGGTTCTGCGTTCAAGAACAAAGGTGTTCAGGCGATGCTGGATGCGGTAATTGATTACCTGCCATCCCCAGTCGACGTACCTGCGATCAACGGTATTCTGGACGACGGTAAAGATACTCCTGCTGAGCGTCATGCTAGCGATGACGAGCCGTTTGCTGCTCTGGCATTCAAAATCGCTACCGACCCGTTCGTGGGTAACCTGACCTTCTTCCGCGTGTACTCTGGTGTGGTTAACTCCGGTGACACCATCCTGAACTCCGTGAAAACTGCACGTGAACGTTTCGGCCGTATCGTACAGATGCACGCTAACAAACGTGAAGAGATCAAAGAAGTTCGCGCGGGCGATATCGCTGCTGCTATCGGTCTGAAAGACGTGACCACTGGTGACACTCTGTGTGACCCGGATCACCCGATCATTCTGGAACGTATGGAATTCCCTGAGCCGGTAATTTCCATCGCGGTAGAACCGAAAACCAAAGCTGACCAGGAAAAAATGGGTCTGGCTCTGGGCCGTCTGGCTAAAGAAGACCCGTCATTCCGCGTATGGACTGACGAAGAATCTAACCAGACCATTATCGCTGGTATGGGTGAGCTGCACCTCGACATCATCGTTGACCGTATGAAGCGTGAATTCAACGTTGAAGCGAACGTCGGTAAACCTCAGGTTGCTTACCGTGAAGCGATTCGCGCGAAAGTTACCGATATCGAAGGTAAACACGCTAAGCAGTCTGGTGGTCGCGGTCAGTACGGTCATGTTGTTATCGACATGTACCCGCTGGAGCCGGGTTCAAACCCGAAAGGCTACGAGTTCATCAACGACATCAAAGGTGGTGTAATTCCTGGCGAATACATCCCGGCCGTTGATAAAGGCATCCAGGAACAGCTGAAATCTGGCCCGCTGGCTGGTTACCCGGTTGTTGATCTGGGCGTGCGTCTGCACTTCGGTTCTTACCATGACGTTGACTCCTCTGAGCTGGCGTTTAAACTGGCCGCTTCTATCGCCTTCAAAGATGGCTTTAAGAAAGCGAAACCAGTTCTGCTTGAGCCTATCATGAAGGTTGAAGTAGAGACTCCGGAAGAGAACACCGGTGACGTAATCGGTGACTTGAGCCGCCGTCGTGGTATGCTTCGTGGTCAGGAATCCAACGTCACTGGCGTTGTTATCCATGCTGAAGTTCCGCTGTCTGAAATGTTCGGATATGCAACCCAGCTGCGTTCTCTGACCAAAGGCCGTGCTTCTTACTCCATGGAGTTCCTGAAGTACGACGATGCGCCGAACAACGTTGCTCAGGCCGTTATTGAAGCCCGTGGTAAATAATCCACAGGATTAAAACCTAAGTCCCGTGCTCTCTCCATAGGGGAGAGCACTATAGTAAGGAATATAGCCGTGTCTAAAGAAAAATTTGAACGTACAAAACCGCACGTTAACGTCGGCACCATCGGCCACGTTGACCACGGTAAAACTACCCTGACCGCTGCAATCACTACCGTACTGGCTAAAACCTACGGCGGTGCTGCTCGTGCATTCGACCAGATCGATAACGCGCCGGAAGAAAAAGCTCGTGGTATCACCATCAACACTTCTCACGTTGAATATGACACCCC
>NZ_SZWR01000028.1:0-10259 GCF_005280875.1 Citrobacter sp. wls827
GGCGGGCTTTTTTATGCCTCATTATGCTGACAGTAGCTGTTATAAGCCTCAACAAATAGCTTCGCATTTGTTGTAGTTTGGTGGACAGATTGCCCAATGCGATAGAGATCGCTGCCTAATCCGGCACTGTAACAACCTGCATTCAGGTAATGAGACAGATTGTCAGGGCGAATTCCGCCTACGGCATATAAAGGTGTTTGAGGAGGTAAAACCGCTTTTAATGCCCGGATGTAATTCGGTCCCAGTTCTCCCGCAGGGAAAATTTTCAGTCCATCTGCGCCGTGCCTGAGTGCAAGAAATGCTTCGCTGGCTGTGTGGCAACCGATGCAGGTTTTCATTTGGGCCGCTTTGGCGGCATCAATTAATTCCGGATCGGTGTTGGGTGTAAGGATAAATGCGCATCCAAGTGAAGAGAGAGTGCTGATATCCGCGACATGAGTAACCGTCCCTGCACCGATTTTTATCGTCTGGCCATAATGCTCCACGGCCAAAGCAATACTGCTTTTCCAGTCTGGAGAATTCAGCGGTATTTCTATTGTGCTGAAGCCAGCTGTGATCAGCGCGTCAATATGAGCCAGCACCTCATCAGGCTTCACCCCGCGCAGAATGGCGACCAAAGGGTTACGGCTATTCATGTAAAAGTCTCCTGATACCATTAATAAATGCTTTTTCACCATTGCACAGACGACAGTGATAACCGAAATGATGAAACAAACTTTGATAGCGGCTGAGCAAATCTTCATTGCCTACCAAAACGACTTCTTCCCCGGTGTTAATGGCGTAATGCTGTAGCATTTGCGCTATTTCGTGGCCAATCAGTAATCCTGAGAGAGATTCGTATAGCGTGTCGGGTGGCAAGGAATGGCTGAGTATTCGAGCTCTGAGGTCAAATACGCTGCGGGATAAACACGTTTCATTCCAGCCACGTTCGGCTCCGTCTAAAAAAGCCTGAATGTTCGTGTTTTGTTCCCCGGCATTTTTTCCCACTATGGAATAGTGGGAGAGCAAATGAAAAAACTCGCCGGTCATGATAGTTTGAAAATCGCAGACGATACCCTCTTGCACCTGAACCCATTTGCTGTGTGTCCCAGGGAAGACGTACCAGAGGTCATCAGTCAGGGCGCCAAAAAGTTGCGTTTCCTCTCCACGCATGACGTTGTAGGTTTTCGGTCCGGCAATTTGCAGACCCGGTACGATGAAAGTGGGAAAAGGACCCGCATCTTCAACCGCTGTCAGATGCTGCGATAATGCGCTTAACGGGGTTGGGCAACGCAAATAGTGGCTATCTACCCAACCGATATTACTGCCCACCATACCGCTCATTATGACGGTTGTATCTTTGCTTAATGGCTGCGGACACAAACTTAGCAGTGTTAGCCAGGTATCTTTGAATGCGTCAGGATTATGCTTGAGTACACCATTCTGATCGGCGTGTTGCCAGACACATTGATTCTGTTGATAGACCCAAATACGCAGGTTGCTGGAGCCCCAATCCACGGCAATAAAATTCTCTGAATTGAACATACATCATTCCTGATACGAAAAGATGGCCCTAAGCGGGCCATATTCGGGGGATTACTCGTCGGCAATAACCATTTTTTTATCAAAATTGATCAGCAGCGAGCAGATGAGATAACCCACAGCGGCCAGTGCAAAGAACATCATGGCGGCGTAATAATTTCCGGTGGATTGCACCAGGAAACCGATAAAAATTGGCAGGATAGCGGCGAATAAGTTACTGGTGAAGTTCATGGTCCCACAGATGGTACCCGCAACAGATTGCGCGCCTAGCAGCCCTGGTATTGACCAGTAAACACTGGCCCACCGCAATGGGAAAAGGGCAATGGTGAGCAGGGTTATCGCAACGGCTGGTGTAGAACTTTGTGCGCAAAGGAAAATACCAACGCCAGCGGTAGTGGCAGAAATAGCCAACATTGTATGCATCACACGGCTTGTTTTTGCCCCTTTGCTGCGCCATTTATCCATAATGTAGCCGCCGGTCAGTTGGCCGACAAAACACAGCAAGAAGATCAGCGCCATTGCTCCACCCATCGATTTGATATCGAAACCGTAGGTGGCCTGAAAGTAGAGCGGCAGCCAGGTCATCAGGCCGTAGAACACAAAGCTGTAGCAAACCCAACCACCGATGAGCGCAATCACATTCCGTTGTTTTAGATAAGGTTTGATGTCGGCCAGACGGTATTTCTTGCTGCTGGTTTCAGCACCGTTTGCAGCGGTAATATGGTCCAGTTCTGCTTTATTAATGCTGGGATGTTCTGATGGATAAGTGCGGATGTACCACCAGGCCAGTAAGCCGACCACCATTGTTCCCACACCTGCCACCACAAATGCCATACGCCAGGAGTCGAAAAAAGCAATAAGTCCTGCGATGATCACCGCCCCTAATGCCGTCCCCAACGGCGCGCCGCCATCAAGTAGCATCGAACCACGCCCGCGTTCTGTTGGTGTTAACCATGTCCCCATTAACTTTGCGCCAGCGGGCATAATTGGAGATTCAGTAACGCCTAACCCCAGTCGAGAAAGTGAGAGAGTAAAAATGGAGTGGCACAGCGCCGCGACGGCCTGAAATGCTCCCCATAAGATAGTGGCCAGCGCTATGATATTTCTCGCTTTAAATTTATCAGCAATAACTCCACTGGGAATTTGCATCAAAGCATAAGCCCAGAAAAAGGCACTATGAATAACCCCAACAACGCGTGTGTCAGTAATGCCAAATTCATCCGTAATATATGGCATGGCAATGGAAAGAGATGTGCGGTCAATATAATTAATGGCGCCTAATAAAAGCATGATGATAAATATCCGCCATCTTACAGTTGTTGCCTTTAATTTTTCTTCTTCAGTATTTGCATTAACAAGAGACATAAGGGCTCCTTGCCATACTCATAATAATATGAGTATGGCGGTACGAGGTATTATTATATTGTGAAGTGTTACATTATGGAGCCAATAGTCCATGGGACGAATTCTTGACTGCCATAGCCAAATTCCTCACTCTTTGTTTTTTTACCGGATGCCATCTCAAGAATCATCTGGTAAATACGTTCACCAACTTCTGCAATTGTTTCTTCCCCCTCTACAATAGTTCCGCAATTTATATCCATATCCTCCTGCTGACGTTCCCAAAGTGCGTTATTGGTAGCCAGCTTCAGACTTGGGGTTGGTTTGGATCCAAACGCCGAACCGCGGCCTGTTGTGAAGCAGAGAAGATTTGCCCCACCGGCGATTTGCCCCGTGACGGCAATAGGGTCATACCCTGGTGTATCCATAAAGACAAAACCTTTCGCGGTAACTGGTTCCGCGTACTCATACACTTCTGTCAGATTTGTTGTGCCTGCTTTAGCAATACCACCGAGTGATTTTTCCAGTATTGTCGTCAGCCCTCCGACTTTGTTACCCGCAGAGGGATTATTGTTCATTTCACTTCCAGTGCGGCGACAGTATTCTTCCCACCAGTGAATACGGGCGATAAGTTTTTCCCCGACTTCACGGGAAACGGCGCGGCGAGTAAGAAGATGCTCAGCGCCATAAATTTCGGAGGTTTCAGATAATATCGCTGTTCCACCTTGTTGGATCAACTTATCTGCCGCATAACCCAGCGCTGGATTGGCTGAAATCCCGGAATAACTGTCGGAACCGCCACATTCCAATGCGAGAATGATTTCTGATACAGGGATTGGTTGACGTGTTACCCGGTTAGCAACAGGCAGCATTTGGTTAACCAGGTTAATTCCTTTTTCAATGGCATGACGTGTGCCGCCCACCTCCTGAATGGTATAGCTGTGCATCATTGGGCCATCAGCTAACCCATGGGCGTTCATCATATCTTTAATTTGGCTGGATTCGCATCCCAGCCCAACGATGATTACTCCGGCAAAGTTTGCATGGGTGGCATAACCGGCCATCGTACGTCTCATGACATCCATTGATTCACTTTTAGATCCGATGGCACAGCCAAAACTTTGTGGCAGCGACACCACGCCATCAACATTTGGATAGTCTGCAAGACCATGCAGACGAAAGTGATCCTCAATCGCTCTGACGACCGTAGCACTACAGTTTACGGAGCTTAAAATGCCGATGTAGTTGCGTGTAGCAGCGCGGCCGTCAGCCCGGCGGATACCCAAAAAAGTATCCTGTTGAGGAACCGAAGAGGGAGAATGGCAGTCTTCACCCCAGGCATAATCTCGTTCAAAATCGCCCATACCTAAATTATGCATGTGGACGTGTTCGCCGGGCTTAATTGGCTGAGTTGCGAAGCCAATTATCTGCCCATAACGTTTGACCGCATCACCTACGTTACACGCATGCAGGGCGATTTTATGCCCTGCTGGAATTTCACTTAGCACCGTAATTTGTTCTTCTTCAAGCCAGGTGCCCACGGGGACCGTCTGTCTTGCGATAACCACATCATCTTTGGGATTCAATTTTAGTACAGGGTTGATGTTCATTATCATTGCTCTCATGCTGGTTTACACCGAAATACGGGATAGAATATTTTTAACCTGCGCTATTTTTTCTTCATTCAACGGTAATGCAGGAGGGACAACTGCGGTTGATATGTCCACACCACTTAATTTTATGGCTGTCTTTATAACGCCAAAGAACGGTTGTTCTAATGCATATAAAGGTGATAATCCTGACAGTTGTTGTTGAAGTGCTTTAGCCGTGGCGAGATCGTTCTGCTGAACAGCCTGATAAATTCCGCGCGTAATATTAGGTGCAAAGTTAAATGTTGCCGGAATTCCACCATGCCCCCCCAACATTAATGTATCAAGTAAATATTCGTCATAGCCGCTGAAAATGATAAAATCTGGGCGGAAACAGTGAACCTGATTGATGATTTCCCTGGTGTGGCTAATATTATCAATAGTGTCTTTAATTCCGACAATATTGGGTACTTCGCGGGCAAGGCGAGTGATGACGTTTAAACCAATATCCTGGCCGGTTAGTTCTGGAAAGTTATATAGGAAGACTGGAACGTTTAACGCTTCAGCAATTCTTTTGTAATGCGTAAAGCGGGCTTCTTCGCTGAGTTTTGCATAATAAGGATTGACTACCAGTACTCCTTGCGCGCCCGCTTTTTCGGCATGCTTTCCAAGCTGGATAGTTTCTGCTGTGCTAGCGCAGGCGATACCGATAAGTACGGGGACCCTGCCGGCAACATGCTGCAGACTAAATTCTGCAATCTGTTTTCTTTGTTCAGACGAGAAATGTGAAAATTCGCCGCCGCTGCCCAGAATTAGCATTCCGTCGGCACCATTGCTAATCACATGATCAATCATTACCGCCATTCCTGCGCGATCCAATTCACCGTTATCGTCAACGATGGTCGGTACTGGCGGGAAGATGCCCTTAAAAACGTTCAACATGCTCACTCCTTATTGTTCTGTATATGGAACTTATGTTCTGTATGTTGAAGTTAGTACAGCAAATATCCAAATCGTTCGTCAATGCTTTTTGCAGAACAAATGAACAACTGTGAGGTGGATCGGGTTTGCGGATGTAAGATTTAGGCAACAGAGCGCAGTTTGCATATGTGCAAAAAAGCCGCATACCTGGGAAAAGTGATTGCGGTATACTGTGCAGAGTCTATGAATAAAAAAGATTAATTGCGCATGAACCAAGACATCACGACTTCTGTTCCCGCTCTGGATAAGACGGTAAAAATCTGTAATTACCTTTTTAATTCTCCTGGAGCAACATTCAGTCAGATCCAGCAGGATCTGGCATTGCCAAAAAGCAGCACGTCTTCTCTGCTAAATGCGCTGGTTGAGCATCATCTTTTGCGTCTGGAAAAGGGGCGTTTCTTTTTAGGATTGAAGCTGTACGAATGGGGAAATCGTTCATTGGAGCAGTTTGATATCCGTAATGCAGCGCTTCCTGTTTTGGAAAAACTGCGTCAACAAACGGACCTGACCTGTCACTTGGGCATATTGGATGAAGTCGCGCCAATTTATCTTATGAAGCTGGAAAACACCCAGCCGATTGGCATTCGTACCTGGGTCGGTAAAAAATTGCCGATGCACAGTTCCGGTGTAGGGAAAGCGCTGTGTGCCTGGCTGCCGCAGGATAAAATCGACGAACTGTTGCCGGATGAAGACCTGCCGAAATATACCGATACCACCATTACCAGCAAAAAAGCGTTGATGAAGGAATTTGCCAGAATCCGCGCGCAAGGCTGGGTATTTGATAATGCGGAAGACTCTCCTGGTATCTATTGCATTGCCGCACCGGTATTTAACCGTAATAAAGATGTGATTGCAGCAATCAGCATCAGTGGCGTTGAACTACAAATGCCAAAAGATTGTATTCCACAATATTCTCAGTGGGTGCGCGAAGCCTGCCAGTCACTCTCGGCAAAATTAGTTTAAGTATGCAGGTGTCGTAGTTAATGATCTGGATAATGCTGGCCACCCTGGTGGTTGTTTTTGTGGTGGGATTTCGGGTGCTGACGTCCGGTTCACGACGCGCAATTCGCCGTTTGAGCGAGCGACTGAATATCGATGTCGTGCCGGTAGAGTCGATGATCGATCAGATGGGAAAAGTACAGGGTGAGGCGTTTTTACAGTACCTACACCGCCCGGATGAATCGCATCTGCAAAATGCTGCCCAGGTGTTGTTGATCTGGCAAATCGTGATTGTCGACGGCAGTGAGCAGAACCTGTTGCAATGGCACCGCTGGCTGCAAAAAGCCCGGCTGGCTGCACCTATTACCGATGCGCAGGTACGTCTGGCGCTCGGTTTTCTGCGCGAGATGGAGCCGGATATGCAGGAACTTAATGCGTTTCAGATGCGCTATAACGCCTTTTTCCAGCCCGAAGATGGCGTGCATTGGTTGCATTGATAGTCATGCCTGATGGCGTTACGGTTCTCAGGTCGACAAAAGGGCCCTGCCGTAGATGGAATAAGCCACATCGCCATTCAGCGGTGAAAGTTGTTGAAACGTTAAATGCGTCACAAATTTAATGTTACACTGCGTAACTTTTCTACAATAACCCCACGCAGGTAACAAAATGAGTGAAGCTGTTGAACAAAAATCCCGCGCTGAGGCAAATTCCCGACCTAACTGGTCGGCGGTATTTGCCGTGGCGTTCTGCGTTGCCTGCCTGATAACTGTTGAGTTTCTGCCCGTTAGCCTGTTAACGCCGATGGCGCAGGATCTGGGTATTTCGGAAGGTGTTGCCGGGCAATCGGTGACCGTGACGGCATTTGTCGCCATGTTCGCCAGCCTGTTTGTGACGCAAATTATTCAGGCGACCGATCGTCGCTACGTGGTGATCCTGTTTTCGGTGCTGCTGACGCTTTCCTGTCTGCTGGTTTCCTTTGCCAACTCTTTTTCGCTGCTGCTCATTGGCCGCGCCTGTCTCGGTCTGGCGCTTGGTGGCTTCTGGGCGATGTCGGCGTCGCTGACCATGCGTCTGGTTCCTGCACGTACGGTGCCGAAGGCGCTGTCGGTTATTTTTGGCGCAGTCTCCATCGCGCTGGTGATTGCTGCACCGCTGGGGAGCTTTTTAGGCGGCATTATCGGCTGGCGTAATGTGTTTAATGCGGCGGCGGTGATGGGCGTGCTGTGCACGATTTGGGTGGTGAGAGCGTTGCCTTCGCTGCCTGGCGAGCCTTCGCATCAGAAACAAAACATGTTCAGCCTGTTGCAGAGACCGGGGGTGATGGCCGGGATGATCGCCATCTTTATGTCCTTTGCCGGGCAGTTCGCCTTCTTTACCTATATTCGCCCGATCTATATGAATATGGCGGGCTTTGACGTTGATGGCCTGACGTTGGTGCTGCTGAGCTTCGGTATTGCCAGCTTTGTTGGTACGTCGCTTTCGTCGATGATTTTGAAGCGTTCGGTCAAACTGGCGTTAGCCGGTGCGCCACTGGTGCTGGCGCTCAGTGCGCTGGTCCTGATTCTGTGGGGCAGTGACAAAGTGGTGGCGGCGGGTATTGCGATTATCTGGGGACTGTTGTTTGCGCTGGTACCGGTCGGCTGGTCGACGTGGATCACGCGCTCGCTTGCCGATCAGGCAGAAAAAGCCGGATCGGTGCAGGTCGCCGTGATCCAGCTTGCCAATACCTGTGGGGCTGCGGTGGGAGGCTATGCGCTCGATACTCTCGGACTGCTGTCACCCCTGATGATTTCCGGCAGCCTGATGCTGCTGACGGCGCTTCTGGTGGCAGCAAAAGTTCGCATAAAGGGTATGCAATAAACTAACGCTCGGTATGCCGGATCGCTATCCGGCATCCTGGTTATTTTTAATTAAAACCATTGTTTTCGGCTGTATGGGCAAACCATTCGCCGCTCTTTTTCACCGTACGTTTTTGCGTTGCTAAATCTAACTGAACAAAACCGTAGCGATTTTTATATCCGTTGAGCCAGGACCAGTTATCAATAAAAGTCCACATATGGTAGCCAAGACAATTACAGCCTTCGCTGATGCCTTTATGTAGCCATTTTAGATGCTCAGAAACAAATTCAATACGATAGCTGTCGTTGATCTGGTCATGCTCAACGAAACGCTGCTCATTTTCCACACCCATACCGTTTTCAGAAATAAAGCAGCGCGGGTTGCCGTAATTATCACGAAGATTAGTAATAATATCGTAAATACCAGGCTCATAAATTTCCCAGCCACGGTAAGGGTTCATTTTACGCCCCGGCATTTCGTAATAATCAAACAGCCACTCCGGCATAAACGGCGCGTTTGGATTGACGGCAGTATCACGACATTTCACGCGGCGCGGCTGATAATAATTGATACCGAGCAGGTCGATTTTCCCCTCGGCGATGAGCTGACTGTCGCCCGGCTGGCATACCGGTAACTGATCGTACTCTTTCAGCAGTTCGACCAGATCCGCCGGATATTCCCCTTTTAGTACCGGATCAAGAAAGCTGCGGTTAAACAGCAGATCCGCATGGTGCGCGGCTTTTACATCCGCCGGGTGCTGCGAGCGTGGATAAGAGGGCGTCAGATTCAGGATCACACCGATCTCACCGCCGTAGTTTCCGGCGTGATACGCCCGCACCGCCGTGGAATGCGCCAGTACAGTGTGATACGCCACGGTGGCCGCACGTTTGAAATCCACCACGTTTGGGTAATGGAAGTCATACAGATAGCCGCCTTCTACCGGAACAATCGGTTCGTTAAAGGTGAACCAGTGCTTCACCCGGTTGCCGAACAATGTAAAACACGTCTGTGCGTAGCGGCCAAACGCCTCAACCACCTCACGGTTTTCCCAGCCGCCTTTCTCCTGCATCACCATCGGCATGTCGAAGTGAAACAGGGTGATAAACGGTGTAATGCCTTGCGAAAGCAGCTCGTCGATGACGTTGTTATAGAAATCGACGGCCTCAGGATTCACCTCGCCAGTACCGTCCGGAATCAGTCGTGACCAACTGATTGAGGTGCGGAAGCTGTTGTGTTTCAGCTGCTTGAGCAGTGCGATGTCCTGTTTCCAGTGCTGATAAAACGTGGATGTGTTCGCCGGGCCAACCCCCTGGTGGAAACGCCCTGGCTGGCGATCGAACCACACGTCCCATGTTGTCTGGCTTTTGCCGCCATTCAGGCTATCCCCTTCGGTTTGCAGCGCCGAGCAGGCACTCCCCCACCAAAAGTTATCAGGAAAACGGTATCGCATTATCTTGCTCCTTGATGTATTTCACTTCCCTACACAATAGGCGATTTTGCTAAACAGAAACCGGTTACAGCGCTCGTTTTTCAATACGATAGTTACAAATCCGGGCATTCAACTTTGCCCAACGCTTCCCAGTAGTTGTTCTGGTTATTTCTTTGTATTGCCAGAATAGCCTCGCGGATATGCTGCTGATTACGTGTATCAGACATAATCGTTTTTTCCCACACGTCATCGGAGGGGGATCCCTGTGGGGTGCAAATCTTGCGTAAATCCTTTAATACGGTGTTTTTTTCATGAACAGACTGTAGAGAGCCATAAGCCGAATCGGCCTGCGCTAAACCCGGCAGCGTGAAAAGAATGGCAATAAGCGGTAAAGCGGCTCGTTTCATGATAATAATCCTTGTTGTCGATGCGCATCATCTCAAGAGTAAGTGTAGACGGCATGCGCCTCACTCATCAGCCTGTGTTAATTTCTAAACAAATAATCAGCCAGAAGTTGTAGTTTTTCAGGAGGATAGGATGCAAATACAGATTACAGATACCATTACCGAAGACGATCAAAATGCCCTGCTTGCCGGATTGCGCGCCTACAACCGCCAGTT
>NZ_SZWR01000027.1:0-3993 GCF_005280875.1 Citrobacter sp. wls827
TGGCCCGCAACCCTTAAATGACAGAAAAATGACTGACTGCTGCATTCCACAGCAAAACCCCGCCTTATACCTATTTACGCACAGAGTTATCCACAAACTCACCCATTACTTCTGCGATCCTTTCTGTATATGTACGATCTTCAGCGCTCGAAACGAGGGGCAAAATCGAAAATTAAAAATTCGCGAGCGTTGCGCAAACGTTTTCGTTACAATGCCACCGCACAACAAGGATGCCCCGTAAGGGGCGTTAGCTGAGTTTTTAGCCAAGAATTCACCTAACGCTCTCTGTAATAGTCAAATCCAGGGGATTTACCATGCAACAACGTCGTCCAGTCCGCCGCGCTCTGCTCAGTGTTTCTGACAAGGCCGGTATCATCGAATTCGCTCAGGCACTTTCCGCACGTGGTGTGGAGCTGCTGTCTACAGGTGGCACTGCGCGCCTGTTAGCGGAGAAAGGTCTGCCAGTGACCGAAGTTTCCGATTACACCGGCTTCCCGGAAATGATGGATGGACGCGTGAAGACCCTGCATCCGAAGGTCCACGGCGGCATCCTCGGTCGTCGCGGCCAGGATGATGCCATTATGGAACAACACCACATTGCTCCTATCGATATGGTTGTCGTTAACCTGTATCCGTTCGCCGAGACCGTCGCCCGCGAAGGATGTTCTCTGGAAGATGCCGTAGAGAACATTGATATCGGCGGCCCGACCATGGTGCGCTCCGCTGCCAAGAACCATAAAGATGTAGCTATCGTTGTGAAGAGCAGCGACTACGACGCCATTATTAAAGAGATGGATGCCAACGACGGTTCTCTGACCCTCGACACCCGTTTCGATCTCGCGATTAAAGCCTTCGAACACACTGCCGCTTACGACAGCATGATCGCCAACTACTTCGGCAGCATGGTTCCGGCCTACCACGGTGAAAGCAAAGAAGCCGCCGGTCGCTTCCCGCGTACGCTGAACCTGAACTTCATTAAGAAGCAGGATATGCGCTACGGCGAGAACAGCCACCAGCAGGCTGCCTTCTATATAGAAGAGAATGTTAAAGAAGCGTCCGTTGCCACCGCGCAGCAGGTTCAGGGTAAAGCGCTTTCCTACAACAACATCGCTGATACCGATGCGGCACTGGAGTGCGTGAAAGAATTCAACGAGCCAGCCTGTGTGATCGTCAAACACGCGAACCCGTGTGGTGTAGCAGTAAGCACCTCTATTCTTGACGCTTACGATCGTGCTTACAAAACCGACCCGACCTCCGCATTCGGCGGCATCATCGCCTTTAACCGCGAGCTGGATGCCGAAACCGCGCAGGCGATCATCTCCCGCCAGTTCGTGGAAGTGATCATCGCCCCATCGGCTACCGAAGACGCACTGAAGATCACCGCTGCCAAACAGAACGTTCGTGTTCTGACCTGCGGCCAGTGGGCACAGCGTGTGCCGGGTCTGGACTTCAAACGCGTTAACGGCGGCCTGCTGGTTCAGGATCGTGACCTCGGTATGGTGAACGAAGGTGAACTGCGCGTGGTGACCAAGCGCCAGCCGACCGGGCAAGAGCTGCGTGATGCGCTGTTCTGCTGGAAGGTCGCCAAGTTCGTTAAATCCAACGCCATCGTTTATGCCAAAGGCAATATGACCATCGGTATTGGCGCAGGCCAGATGAGCCGCGTTTACTCCGCCAAAATCGCCGGGATTAAAGCCGCCGACGAAGGTCTGGAAGTGAAAGGTTCCTCTATGGCTTCCGACGCCTTCTTCCCGTTCCGCGATGGGATTGATGCCGCTGCTGCCGCGGGCGTAACCTGCGTGATCCAACCGGGCGGTTCAATCCGCGATGACGAAGTGATTGCCGCCGCAGACGAGCACGGTATCGCGATGGTATTCACCGACATGCGCCACTTCCGCCATTAATCCACGGAGCAGACGATGAAAATATTAGTGATTGGCAATGGCGGGCGCGAGCACGCCCTCGCCTGGAAAGCGGCACAGTCGCCAAAAGTCGAAACGGTATTTGTCGCCCCGGGCAACGCGGGCACCGCGCTGGAACCCACGCTACAAAACGTGGCCATCGGCGTAACCGATATCCCGGCGCTGCTGAGCTTTGCCCAGAACGAGAAGATCGATCTGACCATTGTTGGCCCGGAAGCGCCGCTGGTGATTGGCGTGGTTGATGCCTTCCGCGCCGCCGGTCTGAAAATCTTCGGCCCAACCGAAGGTGCCGCGCAGCTGGAAGGCTCCAAAGCCTTCACCAAAGATTTCCTCGCGCGCCACCAGATCCCAACGGCGGAGTACCAGAACTTCACCGAAATCGAACCTGCGCTGGCTTACCTGCGCGAGAAAGGCGCGCCGATCGTTATCAAAGCCGATGGCCTGGCTGCCGGGAAAGGCGTTATCGTGGCGATGACGCTGGAGGAAGCGGAAGCCGCCGTGCATGACATGCTGGCCGGTAACGCGTTTGGCGACGCGGGCCACCGCATCGTTATCGAAGAGTTCCTCGACGGCGAAGAAGCGAGCTTTATCGTGATGGTCGACGGCGAGCACGTGCTGCCGATGGCCACCAGCCAGGACCACAAACGCGTGGGTAACGGCGATACCGGCCCGAACACCGGCGGGATGGGCGCTTACTCCCCGGCGCCGGTGGTAACCGATGAAGTCCACCAGCGCACCATGGAACGCATCATCTGGCCAACCGTAAAAGGCATGGCGGCGGAAGGTAACACCTACACCGGTTTCCTGTATGCGGGTCTGATGATCGATAAGCAGGGCAATCCGAAGGTTATCGAGTTTAACTGCCGCTTCGGCGATCCGGAAACCCAGCCGATCATGCTGCGCATGAAATCGGATCTGGTGGATCTTTGCCTCGCCGCCTGTGACGGCAAGCTGGATGAGAAAACCTCCGAGTGGGACGAACGCGCCTCGCTGGGTGTGGTCATTGCCGCCGGAGGTTATCCGGGCAATTACAATACCGGCGATGAGATCCACGGTCTGCCGCTGGAAGACGTCGCTGACGGTAAAGTGTTCCACGCGGGCACCAAACTGTCTGCTGACAATCGCGTGTTGACCAACGGCGGTCGCGTGCTGTGCGCCACCGCGCTGGGTAACACCGTGGCTGAAGCGCAGAAACGCGCTTACGCCCTGATGACCGACATCCGCTGGGATGGCAGCTTCAGCCGTAACGACATCGGCTGGCGCGCCATTGAACGCGAGCAACGCTAACGCGAAATTTTCGCCAGCAGCGTTTTACGCGTAATGCCTAACTGACGGGCGGCTTCCGTTTTATTGCCGCCCGTTTTTTCAAGCGCCGCCAGAATCACCTCCTTTTCGACATCCACCAGCGGTTGGATCTCGCCACTGAATTCCGTTTTTATCGGCGTCGCGGCAATCGCCATCGGCAGTTCACGTTCGGAAATATATTCCCCCGTCAGCAGCACCACCGAGCGCTCAATCGCATTTTCCAGCTCACGAATATTGCCCGGCCAGTCGTAGTGGATCAGCAGATCCATCGCCTGCGGAGTAAAGCCTTTCACCGCTTTACGGTTACGCGCGGCAAAACGCTGGAGAAAATGTTCGGCTAACAGCGGAATATCTTCCCGGCGCTGGCACAGCGCTGGCATTTCAATGGTGACGACGTTCAGACGATAATAGAGATCCTGACGAAAGCGCCCGGCGCTGACTTCCTCTGCCAGATCACGATGCGTAGCGGCTATCAGCCGGACATCAACCGCAATAGTCTGGTTGCTGCCAACCCGCTGTACTTCCCGCTCCTGGATAGCCCGCAGCAGACGCACCTGCATCAGCGGTGAGATATCGCCAATTTCATCAAGAAATAACGTGCCACCATCGGCTTCCACAAAGCGCCCTTCCCGTCGTTTATCCGCCCCGGTAAACGCCCCTTTCTCGTGACCAAAAAGTTCGGACTCCAGCAGCGATTCATTAAGCGCCGCGCAGTTGAGCGTCACCAGCGGCTTATCGCGACGGGCGCTGCAGGCATGCAGCGCCC
>NZ_SZWR01000027.1:4062-6118 GCF_005280875.1 Citrobacter sp. wls827
CGGAGTCTCCGTGAATGAGCACTGTCGCATCTGAGGGCGCAACCATCGCGATTTCATTAAGCAACTTCTGCATCGCCGGACTGCTGCCAATCATGCCAAACTGTACCGCCGACGCCGATGGCAGTTCGGCGCCCATTTCCCGCGTATGCGCCAGCGCCTTTTCCAGCGTCTCCTGCAGACAGTCAAAATCCAGCGGCTTGATTAAGTAGTCCAGCGCCCCGGTTTTAAGCGCCTCAACGGCGGTCTCTACGCTGGAGAACGCCGTCATGATCAAGACCGGAATCGCCGGATTCAGCGCTTTAATCTCTTTCAGCGTTGCGATACCGTCCATCTCCGCCATGCGTACATCACACAGCACTAAATCAAATACGCGTTCGCGCACCTGTTCCAGCGCCGCTCGCCCGCTATAGGCCAGCGCGACCTCATAACCCCAGCCGCGCAGCAGCGCCTGTAAAATGGTGCAGTGGCTGATATCGTCATCTACTACCAGAATATTGATTTTTCCGCGCGTCATCCTTGTTAATCCTGTTGTTTCGCTTTGGTCGGCAGCCAAAGGGTAAAGGTCGCACCTTTGCCCTCAACGCTTGCCACCTGAATGGTGCCACCATGCTGTTCGATAATGTTCTGCACTACCGCCAGCCCGAGGCCGGTTCCGTCAGCTTTGGTTGTAAAGTAAGGCGTAAAAATGGCCTCCAGCTGTTCCGCTGCAATTCCCTTCCCGCTATCGGTCACCACGATTTTAACGCGATCGCCGCTGCTTTCATTCGCTTCAACCGTGATCGTGCCCTGACAACCAATCGCATGAATGGCGTTCAGATACAGATTCAGCAGGACCTGCGTTAGCCGGTCAGGATCGGCCTGAATGGTTGGTAGTGCAGGATTTATCGTAAACCGTAATTGAATCTCCCGACTTTGAGCATCCTGGCTTACCAGATGCAATGAGTGGGTGATGACCTCGTTGAGATCCACCTGTTGCAGCGTCAGATGCGCTGGCTTCACCAGCTCCAGCAACTCGCTCACCACCCGATTTAAACGATCCGCCTCTTTCGCCATCACCTGTGCCAGCTCATGTGACTCGCCACCCGGCGGGGTTCGTTCGGCAAAATACTTCGCCAGACCTTTGATCGATGAAAGCGGATTACGAATTTCATGCGCCACTCCAGCCGCAAGATGCCCGAGCGCTAACAGTTTTTCTTTACGCTTCATCGCATCCTGAAGTTCTTTGTACGAGCGCTGATAGCGCTGATACCAGAAAAACGTAAGTACAGTTGCCAGTAGTACAGCCGCCAGCGCAGAGAGGACAATCAACGTGTTACGCCACTCTCTTGTCTGGGTCGCCGCCAGATCGCTGGCATCAAAGGCGATAAAAATGGTTTGTGCAGGGATGTTAAGCCGCCCGTCATTACTGGCGCAACTCGCCATGCCATGACGTCCTGGACCATACGTCGGCTGAAACTGGCGATAAATTTCCAGAGCCGGCGTGTTTTCACCGTCCCTCACTTGAATGTCAATATTTCGCCAGCTTTCTTGTTCTCCGGGATTAAGCTGCCGCAGGACATCCGGAGAATAGAGCGTTTTCCCGACCATCGCCGAATTGCTGTGAGTCATAATGACGCCATGCTCATCCACAACGGCAAACCATAATACGCCCGGCTGTACGGCCATTTGTTCCAGCAGCGTCTGCTGCTGGGCATGATGCATGCGCATACCCATACCTACGCGCGTACCAGACTCCAGAGCGCGAATGAGTACGCTGCCTTTTTCCAGTAGCGTTTGCCGTGCAGCACCGCTTTCCCGCCCATAGTCCCGAATGGTCATAACCGAAAACCAGCCAACCAAAATCAGGATTGCCGCCAGCAAGAGTCGGCTCAACCACTTTGCCGCCGTGTCTTTATACAGTCGCATACGCACTCCCTTTCCCACCGTTTCCTTTCTTCGCTTCAGGTATACAGCAGAAATCATGCCATTTTTTCCCCCTGATAACCCTGCCCTCAGACACAAACCGCTGAAAGTACCGGGTAAAAATGACCCGCTGGCGCGTTCTGGCGAGTCATTT
>NZ_SZWR01000027.1:6162-17396 GCF_005280875.1 Citrobacter sp. wls827
TACCCGTTTTCCTGCAAAGACGACGCGCACAACGCCCGCAGGACTGGGATTGCCGCTTTGGCACGGAAGATGCAAAAGAGAATGTAAGCTAACCAACAGGAGAACGAACGATGAAACGGAACAACAAACTGGCACTGATTGCACTTTCTCTTATCGCACTTGGCTCCACCCCGGTACTGGCGCAGAATCACTGGGGATACGGTGATGGAATGCAGCAACGAGGCGGTACCCCAATGACCGCTGAGCAGCAGGCTGCCGCGCAGAAAATCTATGATGATTACTATTCCCAGACCAGCGCGTTGCGCCAACAGCTGACATCCAAACGTTATGAGTACAATGCACTATTAACGGCCAGCTCGCCGGACACGGCAAAAATTAATGCCGTGGCAAAAGAGATGGAAGCGTTGAATCAGTCTCTGGACGAGCAGCGTGTTAAACGCGATGTCGCCATGGCGCAGGCTGGCGTGCCGCGTGGCGCGGGAATGGGCTACGGCGGATGCGGCGGTGGCGGTAACCATCGCGGCGGCGGCCATATGGGAATGGGTCACTGGTAAAAGACGTGATGCCTGATGACGCCATACGGATCAGGTCTGCTGACTACCTGTCTTCAGGTTTTCAGAAAGTTTTGGCTGTAGGCTGCCAGTGACAAAAATCTTCATTGGCGACTAGCAGTAGCTGCGACCCTTCGGGCGCTTCCAGCCATGCCACACTCACCTCTACGGATGAATGTTTCTGGCGGCGCTCGATATGGTTTATCGCCCACGACTCCAGGTCTGGCTTCAGCGTTTCACCTTCACAGGTTGTGACCGTGTTATCCGCATGCCAACGTCCCTGACGCAATATCACCCGTCCCTGACGCAGCGCATCGCTGGTCTTGCGGATTTGATCGGCACGATAGCGGTACAACGCAATTTGATCGCTGGAAAGCTGCTGCTTTTGCCCGGCGACTTCACGTTGCATGAAACTCAGTTCGCCGCGGTCATCGAAGCGGATACGAATATGTTCCGGCGGTTTACTGTAAACATTGAGTTCTATCAGAGAGAGCGTATTTCCCTGCCAGCGGTATTCACTGGTGGTGGTATCGCCGTTACGCCACGGACTCAATACCGAGAGCAAGTGAACATCGTCACTGGAATCTTTACGCCAGACGCGTACCGCCCCCTGCTCGCCAACATAACCGCTGGCCGTGAACGGAGGAAGCTCGGAATGACGACTACAGGCCGACAGCAACAGCACACCTGAAAGCCAGAGCGTATGACGCCAGATGGACAAAAGGGGCGAAACCGCCCCTTCGTTAAAACTGTTCACTGCCACGCGAATTACTTAACCGCGTCTTTCAGTGCTTTACCAGAAACAAATGCCGGTACGTTAGCTGCGGCGATTTTGATTTCTTTACCGGTCTGCGGGTTGCGGCCAGTGCGCTCAGCACGGTGGTTCACTTTGAAGGTACCGAAACCAACCAGTTGTACAGCATCGCCTTCTTTCAGAGACTCAGTAATAGCAGCCAGAGTGGATTCCAGAGCAGCTTTAGCCTGTGTTTTAGACAGTTCTGCTTTGTCTGCAATTACATCAATCAGTTGAGTCTTGTTCATAAGTTATCCTTACAATGTGTTTATCGCTTGCTAAGCATCGAGTGCGACGGAAATGCCAGAAAAGCACTCTCCTGCATACACGCACCGATAGCCACTTTTTTTCGCCCCCCAAATGTAGACCAGACCGGGGGCGGATGGGAAGCCTTCAGGCACGACAAATCAGGCGTTAAATCACGTTTTGTGGTGTCATTGCTGAAAATTTATACCAATATTGCTCTCGCCAGCCTCGCGCAGGTCTGCACGCAGCCCTTTTATCAGCTCAATATCGCGTTCTTCACAATCGGCTAAAAGTCGGAAAATTTCCCACTGAATATCCCATTCTTGCTCAACGGCAGGGTTCTCTTTGAGCTCTTCATCGGTCATTTCGCGACCAGCCTGGGTCATTTCCAGCATCGCTACTGTGGTAATTGAAGCCTTACTGACTTCAATAGCGTGTTCCAGCGTTTCACCGCTCAGACGTGAATGCATCAGTTCGCTTAATGCCACGCAGGCATCAATCGCCGGGTAAACGCCGTACAGATCGTAATCATCTGCCGACGGGATAGCCTCTTCAAACTTTTCCAGCTGGCTGTCGAAATTGATTTTGGCATCTTTAACCGTCAGCGCTTCCCAAATCAAATCCAGGATTCGGCGGTAAATCTGACCATCGCCAAATTCAGTTTGCTTGCAGAACATGGCGTAATTCGGGTACATGCGTTCGCACAGACAGGCCATAAACGTGACGTGCTGCCAGCTTTCCAGCTTCTCCAGACGCAGGTGAATCGGATTTTGTAACATGATGAGTTCTCAAATACGGAAATTAGCCGCAGTTTACCCGATATGGGGCGCTTTTGCTGCAAGCCGCGTAAAAGCCGGGCGTTCGGATGCCACCGCATCTGCCCAGCGCGTTGGTTCCGGCAGACGATAGCCGTTCATACAGCGTTGTACCCACGCCAGTGCGCTGTCCATACTCACGCGGTGGCCCGTAGAGATAAACAACGGGTTACAGCGCGCTTTGCTGCGCCAGACCCATGCCAGCTGTTCGCCTTTATCCAGCAATGGTGCTAACGCGCCGGGTTCAGCAGCGAGCGGTTCAAACTTGCCGCACAACCGTTTTTTCGCCACGCCAATCGTCGGGACATCCACCAGCAGACCAAAATGACTGGCTACGCCCAGGCGACGCGGGTGCGAAATGCCGTGCCCGTCAACGAACAGCAGATCTGGCTTGTGCGAGAGCAATTGCCAGGCGGCCATCAGCGCGGGGGTTTCACGAAAGGAGAGAAAACCGGGAATGTAGGGCATGGTGGTGGCGATACGCGCCACCTTGTATTCAACCAGTTCAAGCGTGGGATACTTCAGTAAGACCATCGCGGCTCGCGTCACTTCGCCACCCTGCTCAAACCCAACGTCCGCCCCGCCGATCAGATCAGGCGGATCGTTCTTCAGACGATCCTCGCGGATCACTGAAGAGGCCAGTTCAAGCTGCTGCGCGCGTAATGACGCGAGATCCATAATGACTCCTTAGCGGTGGTACTGTTCGGACAACCGATGTACCGCCTCCACAAAGACACCCGCATGTTCTGGCGGGACGTCCTGATGAATGCCGTGGCCCAGGTTAAAGACATGCCCTTCGCCCTGACCGAATCCGGCCAGAATTGTCGCCACCTCTTCTTCGATGCGGGCTGGCGGTGCATACAGCATGGACGGATCCATATTGCCCTGTAGCGCCACTTTATGACCTACACGACGACGCGCATCGGCAATGTCAGTGGTCCAGTCGAGACCTAACGCATCACAGCCGGTTTCCGCCATCGCTTCCAGCCACTGACCGCCGCCTTTGGTAAACAGGGTCACCGGTACACGACGACCGTCGTTCTCGCGCAGCAGGCCATCAACGATTTTGTGCATGTAGTACAGGGAGAACTGCTGATAGTCGCGACCGGTCAGCACACCGCCCCATGTATCGAAAATCATCACCGACTGCGCGCCCGCTTTGATCTGCGCGTTCAGGTACAGCGTGACGCTCTTCGCCAGCTTATCCAGCAGCAGATGCAGCGCTTTAGGGTCGGCATACATCATCTTTTTAATCACGGTGAAGGCTTTGCTGCTGCCGCCTTCAACCATGTAGGTTGCCAGCGTCCACGGGCTACCGGAGAAGCCGATCAGCGGCACTTCGCCTTTCAGTTCACGGCGAATTGTGCGCACCGCATTCATCACGTAACCCAGCCCATCTTCCGGGTCCGGGATCGGCAGTTTGTCGACGTCAGCCTTGCTGGTAATAGGGGAGGTGAAGCGTGGACCTTCTCCTGCTTCAAAATACAGCCCAAGCCCCATCGCATCGGGAATCGTCAGGATATCCGAGAAGAGGATCGCGGCATCAAGCTTATAACGACGCAGCGGCTGCAGCGTAACTTCGCAGGCCAGCTCGGCATTTTTGCACAGCGCCATAAAATCGCCCGCCTCGGCGCGCGTGGCTTTATATTCCGGTAGATAGCGGCCCGCCTGGCGCATCATCCATACCGGAGTGACATCAACGGGCTGGCGCAGCAGCGCACGCAGATAACGATCGTTCTTCAGTTCGGTCATTTTTGCAGTTCCTTATTGCGTCAGTCCATCAGTGTATCATCACTCGTTCTTTACTCGTACTCAGCCCGACACATCGCCACAGTGTCTTCAATCAATCGCCGCGCGACAGTGCCTGGCGGGGGAAGCAGCGGTAGATCATCGTAGCGATACCAGTTCGCTTCCAGCAGTTCTTTCGGGTCGATAACAATCTCTCCGCTATCATACTCTGCCATAAATGCGGTCATCAAAGACTGTGGGAACGGCCACGGCTGAGAAGTGACATAGCGCAGGTTTTTCACCTTAATGCCGCTCTCTTCCATGACTTCACGCGCCACCGCCTGCTCAAGGGTCTCGCCCACTTCGACAAAACCCGCCAGCACGGTATGCACGCCGTTGCGATGGCGAACATGTTGGGCGAGCAGGATAGCGTCGTCACGGCGAATGGCGACGATAATGCAGGGGGCAATTTGCGGGTAGTAGCGTTCCCGGCAGTGGCTGCACAGCATCGCCCATTCCGTTTTACTCGGGTGCATCGTGTGCCCGCAGTAGCCGCAGAATTTATGCGAGCGGTAAAACTCAGCCAGCTGTACGCCGCGTCCGGCCAGTTGAAACAGGCCTACATCCTGGTCAATGACCTGGCGTACCGACCCCATATCGTGGCGACGTTGCTGCTGCACCAGCCAGACCGTCTCCCCTTCCCATTCGCCGATAGAAAGTGCGCGCTGCCCGATCAAATCAAAACGTGCCGCGTCGCCGTGAGGCAGCTCGCCATGAGGCAACCATAACTTTTGCTCATGACTGACAATCCACCAGCCGCTATCTAATTTTTCAATTATACGATCCATATCTCTTGCGCAACCTTTGCTTCACAGGCATGTTGTTTACATTATTTTTACATTTACGGGTGAGCAGTTCCTAAACACCATCTTGCGGAGTCAATCATGCTAAACCAGCTGGAAAGCCTGACGGAGCACGTCGGAGGAAGTAATAAACTGGTTGATCGCTGGCTACATGTACGTAAGCACCTGCTCGTGGCTTACTACAATCTGGTTGGCATTAAGCCTGGCAAAGAATCGTACATGCGGCTCAATGAAAAAGCGCTGGATGATTTTTGTCAGAGCCTGGTCGATTACCTCTCCACCGGACACTTCAGTATTTATGAACGTATTCTCCATAAATTGGAAGGGAACGGGCAGCTTTTAAAAGCCACAAAAATTTGGCCACTGCTGGAAGCCAACACACAACTGATCATGGACTACTATGACACCAGTCTGGAGACCGCCATTGATCATGATAACTTCCTTGAATTTCAACAGGCTTTATCAGATATCGGCGAGGCGCTGGAAGCCCGGTTCGTGCTCGAAGATAAGCTGATCATGCTGGTATTTGATGCGATGCACGAGAGCGGCACTCTCAAACGTCATGCTTGAGATTTACGGCATTAACGCGTAGTTTACATTCATTACCTCTTTACTGAGGTTACTTCTTGTCGGAGTGCTTATTTTCCACAGCAGCATGAGTGGAAAAGGCTGAGACCGTTAATTCGGGATCCGCGGAACCTGATCAGGTTAAGACCTGCGAAGGGAACAAGAGTCAATCTACAACCGTTCGCCTTTGGGCGATCGCCTCTCTTGCTTCATCCGTCGTCTGACAAGCCACGTCCTTACTTTTTTGGAATGAGCTATGTCTGCCACTACTAAACCATCACGCCGCGAACAGCGCGCGCAAGCCCAACACTTTATCGATACCCTGGAAGGGACCGCCTTTCCGAACTCAAAACGCATCTACATCACCGGTTCGCAGGCGGATATCCGCATCCCGATGCGTGAAATCCAGCTGAGCCCGACGCTGATTGGCGGCAGTAAAGATAATCCGCAGTTTGAAGATAACGAAGCCGTGCCGGTGTACGATACCTCCGGGCCGTATGGCGATCCTGACGTGGCGATTAACGTCCAGCAGGGTCTGGCAAAACTGCGCCAGGCGTGGATTGCGGCACGTAACGATAGCGAAGAATTAGACGACCGTAGTTCCGCTTATACCAAAGAACGTCTGGCCGACGATGGCCTGGACGAGCTGCGTTTCAGCGGCCTGCTGACGCCAAAGCGCGCCAAAGCCGGTAAGCGCGTGACCCAGCTGCACTACGCCCGTCAGGGGATCGTGACGCCAGAGATGGAGTTTATCGCCATCCGTGAAAATATGGGCCGCGAGCGTATCCGTAGTGAAGTGCTGCGCCATCAGCATCCAGGGATGAACTTTGGCGCGCGCCTGCCGGAAAATATCACGCCGGAATTCGTGCGTGATGAAGTCGCTGCGGGCCGGGCGATTATTCCTGCCAACATCAACCACCCGGAATCCGAGCCGATGATCATCGGCCGCAACTTCCTGGTGAAGGTGAATGCCAACATCGGTAACTCGGCGGTCACTTCCTCTATCGAAGAAGAGGTCGAAAAACTGGTGTGGTCGACCCGCTGGGGCGCAGATACGGTGATGGACCTCTCCACCGGTCGCTATATTCACGAAACCCGCGAGTGGATCCTGCGTAACAGCCCGGTGCCGATCGGCACCGTACCGATCTACCAGGCGCTGGAGAAGGTCAACGGGATCGCCGAAGATCTGACCTGGGAAGCGTTCCGCGATACGTTGCTGGAACAGGCCGAACAGGGCGTCGACTACTTCACCATTCACGCGGGCGTGCTGCTGCGCTACGTGCCGATGACCGCCAAACGCCTGACCGGTATTGTCTCACGCGGCGGTTCAATTATGGCGAAATGGTGCCTTTCTCATCACAAAGAGAACTTCCTGTTCGAACATTTCCGCGAGATTTGCGAAATCTGCGCCGCCTACGACGTCTCGCTCTCTCTCGGCGACGGCCTGCGCCCGGGTTCGATTCAGGATGCCAACGACGAAGCGCAGTTCTCCGAACTGCATACGCTGGGCGAGCTGACCAAAATCGCCTGGGAATACGACGTGCAGGTGATGATTGAAGGCCCAGGGCATGTGCCGATGCATATGATCCAACGCAACATGACCGAAGAGCTGGAGAGCTGCCACGAAGCGCCGTTCTACACCTTAGGGCCGTTGACGACAGATATCGCGCCGGGCTATGACCACTTCACCTCCGGCATTGGCGCGGCGATGATCGGCTGGTTTGGCTGCGCGATGCTGTGCTACGTCACGCCAAAAGAGCACCTCGGCTTGCCGAACAAAGAAGACGTGAAGCAAGGGCTGATTACCTACAAAATTGCCGCCCACGCAGCTGACTTAGCAAAAGGTCATCCGGGCGCGCAGATCCGCGACAACGCGATGTCGAAAGCGCGCTTCGAATTCCGCTGGGAAGACCAGTTTAACCTCGCGCTCGATCCGTTCACCGCCCGCGCCTATCACGATGAAACCCTGCCGCAAGAGTCCGGCAAGGTCGCCCACTTCTGCTCCATGTGCGGGCCGAAGTTCTGCTCGATGAAAATCAGCCAGGAGGTTCGCGACTACGCCGCCGCGCAGACTATTGAAGTGGGAATGGCAGACATGTCGGAGAACTTCCGCGCCAAAGGCGGTGAAATCTACCTCAAAAAAGAGGAGGCATAATGTACCAGCCTGATTTCCCGACCGTGCCGTTCCGCCTCGGGCTTTACCCGGTGGTGGACAGCGTGCAATGGATTGAACGCCTGCTGGAGGCGGGCGTACGCACGATCCAGCTGCGTATCAAAGATAAACGCGATGAAGAGGTCGAAGCCGACGTTATCGCCGCCATCGCGCTGGGGCGTCGCTATGACGCTCGCCTGTTTATCAACGACTACTGGCGGCTGGCGATTAAGCACAACGCTTACGGCGTGCATCTGGGCCAGGAAGACCTTGAAACCACCGACCTGAAGGCCATTCAGGCGGCGGGGCTGCGCCTGGGTGTCTCCACTCACAATGATATGGAGATCGACGTCGCGCTCGCCGCTAAGCCTTCTTATATCGCACTCGGCCACGTTTTCCCTACGCAAACCAAGCAGATGCCTTCCGCCCCGCAGGGGCTGACACAGCTGGCAGGCCATATTGAACGACTGGCAGATTACCCGACCGTGGCGATTGGCGGTATCAGCCTTGAGCGCGCCCCGTCGGTGCTGGCGACCGGCGTCGGCAGCATTGCCGTGGTCAGCGCTATCACCCTGGCGGCCGACTGGCAGGCAGCCACGGCGCAACTGCTCGACATAGCAGGAGTCGGCGATGAATGACCGCGACTTTATGCGTTACAGCCGGCAGATCCTGCTCGGCGATATCGCGATTGAGGGCCAACAAAAGCTGCTCGACAGCCATGTGCTGATTGTCGGTTTAGGCGGGTTAGGTTCGCCTGCCGCGCTGTATCTGGCGGGAGCAGGTATCGGCAAACTGACGCTGGTAGACGATGACGACGTTCATCTGAGCAATCTGCAACGGCAAATATTGTTCACCACCGACGACATTGCTCGCCCGAAAGCGCTGGCGGCGGAACGCCATCTGGCGCGTCTTAACCCGGACAGCGAGCTGGTCGTCCTTGAGCAGCGGCTGACGGGCGATGCGCTCCGGCACGCTGTCGAGCGGGCCGACGTGGTGCTCGACTGTACCGACAACATGGCCACGCGTCAGGAAATTAACGCCGCCTGCGTGTCGCTGAATACACCTTTGGTTACCGCCAGCGCCGTCGGTTTCGGCGGCCAGTTGATGGTGCTCACGCCACCGTGGGAGCAAGGTTGTTACCGCTGCCTGTGGCCGGATGATGTCGAACCTGAACGCAACTGCCGTACCGCCGGTATCGTCGGCCCGGTTGTCGGCGTGATGGGCACCTTGCAGGCGCTGGAAGCCATCAAGCTGCTTAGCGGCATTGCGACACCCAGCGGCGAGTTACGCCTGTTTGACGGTAAAACCAGCCAATGGCGCAGCCTTGCGCTGCGTCGGGCCAATGGCTGCCCGGTATGCGGAGGGCAACATGCAGATTCAGTTCAATGATGAGCCGATGCAGTGCGCCGAGGGACAAACCGTCAGCGGGCTGCTCACCGAGCTTAATCAGCTCAAACCGGGCGCGGCGCTGGCGCTCAATCAGCAGATCCTGCCGCGCGAGCAGTGGCAGCAGCACATCGTGCAGGAAGGCGACCAGATCCTGCTTTTTCAGGTTATTGCAGGGGGTTGATATGTTACGTATTGCCGACAAAACGTTTGATTCACATCTGTTCACCGGTACCGGAAAATTTGCCTCATCGCAGCTGATGGTCGAGGCGCTTCGCGCCTCCGGCAGCCAGCTGGTGACGCTGGCGATGAAGCGCGTGGATTTGCGCCAGCATAACGATGCCATTCTGGCCCCGCTTATCGACGCGGGCGTGATGCTGCTGCCCAATACTTCCGGGGCGAAAACCGCTGAAGAGGCGATTTTCGCCGCCCAACTGGCGCGTGAAGCGTTGGGCACAAACTGGCTGAAATTAGAAATCCACCCGGATGCCCGCTGGCTATTGCCCGATCCCATCGAAACGCTAAAAGCCGCCGAAGCGCTGGTGAAACAGGGCTTTGTGGTGCTGCCCTACTGCGGCGCGGATCCGGTACTGTGCAAGCGGCTGGAAGAAGCGGGCTGCGCGGCGGTGATGCCGCTCGGCGCGCCTATCGGCTCCAACCAGGGGCTGGAAACCAAAGCGATGCTGGAGATTATTATCCAGCAGGCGACCGTGCCGGTGGTGGTCGATGCCGGCATCGGCGTGCCCAGCCACGCCACGCAGGCGCTGGAAATGGGCGCCGACGCAGTTTTGGTCAACACGGCAATCGCGGTAGCCGACAGCCCAGTGATGATGGCCACCGCTTTCCGTCTGGCAGTTGAAGCAGGCCTTTTGGCGCGCCAGGCCGTCCCCGGCAGCAAAAGTTCGCTCGCGCAGGCCACCAGCCCGTTAACCGGATTCCTGGAGGCTTTCGCATGAAAACCTTCACCGACCGATGGCGACAACTGGACTGGGACGACATCCGCCTGCGTATCAACGGGAAAACCGCCGCTGACGTGGAACGCGCCCTCAACGCTTCACAGCTTAGCCGCGATGATTTGATGGCGCTGCTCTCCCCTGCCGCCGCCGACTATCTGGAGCCGCTGGCACAGCGGGCGCAAAAGCTCACCCGCCAGCGTTTTGGCAACACGGTGAGCTTTTACGTGCCGTTGTATCTCTCCAACCTATGTGCCAACGACTGCACCTACTGCGGTTTTTCGATGAGCAACCGTATCAAACGCAAAACGCTGGACGAAGATGAGATACAACGTGAGTGTGCGGCTATCCGCGAGCTGGGCTTTGAGCATCTGCTACTGGTCACCGGTGAACATCAGGCCAAAGTGGGGATGGATTACTTTCGTCGCCATTTGCCTGCCATTCGCCGCCAGTTTGCCTCTTTACAGATGGAAGTACAGCCGCTGTCAGAGGCTGAATATGCGGAGCTGAAGACGCTGGGGCTGGATGGAGTGATGGTATATCAGGAGAGCTATCATGAGGCGATTTACGCCCGCCACCATCTGAAGGGGAAAAAGCAGGATTTCTTCTGGCGACTGGAAACGCCGGACCGGCTGGGCCGCGCAGGGATCGACAAAATCGGTCTTGGCGCGTTGATTGGTTTGTCCGACAGTTGGCGGGTGGACTGCTATATGGTAGCTGAACATCTGCTGTGGATGCAGCAGCATTACTGGCAGAGCCGCTACTCTATCTCCTTCCCTCGCCTGCGTCCATGTACCGGAGGCGTTGAGCCCGCGTCCATCATGGATGAACGCCAGCTGGTGCAAACCATTTGTGCATTTCGCTTGCTGTCGCCGGACATTGAGCTGTCGCTCTCCACCCGCGAGTCGCCATGGTTTCGTGACCATGTGATCCCGTTGGCGATCAACAACGTCAGCGCCTTCTCTAAAACCCAGCCCGGTGGTTATGCCGATAACCACCCCGAACTGGAACAGTTCTCCCCGCACGACGATCGTCGCCCGGAAGCCGTTGCTGAAGCACTCATGGCGCAGGGATTACAGCCCGTATGGAAAGACTGGGACAGCTATCTGGGACGCGCCGCCCAGATGCCCTAAGTCCAACGCTATCGCATAAACAAAAAAACCCGCTTTCGCGGGTTTTT
>NZ_SZWR01000022.1:0-3543 GCF_005280875.1 Citrobacter sp. wls827
GAACCGAGCGGTCGGAGGTTCGAATCCTCCCGGATGCACCATCTCCCCCTTTAAATTATTTCCACATATTCTCTGAATGCCCCTCAATTCGCTGTCAGCGACAAAATCAATCAATTACGATAAAATAACGTCTGGTCATTCGGCTTGTGAGAAGACGATGTACGAACGTTATGCGGGTTTGATTTTTGATATGGATGGCACCATCCTGGATACTGAGCCAACGCACCGTAAGGCGTGGCATGAGGTATTGGGACATTATGGGCTGCGTTTTGATGAACAAGCCATGGTCGCCCTCAACGGCTCCCCAACGTGGCGTATTGCCCAGTCGGTAATTGAATTGAATCATGCCGATCTCGACCCCCATGCCTTAGCGCGTGAAAAAACCGACAAGGTGAGAAGCATGTTGCTGGATAGCGTCCAGCCTCTGCCGTTGGTTGACGTCGTGAAAGCCTGGCATGGTCGTCGGCCTATGGCGGTAGGAACGGGGAGTGAAAGCGCGATTGCAGAAGCGCTGCTTACTCACCTTGGGCTGCGTCGTTATTTTGATGCCGTGGTGGCGGCCGATCACGTACAACGCCACAAACCGGCTCCTGATACGTTTTTGCTCTGTGCTGAACGTATGGGCGTTGAACCGGCGCGTTGCGTCGTGTTTGAAGATGCCGATTTTGGACTTCAGGCGGCGCGTGCCGCAGGAATGGACGCCGTGGATGTCCGGTTATTGTGAGTGATGGACTGTCGCTCCTCTCGCTGTTTGCCAGCAGCTTTCTCAGCGCCACGCTATTACCTGGAAATTCTGAAGTTGTTTTAGTTGCCTTACTGGTTTCTGGAGCGAGTCATCCCTGGGTCTTAGTTTTAACAGCAACAATGGGTAATAGCCTTGGAGGGTTAACTAACGTTATCCTTGGGCGTTTCTTTCCATTGCGTAAAACATCGCGCTGGCAAGAAAAAGCCACTGGCTGGCTGAGGCGCTATGGCGCTGTCACACTATTATTAAGCTGGATGCCGGTTGTGGGTGATTTACTGTGCTTGTTAGCGGGATGGATGCGCATCTCGTGGGGCCCAGTTCTCTTTTTTTTATGTCTTGGCAAAGCGCTGCGCTATGTTGTGGTCGCGGCGGTTACGACGCAAGGCATTATGTGGTGGCACTAATTGTGTTGTGGAATAACCTGCAGGTTGACCAATACCATTATGCTAATTAAAACGATTTTGACAGGCGGGAGGTCAATTTGATCCCGGACGTATCACAGGCGCTGGCCTGGCTGGAAAAACATCCTCATGCGTTAGAGGGGATTCAACGCGGGCTCGAGCGCGAAACGCTGCGTGTTAATGCTGATGGTTCATTGGCAACGACAGGCCATCCTGAAGTGTTAGGCTCAGCGCTAACGCATAAATGGATAACCACTGACTTTGCCGAAACACTGCTGGAGTTTATTACTCCACCGGGCGATGACATTCACAAAATGCTCACGTTCATGCGCGATCTGCATCGCTATACTGCCAGGAATCTTGGCGATGAGCGTATGTGGCCGTTGAGCATGCCTTGCTATATTGCCGAAGGTCAGGATATCGAGCTGGCGCAGTACGGTACGTCAAATATCGGTCGTCTGAAAACCCTTTACCGTGAAGGCCTCAAAAACCGTTACGGCGCGTTGATGCAGACTATCTCCGGCGTACACTACAACTTCTCGCTGCCGATGGCTTTCTGGCAGGCGAAATGTGGCGTAACAGATGGCGATGAAGACGCTAAAGAAAAAGTGTCAGCAGGGTATTTCCGTCTGATTCGCAACTACTACCGTTTTGGTTGGGTGATCCCGTATCTGTTTGGCGCCTCTCCGGCCATTTGTTCCTCCTTCCTGCAAGGAAAACCGACAACGCTGCCGTTTGAAAAAACCGATTGTGGTATGTATTACCTGCCTTATGCCACGTCGCTGCGTCTGAGTGACCTGGGTTATACCAATAAGTCGCAAAGCAATCTCGGAATTACGTTTAACGATTTGCATGAGTATGTGGCAGGATTGAAGCGCGCGATTAAAACGCCTTCAGAGGAGTACGCGGCGATCGGTCTGGAGAAAGACGGTAAGCGCCTGCAAATCAACAGCAACGTTTTGCAGATCGAAAATGAACTGTATGCGCCAATTCGTCCGAAACGCGTGACTCGCAGCGGTGAAACGCCGTCTGATGCGCTTCTACGCGGCGGCATTGAGTATATCGAAGTGCGTTCGCTCGACATCAACCCCTTCTCGCCAATCGGCGTAGATGAACAACAGGTGCGCTTCCTCGATTTGTTCATGGTTTGGTGCGTTCTGGCTGATGCCCCGGAAATGAGTAGCGACGAGCTGCTGTGTACGCGTACTAACTGGAATCGCGTTATTCTGGAAGGGCGCAAGCCAGGCCTGACGTTAGGTATTGGTTGTGAAACGGCTCAGTTCCCGTTGCCTAAAGTGGGTAAAGATCTGTTCCGTGATCTGAAACGTGTGGCACAAACGCTGGACGGCATTCACGGAGGAGAGGAATATCAAAAAGTATGTGACGAACTGGTTGCCTGCTTTGATAATCCTGAGCTGACATTCTCAGCGCGGATCCTGCGGTCTATGATTGATACTGGTATCGGTGGCACGGGTAAAGCGTTGGGTGAAGCGTACCGTAACCTGTTGCGCGAAGAGCCGTTGGAACTGCTGCAGGAAGACGAATTTATTGCTGAAAGTGTGGCTTCTAAGCGCCGTCAGCAGGAGATTGAAGCGGCAGATACTGAGCCGTTTGGTGTGTGGCTGGAAAAGCACGCCTGATACAAAAGAAAAAGGCCACTCGGGAGTGGCCAAAATTTCATCTCTGAAAACAGGGATGATGATAACAAATGCGCGTCTTTCATATACTCAGACTCGCCCCGGAACAAAGAGTTCAGAATATTTTAAAAAAATTTATCGGAGGTGGCTAAATGCCGTTGTTAGATAGTTTTACTGTCGATCACACCCGGATGGAAGCTCCCGCGGTCCGGGTTGCAAAAACGATGAATACCCCGCATGGCGACGCAATCACCGTGTTTGATCTGCGTTTTTGCATTCCGAACAAAGAAGTGATGCCTGAGAAAGGTATTCATACGCTGGAACACCTGTTTGCTGGTTTTATGCGTAACCACCTGAATGGCAACGGTGTCGAGATTATCGATATTTCGCCAATGGGTTGCCGTACCGGCTTCTACATGAGCCTGATTGGAACGCCGGACGAACAACGCGTAGCTGATGCCTGGAAAGCGGCAATGGCAGATGTGTTGAAAGTGCAGGATCAGAGTCAGATCCCGGAACTGAACGTCTACCAGTGCGGTACGTATCAGATGCACTCCCTCAGCGAAGCGCAGGACATTGCACGTCATATTCTGGAACGTGATGTCCGCGTTAACAGCAATGAGGAGCTGGCGCTGCCAAAAGACAAGCTGCAGGAACTGCATATTTAGTTGTCATGCTGGATGGTGAAGCTCACGTTTCTCATCTGGTCTACAAATAATAGGCTCCAGCCGGTATAAAAAAAGCCAGTTCAGATGAACTG
>NZ_SZWR01000022.1:3613-8016 GCF_005280875.1 Citrobacter sp. wls827
ACCATCGCACCTTTAAATGACATCGTCAGAATGTAGTTGCAAGCGCTATTGAGTTTTACCTTTATATTTTATTAAAAATAACATCAATTAATTTACCAAACTCTCTATAAAAAGAAGTATATTGTCCAAAGATTTCTACGTCTTCTAAGATTTCTGGGGTTATTACACTGACATTGGTACAATAGTCATATTTCCCCATCATAATCTCACCTTTGTCCAGTATTTTACAATAACTCTCTTGGCTAGTGATGTTAAAGGATTCCAGATCATTTTTTAGATCCTTGATGAAATCCTTGTACTCTGTGGTCGTACTGAGTCCTCTCGAAAGTAGTGCCATTTTATCTGCATCAAAGTAACCGGATTGTACGGCTTCATTCCATTTATCTAGAGTTGTTATTTTCCTAAGGCTTGATTCGGCAGGAATGATATCTTTATATACAGCAGGTTGTTCAAAAAAGAGTTTTGAAAATTTGTCGATAATTTGCTTTAAGTTACCCATTCCTGCTTCTGAAAATTTCTGCATGGTATAATGCAATATTGATTCATTAGCAATAATGTTTCCTGCGATTGAATATGAAACCATCATGTCTGAGTCTTTTTCTTCAATCAATGTTTTACTAAACAATTGTTGACACTCTGGTTTAGCCATATTCTTAATAGATTCGAATAATTTATTATTTTTACTGAAGATATTTTTTCCCAACAACATTATCTCATTCAACCTTGCTGCTGCTTCAGGCTGATTATCTTCGCTAAAATTATCACGTATTAAACTAGTATCAAGTAGTTGTTCAGTTGCTATATTTGTTCTACTTAGATTTGCCTCGGAAAGGTCAGCATTACTCAAATCCAAATCGCTCATATCAAGTTCGCTTAAATCTTCCCCTGATAGATCGAGACATCCAGTATCAATATATTTTTGTTGGGCTTCTGATAGATTGTTTTTATCCAGAAAATATATGGTACTAAGATATCTGGCCCCTGATATGAACTGCGCTTCACTTAATTGTAACTCTAATGGTTCAGATACGTTTTCTTCACTAATATTCAGTGAGTAGGCTCCATCCGTGTCCTTACTTATACATAATTCATATTCACCTTGTAGCGATTTTTCTGACTTATCAATAGTGAATCTAATAGAAATGTCGGGGTTATCAATAATACTGTTCAGTGTTTTTCGCGGGGACATACCCTCGGAAGCCAAAGAGCTCGCGAGACTATTGATGACTGACTTAAGACGCTTCTCCCCTGAGTCCTTAATTCCAAAAGTAAAAATGTACTTCAGACACTCGACTACGCCATGTAGTTTAGTTGCTTCTTTGTGCAATGTTTTATCGTCTGGGCTCATTGCAGCGCTTACCAGTATATCTATATGTTTTTGTGCTAAAGCATTAATGTTGTCCATTGACATCGCCTTATTGATTGGTTTATCACCAAGGCGATTCTCTTACTAAGAGACAACGAAAAATATCAAAAACTGCTCTGGTTTAGCATTAATTTATATTGAATTAGTCAATGAATTGAACCCAATATAGATTCAATATCTATATTGGGTTTTGATTCTCAGTACCGACAAATCGATATTAGTGCGCGCCGCCGCCGCCGCTGCCTGCACCGAATGGCGGTTTGGCAAACCATACCAGGCCGAGAAGCACGAGGAAAATCCCTGCAGACATCCAGAAGATTTCGTTAGCAGAAATAATCAGCCCCTGGTTGGTGATTTGCTGCGCCAGCCAGCCGGATGCCTGTTCTTTGGTCATCCCTAATCCCTGCAGCTGGTTATACATGGCCTGCGCATTAGGATTATAAGGGTTTACTGACTCCGTCAGTTGCGCATGGTGCAGCGACTCACGGCTAGTCCACATCGTTGTGGTGATCGATGTGCCAATAGAACCCGCCAGCGTTCGCGTAAAGTTGGACAGGCTCGATGCTGCCGCCATTCGTTCAGGCGGTAACCCCGATAGCGTGATGGTGGTCAGTGGCATAAAGAAGCAGGCTACCGCGAACCCCTGAATAAACTGCGGCCAGGCCGATGCGCCAAAATCCATACCGGGTTCGAATGTCCACGCACGCCAGTAGAAGCAGACGGCATACATGATGAAGCTGAACGTGACCAGCCGACGCATATCCAGCTTGTGTGCGAAACGGCCGATAATCGGCGACAGGATCACCGGAATCACCCCAACCGGCGCAGACGCCAGACCTGCCCAGGTTGCCGTATATCCGTACACCTCCTGCAATAACTGCGGTAACAGGACGATTGCGCCGAAGTAGAGCATATAGGCCAGACTGATACACAGACAGCCGATGGTAAAGTTGCGCGACTTAAACAGCGAGAGATCGACAATGGGGTGCTCATCGGTAAGCTCCCAGACGATGAGGAAGCTGATTGCCACCACGGCGACAACCGTCAGGATAATAATTTCCTGCGAGGCGAACCAGTCCAATTCTTTGCCGCGGTCGAGCATAATCTGCAAACTGCCGATACCAATGACCAGCAAAGCCAGACCAATGGCGTCGATACGCCGCTGCTCGGTTTTGGTTTCCCGACCTCGCAGAGTTTGCAGGGTCATCAATACCACCACAGCACCGATTGGCACGTTGATGAAAAATATCCAGCCCCAGTGATAGTTGTCGCTGATGTAGCCCCCAAGAATGGGGCCACATATTGGGGCAACAATCACCGTCATCGACCATAGCGCGAGGGCAATGGAGCGTTTGGCGGGAGGATAGTTATTCAATAACAGGCTTTGTGACAGCGGAATCAATGGACCAGCGACAATACCCTGAATGACGCGGAAGAAAATCAGCATGTTCAGGCTGGTGGACATCCCGCATGCCCACGACGCAATGACGAAGGCGATAGTTGACCACATGAATAGTCTGACTTCGCCAACGCGTTTGGCCAGCCAGCCGGTGATCGGAATTGAGATAGCGTTCGCCACCCCGAATGAGGTGATCACCCAGGTTCCCTGGCTCAGCGAAGAGCCGAGGTTCCCGGCGATAGTGGGGATCGCCACGTTAGCAATGGTGGAGTCCAGCACCTGCATGAATGTCGCCAGGGACAGCGCAATCGTCATAATGACGAGCTGCGCGCCTTCAAGCGGTTTTTGCTGTTGCATCACACGCACCTTTAAATTAGCCCGCGTTGGCCTGCACGATCTCTTCGATCATCTTATTGACCGGATCAAGGTTGATTTCACGTGCATTACTTTCTGATACTGGCGTGGTGCGGACCTGGCTTGCCAGGATCTGCCCGTCACGATTAGCGGTATCTACCGTAACCAGTGTTGACAAACCAATACGCAGTGGATGTTGTGCCAGCTGCTGCGCATCCAGTTCGATACGTACCGGCAAACGCTGGACGACTTTGATCCAGTTACCGGTCGCGTTTTGCGCCGGCAGCAGGGAGAACGCGCTGCCCGTACCCATATCCAGGCCGACGACTTTCCCGGTGTATTTCACGTCATCGCCGTAAATATCACTGATAACGGTCGCCGGTTGGCCAATACGCATGTGGGCCAGCTGTGTTTCTTTGAAGTTGGCATCCACCCACAGGTTAGTGGCCGGAACAACCGCCATCAGTGGCGTAGTCGGGCTAATTTGCGCGCCAGGCTGCACGGCACGACGGGAAACATAGCCGGTCATCGGGCTAACAATTTTGGTACGTTCCAGTGCCAGCCAGGCATTACGCACTTCGGTGGCAGCCTGTTGTACAGCAGGTTGATCTTCCAGCTTGCTACCCAGAATCATTGCCTGGTTCGCATTATATTGTTGGATTGCGACATCAAGCTGAGCCTGAGCGCTGGCGACGGCATCGCGGGCATGTTGCAGTTCTTCGCGGCCAATCAGGTTGGCATTACCCAGCGGGACACGGCGATTAAAGTCGCTTTGTGCCTGGGCCAGTGCAGTTCTCTGCACTTCAATGCTGGCCTGCAGTTGCTTGCTGTTGATCATCAACTGGTGCGTCTGGCGCACGCTGGAGGCCAGCGCAGTTTTGGCTTTTTCAAATGCCTGTTTGGCATCTGTCTGGTCGAGAGTGACCAGCACATCGCCCTGTTTTACAAAGTCAGTGTTATCAGCCCAGACTTTCGTCACGCTGCCTGATACCTGCGCCATAATTTGAACCTGGTTCCCTGCCACGTACGCATCGTCTGTCTCTTCGATATGACGCAGTACTAAAAACCAATAAATCCCATATGCCACGGCAATGATAATAAAGAGCAAGGTCAGCAGGAGTAGCATACTTTTACGTTTGCCATTCTTCTTGACCGGTTGCTGCGGGGTTTGAGTCTCCGCATTTGCGCTCATGTTGTTCTCCACGATCTTATTTTTTTCACATCGGCTGAGCCGACCTGTTTATCAGACA
Source organism: Citrobacter sp. wls827 (assembly GCF_005280875.1). Taxonomy (NCBI): domain Bacteria; kingdom Pseudomonadati; phylum Pseudomonadota; class Gammaproteobacteria; order Enterobacterales; family Enterobacteriaceae; genus Citrobacter; species Citrobacter sp. wls827. The sequence continues at coordinate 7,983 of NZ_SZWR01000022.1, forward strand.
GGCCAGCAGTATGCGTGCTGGCCTGTCGGTTTTT
>NZ_SZWR01000022.1:8070-10317 GCF_005280875.1 Citrobacter sp. wls827
TGGATTTCTGAGCGAGTCAGCGCGTTAGCGCAGCGCTTCTAACACCGCGCCATCCTGCTCCATCTGATCAAGACGGGTCAGAAGTTTACGGGTGATATGCTCAAGTTGATCTTTTTCGGTGGTGCTGAGAGATGACCAAAGCTGATGAAGGCAGTTATGCTGAGGCGGTAATACCTCCTGCAAAAAAGCATGGCCTTTTTCGGTCAATTGCAGATGCAGACAGCGGCGATCGTTATCGCTTTCGCGGCGCTCGATCCAGCCACGCTTTTCTAACTCATCCGCGATACGGGTGGCGTTAGTCCGTGACGAACCAAGTGCGCAACTCAGTTCAGAAGGCTGAATACTGTGGTTTTCCTGAGACTCCAGCGTAATCAACGCCATAAACAACGTCTCGTTAATCCCTTGAGCTTTCAGCATCTTATTGCGGTTTTCCAGCAGCTTGCCCTGCATATGCATGCAAAGACGAGTCAGAAGCACTTCCTGATAAGGGAACTCTTCGTAGCGGCTGGCGCGAAATTTTAGCATTTGTTCAATGGGCGTAAACGAACTATCCATTTGGGTATAACCTCATTAATTTCAGCCGATATAGTAACGACAGTGACAAATAAAGTAAATGTATTATTTATTTAAAATGATTATTTTAATCTATAAGACAAACAACATTTTCCAGGCTAATCCATAGCCCAGGGCACTCAGTAAGGTCGGAATGATGATGCTGCGGGTCTTATAGAAGCTTGCACCCAGTACCACAAACCCCACCAGCGTAGGCACAAAACGACGGGCGTCGTGCATCACTTCTGGCGCAGTAGACACCACCAGCAGGGCGCAAATTGATGCAATACCGATGGTGTCGAGTAATATTCCAGTGGCTCCGCGTTTTGTCGGGCGCACATTCCCCATTCGCAAACGCAGTGGTAAATAGCGAAAACAGTAATTGACGCAGCCGACCAGCAGGCCGAGCAGCAGAACCTCATAACTCATCAGGACCTCCCTGCCAGAACGACTGAATGAGCGCGGTCAGGCATCCACAGGCTATGCCCGCCAGGATGGCCGCCGGGATAGAAAACAGCGTCACGCCAGCCAGCGCACCGGCTAATGCCGCCGTGACGCATAGCGTTTGCTTACGCTGGAAAGAGGCCAGCAGAAAACTCATAAACAGTGCCGGGAGCATAAACCCCAGCGCCGCTTCTACCGCCGGGAACCCCTTCAGTAAGCCAGTGCCGGAAAATGCGCCGATCACCGTGCCAAGCACCCAGGAGGCCCAGGAGCATAGCGCGATGCCAATCATCCAGTTTTCACTCCAGCGCCGGTTATCCCGCACCAGCTTCGCCGTTGCCGCGGCAAAGACTTCGTCGGTGAGGCCAAAGGCCCATAGCGCGCTTTTAGGTTTGCTCAGCTGTCGGGCGATACGGCTACGCAGAGAAGGGCCGTACAAAACGTGGCGAACATCCATCGCCATGACGGTCAGAGCCGCGACCCACAGTGAGCTGCCTGCGGCGAGCATGGTTGTGATGACAAACTGGCTGGCGCCGGCGTAAATGATGCAGGAGAAAAAAACGCTTTCAACGGGAGTAAAGCCCAGGCGAGTCGCATTCATACCAAATGCAAATGCGACCGGAATATAACTGATAACTATCGGTAGGCTGTCTTTGAATCCTTCAGTTAACGTTGCAGAACGGGATTCAGACTGGGGAACAGGGCTTTCCATAGGATTATAGGCTTCATTACCGAAATTAAAATAACCTGGCTCAATGCGTTATAACCTTAGCAGACTGATGGGCTCCTTAACACCCTGAGGAGCCCAATCAAAGATAAACAGACGTTATACGCCTAATTTACGGCTTCCTGGCGGTGAAAACCTCGCCACCAGACCAGCAGGTTGAGTACGGCAACAGTCACACCTGCCAGACAAACGCCAGCCCAGCCGGCATGCTGCCAGGCTGAAGCTGAAATCAGCGAACCTGCCGCACCACCAATGAAATAGCTGGTCATGTACCCGGCAGTCAGGCGATTACGTGCGTCCGGGTGAATGCGATAGATAACGGTCTGGTTGGTGATATGTACCCCCTGAACGGTCAGATCCAGTACCAGGATACCGATAATCAGCATCGGCACTGAAGTATGTCCGAACCAGATAGCCAGCCAGGAGAGCAACAGTAGCAGCAGGCCTGCGGTAGTCGTGAGGTGTGATTTACCTTTATCGGCAAAACCGCCCGCCGGACGAGCGCCTAACGCACCGGCGGCCCC
>NZ_SZWR01000022.1:10372-21624 GCF_005280875.1 Citrobacter sp. wls827
ACCGAACAGACCAATCATCCCCTCTGAATAGTTAAACGGCGGTGCGGCGAGTAAAAATGCCATCGATGTCCAGAGGATACTGAAGTTGGCAAAGGTCAGGCAGCCCAGCATCGCGCGGGTGCGGAGTAATTTATCGTGGATAAACAGGCTAAACACGGAGCCCAATAGCTGCGGGTAGTTAAGATGGGTCTCTGATTTCATCTTTGGCAAACCACGCCACAGGGCAATCGCCATCAACGCCATCAATACTGAGGCCACCCAAAACACGGTGCGCCAGCCGCCGAGATTCGCCAGCAATCCTGCAACCGTTCGCGCCAGCAAAATCCCCAGCAACAGGCCGCTCATAATCGTGCCGACAACCTTACCGCGCTTGTCTGGCGTGGCGAGCGTCGCCGCCAGCGGAACCAGGATCTGTGCCACAACTGAGAACAACCCGGTTAGCGCAGTACCGAGGATCAGCATCCCCAGCGACTGACTGCTGGCAGTAATCAGCATGCCGCCTGCGGCGAGCAACGTCATCGAGACAATCAGCATCCGGCGTTCAAACATATCGCCAAGCGGTACCAGAAACAGGAGCCCTGCAGCGTAGCCAAGCTGGGCTGCAGTGACGATAAAGCCCGCAGTACTGGCCGACAGCGAAAAGTTTCTCGCGATGGTGTCGAGCAGCGGTTGGGCGTAATAGTTACTGGCAACGGCGAGGCCGGTCGCCACAGACATTAAAACAATCAGTGCCGGGCTAAGCCCGTGAGTGGGTTTGGTCATTGTTTTCAACTGAATAATGGGGTGCAGAAAACAATCATAACGGAAGTGATTAAATGTTGCTGATTTGTTGGGTGATGGATTGTGCGGTGAGGGAGGGGCGTGTAGGCCGGATAAGGCGCATCGCGCAACCATCCGGCATTGGTGTGGTTACCGGGCCTGATAGCGCTATACTTATCAGGCCTACGGGTGGGTTATTTCTGCGCAGCCAGCGCTTCTTTCACCCAGCCGTCGAACTGCTGCTGGTGGGCTTTGATCCAGCCGTCAACGTGGCCCTGAACGTCAGCTTCTGAGGCTTTCCCATCATGCATCATTGCGTTCTGTGCGTTGATATCCGCCAGCGGCAGCTTCATGATGGCAAACAGTTTCGCTGCAGCCGGGTTTTTCTCCGCCCAGGCTTTATTGGCGACGATATGCATCGTGTTCACCGGGAAGCCGTAGTTGGCGCCGTTTGGCAGCTTGGTATCAATATCTTTCTGTTCGCCAGGCAGGGAAGAGAACGGCACCTGCAGCCAGACGACATCTTTGCCCGGTTTCATCACGTCGCTCACCCAGTATGGTGTCCAGGTGTAGTACAGGATCGGTTTGCCTTCTTTAAAGCGGGTAATGGTATCGGCCATCATCGCTGCATAGTTACCGTGGCTGACCTCGACGGTTTTTTCCAGATCGAAGGCTTTGTTCTGGTGGTTAATAACCGCTTCGCAGCCCCAGCCCGGTGAGCAGCCCATCATGTCAGCTTTACCATCGCCGTTAGTATCAAAGATTTTGGCGATCTTCGGATCTTTTAGCTGGGCAATATTGGTGATTTTGTACTGCTCAGCGGTTTTCTTATCGATCAGATAACCCTGTGCGGCACCCGTAACAAATACCCCCTCGCGATAAAACTTTTTGTCTCCGCCCGCTGCGGCGTACATATCATCATGCAGCGGCTGCCAGTTCACGGCGGTAAACGTCGCATCGCCAGAGGCAATAGAGGTATAGCCGACGTTGTAGTCAACTTCGCTGGTTTTGTTAACGGTGTAACCCAGTTTCTCCAGCGCACGGGCGACTAACTGCGTCTGGAAGGATTCTTCAGAGATGGTGCTCTGGATTGGCTGTACAGTGATGCCTTTGCCCGGCAGGTCGGCAGCGAAAGTGCTGGTGGAGACAAGGGTGGCAAACGCTGTGGCAATAATGATTTTCTGTCGCATCGTTGTTCCTTATTGCACTTCATCCTTCAAGCCGCTTCTTTGTTGGCTGCATTCATGCACCCCAGTCACGTACTACTTGTACGCTCCAGGGGATACATTCGTGTGCCGCCGCGATGCAACTTGAACGATTTTGCGCAAGTTAATGAATTGTCGGCCCGGTAAGCAATGCGCTACCGGGCAACGGGTGAATTACTTCGTGAAAGGGCGAGTGATAAGCCCAACAGGACCGGTGGTGTACCAGCGGCGGTTGCCACGGCTACGTGAGTCGCGACCGACGGCCTGCGTCAGGCGATCCAGAATGATGGCGAGGATCACAATCCCAACTCCGCCGACGGTGGCAAGCCCCATATCCAGACGACCGATACCGCGCAGAACCATCTGACCCAGCCCGCCCACGGCAATCATCGACGCGATGACGACCATGGAGAGTGCCAGCATCAGCGTCTGGTTCACCCCGGCCATAATGGTGGGCATCGCCAGCGGGAGCTGCACTTTAAACAGCATCTGACGCGGGCTGGCACCAAACGAGCGCGAGGCTTCAATCAGATCGGCTGGCACCTGGTTAATCCCCAGAATAGTCAGACGTACGATTGGCGGCAGGGCGAAGATAATCGTCACCACTACGCCCGGGACGTTACCAATACCGAACAACATGACAATCGGCACCAGATAGACGAACGCAGGTGTGGTTTGCATCGCATCCAGCAGCGGGCGAACAATTTTTGCTGCCCGAGGGCTACGCGCTAACCAGATCCCCATCGGCAGGCCAATCACCACGCAGAACAGCAGCGCGGTCAGTACCAGCGCCAGGGTGATCATGGCTTGCGACCAGGCACCGATAGCACCGATAGCAATCAGTGAAATCAGCGTGGCGACGCCCATTCCGACGCCAGAAATTTGCCACGCGATAAGCGCAAAAATGATGATGGCGACCGGCGCAGGCATACCCAACAGCAGTTGTTGAAAGCCGTTGAGAATGTAATCCACCGGGACACGAATGCCCTGGAAGACCGGACGGAAATGGGTGACCACCCAATCAATCCCTTCGGTGACCCAGCTATCCAGCGGGATCAGCGTTTTATGGAATGGATCCATAATATTGAAATGCTCTGGTGCCGGCGCGGGGGCGCTGGTCAGCCAGTCTGCGCTACCACCGTCGGCAGGCGTGCCTGCGGGCGTCCCCCAGGCATCAGCAGATTGCGCGGCGCTATCGGCCGCAGGTGTGGTATCCCACGGATTAGTTTGATCAGCCATTGTTTACCCCCTCACGATCTAAAGCCTGTAACAGCATGCGTTTTGAAATGACGCCCACATACTGCTGTTCCTCATCAACAACCGGCACCGCGCACGGGGCCTGGCCGACATGAGAAAGCAACTCGCTGAGAGGAGTTTGTGCATCTACGGCTAACGGCTCATCGATCAATGCCGCTTCAATACCTTGCGCCTGACTTAACGCTGTTTTTAAGGAGTCGATTGAAACAACGCCAACGAATTTATTACCGCGTTCAATCACGTAACCATATTCGCGATCTTTGTCCTGCAGTAATTGCAGGGCTGAACGGGGGCCGACGCCTGGTGTTTTACGAATTAGCCCTTCAGGGCTACGACGGGATATATCTTTCGCACTGAAGACCTGGCTAATATCAACGCCACGGAAGAAGGTGCGTACATAATCATTGGCCGGATTATTCAGGATTTCATCCGGCGTGCCGACCTGCACCACTTCACCGTTTTGCATAATGGCAATTCTGTCGCCAATACGCATGGCTTCATCAAGATCGTGGGAAATAAAGACCACGGTGCGCTGATGCTTCGCCTGTAGTTTTACCAGTTCATCCTGCATTTCGGTACGAATTAAGGGATCGAGGGCTGAGAAAGCCTCATCCATTAATAAGATATCAGGGTTAATGGCTAACGCACGGGCGAGTCCCACACGCTGGCGCATCCCCCCGGAAAGTTCATCCGGATATCCGTGAGCATAATTCTCCAGACCAACCTGACGTAGCGCATCTAACGCTTTTTCACGACGTTCATCCGCACCAACACCGGCTAATTCCATACCGAATGCCGTATTGTCCAGCACCGTCATGTGCGGCATCAGGGCAAAGGACTGGAACACCATCGCAATCTTTTTTCTGCGCACCTCGCGAAGCTCAGCATCGGATATCCGGGCGATGTCTACGCCGTCAATCAATACCTGCCCGCGGGTGGGTTCAATCAGGCGATTGAGAAGGCGTACCATTGTGGATTTACCCGAACCGGATAATCCCATGATGACAAATATCTCGCCTTCTTCAATGGCCAGACTGGCGTTCTTAACGCCAAGCGATAGCCCCGTTTTATCCAGAATCTGCTCTTTTGAAAGTCCTTTTTCAATATATTTGAAGGCTCTCTGCGGATGCTCTCCAAATATCTTATAGAGATTTTTAACTTCTAATTTAATTGCCATGCAATAGAATGATTCCTGTTATTTGTTTATATCGATATATTACCTGATGGAAATAGTGACCTTTTTCTACCCTAACATACTGAGAATCTGAGACAACCCTGAATTTGGTTGTGGCATGAATATTGCCAAACGTCAGATGGCGGAATTTCCCATGATATAAGGGCTGAGCGCGGATGAGCCGTGAGGGATATTTTTTGTAAATGACACTGAAAATGCGCCTGAATTGTTGAAATACAGGCGAATATTGCGGCTGATATTGAGTGTAGAACACTCAATCCTATTTGTGTGATAAAAATGTGATCTCGTTAAAATATTAACGCGGAAAATGTAAGGTATTTCCCGCGGAAGGAAACGTTAAAAATTCCAGTCGTCATCTTCTGTTTCGACGGCTTTACCCATCACATAAGATGACCCTGAACCGGAGAAGAAATCGTGGTTTTCGTCAGCATTGGGTGAGAGTGCAGCGAGGATTGCCGGGTTCACATCCGCCATTTCTGCCGGGAACAGGGCCTCATAACCTAAATTCATTAACGCCTTATTGGCGTTGTAGCAGAGAAAGGCTTTGACGTCTTCCACCCAGCCGGTTTCTGCATACAATTCTTCCGTATAACGCGCTTCGTTATCATACAATTCCATCAGCAGGTCGAAGGCAAAATTCTTTAACTCCTCGCGTGCGGATTCGGAAATATGTTCCAGACCTTTTTGATATTTATAGCCAATGTAATAACCATGAACCGCTTCATCACGAATGATCAGGCGGATAAGGTCAGCGGTATTCGTCAGCTTGCCGCGGCTGGAGAAATACATCGGTAGCCAGAAGCCGGAATAGAACAGAAAGGATTCCAGAAATACGCTGGCTATTTTCTTTTTCAACGGCTCCGCGCCGGCGTAATGCGTCAGAATTATCTGTGCCTTGTGCTGGAGTGGAGTATTTTCTTCACTCCAGAGGTAAGCCGCATCCACATCTTTGGTCTGACAAAGCGTGGAAAAAATAGAACTGTAGGAACGCGCGTGCACGGCTTCCATAAAGCTGATATTCGACAGTACCGCCTCTTCATGTGGCGTGATTGAATCCGCCATCAGCGCGGGGGCTCCGGCGATATTCTGAATCGTGTCGAGCAGTGTCAGACCGGTAAATACGCGGATAGTGAGCTGCTGCTCGGCAGCGCTCAACGTTTGCCAGGCCGGGATATCATTGGAAAGCGGAACTTTTTCCGGTAGCCAGAAGTTACTGGTCAGGCGATTCCATACCTCAAGGTCTTTATCATCTTCAATCTTGTTCCAGTTGATGGCGCTGACGCGAGATAGTTTCATTTGGTTCTCCTTACAGTGCGCATGACACGCAACCCTCAATTTCGGTTCCTTCCAGCGCCAACTGGCGTAACCGGATGTAGTACAGGGATTTGATGCCCTTACGCCAGGCGTAAATCTGTGCTTTGTTGATATCGCGCGTGGTGGCGGTATCGGGGAAAAAGAGCGTCAGTGAAAGCCCTTGGTCGACATGCCGCGTTGCTTCAGCGTAGGTATCAATAATTTTTTGTGGACCGATCTCGTAGGCATCCTGATACAAGGCCAGATTCTCATTGGTCATAAACGGGGCAGGGTAGTAAACGCGCCCGGTTTTGCCCTCTTTGCGAATCTCCACTTTCGATACAATCGGGTGAATGCTTGACGTGGCATGGTTGATGTAGGAAATAGAACCGGTGGGCGGAACCGCCTGTAAATTCTGATTATAAATGCCGTAGCGCATCACATCTTCACGCAGTTGCGCCCACATTTCGCGCGTCGGCAGCGTAATGCCGCTGGCGGCGAACAGTGAGCGTACCTTGTCGGTTTTTGGCTGCCAGTCGCCCTGCAGATACTGGTTAAAATACTCGCCGCTGGCGTAGCGTGACTGTTTGAATCCGGCAAAGGTTTGACCGCGCTCGCGGGCGATCTTCATTGACGTATTCAGCGCATGCCAGGTGATGGTGTAGAAATAGAGATTGGTGAAATCTAGCCCTTCGGGCGAACCGTAGGCAATCCCTTCCCGCGCCAGATACCCGTGCAGGTTCATCTGCCCAAGGCCAATCGCGTGCGACGCGCTGTTCCCAGCTTCAATGGAAGGAACGCTGCGGATATGGCTCATGTCCGAAACGGCGGTTAAGCCACGAACTGCCGTCTCCACGGTGCGGCCAAAATCGGGTGAATCCATGGTATGGGCAATGTTCAAGGAGCCGAGATTGCAGGAGATATCGTGCCCGGTCTGCTCGTAATTGAGATTTTCATCGTAGGTGGAGGCGCTGTTAACCTGCAAAATCTCCGAGCACAGGTTGCTCATATTGATCCGACCGGCAATCGGATTCGCACGATTCACCGTATCTTCAAACATGATGTAAGGATAACCAGACTCAAACTGGATCTCGGCCAGCCGCTGGAAGAACTCGCGGGCGTTAATGTATTTTTTGCACACGCGCGTGTCGGCCACCAGTTCGTCATACCGCTCACTCACGGCGATATCACCGAACGGTTTGCCGTAAATGCGTTCCACATCATAGGGTGAAAACAGCGCCATCCGGGCATTTTCTTTCGCCAGTCGAAAGGTAACATCCGGGATCACCACGCCAAGCGAGAGCGTTTTGATGCGGATTTTTTCATCGGCATTTTCACGTTTAGTATCGAGAAAACGCAAAATATCCGGATGATGCGCGTGCAGGTACACCGCGCCCGCGCCCTGACGCGCGCCGAGCTGATTCGCATAAGAAAACGCATCTTCCAGCATTTTCATGACCGGGATCACCCCGGAAGACTGGTTTTCAATACGCTTAATTGGCGCACCTGCCTCGCGCAGATTCGAGAGTAAAAATGCCACGCCGCCGCCGCGTTTAGAGAGCTGCAGCGCTGAGTTAACCGCCCGACCGATGGACTCCATGTTGTCTTCAATGCGTAGCAGGAAGCAGGAAACCAGTTCGCCACGCTGTTGCTTACCGCAGTTTAAAAAGGTTGGCGTGGCGGGTTGAAAACGACCAGAGAGCATTTCATCAGTGAGCTGCATGGCAAGCACTTCATCGCCCTGCGCCAGCGTGAGCGCCACCATCGTCACCCGATCCTCAAAATCTTCGAGATAGCGCTTACCGTCGAACGTTTTCAGCGTATAGCTGGTGTAGAACTTCCATGCGCCAAGGAACGTCTGAAAACGGAATCCACTGGCGTGGGCGTGGGCAAATAGTTTCAGCACGAATGCGCGATTGTAGCGGGCTAAAATGCTTTCGTCGTAATAGCCTTCACGAATCAGCGTTTCCAGGCGTTCCTGCTGACTGGCAAAGACCACTGAATGAGGGCGGACGTGGGTAGCAAAAAAAGCCTCCACCGCCTGATGATCTTTATCGAACTGAATACGCCCGGCTTTATCGTACAGATTTAGCATGGCGTTCAGGGCGTGATAATCCAGTGCGGGCTGGATTACGCGTTCTGCGGTTGTCGTTGCCAAAATTCGCTCACTCCTTTTCGAACGTTGTCGATATCGCTTTGGGTGCCCATCAGCTCAAAACGATAAAGCCACGGCACGCCGCATTTTTGTGAAATGACATCACCCGCGCGACCGTATGCATCACCGAAATTGCGGTTGCCGGAGGCGATCACGCCACGGATTAATGCCCGGTTATGAGGATCGTTTAAAAAGCGGATCACCTGACGCGGGACTGCGCCTGCCGTACCGCCGCCGCCGTAAGACGGCACGATTAAAATGTAAGGCTCGTCCACCTGGATCCGCTCGCGTTCATTAAGCGGAATGCGGATGGCAGGTAACCCCAGACGCTGCATAAATCGGTGCGTATTTTCGGAGCTGCTGGAGAAGTAGACGAGCGTCGTCATGCGCTGGCCACGCGTGGTTCCGGATGCAGACGGTTGATCATGTCCGGGCGAAACCCTGACCAACTGGTTTCACCCGCGACTACGACCGGTAACTGGCGAAACCCTTGATCGCGCAGGTTATCAGCCAAATCAGGCTGCAAATCGACATTCACCATCTCAAAGTCAAAACCACGGCTTTCCATTGCCCGTTTGGTGGCATGGCACTGAACACAGTTATTGCGAGTGTAAATAATAATACGCATGATTCGTATTTCCATTTAAAGATAAGAGATCGGCGCGATAGAGGGCGTCGGGTTGTGTGTGTCCTGATAGGAAAGATACTAGATGTAGTTTTAAAAAGATTCAACCATACAAGATATGGGAATTTTAGATTGATGATACCCAGGGTGATGAGCGGGGCGGGGGAAGGTTAACTGGTGGTTCTAAATTGCCCGAAGGCGCTAAGCTTATCGGGCCTACGGGCAACAGGAGAGCACATCCCAGGTCGGAGAAGGCATTAATGCCATCATCCGGCAGCGCAGAATCACATGCGCATCCCCACCGCCAGGCGGTTAAAGCAGTTCATCAGGCTAATGGCAAACGTCAGGTCGCTAATTTCTTTCGCGCTAAAATGGTCGAGCAGCGGCAGATAAACATCATCTCCGGCATGGGTGCTGGCGATATCGGTGACGGATTCGGCCCACGCCAGCGCCGCACGTTCCTGCTCGCTGAAGTGGTGACTCACCCGCCAGCCTGCCAGCGCGTCCAGTTTGTCCTGCGCAACACCGGATTTGCGCAGCGCTTTACTGTGCATTTCCAGACAAAAGGCGCAGCCGTTGATTTGCGAGACCCGCAGGTAAATCAGTTCCGTCAGCGTGGGTTCCAGCGCGCAGTTCTCCAGCGCTTTGCTTGCCTGAACCAGAGCGTTATAGACTTCAGGGCTGAGTTCATAATAGGGCTGGCGTAACATGGTCATGGTATTTCTCCTCGTTTGGATGAGCCGCAATGTAGCACTATAATGGACTGCTATAGAGAGCCATATTGTTGCCAAAAAAGCAGACCATAAATGCCGCGTTATCAGCACATCGCCCGTCAGTTAAAAAACGCAATTGAGAAAGGTGAACTCAAACCCGGAACCCGATTGCCATCAAGTCGGACCTGGGCCCAGGAATTGGGTGTGTCACGCTCGACGGTGGAAAATGCCTACGCCGAGCTGGTGGCGCAGGGCTGGCTCGCGCGGCGTGGGCAGGCCGGAACATTTGTCAGTGAGCAACTGCGACCCGAAAGGGCGCCTGCGTCTCCCGCGATCTTCGCCGGAGAAAACCCCAGACCGCACCCTTTTCAAATGGGATTACCCGCACTCGATCTCTTCCCGCGTGACGTCTGGGCGCGGGTGATGGGACGGCGTTTACGCACCCAAACGCGTTTTGACCTTGCGGTGGGCGATGTTTGCGGCGAACGCGCGTTACGTCAGGCGATTGTGGATTACCTGCGCGTTTCACGCAGCATTGAGTGCCAGCCGGAGCAGATTTTTATTACGTCAGGCTACGCGGCATCAGTGACGTTAATTCTGCGCGCCCTGTCTCAACCCGGTGAGGGAATGTGGGTCGAAGATCCCGGCTTTCCGTTGATTCGGCCCGTGGTGGCTCAGGAACGCATTGAGCTGATGCCGGTGGCGGTTGATGCTGATGGTCTGGATGTCTGCGCCGGGATCCGCGACTTTCCACAGGCGCGTTTTGTCATGCTCACCCCCGCACACCAAAGTCCGCTGGGCGTGGCTCTGTCATTAGATCGCCGTCATCGGTTGCTGGAGTGGGCGACTCGCGAACAGGCGTGGATTATTGAAGATGATTACGACAGTGAATTTCGCTACCACGGTAAACCGTTGCCGCCGCTTAAAAGTCTGGATGCGCCCCAGCGGGTGATTTATGCCGGCACGTTCAGCAAATCGATGTTTCCGGCGTTGCGCACGGCATGGCTGGTGGTACCCCTGACCCAGGTTGAACGTTTTCGCCAGCAGGCGTCGCTAACGGCCTGTAGCGTTCCGGTTTTATGGCAGCAAACGCTGGCAGATTTTATGCAAGACGGTCATTTCTGGCGGCACTTAAAACGCATGCGCCAGCATTATGCCGAGCGGCGTCAATGGATGGAAAACGCCCTGACCGAACAAGGATTTAATGTCATTCCTCAGGAAGGGGGGATCCAACTGGTGATGACCGTAGACGGCGATGATGTTGCGCTAGTGTGCAAAGCGAATCAGGCCGGGCTGGCGGTTCAGGCCTTAAGCCGTTGGCGAATGACTTCAGCAGGAAAAGGGGGGATCTTGCTGTCATTTACCAACATCAGCTCGGTTGCAATGGCGCAGCAGGCGGCAAATCAACTGCGGCTGGCACTGACATAAATCTATACCCGTCATACTTCAAGTTGCATGTGCGTTGGCTGCGTTCGTTCACCCCAGTCACTTACTTTAGTAAGCTCCTGGGGATTCGCTCTCTTGCCGCCTTCCTGCAACTCGAATTATTTAGGGTATATACGGTTCTTAAGATATTCGTCCCATCGTGTTCACTCGTTTATGGACTTTTCTGAAAGCGTTGCTAATGCTGAATCAGGTAAGGTAAGCCCGCAGTAAAAGATAACGAGGAAAATAATATGTATTTACGACCTGATGAGGTGGCGCGCGTACTTGAAAAAGTGGGCTTTACCGTTGATGTAGTCACACAGAAAACATACGGTTATCGACGTGGTGAGAATTATGTATACGTTAACCGTGAAGCTCGTATGGGACGTACCGCATTAATTATCCATCCCACGCTAAAAGAGCGCAGCTCTTCGCTGGCAGAACCCGCGACGGATATTAAAACCTGCGATCACTATCAGCAATTCCCACTGTATTTAGCCGGTGAGACACACGAGCATTATGGTATTCCACACGGCTTTAGCTCGCGTATCGCGCTGGAACGTTATCTGAGTGGGTTGTTTGGCGACGTGAGTTCAAACTGATAACGCGACTGGCAGTGCCAGTC
>NZ_SZWR01000022.1:21696-44361 GCF_005280875.1 Citrobacter sp. wls827
TGGTGGTAGCTGCTGACCTTAAACAGGCGGCGGCAATAATCAAGGAAGTAGCCATACACTGCACCCATCAGCATTGAGACCACGATGTTGGAGCTTACCGCAGCTGTGATCTGGTGCCAGTCTGCGCCAACCGTCAGCAGAATAATCACATATACCGGTGACTGGAACGTGACATAGGCCAGCACATCCGCCAGGTTTTTCCCCCATCCTGCCTGCGTGGCTTTGCGTGCCGCGCGCATAAACAAATCGCGGTACATACCGTATGGCCAGGCGATCAGGATGTTGACGGGGATAGCGACCAGTCTGGAGTACAGTGACTGTTCGAAACTCATTCCTGAAAGGAATATCTCGATCAACATGTTCACGACAGAACAATAAACAACCATCGCGAACGTGTCTGCTACTGCATGACGCAAGCGTGACTGCGGAGAGAACATGTTAATGCTCCTTGTAAAAAGGGGGAAAAAGGTTTTCAATACCTTCTTGCTAGTGATTTGTCTTGCTGCTTTCGCGTTTGAGTAGGATATCTGCCTGGATAATAACTATCAACTAGCTTAAAATTTTTATTTATTGCCTTTTTGTCGATAAAATGCTCTGTAGTGGTTTGTTTTTTGTTCGTTTTGGTATTTTCGTTGTCATGAAAATTAAAACCATTAAAAATCAATAAGTTGTTTTGACTTGTTTTTCTGAACTTTTTGCGCTCCTTTTTGAATGTTGACGAATGTTGCGCATATCTACCGCAACGCCTGCGCGATGCCTGTATTGGTTTATCTGGTGCGGCAGCGAGATATCCCAAGTCTATTTATTCTGGTTGCTGGCCGAATATAAAATATCGCTGACTAAAGATCACCGTATGACAAGATAAATAATAATAGCGATTGTCGTTTTAATATCTTGCGACAAAAAAGAGACTGGAAAAAGAAAAAATACTCGCATACAATTTGCTTCGTAATACCGATTTCTGTTTTTGCGTTAAAGAGGTTTTATTAATATGAGTTCAATGTTAAAAAACTTAAATAATATTCGATCGCTACGGGTCATGGCGCGTGAATTATCCGTCGAGGTTCTGGACGATATGCTGGAAAAACTTCGGGTAGTCACCAAAGAACGACGTGACGAAGAAGAACTGCTGCAGCGCCAACGTGCAGAACAGCAGGAAAAAATTAATACACTGCTGGCGATGATGAGAGCTGATGGGATTGATCCTGAAGAACTGTTGAGCATGTCGGCGGCAACATCGCGTTCGGTTAAGAAACGTCAGCCGCGTCCGGCGAAATATCGTTTTACGGATACTAATGGTGAAACAAAAACATGGACAGGACAAGGCCGCACGCCAAAGCCGATTGCACAGGCGCTGGCTGCCGGTAAATCTCTCGATGATTTTTTGATCTAATATCAATGCGGTGAGGGGAACCTCACCGCTTATTTTCAGCAGACGCCGAAATCGCCTTCTTCAGAATATCGCGTGACATCAGCAACTTTTAGGGTGTATTTTTCGCCACTTTCATTGCTGGCTTGTACAGCCACAATTTGTTCGTCTTTTACTTCGACAACTTTCAGTTTTGGTCCGCCCATACGCGGTTGCACCAGATCGCCAGGTTTAAACATATTGTTGCGCTCCTTTATTTATCATTTATCGCAGAACTCACCATAGATCACGTCAATCGGCGGGTACAGCGTTGTTTATTCTATTACCGCTTAATGAGTACGTCGGTTCCATGGCATTTTGTCGAGCAGTCGCGCCATACCGCAGAATCCAGTTACACCCGCAAGTACCAGCCCCGCACCGACAAAACCGCTGAGTAAGAAGAAGCCGCTGTTAACGGCGTAACCGAGAATGACGCCAAGCAAGGCAAGGCTGCCTGCGGCAATCTGCACCTGACGCATTAGCGGCAACGGTTGCGAACTGTCTTTTGCAACCGGCAGACCGGCCGCTTTCCAGCCGTCAATTCCACCTTCCAGCAGCCAGACCTGCGCGGGCGCAGCAATGGCGCTCAGTTTTGTTGCCGCATTTTGTGTACGTTTGCCTGACTGGCAGTGAAAAATCACCTGCTCGGCGCGTAAATTCGCAGGCAGCGATCCCTGCTCAAGCGCGGGCAACGGTGCCAGATGAGCCTCAGGAATATGCTCGTGCAGATACTCGTCAGCGTCGCGGATATCAATTAGTTTTGCGCCTTGTGCGACCAGCGCCTGCGCCTCGCGCGGGGAAATCGTCCCAATAGTCATGATGGCTCCTTATGGGCAATACAGTGTTTTTAATGTAGCGATCAACGAATTCACGGCCGCATTTTTAATGGAGTAGAGGATGCGCTGGGCATCGCGCTGGCTGTCTATCAGTCCTTCTTCACGCATACGCGCCAGATGCTGGGAAGTGGCGGAAGGGCTAAGGCCGGTAATACGGGCTAACTCGCCTGCGCTGGTACCGGGTGAACCGCAGAGCATGCACAAAATCAGCAACCGTTTCGGGTTACTCATCGCTTTAAGCAACGCGGCAGCCTGTTCCGCGCTGGCCTGGAGTTGTTCAAGTTCAGTCATATTTATTTTAGCATAATCTAAATTAAGAAAATTCTAAAATAAAAGATCAACGTACGCCAGCGTAAAAAGCGTAAAAGAGGGTAAAACAACAGGGCTAGACGGGAGGAGTTAGCTACACTGATTAATCTTAGAGATAAAATCTCTTTTTAAACAATGATTAATTTTTTGCTTGTAGGGAGTGTGTATGGGTTTCTGGAGAATCGTTTTTACTATTATTTTGCCTCCGCTCGGCGTGTTGCTGGGTAAAGGATTTGGTTGGGCGTTCATCCTCAATATCGTTCTGACGCTGCTGGGGTACATCCCTGGTCTGATCCACGCCTTCTGGATACAGACGCGTAACTAATTCCCCTTCTACAGCGGCGCTTTGGCGCCGTTTTCTTTGCGCCTCGTTCTCCTCTGCTACACTTTTGGGGTTGATTGTTAATTACCGAGGTGGATATGGGACTCTTCAATTTTGTAAAAGATGCGGGTGAAAAACTGTGGGATGCGGTCACTGGAAATCATGACACAGCCGATCTGGCAAAAAAAGTGCAGGAACATCTGAATAAAACCGGTATTCCGGATGCGGATAAAGTGGACGTCCAAATTAACGAAGGCAAAGCCACCGTTTCTGGTGATGGATTAAGTCAGGAAGCGAAAGAAAAAATCCTGATTGCGATTGGTAATATCTCTGGTATCGCCAGCGTCGATGATCAGGTTAAAACCTCTGCGCCCGCTAGCGAAAGCCAGTTTTATACCGTGAAATCAGGGGATACCCTGAGCGCGATTGCCAAACAGGTTTACGGTAACGCCAATCTGTATAATCAAATATTTGAAGCGAATAAACCAATGCTGAAAAGCCCGGATAAAATTTATCCCGGGCAGGTTTTACGTATTCCGGAGCAGTAATATTATTCAGGCTTATTCCGTCAGCAATTTACCGGACATCGCCTGTTGAATAATCGGAATCGGCGTCAGCAGGTGCTGGCGCATTAATTCGCTGGCGCGCGCGGCATCGCGTGCCAGAATAGCTTCGGTCAGTGTTTGGTGCTGATCGTGTTTGTCTTCCAGCATCTCCACCGACAGCACCGTTTTTCGCAGCCAGATAAACCGGTAGCGCGCCGCCAAATCGAACAGTCGTTCGCGCATTTGCAGCAGATATTGTGAACCACAGCCAGCGACAATCGCCGAGTGAAACGCCTGATGGCGCAGATCCCACTCGTCGAGCATCTGTTCACTGGCGTCAATAGCTTCAAGCTTACTAAGCATATGCGCGCGCGCCAGAATTTCAGCCTCCCAGGCGTCGTCGCCGCGTTCAATGGCCAGCGCGACCAGCATGGCTTCCATATTGGCGCGGGCATCGAAAATATCGAGCAACTCCTGCTCTGACATCGGGGCGACACGATACCCTTTCTGATTCACCACCGTCACCAACCGCTCGGCAACTAACTGCGAAAGCGCTTCGCGCAGTGGCCCAACGCCAAGATCATAACGCGAGGTCAGCAGGCTCATACGCAGTTTTTCATCAGGCTGATACACACCGCGGATGATGTCGTTCTTCAGCCAGCGGTATCCATCAATGGCCGTCGGTTGGGGAATGGCGGTCATGGTCATACTCCTGAAAGGATTTCCCGGCCTGCGCCGGGAACAGGTTTAATGCGTATTTTGCAATGGTGCTTTTTGCCACGATAGCAGTTTTTTCCAGCGCGACATAATGGGCACGGTGCAAATAATGCCTATGGCTAACAATCCGGTAGAGATAACTTCCAGCTGTTGTGCCGGGCGAAACAGCATCACCACCAGCACAAAGATAATAAACGCGATCACCAGCCAGGTAAGCCACGGATAGAGCCACATTTTCAGTTTAATTTCGCCGCCTCGCGCCAGCAGGATTTTGCGCATCCGCAGTTGAGAAACGGCAATGACCAGATAGACCAGCAGTGCGATGGCACCGGAACTGTCGATCAGGAATTTAAACACCTTGGCCGGGGCGTAATAGTTGACGATGACGGTGAGGAATGCCGCCCCGGTAGACAGCAACACCGCCACATACGGCGTTTTGCTGCGGTTTGTTTTACCCATAAAGGCGGGGGCATCGCCACGACGGCTCAGGGAATAGAGCATGCGTGATGATGTATACAGCGCGGAGTTGAGACAGCTAGTCACCGACAGCAAAATGACGCAATCCATGATCAGTTTCGCGTGCGGAATATGCAGTAACTCCAGTACCGAGCGGTAAGAACCGACTTCTTTCAGTCCCGGCATGTTCCACGGGATCAGTGCCACCACCACAAAAATAGAGCACAGATAGAAGATGGAGATACGCCAGATAACCGAGTTGGTGGCGCGAACGATATGTTTATCCGGGGTATCGGATTCGGCGGCGGCGATGGTAACTATCTCTGCGCCCATAAAGGAGAACATGGTGATTAACATTGCGCTGATCACGGCGCCAAAACCGTTGGGCATAAAGCCGCCCTGATCCCACAGGCGCGAAACCCCGCTGACCTCAGCGTAGGGATAGAAGCCGCTAATCGCCGCTGCGCCGAGGGTGATAAACGCCAGAATGGCAACCACTTTGCACAGCGCCAGCCAGAACTCGAACTCACCGTAATTTTTGACGCTCAGCAAATTACTGCCGGTTAATGCC
This sequence comes from Citrobacter sp. wls827, assembly GCF_005280875.1. Classification (NCBI taxonomy): domain Bacteria; kingdom Pseudomonadati; phylum Pseudomonadota; class Gammaproteobacteria; order Enterobacterales; family Enterobacteriaceae; genus Citrobacter; species Citrobacter sp. wls827. The sequence continues at coordinate 26,861 of NZ_SZWR01000022.1, forward strand.
AGCGTGATAACCAAAGAAAACAGCCAGATGGGGATGCCAGGCACCCAGGAGTGCAGAATGATGGCGGCGATATTCGCTTCCAGTGGGATAACCAACACCCAGAACCACCAGTACAACCAGCCGATGGTGTAACCCGCCCAAGGGCCGATGGCCTTATCGGCGTAGGTGGAAAAAGAACCGGTATCCGGTGTGGCGACGGCCATTTCGGCCAACATGCGCATAATCATCACCACCAGCAATCCGGCGAACAGATAGGCTAATAATACTGCGGGACCGGCTTCTGCTATCGCCACGCTTGAACCGACAAACAGACTTGCGCCGATTACCCCGGCAATAGACAGCATGGTGACGTGGCGTGATTTCAGCCCGCCCCCTAAATCATGTGATTGTGACAGTTGCCCCATCTTTAAACCTCTCGAAAGTATTTCACTTGGGAGAGCACCCCGGCATTCCCGCGCCGGGGCACGCGTATTATTGTTATTGACCCTGTTTGCCGGATGGCGGCTCCGCCTTATCCGGCTTAAAACTCCCCGTTTTGATACGGGTTTAACCCTGTTTTGCCTCGGCAAAACACTGGGCGATAATGTCCAGCCCCTGGCGGATTTGCGCATCTTCAATGGTCAACGGGACAAGTATGCGCAGCACGTTGTAGTAAGGCCCGCAGGAGAGCAGGATCAGCCCTTTATCTCGCGCACGCGCGACAATTTCGGCGGTCAGTTTGGCGTCTGGTTTCGTATGGTCGCCATCTTCGAACAGTTCGATAGCAATCATCGCCCCCAGCCCGCGTACGTCGCCAATCTCGCGATGGGTTTCCGCGATAGCCAGCAGGCCTTCACGCAGGGTTTGCCCCAGCTCGTTGGCTTTTTGCAGCAGATCTTCCTGCTCGAAAATGTTTAGTACCGCCAGCGCGGCGGCACAGGCAATTGGGTTACCGGCATAGGTACCGCCCAGACCGCCCGGTGGAATAGCGTCCATGACGTCGGCGCGTCCGGTCACGCCTGCCAGCGGGAAGCCGCCGGCGATGGATTTGGCGAAGGTGGTGAGATCGGGCGCAACGCCCATCTGCTCCATGGCAAACAGCGTACCGGTGCGGCCCGCACCGCTCTGTACTTCATCAGCAATCAGCATGATCCCGTGTTCGTCACAAATGGCGCGCAGACGTTGCATAAAAGCAGGAGAAGCGGCGTAAAAACCCCCCTCGCCCTGAACGGGTTCAATTACGATGGCGGCGACGTCTTCCGGCGCGGCATCGTTTTTGAAAATGCGGTGAATGCTGGCGATAGCATCGTCGTCACTGATGCCGTGCAGCGGGCAAGGATAAAGCGCGCGATATACGTGGCCCGGCATCAGCCCCATTCCGGCAGAGTATGGGTTCACTTTCCCGGTCAGCGACAGGGTGTAGTGGGTACGGCCGTGGTAAGCACCGCTAAAGGCGATGGTCCCGGTACGTTTGGTGGCGGCGCGAGCGATTTTTACCGCGTTTTCCACCGCTTCGGAGCCGGTGGTGACTAGCAGTGTTTTCTTGGCGAAATCACCCGGCACTTTCTTGTTCATGATTTCGCACAGCTCCAGGTATGGCTCATAGGCCAGTACCTGGAAACAGGTATGGGACAGCTTTTTCAACTGCGCTTCTACCGCAGAGACGATCTGCGGGTGCAGGTGCCCGGTATTCAACACTGCAATACCGCCGGCAAAATCGAGGAATTCACGGCCTTCAACGTCCCAGACCCGACAATTTTCTGCACGCTCGGCGAAAATTGGATGGATCTGGCCTACGCCACGGGGAACGGCGTTGCTGCGACGTTGCATGAGTTCTTTGTTGGTGCTCATCAGGTGTTCTCCAGTATTTATTTTATTAAAGGCCGATACACATATATTTGATTTCTAAGTAGTCTTCGATGCCGTATTTTGATCCTTCACGGCCAAGACCGGAGGCTTTGATTCCCCCAAACGGGGCAACTTCATTTGAGATGATGCCGGTATTAATCCCGACGATGCCGTACTCCAGCGCTTCGCCAACGCGGAAGACGCGGCTTAAATCTCGGGCGTAGAAGTAGGCCGCCAGCCCAAATTCGGTGTCGTTGGCCTGAGCAATGACGTCCGCTTCATCTTTAAAGCGAAACAGCGGCGCCAGTGGGCCAAACGTCTCTTCTTTGGCGACTTTCGCGTTGTCAGGCACATCCACCAGAATGGTGGGCTGGAAGAAGTTACCGCCGAGCGCATGAGGTTTACCGCCCGCGATAATGCGCGCGCCTTTATCCAGAGCATCGGCGATGTGTTCCTGCACTTTGGCAACCGCTTTATCGTCGATCAGCGGTCCGGTAGTGACCTCTGGTTGCAGACCATCGCCGAGATGCAGTTTGCTCACCGCCTGCTGAAGTTTTTCGGCAAAACGCTCATACACGCCGTCCTGAACGTACAGGCGGTTGGCGCAGACACAGGTTTGCCCGGCGTTACGGAATTTCGAGGCCAGCGCACCTTCCACGGCTTTATCAAGGTCGGCATCGTCAAAGACGATAAATGGCGCATTGCCGCCCAGTTCCAGCGATACCTTTTTGATGTCTTTGGCGCACTGCTGCATTAACTGACGGCCAATTTCGGTTGAGCCGGTAAACGACAGCTTGCGTACCAGCGGGTTGCCAGTCAGCTCATTACCGACCGCGCTCGCAGAACCGGTCACCACGCTGAAAACACCTGCCGGGATCCCGGCGCGATTAGCCAGCTCTGCCAGCGCCAGCGCGGAGAATGGCGTCTGGCTGGCGGGTTTAAGCACCATCGTGCAACCTGCCGCCAGCGCCGGACCGGCTTTGCGGGTGATCATCGCCGCCGGGAAGTTCCACGGCGTAATCGCGGCGGTAACGCCGATCGGCTGCTTGATGACGATCAGGCGTTTGTCGGCCTGATGGCCAGGGATCGTATCGCCATAAATGCGTTTGCCCTCTTCGGCAAACCACTCAATAAAGGAAGCGGCGTAGGTGATTTCGCCTTTGGCTTCCACCAGCGGTTTGCCCTGTTCCAGGGTCATCAGACGGGCGAGATCGTCCTGATGTTCAATCATCAGGTTGAACCAGCGGCGCAGGATGTTGGCCCGCTCTTTGGCGGTTAGCGCCCGCCACGCGGGCAGGGCGCGATTCGCGGCGTTAATCGCTTCGCGGGTTTCATCCGCCCCCATTTTCGGTACGCTACCTAATTTCTGACCGTTGGCGGGGTTGGTCACCGCGAGGGTCTCGCCGCTGTTGGCGTCACGCCAGTGGCCGTCGATCAGTGCCTGCTGGCGAAACAAGGTGGGATCGTTAAGTTGCATAATTGCTTCCTGTCTTAAAAAGGTTAACGGGTGAATGCGGCGTGTAATGTCTCCACGCTACGTGCCGCACGCAGCGTGCGTCCGGGATTACTCTGGTTCTCCAGCAGCGCATGAACTTTGCTGACAATATGTGCACCGATAGGGATTGCCGATGTTGCCGCCGGAGAAGGCGCGTTACAGGTGTGAATTGAGCGTGGCGTGGTGACAAACAGAAAATCGTCAATTAGCTTGCCATCAGGTGATACCGCCTGTGCCCGCACGCCTGCAGGCCACGGTTGCAGATCCTTAAGCGTCAGGCTCGGGCAATACTTTTGTACCAGCCGCAGATAACCGCTTTTGCACAGCGAGTTCTTCATTTCGCCAAGCCCGGATCGCAGATTGTTTTGCAGCACGCGGCGAATACCAGAAGAGCCGAGGATCTCCAGCGTATCGCTGAGCGAGAAGTCGCGTTTACGGTAGCCTTCACGTTTAAATGCCAGTACCGCGTTGGGGCCGACCGTGACGCTGCCGTCGATCATGCGGGTGAGATGTACACCAAGGAATGGCATTGCCGGGTCGGGGATCGGGTAGATCAGATGATTGACTATCTGGTTATGTTCTGACGCCAGGCGGAAATATTCGCCGCGGAACGGGCAGATAATGAATCCGGGGTCGATGCCAAGCATTTTCACCAGCCGATCGGCCATCAGGCCTGAGCAGGTAATCAGCGTCGCGCCCTCATATTCCTGGCCCTGACGGGTATGGACAATCACGCCCGTCGCATGCTCTTTCAGCGCGCTGACTTCGGCGTTATAAACAATCTCGCCACCTTTGGCCTGGAAAATCTTCGCCATCGCGGCGGTGACTTCGCGGTAGCTGACGATCCCGCTCGACGGGACAAAAATCCCGCCCAGCCCGGTAATGTTTGGCTCACGCTCATGCAATTCTTCGGCGTTTAACCACTCGCGCTCTAAACCGTTAGCGGCAGTGCGATCCCATAACGCGCGCATCCGCTCCATTTCCAGCTCTGAGGTGGCGACCAGCATCTTTCCGCAGACGTCATAGCGGATGCCGTTTTGGTCGCAAAAGGCTTTTGTGGCGCGATTTCCGGCCAGGCAAAACTGCGCCTTCAGGCTGCCGGGGGTGTAATAGACCCCGGCATGAATGACACCGCTGTTGTGGCCCGTCTGGTGGCAGGCCGGGCCGGACTCTTTTTCCAGTAGCGCGATTCTGGCGTCCGGATAGACATCAATCAGTTGCATGGCGGTCGACATGCCGATAATGCCGCCGCCAATAATCACAAAATCATACATCCGCTTTTTTCCTTCGCGCTTACTGATGAGTCTGGTAGTGGTTTGTCGCGTAAGCGAAATAGCCACGCTGGCGCATCAGTTCGCGGCGCAGGTCTGGGTGCGAGGTGAAACGATCGCGACCGTGCAGCCAGAACAGGTTGTTGATCAACAGGAATTTACCCACTGAAACCGGTACGGAAATAATACTTTTGCTGGTTTCCAGCGCGTCGGACAGGTCGCTCAGCCAGACGCCTTCTTCATAGTCTTTTGGCTGGACGAACTGGTCGATGTAGCGCATCACCGGACGACCCTGCTGGTCAACGTCAAATACCGGATGGAACACGTCCTGGCTCACGTTTTTGCTTGGCGGCGCGGCAAAGCGCATGGGGCGACGCGCCAGCGGGTGGGTAAAGTACTGATCCAGATGTTCCCAGTCGTCAAGGTGCAGCAGCAGCGAGTTACCGCCGGTCATGTTCTGCTCGTCAATCTTCATCATCAGCACATAGTCGGTGATCTCTTCGAGGTAGGTTCCGTCGTTGTGTAGCTCCATAACACGGTGCGGCTGTCGCAGATAGCTGTCTGAGTTATCAACGTTTTTTACCACGAAGCGCGCATAGTACTGACCGCTCATCGCATCAAAATTCGAGCGTCCGATAAGATGCGCTACCGCCGTGGCCAGCTTGACCATCTCTTCCGCCTGCGCCACATCATCCACGCCTACGGCATTGATCAGCAGTGCGCCTTCGGCACGATCGAGCAACGTTTTCAGCAACAGAGGCTGCAACTGATTGCCGCACAGGTCATCGAGGATTTTGCCGACTTTGAAGCGCAAGAAAGATTTGTATTCCAGGGCCTGTACCGGCCACTGCGCCACGGCCTGCAGAAATTGCTCAGTGGTCTCAGCGGAAAAAGTCAGCTCCAGCAGGCGTGGGGACTGGGCTGATGGTTTCAGCGTGAAACCGCTGTAGTGCTGGGCTGGATCTTCAGCGTTCGGTTTTACGGCAGTCAGTGCGTTCATCAAATCGTTCCTCTCAGTAGATTGTCAGGGAGATATGGCGCAGCTCGTTTCGTAGCCATAAATTAAAAATATCTACATTTTTGAAAAACGCGCACAGAATGTGCTTGTTTGTTTATTATTTGTGATCAAAAGCAACAAATATTTAACATTATAAAGGGTAGGGATTTAAAGCGAAGTGGGGATAGAACGGTTTTCTCAGGGGTAAAACCCCCTGATTTTAAAGTGGAAAGTAAAGTCTCTTAATGTTCAAGGGCGATAGCGCAGACGTGTTCAACATGGGTGAGATCGTGGTACAAGTCGGGCAAGGTCATCTTCTTACGAATTACGATTTTGAGATTAACCTCAATTTTACCCTTCTTAATATCCCTGATCGTTATGTTTTCAATAATGTTTTTCTGCTGATGGATGCGGGTTATCAGATTTTCGAGTGCATCGCGTTCATCAAGAATAACCCGGACTTTTACTTTTCCGGGAAACTGGTTTTTAGTCTGTAAGAAAATAATGAACGGGCTTAGTTTGATTGCCAATAAAAATAAAGCCGTGGCAAAAAAAGCATGAAAATAAAAACCGGCTCCACAGGTGATTCCCACCCCAGCAGATGCCCAGACAATTGCCGCAGTAGTGAGACCAGAAATAGCATCGTCGTGTCGGTGCAGAATGACTCCCGCACCGAGAAAACCAACGCCGCTGATAATCTGAGCCGCCAGGCGCATAGGATCGCTACGGATGTTCATCGAAATTTCAGCATAGTATTCCGCAGATTGTATTGATACGACAGTTAACACACAGCTGGCTACGGATAAAATAACGCAAGTTTTGAAGCCGACCGGTTTCCCTTTCGATTCTCTTTCCAGGCCAATAATGCCACCCAGAATAAATGCAATGCTGATTTTGATGATCGTAGTTAAAGGCAACAATCCTTGCTCATTGATGATGGCGGCCAGATTATTCATGCAATTACCTTAATGAAAGAGTCTTTAACGATCAGGAGTTTGCTTTTTTCAATGGGAGGTCTGCTTTGCGTTTTGAAATATCGTCCCGGAAGAATATCAGGAAGAATACGCTGACCACTGCGGCAACGCCTGCTGAAACCAGCCAGAATGTTTCCCATTGCGGTAACGCCTGTGGGCCTTGTTCCGTCACGGTGTTGTTAAAGATTTGCCCGCATACGGTAGAGGCAAACAGCAAACCGACGCCGTTGGAGACGATGAATCGTAAACTTTGGGCTTGGGCTTTAATCTCTGGCGCGGCTTTACGGTCAACATAAATGTCGCCCACGGTAAAGAAGAAGTCCCAGCAGAATCCCTGCAACATCAGACCGATCAGCACAAACATCATGTTGGCATCCAGTGATGCATGAGCAAACAACAGTGTGCGGATGATCCAGCAAACGGCGCCCAACATGAGAGTAATTTTGAAGCCGGCTTTCAGTAAGAAAAACGAGAGCAGGAACATAAAAATGACTTCACAGGCGATGCCGACCTGCATCATTGACGCGGCGTTATCGAATCCAAGCGCTTTTAAAAAGACCGGGATATAGGCGGAATAAGCTGTTTTGGGGATCATCAGGACAAAAATACTGAGCATCAAAACCGAGAAACTGCGGTCCTTGAAGAGTGCCAGAGCGTCCAGACATAACAGATCGCGGAGTGTAAATACGCTTCCTTTTGCTTTCGGTGGGGTGTTTGGCAACGTAAAGCAGTAAAGGCCGAGCACGACACCGGAGGCTGACGCAATATACCAGGTGATGGTATTTCCAGAATAGCCCATTTCACCAATAATAAAACCGATGACCATAAAGCCAAATGTGCCGAACACACGAATAAAGGGGAAGTATTTCACCCCGTTAATGTGGCTGAAACTGATGCTGTTAGCCAGCGCCGTTGTTGGATAAAACAGCAGACCGACCAGGAAGATCATGGTCAACGTCATGCCCGTGTTTTGTGCCTCAATAAATTGTGGAACAAACAACAGTACGCCAGCATTAATTAAATGCAGGATCGCCATGACTTTTTGTGACGAAAAGAAACGGTCGGCTACCATGCCAATAAAGAGTGGCGAAAGAATGGTCGCCAGACCAAGCAAAGCATAAGATGAGCCAATAATGGTCGCCATACCATAGGTACTTAATACCAGTCCCATGGTCATATTCCAGGCGCCCTGCATGAAATATTGTATGAACATCATAACCAGCAGGCGTGGTGTTTTATTCAGGTCCATATTGCATATCCTTATTGGTTGATGCTCAGGTTAAGCCCATCCCAGGCGACAAGAATGTTCTCTTTGTCGCACGCCGCCACGAGATCGTCGTGCAGTAGACCGCCGCTGTGTGAGACATGCGAGACGATGAGTTGGCTATTTTTCTCAAGGCAGCCCAGTTCTGCAAGCCTGTCTCTGGCGGCGAAAACAGTTTCCAGACTCATGTGGTTATTTGTACGGTTATCACCATTAAAACCGTAGGTACATTCCAGCACCGTTAAATCGATCTTTTTCCCTTTCAACCATTGCCAGGTGAGTTCAGGGAACCAGCCCGAATCATGTCCATAGAAAATTGACTGACCGTCTTTTTCGATAAACCAGGTATAACAAAGCTCCCATTTGGCATGGTTCGCCAGCAGTGGAGTGATTCGGTATCCGCGGGTTTCAACGGTTACGAAGGGAACCAGGCAATGAAAGGCAAATCTTTCTGCGCTGTAGCCAGGTAACACTTGTGCCGCGCCGTTAATCGCACGGTCATTACCAAAAATGTGCAACGGATGAGTAATCTCAAATCCGTACCCTTCCATTCGGCTAAAAAGATCGCCGACGTTGAAATGATCGGGATGTGTATGCGTGAACAGCAGCGATTTGATCTCTGTTGCGTCCAGGCCATCTCGCAGCAGTTGCTGAGTGAATTCAGGCGCGACATCAATCAACAGTTCATCGTCGATGATCGCTGAGGAGTGCGTGCGTATGTCTTTGCCTTTACGAATACGGGCTTGCTGACAGTGCTCACAACGGCAAAAAGGATTGGGTATCCCTTCGGATGCCGCGGTTCCCAGAAAATGAATATTCATGTTTCCCTCTTGATCAAAACAGAGTGTTGTTTTTTGAACGAAAATGTAATGAAACGTAATTGGAACGTGTCAATTATCATCCTGCGACTTCAAGGCAACAACGATCTTTTGTTGTAGAAGTGATCCTCTTCAAGAATTTATTGGTTTATTTTTATATTTCATGTTGTTGTAATTTTTGATTCATGTCTTCATGCTATGTGGGGTTGAGAGGTGGTTATAAGAATGTGTTGATAAAATGCACTTTTTAATATTGTAACGTTCAAATTATCTTGCTGAAGATAGTTTCCTGATGAGCGCCGTGCTAGCATCAAAGCATCAGGGGAAGGATGTAAAAATGCCAACTATCAAAGACATAGCAAGAATTGCCGGTGTGTCGCATGGGACTGTCTCGAATGTGCTCAATGGCAGAGGAAATGTAAGCGTTGAGAAGATTGAAGCGGTTCAACGTGCGGCCCGAGAAGTTGGCTATCAGTTGAATGCGCAGGCGCAATCATTGAGAGCCAGCAAAAGTCAGGGAGTGGCCTTGATTCTGCCCGACATCAATGCGGAACGTTACTATCAACTCTATCGGGGATTACACCAGGCCTGGCAACCTTCACTCAGCGAACCGGTTGATCTTTACCTGACTAATGATTTGCCCAATCTGGAACTGGATATTTTGCAAACACTGGCGGCAAAGTCTTACCAGGCTATTGTCACCGTGAGTTGCCTGGTCAACAGCCAGCCCTATTACGATATGCTCAGGCTCTCCCCGGAGAATGTGTTTTTTGCGTATCGCCAGCCAGCCGGTGCAGTTTGTTATTTTAGCCTTGACTATGTGACCGCAGGGGAAGAAACCGCAAGAAAGGCACTGGTGCAGCAGCCTGGTCATATTGGTGTTTTCTGCGAACCGCTGGAATTTGCCCACAGCGCACGCTTTACTCAAGCGATACAGAAGGTATGCCGGGAGTTAAGTCCGCACACAAAGCTTACGGTTATACCTGCGCATGCCAGTGAAGTTAACACCGTCGCGTTTGACTTTTTCCGGGGGGCGATACCCGATCTGTTTATTGTTCAGGACAGTGAGAAGACGCGTGCGTTGACGCAAGCGTCCTGGTTTGGGAGTTCTCAGTCCTGCCCGCCGATAGTACAACTGAGTGATAATCTTCCTGCATCTTTTGATGGAATCACCAGCTATCAGATGGATTATGCCCGCCTGGGGACAACTATTGCTTCATGTATTCGCCAACCCAAAAGTAAAGAGAAGCACCGTATTCTGACGAATTGCGGTTTTTCCTGGAATGGACAATACGCTCCGCCTCATGAGACGGAGGCGACGCTGAATATGTTAATTTTGCCCAGCCCTTCGACCGATGCGCTGAAGAAACTGTTACCTCACTTTTATCGCCAGACCGGTATTAAGGTTAATCTTGCGGTTTATCCGTATGATGAGGTTTTTGAAATTCTCTCTCATCTTCACCTGCACCCTTATTACGATTTACTGCGAATCGATATGGCGTGTTTTCCCTGGTTTGCAGAAAAAGCATTATTGCCGCTGGAGTCGGTCTCCCCCGAGCTCCCGTTATTGCTGGATAACTTCTCTGAGCAAATTAAGCAGCACTTTAGCCAGGTGAATGGGACTGCGTGGGCAATTCCCTTTGATGCCAGTATGCAGCTTCTGTTTTATCGACGAGATCTGTTTGAAGATGCGACGATTAAACGGATGTTTTATGAATCAACAGGAAAAGAGTTAACGCTACCAGAGAATTTCGCACAATTTGATGAGATTGCCGCTTTCTTTAGTCAACTGCATCAGCCAGAAAACAGACAGCGCCCGATGGGCACGGCAGTGACGTTGGGCAGTTCAGGACTTATCGCCACTGAGTACTTGCTGCGTTACTACGCGTTAGGGGGACGATTGGTGCGTGAGGGCGAGCCGGTACAACTTGATGCTTCGCTTGCTGCCGCTGCACTCGAAGAATATCTGCACCAGTTGTCTATCGCCGTGAATCTCCCTGGTGAGTGGTGGAGTGATGCGGTTAAACAGTTTGAGCGTGGAAATCTCGCCATGCTGATTATGTATCTCAATTTGTTTAACGATGTTGCGCATACGACCATCGCCCCCACGATCGGCTATGCTCCCGTTCCGGGGCAGCTTCCACAATTGGGCGGTGGCTCTATTGGAATGTCTCGCTACAGTAAGAAGAAAAAACAGGTTGAGCAGTTTTTTCATTGGCTTTATTCCGATGAAATTTCGCGCCATCTGGTTCTATTGGGGGGCAACAGCGCCTGGTCTGGAATATGTCACGATCAAAATGTTCTCAATCTCTACCCGTGGTTTAATTTACTGAATGAAAAAGGCATGACGGGAATACGGGAGTCTCAGGGAAGTAAAGGTGAGTCTTTTAACCTGCGACAGGCAGAGATTATTATCGGGCAAGGCGTGACGAATGCGATTAACGGCATTATGGACGTCACGCAGGCCGTGGAATACATCAATGCGCGGATCAGAAACGAAACGGGTGCCTGAAATATGCGACTCCTCGCCTCTTACTGATGACGTAAGAGGCGAGAAAAAGCGGTTAACAGTAACCCACTTTATAAATACGTCCGGTTTGAATGCCTTCCACGCTGCGGCGGTAAGCGTTGGCCACAGTTGCCGCTGGCACACTTTCAAAGCCTGGGAAGAATCCATCGTAGGCTTCAGCAGATTCACTCAGTACGGTCGGGCTTATCAGGTTAATACGCTGACCACGTTCCAGCTCACAGGCAGCCGCGCGCACAAATCCTTCCAGCCCGGCATTGATCGTTGCCGCATTTGCCCCCTGGGCAATGGGCTCATGGGCGATAATGCCGCTGATAAGCGTAATGGAACCGCCATCATTCAGGTAATGTTGCCCGGTTAAGGCCAGACGCACCTGGCCTAACAACTTATCCTGCAGGCCCTGATTAAATTCACTGTCAGTCATCGTTGATAGCGGGCCAAAGAACAGATTGCCGGTGGCGGAAACAATCGCATCCACGCGTCCAGTTTTTTCAAATAGCGCCTGTACGCTCTCTTGTGAGGTGATATCGACCTGGTAATCACCCTGCGTGCGGCCCACGCGGATAACCTCATGTTTACGGCTCAACGTCTCTGTGACTGCACGACCCACTGTACCGCTGGCACCAATAATGACGATTTTCATAACCACCTCCGCAATAGTGTGAGTCGCTATTCTTTAATGAAAATGAAATCAGATAAACTGGTTAAAAGTTAGATGATTGCTAACCAGAGGTTTGTAATATGGATAAGCTGCGCAGCATGGAAACGTTTATCGCGGTGGTGGAAAGTGGAAGCTTTACCGGTGCGGCAACGCGACTGGAGATATCTGCGGTGATGGTGGGGAAATATATCGCCCTGCTGGAAGCGCAGCTCGGTACGCGTCTGCTGGAACGTAACACACGCCGTCAGAGTCTGACCGACGCCGGGCGCGTCTATTTTGAAGAAGCCCGTCGCGTGCTGGAGCAGGTATCGATAGCCGAACGTTCGGTAGAGCGTCTGCGGCTGGCACCAGCAGGGACGCTACGCATAAGCGCGCCCACGTCTTTTGGCGCCTGTGTTATCTCGCCGCTGGCCGCGGGTTTTTTGCAAACCTGGTCAGAGGTACGCATTGAGTTAGATCTGACTAACCGAATGGTGGATCTGGTCGATGAAGGGGTCGATCTGGCGATCCGCATTGGTGATATTCATCAGACGGATGTGGTGGCGAAATATCTGTGTCCGTACCGTATGGCCATCTGTGCGTCGCCGGACTATCTTGCCCGATACGGCACTCCTCGAACGCCCGTGGATCTGGTGGATCATCTGTGTTTGTCGCATACCGTGTGGACGGCACGTAATGAATGGAAACTGCCGGGTGTGGCGGGTGAGGTCAGGTGGAAACGTGATGCAATTCTACGTTGTAATGATGGCCACGGCCTGCGTATGGCGGCGGTAGCGGGAGCCGGGCTGCTGTTACAACCAGAGGTTTTATTGGCAGAAGAGATCGCTAATGGTCGGCTGGTCCGGGTGCTGGAGGGGTTTACGCCAGAGCCGCGGCCAATTCATTTGTTGTGGCGCCAGGATTTGCGTCCACTGCCCAAGCTGACGCAGTTTGTTGAACATGTGCTGGAAGGAACGCTGGGGCTGCGCGGAAAATAAAAATGCCGGATGGCGTTGCGCTTATCCGGCCTACAACCGAGCCAAATTGTAGGCCGGATAGGGCGCAATAGCGCCGCCATCCGGCAATTTGTTAGCCGATGTCCACCTGCGGCTTATTGTTGCGTTTGCGGATCAGGCGCAGCACTGGCGGGATAACGATAACCATGACCGCCATCACCAGCAGGACTTTCGCCACGCCGCTGGCCCACAGAATATCCATGCTGCCATTACTGATGGACAGGGCGCGACGCAGGTTCTGCTCCAGCATTTCCCCGAGCACAAATCCGAGAATTAACGGAGACATCGGGAAGTGCATTTTACGCAAAATGTATCCCAGTACGCCGAGACCGACCATCAGTACCAGATCGAAGGTCGTGCTGTGGACGGCATACACGCCGACCGCCGAAACCGCCGCAATGGCCGGAACCAGGAACCACAGCGGAATGGTCAGCATGCGGGTGAACAGACCGATTAACGGAATGTTCATCACCAGCAGCATCACGTTGGCAATCAGCAGCGCCGCGATCAGTCCCCAGACGATATCCGGTTGTTCGGTGAACATTGCCGGGCCTGGCGTGATGTTGTACAGCGTCAGCGCACCCATCATTACCGCCGTGGTGCCCGAACCTGGTACGCCGAGCGTCAGCATTGGGATAAACGAGCCACAGGCCGAGGCATTGTTGGCCGCCTCAGGTGCGGCAACACCACGAATGTCCCCCTTCCCAAAGCTGTCGCTGTTACCGCTGAGCTTCTTCTCGGTCATGTAGGTGATAGCACTGGCGATGGTGGCCCCGGCGCCGGGCAGGACGCCGACGAAAAAGCCAATCACCGATGAGCGCAGCGTTGTGCCTACGCACTGCATACCTTCTTTGGCATTGAACAGCATACGGCCCGTTTTACGTACCAGCGTTTGGCCACTGCTGGTATGTTCCAGCATTAATAATATTTCTGAGACAGAGAACAGCCCAATCACTACCACGATAAATTGCACACCGTCGGAGAGATGAACACTGTCAAAGGTGAAGCGATAAACCCCGGTGTTGGCGTCTACGCCGACGGTCGCGAGTCCGAGACCGATAAGTGCTGCCAGAAATGATTTCAGTGGGTTCTGCGCCATCATGCTGCCGAGACAGGCAATGGCGAAGACCATTAAGGCAAAGTATTCTGCAGGACCGAATGACAGTGACCATTGTGCTAACGCCGGGGCAAACAGAATGATGCCGCCGATAGCGATAAGCGAACCGAAGAAAGAACTGACCGCTGAGATAGAAAGCGCCACGCCGCCGCGTCCCTGTTGGGCCATTGGATAGCCGTCAAGGGCGGTCATAATGGCTGCCGCATCGCCAGGAACATTGAGCAGGATAGAGGAGATGCGTCCGCCGTACTCGCAGCCGATATAAACAGTCGCCAACAGGATCAGCGCAGATTCCGCAGGGAGATGCAAAGCGAAGGCCAGCGGCAGCAGGATCGCCACGCCATTGATCGGCCCCAGGCCAGGCAGCAACCCAACGATGGTGCCGACAAAGCAGCCGATCAAGGCAATAACCAGGTTTTCCGGCGTCATCGCCACTGCGAAACCCTGAGAAAGATAAATCCAGGTATCCATCGTTTCTCCGTTAACCCAGCCAGGCGCCGAGTGGTAAGGTGACGTCAAGCAGTCGGTCGAAGGCGTACCACAACAGAATGCCGAGAACCGAACCGGAAATGCCCGCTGCCGGGATGGTTGCGCCGAACAGCATGCCAATCACCACGGTGAGAATGGCAGTGGCAATGGGAAAGCCCAACCATTCAAACCCCTAGGCGTACATCAGCAGCACAATCACCATCGTGAGCAACTTTTGCAGCACGTGGCGGCGAGGCCAACTGATGGTGTCCGGGTGGCGCAACAGCAGCGCGACGGCACACAAGAGCATCAAGCTAATAATGCCAAGCGGAAAGGGACGCGGCCCAACGGGTTCATAGCTGTATTCGCTGCTGATTTGCCAGGCCACGAACAGCCCGGCTATACAGAGCAACAGCCAGATACCCGCGAAAATACGATCGCTCATCATCTTTGCCCCCGGGCTTATTTCGCCAGACCGAAGGCTTTTGCCTGCTCACGATAATCGGTGACCTGTTTCTTCACGTAGTCATCGAGTTGCTTACCGCTCATGTTGAACTCGAACAGGCCACGCAGATCACGCTGCTTTTTAAATTCGTCGGTCTGTTGGAGCTTATTAAAGGCATCAACCCACCACTGGTAATCCGCATCGCTCACTTTTGGCCCAACGTAGAAGCCACGAATAATCGGCCAAACAAGGTCATAGCCCTGCTCTTTGGCGGTAGGGACATTGGCTAACTGGCCCGGCAGACGTTCATCAGAGAACACCGCGAGTACGCGGATCTTGTCGCCGCTGAGATAGGGCACCATTTCACTGAGATCGCCGGAAACCACCTGGACGTGATTGCCCATCAACGCGGTCACCGGTTCGCCACCCCCCTCAAAGGCGACGTAGCGCATTTTGTGCGGATCAACGTTGGCTTTTTGCGCCAGCAGCGCCGACTTCATCCAGTCCTGGCTACCGATAGAAGCACCCGCGCCAATCACCACGCTGTTGGGATCTTTCTCCATGGCAGTCAGCAGGTCTTTCAGCGTCTTCCAGGGGGAATCACTACGCACGGCAATCATGCCGTAGTCAGTGCCTACACTTGCCAGCCAACGCACGTCATCGACGCCATAGCGGCCGAATTTACCTTGCGACAGATTTAGCAGGGAACCGCCGGAGAAGGCCACGACGGTTCCGGCTTCGGCAGGACGTTGCGCGACGATAGCGTTATAGGCCACGGCACCCACGCCACCGGGCATATAGGTCACGCGCATCGGTTTTTCGATGGCACCAGTTTCCATCATGCTCACCTGAATCAGCTTACAGGTGAGGTCGAACCCACCGCCGGGTTTTGCCGGAGCAATGCATTCGGTGCGCGATGGCGCTTGTTCGGCTAAAGCAGAAGTACTCATCAATAAAATGCTTGCAGTAAGGGTACGAAGTAATTGTTTTTTCATTGTTTATCTTCACGCCGGAAAACCGGATTTTCGGGTACGGAAGAAGATTTTTGTGATTATGTGAGCCGATGTGTAGCAGTTCGGTTGCGTGATTGTTAAAACATTAACCTTTCAATTCCCTTTCAATGCGGCAGAAACTTTACAGGATGTGATATGCGTCTCTTATTAGCGGAAGATAACCGTGAGTTAGCTCACTGGCTGGAGAAAGCGCTGGTGCAAAACGGTTTTGCCGTTGACTGCGTGTTTGATGGCCAGTCGGCCGATCATCTTTTACACAGTGAAACCTACGCGCTGGCGGTACTGGATATCAACATGCCGGGATTGGATGGTCTGGAAGTCGTCCAGCGCCTACGCAAACGCGGGCAGACGCTGCCGGTTTTGTTGCTGACGGCGCGCAGCGCGGTAGCCGATCGGGTGAAGGGACTGAACGTCGGGGCCGATGATTATCTGGCTAAGCCGTTTGAGATTGAAGAGCTTGATGCCCGGCTGCGGGCCTTGCTGCGGCGTAGCGCAGGCCAGGTGCAAGGGATACAGCAACTGGGGGCGTTAGCGTTTCATGATGAAGGTTACTTTCTGTTGCAAGGACAACCGTTGGCGCTTACGCCGCGTGAGCAGGCCCTGCTGACAGTCCTGATGTACCGTCGACTGCGTCCGGTTTCACGTCAACAGTTGTTTGAGCAGGTGTTCAGTTTGAGCGATGAGGTCAGCCCCGAAAGCATTGAGCTGTATATCCATCGGTTGCGGAAGAAACTGCAAGGGAGCGACGTGCGTATAGCCACGCTGCGTGGCCTGGGTTATGTGCTGGAACGCTGCGATGAGATGGGTTAAGCCCCAGTCGTTGTACCTGCAACTGCTGATGTTTCTGGGGCTACCGCTGCTGTTGCTGTGGGGACTCTCGGCGTTTAACAGCTACGTTAGCGCATTACAGGCCGCGACGCAGGCGTATGACCGGACGCTGCTCTCATCGGCCAGAACGGTTTCTGAGCGGCTGGTGGTGCGCAATAAACACCTGGAAGTCAACGTGCCGTGGGTGGTACTGGACAGCTTTGAACTGAACATGAACGACAGGCTGTATTACAAGGTGGTCGATCCGGCGGGGAAGGTTATCTCGGGTTATGACGATTTACCGGCCATGCCGCCCGCGACCTCGCGTACCCGGCTGTATCCGGCGTTAGCGTGGTTTTATCACACGGAATATCGCGGTGAGGCGATCCGCGTGGCACGCCTGCTCCAGCCGGTCAATGAGGGCGGTATTGTCGGCATGGCTGAAATTTATGTCGCCGAAACGCTGCAATCGCGGCGCTATCTGGCGCGACAGCTGCTGTTTTCCTCGTGGGTTTCGCAAGGGCTGCTGGTGCTGCTCACTTTGGTTCTGGTCGGCTGGCTGCTGCGCCGGGTGTTACGCCCGATGCGCCAGCTGTCTTCGCTGATGGTGCGTCGTGAGCCGGGGCTACTGACGCCGCTGCCTGAGCTGCTGCCGTGGTCGGAAACCCGTTTGCTGATTGTCGCGTTCAACCGCTATATCGATCGACTGCGAGGGCTTATCTCCCGCCAGGAACGCTTCAGCGCAGATGCTTCCCATCAGCTCAAAACACCACTGGCAGTGCTGAAAACTCAGGCGGCGGTGGCTCTCGCCAGTCAGCAGCC
>NZ_SZWR01000022.1:44429-110129 GCF_005280875.1 Citrobacter sp. wls827
TGCAAGCCATGAGTACCACGCTGGATAACACTATTCAGCTGACGGAAAGGTTGTTACAGCTTTCAGCGGTGAAGCGTAAAGAGCAAGGGGAAAGGCACTTTTCGCCCGTTAATCTGTATGACGTGGTGCAAACCAGCTGTTTTACCCGTCTGGCGCAGGCGCGCAGTAAAGCTATCGATCTGGGGTATGAAGGGAAGCAGGAGGCGCTGTGGATTGAAGGGGATGAGGTGCTACTCGGTGAACTGTGCGGAAATCTGCTGGATAATGCGCTGAAATATACGCCAGCGCTGGGCGTGGTGACGGCGCGTTTAATGTGCGAGGGAGAAGCTGTGGTGCTGGTGGTTGAAGATAGCGGGCCAGGTATTGATGCACAACAGGTGCATCAGGCGTTACAGCCCTTTCATCGCCTGGATAACGTCGGCAACGTCCCGGGGGCAGGGATAGGGCTGGCTCTGGTCAACGATATTGCGCGTCTACACCGTACACACCCGCAGTTGTCGCGCAGCGATACGTTAGGAGGACTGAGCGTACGAGTACGATTTTTAAGCATCACGAACTGATATCTTTATTTCACTGGTGCAGATTATTCTTAAGAAAATTACAGATAAGAAAGCCGATCATTATTAATAATAACGGAAAGTGATTTATTGACTTTATTTGTATTGCGGTGCAGTTAATTAATTTCAACGGCTATTTAGGGGAAAAAGAGAAACGATTTATGCTATTCGTCATACATATAACGGCTTTTCATAGTCTATGAAGTGCTATCTGTCAATAACGGTTGTGTTGTAAATTCTCATCTTTTTTGGCAGTGGCGATAAAACGTTCATTCAGAAATTAATGATAAAAATCATAATGATATAAATGGAACGTGGGTGATAGTCACACTAGTCAACATTATTTTTTACATTTACTGACAATGTACCATTGCGTTTTTTAGACTTGTGATATAATTAGCAACATGAAAAGAGAAAAAAACAATTAAATATCAATAAATAATGGGCTGAGATATGCTTAAAAATTCGCTAAAGATTAGCAGTCAAGGATATCCAGTCTTTTTAAAACTGGTCGATTTTATTGTAATCAATATTACATTAATTTTTAGCGCCCATCTGTTAAATATGGTGCCGTTTAAGACCATTGTCATTCTGAGCATCCTCTTCTCAGTGTTTTTCCTGTTGCTTGCTGAATACACAAAAATGTACCAGCAGAAGATAAAAACCATCGGCATACGTAACCAAAAACGGCTGCTTTTCTGTACGCTGCTGGCAATCTCGTTCAACGAAGTGATCAGCATGACGGTGGCCGAACCGGAGTCACTTGGATACCTGACAAGTCTGACACCGTCATTTTTATCCCCTATTGTTTACTGGTATTTCATTCCTTTACCTTTTCTTTATTTTATTCGTTTTTTCATTTTTAAATATTCAACGAAAAAAAACATTCGTGTGGCGATTATTGGTCTTACCGACAACGGCGTGGCAGCAGAAAATGCATTGATAGCTGAATACTCCAATATCAAATTAGATTTGGCTTTTTATGATGAACGCGCGTTGTCCCGCTGTGGTGATATCGTGGATAAGATAAAAAGTCCCTTTCGCGGTCCTGTCATTAATCTGGTTGAAGAGGCTAAGCAAGGGAATATCGACGAGATCTATATCGCATTGCCGATGGTGGCATTACATCGTATTCGTCACTTTTTGGCCATGATGTCGGATACCACGGTAGATACCTATATTGTTCCTGATTTTTATACCTACAGTAACAATATGTCCAAGCTGCGCTCGATCCACAACCTGCAAACCATTGGCATCTTTAGCTCACCGTTTGAAGGGGCCGGTTCATTTATTAAACGTGCGGAAGACCTGATTCTCGGTAGTATCATTATGGTGATGATCTCCTCACTGATGTTAGCGATTGCTATTGGTATTAAACTTACCTCCCGTGGTCCGGTGTTTTTCAAACAAGATCGATACGGCCTGAGCGGACAAAAAATTAAGGTATGGAAGTTTCGCTCGATGCGAGTTATGGAGAATTCCGATACGGTTATCCAGGCCACTAAGAATGATCCGCGCGTGACAAAATTTGGTAGTTTCTTGCGACGCACCTCTCTTGATGAACTCCCGCAATTCATTAATGTATTGCAGGGAAGTATGTCTATTGTCGGTCCCAGACCTCATGCGGTTACGCATAATGAACAGTACCGCAAACAGGTCGAAAATTACATGATCCGCCATAAAGTTAAGCCGGGGATCACCGGGCTTGCGCAGATTAACGGTTTCCGTGGGGAAATCGATGCACTTTATAAGATGGAAAAGCGCGTTCAGTATGATATTGAATATATTCAAAACTGGTCGTTATGGCTGGATATAAAAATTATTATTAAAACTATTTTCAAAGGATTTGTCGGTAAGAATGCATACTAAATTAATAGTTATTACCGGAATCGTGATATCGCAGTCCGCATGGGCTGATCTAACACCGAAATCACACATTGGCTTTGCGGGGATCGACTTCCAGGGCCAAGCTGCTGTGGATTACGGTTATGATGATAACGTAACTTATCAGCCCCATAACCGCGATGCGATAGGTTCAGCGTTCCAGAGCGCGGCACCTGTGTTTAGTATGATCGGTGAGCGCGGACAGGATAAGTATTTGCTAATGTATTCAGGCGATTATCGTAACTACTCAAGCGATTCTGCCGATAACTATAACGACCATTTTTTCCGTTTTAACGGTGCCTGGCGTTATGGGCAAATGCACGGCTTAACCCTGAATCTGGAAGATTCAATTGGGCATGAATCTCGCGGCCGCGATATCACAGAGGGCTTTTTGCCGAACCAGTTCCGCCAGTATGGAATTAACTCTCCGCTGACGAATAATTTTATCAACAGTGAGTTGCGCTATAGCTATGGCGCACCAGATGGACGCGGCAAAGCGGAACTGGCACTGTTGTATAAAAAACTGACGTTCGGGAATACCTCGGATGTGCAGGATACCAGCCCGGATTTTTACAATTATATTCAGCAGCAGGAATGGCATGAAAATAGTCTGGTGGCTGAAATTTTTGACCAATACACCTCCAGAACGCGCTTTCGCTATAGTTTTATTACTAATCAGCGTCACTATGATAACAACTCAGAAAAAGACAGTAATGAATACTATTTGCTTTACGGTCTGAAATCGCAGTTGACGGGGAAAACTAACGTCGACATGAATATTTCATGGCTGTACAAAACATTTGAAAATGCCGCAAACTCGAGTGATTTTAATGGTCTAAACTGGGATATAAAGGGGGAGTGGAAGCCGTTAAATCAGTCAGTCTTCACCGCCCATTCTGCTCAAAGTATTAAAGATCCCTCGGAAGTTGGGGGGTATATCTTAGTGACTGAGTATGGGATTTCTTACCAGCATTTCTGGCTGGGCAATCGTTTTTCTACTTTGCTGGACTACTCATACACCACGGAAGACTATAAAAAACAGAACAAGGATCGACATGATAAAAATGGTGTATTTAGTGTAACCATGAGCTATGACTACACGCCGTCTGTCAATTTTGAGATTAAATATCAATTAGATACTTTGAATTCAAATAAGGATACTGATTCGTTTTATATCGGTCCCGACGACAGTAAGGAAGTCATTAGAACGTTGGGTTATGATAATTCTATGATTATGCTTAAAGCTAAGGTTCAGATCTAAAATGAAAATAATAGAACTGTGCGCGTTTTTGCTATTCAGTATCCTGTTGGTCGGATGCACAACGTCCAGGCCACCATTAATGGACGATCCTGCTGCGGTGGCAGAGGATTACCGAATTGGGGCGGGGGATACTGTCAATATCGTTGTTTACGGGGAACCCGAAATGACGATGAAATTTATCGTGGATAAGAGTGGAACAATAAACTTCCCTTATATCGGCGTGCTGGGTTTAAAAGATAAAACACCAGAACAGGTGAATATTGAATTAACTCAACGCTTGCGCAACGGGTACATGGTTAATCCCATGGTGACCGTGAGTCTTGCCGAGTTCCGCAAATTCTACGTGTCAGGGGAAGTAAAAAGCCCGAATGGATTCGCCTGGGAGCCGGGACTTACCGTAGAGAAAGCTATTGCTCAGGCGGGAGGATTTACTGACCGTGCAGATCGCAAAGATATCAACATTCGCCTCTCCGGTAGTAATCAGCTACTTGAGAATGTTGATTTAACGCACTCTGTTCGTCCTGGGGATGTCGTGATTATTGGCATGGGGTTCTTCTAACGATGAAACTATCTATAGTGGAAAACGGCAAGCAACGAGAAAACTCCGTCGATTTCTCCCGCTTTGCCAAAGAACTGAAAAAGAATGCCTGGAAAATCGCGCTGGCCGGCATTATTGCCGGGGTAGTGGCGTATCCCTTGATCAGCATGATGTCATCAAAATATGTCTCGACGGCGACGGTGCTGATTAAGGCACAAGCTGATAACGTTTCGCCGTTTCCACAGGTGGATGGTTTTGATTCAACGCGTAGTGGATATTACGAAACGCAATATGCGCTGATGCAGTCACGCATTATCCTCGAGCAGGCGGTCCGCGATCTGAAGCTGGATGAAAACCCGGATTTTACCGGGGTGAAGCCCGGCTCTGGTAGTGAAGATCAGCAACTGAGGGTTGATCAGGCGCTGAAAACATTGTCGAAAGATCTGAAGGTCATCGGTATCCGTACCACTAATCTGGCCTCTATTTCTTATGAATCTTCATCGCCTCAACTTTCAGCTGAGATAGCCAATGGCGTCGCTCAGGCCTTTATCAACTACACGGTAGAACAAAAGCGTCTGAAAGCAGAGCAGGCTCGCAATCTCAACTTTGAAAAAATGGAAGAGATTCAGAAATCGATAGCGAAACAAAAAGAGGAAATGGATAGCTACCTGAAAAACTCTGGGCTGCTGACCTTCCGTGGTATTGATGGTTTTGAAACAGAGCAGTTAAGCATTGTGACCAACCGTCTTGCCGATGCGACCCAACGCCGTGTCGCCGCGGAGTCTGTTTATAATGAAGTAAATAGCCGAGGGAAATCTTCAGGCGATATCATTTCGCTGCCATCAGTTTCTGATCATGCGCAAATTCAGGATTTACGCATTGCGCTGATTCAGGCGCAGCGCACGTTGTCGGAACTGCGCAAAGTGTATGGGCCTAAAAGTGCCAATATTTTAAAAGCAGAAGCCGATGTGCAATCAATCCAAAATCAAACGGGTCGGGTACTGGGTGAGTTAAAACTTGGCTTACGTCAGCAGTATCTGGCTGCGCTGGCCGATGAAAAGAATTACCAGCAGCAGGTTGCTGAGCAAAAAGAGATCTTCCAGAAGATGGCATCAAAACGGGATGCCTGGAACAGCCAAAAATTGGCGTTAGATAAAATGGAAGATCTGTATAAGACGCTTTATCAGCGGACTCAGGAATTGTCGCTGTCCGGGGTTAATGCGGATGCGGTGCTGTATGATCCAGCCGTTCCCCCGTTAAAGCCGTCTAAGCCGAATAAATCGTTGCTGCTCGTGATGGTGGTGATGTTGGTTGTGGTATTCAGCATCATGTATTTCATCGTCAAAGCGGCAATGGATAATTCAATTAGCACCCTGAGCCGTCTGAAGAAACGTCTCAATGTCGAGCCATTGGGCGAAATTCGTCGGTTTACCGGCACTTCGGGACGCGCACAGGTTCGGGATATGATACTGAAGAACCCGCTGAATGCCGATATCATCCACGGTATTCGCACCCGAATTATGCTGGATAATCGGCCGCTGCAGACGGTCGCTATTGCTTCGGCGGAGCAGGGTGAAGGGCGCTCCCTGTTGGCGAATCTGTTGGCCAGTTCATTCAGCTTCGATCAGAAAACGTTGCTTATTGATGCTGATTTCTTCAATACCAACGGCCTGTCTTCTGAACTGGCATCGGCGACATCTGCGGGTGTGGCGGAGCTGTTGCAGGGAGAGGCTCCGCTAGAAAAAGTACGGGTTAAGATCACTGAAAATCTTGATTTCATTCCCCACGGTAAGACGACTATTTCCTCGTTACTGATGCTGTCGTCAGAGCGCGTTGAACCCGTGATGCGCGAACTGAAGTCGCAGTATCAACGCATTATTATTGACGTTGCAGCGGTGAATCAAAGTCAGGATATCCAACTGATCAAACGAGCCGTTGATGGGGTTATCTTTATCGTGAAAGCCGGAACCGGTTCTGCGGAGAATATCGCCAGCGCACTGGATAAGATTGAGGATAATCAGGGCGTGGTGATTGGCGCAGTGTTGAATGCGGTCGAAGAAAAAAACCTTGAAACGCAGGAAGGGTTGCGCTCATTGAACTTCAATACTGACCAACTGATGACTACGCCAGGTCGTGTATGAGTTTACTGAAGAGCGCTTCTACGATAGCCAGTTCATCAGTCGTTTCGCAGCTGATTGGTGCGCTGTCTATCTGGTTGATCTCACATAAGTACGATATGGCAGAGGTTGGGCTGTATGCGCTCAACTACAGTATCGCGGTGGTGGGGGCTCAGGTGTGTACCTTTGCCTCCCAGTTGTTGATTCCCAAACAGCAGGATGACGAGCTGGCGCAAAATGTGGTGTTCTGTTTGCTGCAAAGCGCGCTCATTGCGTTACCGTATGCCGTCCTGACCGCGTGGTTGTTTCACCAGAACATACTGTTTCTCTATTTGCTGACGCTTTCAACGGCGTGGGCGTTAATATCGGAAAACTTATCGCTGCGGACAGCCAACTTTTATTTTCTAATCTTTCAGCGTATTTCTGTCTCCGTGGTGGTGGTGCTCTCGGTACTGCTCACGCACCAGGTACAGACATTTTACTGGTCGTGGGCCTGCGCCATGATTTTGCTGACCACTAGCTGTATTTTTCATTCGTTTGATATTCGTTCGGTGACGTCGCAGCATTTGCGCCCAGCAAGTAATTTACGATTTTTTAAACAGAATATTCATCATATCACTAAAGTTGGTAGTGCTGAGGTGCTGGCAATGGCGAGCAGTAACTTGCCTATTATGCTGATTAACTTCTGGTTTTCGGCGCTGACGGCGGGGTATTTTTCCGTTGTAAGCCGGTTCTGTCTGGCACCGGTAGTGATTATCGGCAACGCGGTACGCAATACCATTTTTTCTAAATGGTCCATCGACTTTAGAAATAACACCTTCAATTATCAGGAGTATACGAAGGTGCGTATGCTGCTGCTAGTGCTGGGGGTTGTCTGTACCTTAGGCGTCTTTATTTTCTATCCCATTGTGATGCGCCTGGGTTTTAGCGAAGACTGGATTAACTCCATTGAGACGTCGCGCTACATGCTGCCCTATTTGTTCCCGGCGCTGGCGATAAGTCCTTTAACGGTGATTGAGCTTATTTTTGGCTCGCACCGCTATTTTCTGCGTATCCAACTTGAACAGTTGGCGATTGTGCTACTGGCGTTTGTGGTCGTTCCCTATTTTTACCATGATTATGCGGCGTCAGTAATATTGTTCTCTTCACTGACATTTATTCGCTATGCGTTCATTTACCTGAAAATGAACAAGCGGGCCAATCTCCTGAAAAACAAGCCGGTGACGCCATGACACTGAATACCGGAAATTATTTACAGGTCTACACCTTTATAACGCTGATCCTGTGTGGTCTGGTGCAGTATTTCACCGGCATGCAGTCCGTGTTGTGGATCCCGTTTTTCCTGACATTGCTGATGGTGGGATTACTGGTGATGCAGACGCGAGATGGGGCGCTGCGTCTGGATGCACAGGAAACCATTATCCTTGCGCTGTATTTTTCCTTTCTGGTGCTGGCGGGAACATCGACCCTGATTCAGGGCGGGGTCACCGTGGCAATTGTGGCCTTCAAAAACGAAATCGCGTTATCGCTGGTGATGGTTTGTTTGCTGTTAGGTTTTTGCCGTGAATCGCAGATATATCGGGCGACGCGCTATCTGTACTGGGTGTTCTATGCGCAAATCCCGGTGATGATTTATCAGGTTTTGCTGGTTGTTCCTCAGCGTGTGGCCGTACGCGGGGAAGATGAAAAATGGGACTCCGTGGTCGGAACATTCGGCGGAGATCCAATGGGTGGCGGCAATACGGCGGCGATGGGGTTATTTTGCCTGTTAATTATGTTGCTGAAACTCTCTGAATATAAGCATGGGCTTACGACGTTTAAATCCGCAGCGCTGCATATCATCCTTGGAATAGGGTTATGCATCATTGGCGAGGTCAAGTTTGTCATCCTGCTGTCACCGATATTTCTTGCATGGGTGTGGATATCGCCGAGCTATGTTAAAGATGTCAGTAAGGTAAACCTGAAGACGTTATTTATCATTGTGGCAGGAATGCTGGTGCTCATCGGCCTGTCGATTATGATATTGGCCTGGTACTACTCTTCCGCTTTTGGCAGCGATCCGACAAAAGGCTCATTAAGCATTTTTATTGATTCATTGAGCTATATCTTTGATCCGAACTACATCATGTCGACCGGAGAGTTGGGGCGTTTCACAACGTTTCTGTTCTGGTTAAAAAATAACGATCTATGGGGACTGTCGGGCACATTATTTGGCTATGGGCTTAATGCCACAAACAGTGGTAGTACGGTCTCCCCTGGGTTTTTGAACATTATCTATAACCTGATTTTAGACTCGACTGCGCTGAGTATGCTGCTGTGGGAAGTTGGCATTATTGGCACGCTGCTGTTTATTGGCTTGTTTATTTATATTCTGAAAGTATGTCAGCCAAAACCAGTATTGATGCTTGAACAGCTGGATAAACAGGATCTGCAGTTACTGAGCTTTGCGCCCGCGTTTAACGCTTTCGCTATCAGTTGTTTAATCAGCTTACCTTACAGCCAGATATTGATGATTACGCCGATGTTACAGTTCCTGTTCTATTTATCGCTGGGGGCGAGCTTAGTGATTCGTCGAACCGTACTTCGCAGTGCAGGGGGATGGTATGGACAATAAGCCATTTATTTCAGTGAGTATTAAGACGCTCAACGAATCTAAAGGCATTGAGAAAACGATCGACAGCATTCGGCGTCAGTTGGTCGGGTATCCGCATAAAATTATTGTGGCTGACAGTCTGTCGACAGATAACACCCAGCAGTTGGCAGCCAATAAAGGCGTCACGGTAGTGTCACTCACCGATCCAGGCGATCGCTGTTGTGGGGTGGGCCATCAGTTGGGCTATCTGTACAGCGAAGGGGAATATTTATTATTGATGGATGGAGATATGGAGCTGGAAGATGGCTTCATTGACCAGGCTGTTGCCTTTTTGCAGGCGGAACCGGACTATGCCGGGGTGGCCGGTACCGTCGAAATGGATGATGCCGTTAACTATGAGTTTAAGTCTCGTAAGCAGCGGATCAATAAAATCTATCCTCTTGGCGATAGCGATCATCTGGGAGGCGGTGGACTGTATCGTCGGTCGGCAATTGAAAAAATTGGTTATCTGACCAACCGTAATTTGCACGCTTATGAAGAAGCTGAGCTGGGTCTGCGTTTAATCGAAGCGGGTTATAAACTGCGGCGTTTGGATATTCCTTACTTCAGCCATACGTCACACACGCTGTCGACGTTTAAGATGCTGGCGCGCCGCTGGACCAGCGGTTATTACCAGGCTCCGGGTGAGCTTTTGCGTTGTAGTTGGGGGAAACCCTGGTTTTCCCAGTCATTCAACATCGTGAGGAATGAGGCGGTATTTGCGCTCTACCTTATTCTCTTATTTGTTGCGCTGCTCACCTTTAATATCAACGTGTTTGCCGTTGCGCTTCTACCCTTACTGGCATTTGCCTTGTTGAAGATTGTGCAAAACCGCTCGTTAACAGATGGGCTGCAAAGCGTTATTAATTTAATCGTACGTTCAGCGGGGTTGATCAAAGGTATTTTTTATCCGGTACGCGATCCACTGACTCCGCCCAGCAATAAAATCATTCATGAATAACCGGGGCAGGCGCCATGAAAGTATTATTAGTTAACAAGTTTTTTTTCATCAAAGGCGGCGCGGAAACGGTTTATTTTCAAGAACGCGACATGCTGAAACAGGCTGGTGTGCAGGTCATTGATTTTTCCATGCAGCATGAGAAAAATTTCCCCTCTGATTATGCGGATTATTTCGTCAGCAATGTCGATTACCATAAAGAGAGTAATCTGTTGGGGGGCATCAAAACTGCGGTTAACTTTATTCATAACACCCAGGCCTGCAAAAAAATGCTGGCGCTTTTACAAAAAGAACGCCCTGATATCGTTCACTTTCATAATATTTACCATCAGTTGACGCCGGCGTTGATTAAAGTGGCGCGCAATTTTGGCTGTAAAACGGTGCTGACGGCGCACGACTATAAGATTGTCTGTCCTGCATACTCTATGTTACGCGATGGGAAGGTGTGTGATGCCTGTATCACCGGTACCGTTTTCAATGCCTTCCGCTATCGCTGTCAGGAAGGCTCTGCCTCTAAAAGCTTGCTGCTCTCGTTAGAAGCGACCTGGCAATACATTGCCCAAAATTATCAGGCTCTGGATGTCATTGTTTCACCGAGCGTCTTTCTACGCGGCGTGTTACTCCGCACGTTGCCGAAATCACGAATCGATGTGATCGTCAATGGTGTTGATGATAGCCAGCCCATCGATGAGGTCGTCGATGACGGTTATATACTGTACTTCGGCCGCCTGAGCCGTGAAAAGGGTGTGGCAACGTTGCTGGCCGCTCATCAGAAAATGCGTAACCCGGCTCCGCTGAAAATAGTGGGGCACGGTCCGTTGCATGACGAGTTAGTGGCGAAATACCCGGAAGCTGAGTTTTTAGGTTATGTACAACAAGGGGATGCCCTCAATCAGCTCATTAAGCATGCCCGTGTGGTGATCCTCCCCTCTGAATGTTATGAAAACTGCTCAATGGCGGTGCTGGAGGCGATGTCTTTCGCGAAACCGGTGATCGGGGCGCGCATTGGCGGGATCCCCGAACAAATACGTGACGGTATTGAAGGGGTTTTATTTGAGCCGGGTAATGCGCAGGAACTGGCGAAGGCGATGGATACTCTGGTTGATGACCCGGATAAAGCTCGTGTCATGGGCTTACGGGGTCGCGCGCGCCTGAGTGAAAAATATGCGCTTAGCAAACATATGGATACCTTACAGGCGCTATATAAAGAACTTCTGAGCAGGCCATAGAATGAGTAAAAAAATAACGGTTTTTGGTACCCGTGGTATTCCGGATGTATTGGGCGGTGTGGAAACCCACTGCCAGAATCTTTATCCGGCGATTAAACAACAGTTTGACGTTGATATTTGTGTTATCGCCCGCTCGCCGTATGTTAGCTACAAACGATCTTCTTATAAGAAAGTTGAGACCTATGCACTGTGGGCACCCAAAAAACGGTCACTGGAAGCGATTGTGCATTCTGTTTTAGCGGCGTTTAGAACCTGTGTCGACGGTTCTGATATTGTGCATGTCCACGCTATAGGGCCGGGTTTGGTGATCCCATTATTACGCGTGTTAGGCAAGAAGGTGGTTTTTACCCACCACGGGCCTGATTACGATCGTCAAAAATGGGGATTCGTCGCCAAAAAAATATTGCTGCTGGGTGAACGCTGGGCGGTGAGATATGCCAATGAGGTGATAGTGATTTCTGAGGTTATTAACCAACTGATTCAGAAAAAGCATGCTCGCTATGATGCGCATTTGATTTTCAACGGCGTCAATAAGCCCCGTCCGTTGTCAGATCAAACCCTTCATGCCACGCTTTCCCGCTTTGGACTCGAGGCGAAAAACTATTTCGTGGTGGTCGGACGGTTTGTGGAAGAAAAGGGGATGCATGATGCCATCTCTGCGTACAAACTAAGTGGTTTGCAACAGCCGCTAGTGCTCATTGGCGATGCAGATCACCCAACGGAATACAGTATTCGACTCAAGCAACTTGCCGCTGATACCCCTGGGGTGGTGATGACCGGGTTTTTAAGGGGAGATGAACTTCAGGCGGTGTTTTCGCAGGCCAGGCTGTTCGTTATGCCTTCCTACCATGAAGGGCTACCGATTGCACTTCTGGAGGCGATGTCGTATTCCCTTCCGGCGGTGGTGAGCGACATTCCCGCAAATTTGGAAGTGCAGTTGCCGTCTGAGGCCTATTTTCGGGTCGGCTCATTGTCCAGCCTTGCTGAGAAATTAACCGCCTGGGCCAGCGCAAATAGCGTGGACTATCGTGTCTATTTGCAAAATTATGACTGGCAGGAAATTGCCAGAAAAACAGTCAATGTCTATCACTCAATTGATAAAGATATAGGTTAATTTTGACCAGTCCTCAGAATCGCCCCCCCGTCATCGAACGATTTTATGCGCAACTTGATGAGCATATATCGGAGGGACTGACTCCGGAACAAAAAGGCGGGATCGAGAAAGCGATCGTCGCCAGCACTCTGGCATCAAGACATCGGATCGATATTCGCAGAAGTTTTCCATTTTTCGGTAAACGCTTTTATCTGGTTTTTTTATTCGGCAGAGACTTACGTCAGCGGCATCGTCAGGAGTCGACCTTATCGACCATGTTGCTCACTTTTTTGCTGCTGCTAGGCACGCTGTTTGTCACCTGCTGCGTATTACTGACGCTATATATGATCAAATCCGCATTGGGTATTGATGTATTCCAACATTTTCACGTTGGTATCTGGGACTGGTGGTTAAGCCTGAAAGACCGCTAGTGTTATCAAACCTGTGGAGGGCGTCACTGCGATGAAGTGTAAATGGTTTTCTGCGCTGTTGTGTCTGTTCTGTCCGCTGACGGTATTGGCCGCATTAACGACCGTAACCCCCAAAGCATTGACGGGCCCACTGACAAACCCAGGTATCGGGGTCGCCAGTTTTCATCAAGGATATGGTGAAACGCTTGGACTGGCGGATTATCCCGACACCGGCTTTGAATATGAGCGCTTTTACTGGCGTGACCTTGAGCCTGTCGAAGGCCAGTACAATTTTGCACTGGTTGATGACGCTTTTAAGTATGCCGCGGCGCATCGACCGGCGATGAACGTCGGACTGCGGTTTATGGCGCTTGCTGAGCCGGAAACCGGTTCACAAATTCCTGACTGGTTGATTAACAAAGGCGTAAAGGGAACCTGGACGTCTGACAAAAAAACCTTTATCCCTGATTTAGACGATCCCCTATTTATTGAATATAGCCAGCGCCTGCTGAACGCGATGGGTAAACGCTATGATGGTAACGAGAACCTGGCTTTCGTGGATATCGGCATGGTGGGGTCGTGGGGAGAGTGGCATAACAGCAACTTCCCGATGCTGAAGCCATTGCTGGAGCGCTATACCACGGCGCAGTTGGACCGCTATGTGACGATGCATTTTACGGCTTTCCCCAGTACGCCAAAAATCATGCTGATGAGTGGTGGGCAAAGTCTGGCGAATGCGGTCGCGCGCGGGGCAGGCTGGCGTGCGGACTGCCTGGGCGATCTCCGCGTGTTTTCTGCTTCCTGGAACCATATGGCGGATGATTATCCGCAACGGCTGCAGGCCGCACAGAAAAGCTATTCAGGATTTAATGATGCCTGGAAACATGCGCCAGTGAGCTTTGAGATCTGCTCGTACATGCAGGACTGGAAAAATACGTTTCACTATACGCGAGCGGAAGTGCAGGGGATTTTTGACTGGGCGGTGAAGCAACATACCAGTACGATTAACCTGAAATCAAGAACAGTGCCCCGTGAGTATCGTCCGATTGTCGACGAGGCACTGACAAAACTGGGCTATCGGTTTCGCTTAGCATCTCTGAGCCACGAGTCCGTCTGGGAAGGTGGACAAGAATTCACCCTGACAAGCACCTGGTATAATGAGGGTAACGCGCCGATTTACTTGCCCTACACGCTGGCATTTCGTCTGGTCGATGAGGCCAATAAGGTGGTGGCACAAGGGAATGCCCCGGAAGATATACGTCACTGGCTGCCCGGAAAGTACTCACTGAGTTACCCGATGCCGATGCCCGGGACGCTGCCGAAAGGGAAATATGCTATTGAGACGGCGATAGTGGATAAAACCGGTGCGGCAAGAATTCACTTTGCCAATGAAGGGAAGCAGAGCAACGGTTGGTATCGCGTCTCTGCGGTAACGGTGAAATAGCCTGCCATAGTAAGGAGCCTGGCAACCAGGCTCCTTATCGTTAAAAATTAAACGTGATAGCCATCTGGATTGTTTTTTTGCCAGTTCCAGGTGTCGCGTATCATTTCATCCAGGGTATAGATGGCCTGCCATCCCAACTCTTTTCGTGCTAACGACGGGTCTGACCAACACTCGGCAATATCCCCGGGCCTTCTGGCCACAATCTTATAATTAATGCGGGTTTGCGCCGCTTTCTCGAAGGCTGCAATCAGGTTAAGTACGGAATACCCGATACCGGTACCGAGGTTGATGACTTTGTATGCCGCACCTTTTTCCTGGCAATCCAGTGCCGCTAAATGGCCAGTTGCCAGATCCATCACATGGATGTAATCACGCACACCGGTGCCGTCAGGGGTTGGATAGTCATTTCCATAGACCGACACGCTTTCCAGTTTGCCAATCGCCACCTGAGAAATATACGGTACCAGATT
Source organism: Citrobacter sp. wls827 (assembly GCF_005280875.1). Lineage (NCBI taxonomy): Bacteria > Pseudomonadati > Pseudomonadota > Gammaproteobacteria > Enterobacterales > Enterobacteriaceae > Citrobacter > Citrobacter sp. wls827. The sequence goes on from NZ_SZWR01000022.1 coordinate 59,023, forward strand.
GTTGGGGATACCATTCGGATCTTCGCCAATCCTGCCCGATGGATGCGCGCCAACTGGGTTAAAGTAGCGTAGGCAGGTGATTCGGAAATCGGGCTGTGCGCGGGAAAAGTCTGCCAGAATTTGCTCGACCATGAATTTTGATGTGCCATACGGATTGGTGGTACCACCGGTTGGCGATTGTTCACTTAATGGAACGCTTTCCGGGTTGCCGTATACCGTGGCGGAAGAGCTGAAAATAAAGTGCTTCACCCCCGCAGCTAACATCTCACGCAGTAAAACCAGCGTGCCGGTGACATTATTGTCATAATAGGCAAGCGGCTCTTTTATTGATTCTGAAACTGATTTTAATCCAGCAAAATGAATGACATCGGTGATGTTATGGTTAGAGAAAATCGTTTTCAGAATATTGTTGTTCAGCACATCAGCAATATAAACAATGGGCGCTTTGCCGGTCAGTTCCGCAACCCGGTCCAGGGATGTTTGTGAGGAGTTGGAAAGGTTATCGATGACCACAACATCATCACCTCTTTCCAGAAGCGTCAGCACGGTATGTGAACCAATATAACCAGCACCACCAGTGACTAAAATTGCCATACAGTCTCCAGATATTTTTTTGCAAACAATCATTAATTCATTAATGCCACCGGCATAAATAAATGTTATTGGCGGCGTCGGTTAAGGTAATAATTCCGGTATTTCACCCTGCATTTATAAGATATTTTTTTAAGTATAGAAAACAGGCTGAATTTGCTTATCTTACTATCATACACGATATAGTTATCGGTGAAGTTCAGCGTGTGGACGCCCTCGCTTTGGTTGATGCTGGCATTGATCTGCGCAATCAAACGCTCATCAAAGTTGGATGCATTAATCGTGATTAACTCTTTGATATAAACCGACTTTCCGTACGTCTCTGGTGTGCATTCCTGGGTGAGGAAATAGAGTCTATTCTCAACGCAATGTGGTGCGCCAGCGCCTCGGGGGTGTTGATTCGACAGGTTAAGCGTTGGCACTATTTTTTGCCATGGCCCGGTTACATCACTGGCTGTATGGATAACTAACTTATCTTCCATCGTGGTGGATAAAAGATAAAGATTTTCATGCAACGAAACGACGACGTTATCGGTGAGCGCCTGATCAGGTACTAATACTTTTACCTGTTTCCAGCGCGTAGGGAAATCTATCGACTGGAATAAGATAACCTCTTTCCTTTCTGAAGACTCCGGGATCATGAAAAGCTGATCGTTGTTGTAAAATAAAAAAGGAAATGATAGATGGCATTTTAGGTTATCAAAACCGTCGAGTTTCACATCCTCAAGCTCAACCAGGTTAGCATCAAGGATACGGCAGCGCAGGATACCTTGCGAATTACGAAAGCTTAATGCTTCATAAAACACATAAACTTTATTGTCTTTTTCAATAATGAAAGGATCGGCCTGAAAGGTATATTTCTTTTTGAGCTGTTGGGCTCGGGTGCGGTTTAGAATGTCCAGCGTGTTAGTGGGAAAGGTATGCGAACCATTATTTTTCAGGATCATAATATCCCACGACTCATGAAAAAATAACATATTAATCAGTCTGTTATTTTTCGTTCGCATGCGTACCTGCTCCTTTTTATCGCTTAATCTATTGCGGGTTCCACGACAGCCACACCAATGGCTAGTGTAAAAGCTAGTCGCATGAGGGGTGTTTGTCTACTAACAGAAATCGTAGTGGGAGGATTGCCAGAGCATCCGTGCTCCAGTGCAGCTTTACTCGAAATGGACGTGTGGATTATCGGCCAGTGAAACGTAAGTCTTGCTGTTCTTATCCAGAGTACGAATTTCTCCGCTTTCGATGTCGTAGACCCAGCCGTGCAGACGAATCGCGTTGTTGCGCAGGCCAACAGCCACGCAAGGATGCGTTTTAATGTTGTTCAACTGGGCAATTACGTTTTCTTCTACCATGGCATTCACTTTATCGATTTCGTTAGCCCAGGTTTTCTTTTCAACCACGGCTTTCGCGGCATCGGCATAGTGCAACCAGTGGGCGACAGCAGGCATCGGATCCAGGGGTTGGCTTTCTGCGATGGCTTTCATCGCGCCGCAGTTGGAGTGACCACAGATAACGATATCAGTCACGCCTAGAGCAACGACCGCGTACTCAATGGTAGCAGACACGCCACCAGGCTCCGGGCCAAAAGACGGTACGATATTACCGGCGTTACGGATAACGAAAAGCTGTCCTGGCTCTTGCTGCGTCACTAACTCTGGCACCAGACGGCTATCAGAACAGGAGATGAAAAGCGCTTTAGGATTCTGGCTGGATGCCAGGCTGCGGAAGAGTTCCTTACGTTGAGGGAAAATCTCTTTTTGGAAGTTGAGGAAGCCCTCAATGATATGTTGCATAGCAGTGTCTCTTTTCTCTGTTTAAGCAGGTTATGATGAAGATCACACTTTCCAGTTTAACACCAGCCGACAGAAGGGAAAGACTTTATAGCAGTTCGGTCAATATCTTTGGGCAATTTTGCCCTGACGAAGCAGGGCAAGCGTAGCGGCCTGCGTTATGCGTTCAGCCGTTTCTGGTATGCCGCTTTTAGCCTGTTCATCGCCTCTACCAGTATGGCGCGCGGACAGCCAACGTTCAGACGCATGTGCCCCTCTCCGCCTGGACCATATTGTGACCCTGGTGACAGGCCAAGTCTGGCTTCATGGACAAAAAAATCGCTTAGCTGCGTCTCGCTAAGCGCCATTTTTTCGGCATTCAGAAAGAGCAGATAGGATGCGCCACCATAGACAATTGAAATCAACGGACAGTGCATTTCGATTTCATTTCTAACAAATGCCACGTTATCAGCCAGATAAGCCAATAATTCCCGGTGCCAGTCACCGCAATGGGTATAGGCGCTATAAATCGTTGCCTGTTGCAGTGAGTGAGTCTCTGCAAGATAACAGTTATCGAGAAAATGATAGAACCGGTGACGCAGTTCATCATTCTTTATAATGGCTATCCCTCCCTGGATCGCCGCCGTGTTGAAGGTCTTGCTGACAGAGGTCAGTACGATTGACTGACACCCTGCTGCGTCATCAAGGGTAAAAAAGGGCCGGTGTTGCTTACCTGGCAGGGTTAAATCGCTATGCACTTCATCGGAAAGAATGATGACGCCGGCCTGCTGGCAATAGTGACTGATCTTTTCAAGCGTTTCCCGTGACCACACCATTCCACCAGGATTATGTGGCGAGGGAAAAAGAAACATTTTGCACTGTTTAAGTTTCTCGCTGAAATCTTGCCAGTCAAATTCATAGCAACCGTCTTTTTCAATGAGGCGGGTCTGGAGTAAATGTCTGCCGCTGGTTTTCACCAGGTTAGGGTAGGGGTCATATATTGGGGTACAGGTTAATATATTGTCTCCCGTACGAGTGAGTGCCAGCAAGGACATGACAATGGTTTTTATGACACCGGGAACAAAATGCAGCCAGTGCGATTTAATCTCGGCATCATATTGTTTTGCGTACCACTGGACAACGGATTCTTTCCATTGCGGATAATCCAGGTTATAGCCCTGAACAGGCTGCTCTACTACTGTGCGTAATGTATTCATGATGGGTTCTGGCGTCACAAAATCCATATCCGCAATCCATAGTGGTAATACATCGCTGGTACCGTACATTTGTTGTAATTGTCCGTATTTACGACAATTAACATCCCTTGTGACAATATCATCAAACAAAGACATTGTTGACTCCTGGAAAGTCTCTGAAAATAGTGTAAGCAACGCTAAAAGCGAAGAATGTTTATGTATATCTGATGGATATATTAAATTTACCCTGGTGATAGCTAATATTTAGCTATTTAGTAGTTTATGATTTTTGCTCAACCATATTCTCAGTGGCTTCATTAGGCTCATATTTAGCAATGCCAATACCGGTTGCCGCCCACAGTAGCGCAAAGATGACGCCGCTGTAACAGAGGATTGCCCAGGGCAAATAATCAAGTGTGGCAACACCCAGCATAGTGGCGCAATAAACGCCTGAAGCGGACCAGGGGATAATCGGTTCGACAACGGTTCCGGCATCTTCAGTGGTTCGCGAGAGGTTTTTTGCCGCAAGCCCTCGTTTTTTGTATTCATCTTTAAAGGCATCGCCGCACAATAACAACGGTAAGGTTCCATTGGCGGTACAGGCGCAGATGGTGAACGTCGTAACAATGGTGGTAGCGACCAGGCGGAATGTTGATTTAACCCCTTTTGTCAGCGCGTTAATAACCGTGTACAGGGAGCCAGTCGCACTCATGGCGCCAGCAAAACTAAAGGCGCTGAAGACGGTCACAAAACTGCTGAACATAGAGATTGCGCCGCCTCGCTCTAATAAGCGCGAGACATCAGATGACAGTGCAGGAATAGGGTCTCCGGTAAGCATCGCGAGCTTAAAGCCGCTGACCACGGATTCACCGACCGAAGATGCGCTGAATTGTTGAAAAACCAGAGCCAGAATCATTGATACGATGGTGGACAAAAACAACATCGGGATAGGCGGTTTTTTCGACAGTGAGCCGTACAAAACTATAATCGGTGGTAGCAACAACAGAAGGTTGAACTGATAAATCTGGCCGATAGCGTTCATTAACTGGGTGATATTTTCTGGTGCACTGACAGCGGCATCAATGCCCATTCCCATATAGCTATAAACCACGCAGCAAATAATGAATCCCGGACCGGTAGTCCACAGCAAATGGCCAATATGGGAGTACAGATTTACACCGGCAGCCAGTGCCGCCATATTGGTTGAATCAGAGACCGGCGAGAGTTTATCGCCAAACCAGCAACCTGAAACAATGGCTCCAGCGGCGATGGGCAGAGAGACATTAAGGCCAATGGCGACACCAATCATGGCAATTCCGACGGTACCAATGGAACCCCATGAGGTGCCGGTACACACTGAGATCAATGCCCCCAGCATAAATGCTGAAATATAAAAATACTGAGGGTTAATCCACTTCAAACCATAATAGATCATCATCGGGATGGTACCTGATACCATCCAGGAACCAATCAAAAACCCGATACTGGCGACAATCAGAATGACTGGCAGTGCTTCTGATATTTTATTGCAAATCGATTGCAGAATATCATCCCATGTATAACCATGAGCAATGGCGATAAATGAAGCGGCTGCCGTTCCCATCAGGATCATAGGTTCGGCACGAATATTGAATATAAAATATCCTATGCTAATCCCGCCCAGCATGATCACCATAGGTAATACTGACCAAAAGAAAGAGAGTTTTTTTCTGTAGTGTGAGGTACAGCTATTTTGTTCCATAATTCCATCCCAATCGTTAACGGTTGAACAAGCCAAAGAAATACCTGCTACAGGCCAATCAATAACGGAGTGGCGTAGTTACGTGAGTTGTTGAACGAACTCTATTTTATTAACTGTTTCAGGCGTTCTTTTCTGGCCTGCTGTTATGATTTTCATATTTCAGCAGTAAAATAAGAGATAGATTTGATAGTCAATTATCCCTCCGCATAAGGTGGATGATTTCGGCGTTGCTGGCTGAGCTTGCGATACTGCTGAGGCGGCATACCGACGTATTTATGAAATGAGCTATAAAATCGACTGCTGGAGCGAAAACCCGCAATCATCGCGATATCCAGAATGGTTTTATCGGTGTCGCTGAGTAATGCCCGTACATGGTTGATGCGCATCGCCGTAATATATTGTTTCATCGTCAGTTGCATTACGCGATGAAAGATACCCATCGCATAATTAGGATTAAGTTTGACGTGATCGGCAATGGCCTCGACGGTCAGCAATTTGTCACAGTTGGCGGCAATAAATTCCAGCATCTGGCTGACGTAAAATTGTGAATGCCGCGAAATGCTATTCTTCTGGGTTCGTGCAGTTTGGTTTCCCAATACTGTCCGCCAGCCTGAGAGGCTAAACCGCTTGAGCATCAGGGCGATTTCATCAATGGCTAACTGACGAATCTGTTCGTTATCGCTGTTGAGTTCATTTTGCCAACGTTGAACCTCAAAAACGCTAAGCTGCTGGGATGCCGATGAGGTAATCACCCTGCCGTGCGTCACGTGATTAATCAGCTCTCTATCCAGCGGCCAGGACAAAAATAAATGCATGGGCAAGTTGAAGATAGCCATTTGCTTACAGTGCCCGGCATTCGTGAGCTGATGAGGGGTACACGCCCAGAACAGTGTGATAAAGCCTTGTTTGCTCTGTACCACTTCGTCATTGAACAGGTACTCAACATCACCATCAAATGGCACATTCACTTCAACCTGGCCATGCCAGTGACTGTAAGTCATGGCCAGCGGCTCCCGCAACTCGACATCCATACGCTGATACTCTGAATAGAGTGCCAGTGGGCTACGAGTCTTTTTTTCATAGCTGCGACACATATGGGGATCATGCGGCAGCTGCGGAATACTTTTAGCCATTACGGGTTGGTTCCTGAAGAGTGAATTTGACCATGAGGTAGCGCCAAAGCATGCACATAGCTTAACCGAAAAAAATCACCGTTTTCTCTCCATTTTCGCGAAATTATTCCCAAAAACTCAGATCCTGTGCCTGTTGATTGCCGATCTGAGATAGCGGGAATGGCGAGTATTAATTTTAAAAGCGCTCAACCATAAGGGACTTTGCTGTACCTGCGGGATGGCGGCTCTGACGCCCTATCCGGCCTACTAAAGCCTGTAAACCGTAGGCCGATAAGCGAGCATTGATGATCGGCAGTATTGGATAATGCGGATTTTGTCGTTGAGAAGGCGAGGCTCATAAGCCATAGAGTTTTAGTTTTCGGTACAGCGTCGCAATGCTGATCCCCAGTTCTGTCGCGGCTTGTTTCTTACCTTCAACGCTTGAACCAAATCGCTGTATGACGTTTTCAATGGCATCTCTCTCTGCTTGTTTGCCCTGGTGGGCAAGCTGGCGAGGTTGCGCCATCATTGTGCTTTTTCTGCCATCGGCTGCGGTAAGCAGGTAAGGGGGCAGATGGCTGGCGTTGATCCCGGCGGCTTCTCCGCGCATGACAAAAATGTACTCGATGACGTTGCGCAGTTCACGGATGTTGCCCGGCCAGTGCCAGGCATAAAGGCGGTTAATAACATCATCGGGAAGTTTTTGCGGCGGTCGCTGGTAGCTTAGCGAGAATTCATCGGCAAAATATTGTGCCAGGACGGCGATATCCGCCCGGCGTTCACGCAGGGAAGGAAGTACCAGAGGGACCACGTTCAGGCGATAGAAAAGATCTTCACGAAACTGATTATTCTCGACCATCGCGCTGATGTTTTTGTTGGTTGCGGCAATAATCCGCACGTCAATATTGATGGTGTTGTTAGACCCCACACGGGTGATGGCTTTTTCCTGCAGTACCCTGAGCAGCTTGGCCTGCAAATGCAGTGGCATATCGCCAATCTCGTCGAGGAACAGGCTACCCCCATTGGCCAGCTCAAATTTCCCCACACGGCCTTTGGGATCGGCACCGCTGAATGCGCCGCGTACGTAGCCAAACAGTTCGCTTTCCAGGAGTTGTTCAGGGATAGCGGCGCAGTTGATGGTCACGAAAGGGGCGGCTTTACGCGGGCTGCTCTGATGAATAGCAAATGCCACAACTTCTTTACCTGAACCACTTTCCCCGGTGATCAGTACACTGGCATAGCTGTTGGCGATTTTGCTAATGGTACTTCTGAGTTGTTCCATTGAGGGGGAATGGCCAATAAGACGTACCTGTGTGTCAGACTCATAGGGCGAGGGAGCAATCGTGCTCAGGTAGTCGTGCGCATCGCGAAAGATAACCATAGTTAATCGGTCGTTATCCAGTGACGAGAGCGAGATTTGTTTACACAGCACATGGTGTTTTTGCCCTTCAAGTGTCAGCCATGCTTCCTCATCGCCATACAAACTGTCTCCGGTCGTTTCAATGGTCAGAGGTAATCCCTGAACTTCACGGTTAAGTATGCGATCTGCTGAATGGTTGGCATGCCAGATGCGGCCCTTGCCATCGATGGCCACAACGCCGCGATCCATTGCATCAATCAGACGACGAAAGGCACCGAGCGTCTCCTGCGCGCGTAAGCGTTCCAGGCATTCAAAGACCTTACTGGAGATCATGACGGCAATTTGCTCTATAAACGTGACAAATTTATCGATCTGGCTAAGCAAAGTGTCACGCTGTGTTTGCGTTGAGCAAATAATGCCGATCACCCCAATGACGCGGTTATTGAGAAAAATAGGGGCGTTCAAATCCAGCATTTCAGAGCAGTAATGGTGTTTTTCACACAGTTGACATAGAGGATGTTCACCGGGGTTTTTGATCAAAACCGTCTCACGGACCTGCAAAACATGCCGATAGATATAACCATTTTTTGCCACGTTCTCATTGAGCATATGTCGGTATTTACCGGTGCCAGCAATGCGCATTAAAGATTCATCAATGATTTCTACATCAGTCCCGGTAATGCCGGAAATAGCGTCGGCATAATTGCATATATCATCCTGGATATTGCTCAGTACTGAAATCATGATACTTCTCCGGTAAGGTGTCTCATTTCTCAAGGAAAATGATAAATAGGCGAACCATTGCAAAATTGATTTGCGAAAAATCAATCTAGCGTATTGTTTTTGGATGTTTTTTTAATTTTATCCTTCGTGATCACACTATTTATCATTTATGAGAATTTATCAAAACCAGGCGATAAACTAACGACGGCTGTTTTTACCTTGCTATCATTAAAAATTGATTAATGTATTGAAATAAAAGAATTTATTAAATTATTTCTAGTTTTTTCCTCATTTTCTAAAAAACTGGTAAGCATTTTGCTTTTATGGATTACCGATAGCGTAAATAACTCTGTATTACACCGATTACAGGGAATGAATTACCAGGATAATGAGGTTTTATGATGCAGCAAAACTTATCATTTTTTATCAACCAGACGCCGTTTACCGAGCACCCTAACGCACCTCTGGCCCCCTTTAGTCGCCAGGAACTGGTAAAAGCGTTGAATTTTCATCGGTCTATTCCGGGATACGCTCCAACACCGCTGTATACGTTGCCGGCACTTTCACAAAAACTGGGCGTAAAAAATATTTACCTCAAAGATGAGTCTCAACGTTTTGGCCTGAAAGCGTTCAAAGCGCTGGGCGGCGCCTACGCGATGGCATGCCATATCGCGGAATTAGTGGGGAAGGATATCAGTGAATTGCCGTTTGATGTCATGACCAGTGAAGCAGTACGCCATGACCTGAAGACCGTGACGTTTGCCACCACCACCGATGGTAACCACGGGCGCGGAGTGGCGTGGATGGCGCGCCAGCTAAAGCAAAATGCGGTGGTTTACATGCCGAAAGGATCTTCACAGCAGCGGCTGGCATCTATCCGCAATGAAGGCGCTACCGCTGAAATCGTGGATATGAACTATGACGATGCCGTGCGTATGACCGCAGATCAGGCGCAAAAGTATGGCTGGATCGTTGTGCAGGACACGGCCTGGGAAGGGTACGAAAAGATCCCGCAGTGGATTATGCAGGGCTACGGCACGCTGATGCTGGAAGCGATTGATCAACTCCATCAGGTCGCCCCGACGCATGTTTTCGTTCAGGCCGGTGTGGGTTCATTTGCGGGAATGGTGCAGGGTATGGTGACGGCCGCATGGGGCGAAAATCGTCCGAAAGTGATCGTCGCCGAAGCGTTAATTGCCGACTGTCTCTACCGTTCAGCCCGTGCAAAAGAGGGGGATGCTGTTGCGGTAGGCGGCGATTTACAGACCGTGATGGCGGGTCTGGCCTGTGGTGAGGCAAACAGCATTGGCTGGAAGTTACTGCGTGATTATGCCACCGCATTTGCTTCCTGCCCTGATGAAGTCGCGGCGCTGGGCATGCGTATGTTGGGCAACCCGCTGGCGGGCGACCCACAAATTATTTCAGGTGAGTCTGGGGCCGTCACGACAGGTCTTCTGGCGCTGTTGATGACCTCCCCGGATTTGGCCCAAACCCGTGAGCAACTGGGTCTTGATGAGCATTCCCGCGTGTTGCTGATAAGTACTGAAGGTGATACCGACCCGCAACAATATTTGGATATTGTCTGGGGCGGTCAGTACCCGCGCATCAATAAATAATTTCCTGATTGAGAGTATTAACGGAGAAACCCCATGTTATCTGCAACCCGTATTGAAGAAGTTATTAAAAATTGCCAGGCGCTGATCCAGCAAAAAAGTTATTCAGGTCAGGAAGGGGACGTGGTAAATGCCATAAAAATAATGATGCAGCATTACCAGTTCGACGACATCCATGTTGATAAATACGGCAATATCGTTGGCGGTATTGTGGGAAATCAGCCGGGGAAAACGCTGGTTCTGGATGGTCATATTGATACTGTGCCGGTGAACGAAGAGAAGTGGACCCGCAACCCGTACGGCGGTGATATTGACGATGGCAAAATTTATGGCCGTGGCACCACCGATATGAAAGGCGCTGTTGCTGCGATGATCTCTGCCGTAGGTTTTTTCGGCCAGGATACTCAGCGTAATTTCGCCGGGAAAATTTACGTCGCCTGTATCGTTCATGAAGAGTGTTTTGAAGGCATTGCCGCTCGTCTGGTCAGTGAGCGCTATCAGCCTGATTACGTCATTATTGGCGAAGCTTCTGAACTGAATCTGAAAATCGGCCAGCGTGGTCGTGCTGAAATTGTGGTTGAAACCTTTGGTAAACCTGCCCACTCCGCCAACCCGCAGGCAGGAATTAACGCGGTGTACAAAATGGCGCAGTTGATCGACAAAATTCGCACCATCACTCCGCCAACCCACCCGGTTCTTGGCCCCGGTATCCTGGAACTGACAGACATTAAATCGTCGCCGTATCCTGGCGCATCAGTGGTGCCGGATTACTGCCGCGCCACTTACGATCGCCGCTTGCTGGTGGGCGAAACCAAAGAAAGTGTTATTGCGCCACTGGAAAATGCACTTGCGGAGCTAACCGCCCAGGACCCGCAGTTCAAAGCCCGCGTCTCTTACGCGGTTGGCAAGGAGTCTTGCTATACCGGCGCCACCATTGAGGGAGAGCGGTTCTTCCCTGGCTGGGTGTACGACGAGTCTGACGAGTTCGTGCAGGCAGCGTTGGCAGGCGTTCGCGAAGCGGGTTTCTCGCCAACGATTACTCAGTACTCATTTTGCACTAACGGCAGCCACTATGCGGGCGAAGCGGGAATCAAAACCATCGGGTTTGGGCCGTCGCGTGAAAACCTGGCGCATACCATCGACGAGTATATCGAGATTGATCAGTTGACCGGATCGGCCCGCGGCTATTACAGCATAATCCAGACACTCTATCGCCGTTAAAAAATAAAGATAAATACCTCTTACCTTACAGGTGGTGCTGCTACGCGGCACCGCAATGGAGAATAACGATGAAAACCATTTTTAAAAACGGAAATGTGATTGATGGAACGGGTAATCCAGGCCGAATTGCCGATGTAATGGTTGATGAAGGGCATATTGTCGAAATTGGTCAAATTGATGTTGGCGTCAATGAACAGGTTATTGATGCAACAGGGAAAATTATTTGCCCGGGCTTTATTGATACTCACACACACTCTGATCTGTCAGCCATTATTAATCCTGCGCTGTCAGCGAAAATCCGCCAGGGGATTACTACCGAGTTGCTGGGGCAGGATGGCGTAGCGCTGGCACCATTGCCGGAGGAATATATTCCGGCATGGCGTAAAAATATTGCTGGACTGGACGGCGACACCGACAAAATTGACTGGAAATATAAAAACACGGACGGTTATCTCAACCTGTTGGCATCCCGACATCCGGCGACAAACCTGGCATATCTGGTGCCACACGGTAACGTACGCATGGAAGCGATGGGCCTGGATGGACGCCCTTCCACGCGTGAAGATGTGGCGAAGATGTGTGAAGTCCTTGAACGTGAGCTAAAAGCCGGCGCGTTTGGTCTTTCAACTGGGCTTATCTATATGCCGTGTGCTTTTGGTGATACCGCTGAAATGATTGAGTTGTGCAAGGTCACGGCGAAATATGACGGGATCTTTGTGGTACACCAGCGCAGTGAGGCTGACGATATCATCAGTTCAACGCAGGAACTGATCGATATCGCTAAAGCCACCGGTGTCTGGTTGCATATTTCACATATGAAAGTCTGTGGGAAGAAAAACTGGGGGCTGATTGACCAGATGTTGGGCATGCTGGAGCAGGCCCAGGAAGAGGGGATCCGTATCTCTTACGACCAGTATCCGTACGTGGCGGGAAGCACCATGCTCGGCGTGATCCTGCCTCCGTGGGTCCACTCTGGCGGGACGGACAAATTACTTGAGCGTCTGGCCTCGCCTGAATTGCGTGCCAAAATGATAGAGGATATCCAGCAGGGCATTCCTGGTTGGGATAACTTCATTGATTTTGCAGGCCTGGATCAGATTTTTGTCACCAGCGTCAAGACAGAGAAAAATCAGGATGCTGTTGGTCTGAACCTTGTTCAACTGGGGGAATTGCGCGGTAAAGATCCGTACAACGCTACCTTCGATCTGTTGTTTGAAGAAGAAAACGCCGTTGGCATGGTCGACTTTTACGGCACTGAAGAACACGTCATTAAGTTTCTCTGCCGGCCGGAACAGAACGTGTGCACTGACGGACTGATGGGCGCGGGTAAACCACACCCACGTGTGTTTGGCGCCTTCCCGCGCGTGCTGGGTAAATACGTGCGTGAAGAAGGATGCCTGAGCTGGGAAGCGGCAATCCGCAAGATGACAGGCAAACCCGCTGAGGTGTTGGGTCTGCAGGATCGTGGACTGCTGAAGGTAGGGTATGCGGCGGATATTGTGATGTTCGATCCCAAGACTATTGCGGATAAGGGGACATTTGTTGAACCGAATCAATATCCGGAAGGGATTGAAATCGTGATGGTTAATGGACGCATAGCCTTAATTAATGGCACGGAAAGTTATGCCTGTAGCGGTACTGTTATCAGAAAACAATATTAATAAATAACGCTAAACACGCATGGATCTATCGCGACCATTTATGGCCGCGGTAGATCACTACACCCCAAGGACATCACAATGAACCTACAAACATCTTTACCTTCAGGTAAACCTAAGACCTGGAAAGCAAGATATACCGTCCTGACATTAATCTGGCTGGCATGGCTACTCTCGTTCCTCGACAGAATGGTCATGAGCGTTTCGTTGCCTTATATCGGCAAAGATTTAAATCTTGATACAACTCAACAAGGTTTAATTATTAGCGCCTTTTTCATTGGTTACGCCGCGTTCCAAATCCCCGGTGGTTTACTGGCGGATAAGTTTGGCTCACGTAAAATTATGGCTATTGGTATTGCCTGGTGGTCAGTTTTCACCAGCTTAACCGGTGCGGTATTAACGCTGCCGTTGATGCTGGCTGTTCGCTTCTTCTTCGGTATTGGCGAAGGGTGCTTCCCATCAGCTTCCTGGAAAATGATTTCCACCTATTTCCCTTCGAAAGAACGCGGTCGAGCTACAGCAATTCAGTCAACGGTAAATACCTTAGGCCCCGCACTGGCGGTGGTGGTTGCTGCAAGTATTATCGGGGCGTTTGGCTGGCACATGGTCTTTATTGTGCTGGGGATCCCGGGCCTGTTTATTGCTGCGGGTATCTACTTATTCACACGTGACAACCCGAAAGATCACCCTGCGATTACGCAACAGGATCTGGCCGATTTAGCCGCTGACGATCAGGGCGGCCTGCAAAATACGAGCGCTATCGCGTTTAAAGACGTGCTCAAGATGCCGGTGCTCTGGCAGATGGCCAGTATCTGGTTCTTGTTTGATATCACCTTCTGGGGGTTTTCAACCTGGTTGCCAAGCTACCTGATTACCGTGCGTGAATTTTCACTGGCGAAGACGGGAGTGATGGCGGCAATTCCGTTCCTGTTTGGCGCGGGTGGGACATTAATCGGCGGATATTGCTCAGATAAATTCAAACCGATGCGCAAGACGTTGTATGTCGTGACGTCGGTTATTGCGGCGGGCTTCCTGTATCTGACCTTCAGCGTCAGCAGCGCGGATATGGCGGTGGTTTATCAGTGTATCTCTGCGCTGTTTATGTTTTTTGCCATGGCGACATTTTGGGGCATTTTAATGGATACCATCCCCAGCAATATCATGGGGCGGGCTTCCGGTATTGTTAACTTTGGCGGTCAGATGGCGGGGGTGGTTTCTGCGCCGATTATTGGCTGGCTTATCCAAAGCAGCGGCGGAAGTTACAACAGTGCATTTATCTTTATGATCGCCGCCCTGTTATGTTCCGCTGTGGTGACGTTGACCGTAAAAGGTTCGCATGCTGTAGGTGCAATACCCAGTAAAGCCTGATTAGTGTCAAACGCCTGTGGCTCTGCTGTTCCAGAGCCACAGGATTTACAGTTATGCTGTTAAATTAAACCTTTAATCGCTCTCTCTAAGAAAAACAATAGTAGTTTTTTTAAACTGCAAAAATAAGATGTCTTACTGTTTATTTCTCCCGGGGCGGGATAGGTGCGTATAACATTGTTATTAGGGTAACAATTTGTATAGGCGTCAAGGTGATTTAAAACTCTGGCTATTTTATATATCTCTTTGGTGGATGAACTACATTTAGAACAATTGCATTGTCACTAGATATTTTCAGGGTTAATTATTAATAATAAAACAGGAGACTATGACAAAGCCAGGGCTGCGTAAGTTGCTATTCCGGCACCCTGTTTTTCTCCTTTATGTGTGAAAGCAACGCGTTAATGTTGGGAAAACATCCCGCTTGGTTACACTATTATTTCACTACCCAGCTCCTCAAACATCTCCAGATCGCCAGTTAGCCAAATTGATATCACCCAAAAGTATGAGAAAATATATTTACTGATATATTATCTCATGCCGCACCGATGCAACCCGGCGGCTTGTTTAGAGGCCGCTCCGGCAATATAGAGATGCAAAACAAGTGTAGGGATATTTTATGTGAAAATAAAACTCATGAGCAGTAAGATATATGCAACGTGTTGAGAATTAATGTTTTTTTATTGATGGGAAGTTTAAAATATATGAATATGTCACTTTTTAGCGTAGCGGGTATTTGGTCTCAGAAATCTGATGATTTCGGATTCTGCGGCTTTGCGAAACAGAGCCGCAGACGATGTGTTGAAAAATGAAGGTACAGTACGGGGGGATGTTTACATAGAACTACCCGATTAAATGGGTATTATTTATTTTACATACGGTACTCGATCATCCCACTCTTGCTGGCAACCCAGTCATAAAGGCGCTGACCGCGGAGGTTTGTTTCATGTGTGTGCCAGTATAATCTTGCCGCATGGCGCTTGCGGGCGTGTTTTTGAACATACTCGATAAGCTGCTTGCCGATGTGTTTGCCCCGGGTTTCTTCACTAACAAATAAGTCCTCCAGATAGCAATAATCAGACTCCGCCCAGGTTGAGCGGTGAAAGAGATAATGTACCAGACCGACAATTTTACCGTCAGATTTTGCGACAGCGCAGAAAACAGGCTCCACAGGATTGAGAAAACGCCCCCAGGTTAATTGTGTGACCTTGTCTGAAATTTCAGTACGGTAAAAAATCTGGTAATTTATCCAAAGCGGTAGCCAGCCCGCGTAGTCTTGCTGGGTGACGGGTTCGATAGTAATCGGCGCAGTTGTGTTTTGGTTACTCATAGGTCTCCTGATAATTTTAGTCAGAGTGGTTTTCTATGGCGGTTATCCTAAATATTGCGTAAGCCACCGCAAAGAGACACTTTGCAAATATTTCCAGGATCCACTTTTAACGTAAGAGTGAGTGCAATGAAAAAAAATAGTGCACCTTTATTTCAGGAGCTTTTTTTAGAGCAAGGCGTTATTAAGGAACAGGTGTACCATGCGCTACGCAACGCAATCGTAGAAGGCCGTTTGCCGCCAGGGACAAAGATACCCTCAACCCGGGGACTGTCCGAGATGATGTCAATTTCACGGAACTCGGTAATTGCGGGTTATGACCGACTGTTAGACGAAGGGTATATTCAGACGCGCAAAGGTGCTGGAACCTTTGTCACGCCAAGTCTTCCTGACCGCAGCATTAGCGGTCTTTATCCTGAATTACAGCAAGGAGATGAACTGCCTGTTGATGGGCAGCTAAATGCGGATATCGTATCCGTTCGTGGTTTATGGTCTGGCGATGTTGAAGGGCGTGAAATGAACCGTCTGTTTGCCGTCGGTGTGGGCTGTACCGATCTCTTTCCTCATTCATTATGGGGCAAGTTACTGGGACGAGTCTGGAGACAATCCCGGCATCAACTCGGCTCTCATACCAGCCCCTGCGGTTTTTATCCCTTACGGAAAGCAATTTGTCACTACGTGAAAACAACGCGAGGGGTTAACTGTAGTGAAGATCAGATAATTATCGTAAACGGTATTCAGCAGGCGTTAAATATTACTGCCCGGGCGTTGCTTACAAAAGGAAATGACGTTTGGCTGGACGACCCTGGTTATAAAGGTGCGCGCGGGGTATTTATGTCAACAGGGGCAATTGTGAGACCTGTGCCGGTGGATAACGAAGGAATGAATGTTCAATACGGCATTGATCATTTCTCTCATGCGAAACTGGCCTATGTTGTTCCTTCCGATCAGTACCCGCTTAGCGGGACACTCAGTTTATCCCGACGACTTGAGCTACTGGAATGGGCTCGGGTTAACCGGGCATGGATATTTGAAGATGATTACAATAGTGAGTTTCGTTATGCCGCACGCTCTTTGCAAGCCTTGCAGGGATTAGATCAGCATCAGCGGGTAATATATTCAGGGACATTTTCAAAAATGATGTACCCAGAATTTCGTTTAGGTTTTTTAGTTGTTCCGCCAGGATTAAAAGAACAGTTTATCGTGACAAAATATTTTTCCGATATTGGCTCCAGTTATCTTGAGCAGGCGGTACTGGCGAGTTTTATTGAAGAAGGACATTACGCCAGCCATGTACGACGGGTTCGTAAGGCATGCTACGAGAGGCGAACGGCGTTGGTCAATGCTATTCAATGCTATCTTGCCGATAAAATGACCGTTCAGCCTTCTGATTCTGGGGTGCATATTGTCTGCTGGTTGCATGCCGGGTTGACCGGAGATGAGGTCGAACTGAAAGCCAGAATGCTGGGGTTGGGGATTCAATCATTGAGTCATTATTATCATGGTGATATCTCCCGGCAGGGGATTATGATCGGTTTTGCGAATCATCCACCAGAGGTTATTGTTGAGGGTATTCGTCGTCTTGCCCATGCCATGTAGCGTCGCTTTTATGCTGATAGCGATGGCACGTAATAATGTCAGTATTTCTTATTTCCACAACAGTGGCATGACCAGCATTTTTTAATTGCGGATAAGCAATACGGTGCTGATGTTCGGTATAGCATCGTCATGTGGATCTGTTAAAAACATCCATTGTGGTTCTTTTTACCCTGTCAGTTGTCTCTTACTCTGCAGTCATTTGACACTCTATTATGAGAGGTAAATAGCATGTCATCCACGTTTAATGAATTCCAGCAACCCGTTGGTTTAGCGTTACCTGACTGGCAAGGTGCGCGATTTCCTAAAGCTCAGCAGATCACCGGTCGTTATTGCAAACTTGAGCGTATTAACGTCGAACGCCACGCAAAGACGCTTTATGACGCCTATTGCGATACGCCTGACTCTCGCGACTGGACCTATCTCGCGACAGGGCCATTCACGACCTTTGATTCTTTCTTAAGCTATTTAACGAAGATTGCGGCGCAGACCGACCCCATGCATTTTGCCGTAATCGATTTGGCCAGCATGCAGGCTGTCGGCACGCTGGCACTTATGCGCATTGATGCAACGAATGGCGTAATAGAAGTGGGTTGGGTGACCTATTCATCACGCATGAAACGTTCGCGGGTTTCAACGGAGGTCATGTCGCTGCTGTTAGACTATGTTTTTGAGGGGCTGGGGTATCGCCGCGTTGAATGGAAATGCGATACGCTTAATGCGCCTTCTCGTGCGGCAGCAACACGCTTTGGTTTTACCTTTGAAGGCATATTCCGGCAGGCCGTTGTTGTGCACCAGCGTAATCGGGACACCGCGTGGTATTCGATCATTGATAGTGAATACCCAGCGCTACGCGAAGCGTTCACTCTGTGGCTTGATGAGGGTAATTTTGATAGCAAAGGACAACAGATTAAGCGCCTGGCAACGCTGATAAACAATGAAAGCACGACGGCATAGGTGCCAATTTTCTCTGGATTTGGCTGGATGTTCTCGGTCTGTAACGGGTACAAAAAAGCCCGCAGGGCTTGCGCCGTGCGGGCTCTTAGGACTTCATCGGATGACTCTGGTAATCACCGATGGAGAATTTTGGGCTGGCGTCCCTGTAATTAGCTATTCATTCCATTGATTTATAATATTATTTAAACTTTGAATTTTATATGTGGTTCTAAAAAGGAACCATAAATCGTAATGGTATGGGTTCTCACGATTAGCGGATTGGAGAATTGTATCAAAAGGAAACAAATTCTTCAGTTCAACTCCCTGCTGGTAGCTGAACTGCGCAAGCAGGATCTGCTTTTCACCGATTAGTGAATGCGGTAGTTTTTCAGCAAAACTGAATTCTATCCGTAGGGCAGTACCAGCATAGGTGGAGAATGGATTTTGAACAACTGGTCACCAGAGCACACAAAAGACATCAAGAGTTGGTTTAAGATTGATACATATCACAAATTTGAAGACCTCTCATTGCTCCAGTTTTACCATGAGATATGGGCTCGTAACTTGTTCTTTAAGGAGTATCGGGAAGAGTTTGAGAGCAGAACTCTTATGGGTTACTTCTCAAAAATTTTCAGTGGCAATCCTTTTTTAATTGAAGAAGGGCAACTGGGATACATGACTCCTGCCAACAATCTTTTTCAGCCTCCCCATTTTTTTCTAACAACTCTTGATCGCCTTGCTGAAACGAGCATCATTGCTATGCAACGCGGAGGTTTTGTTTGGGATGGTGATGACAATTATTCAATAAACAGAGATCTTCGGGAAGAATCACTTTCAGATATTATGCCAGATCAGTTTTCACGAACAGTCATGTTCGAGATTGATTTGGCAAGTGGCACAGACGAAGAGATTGCAGAGTCGCTTAAAGCTGTATTACCGCAGTGGCGTAAAATCAAAGGTATCGAACCAGATCCTTTAGAATCAGTTCGCTTTGGGTATGGAACTATCAAGAAACTCATCAGTTATCGTGTGATACCTATGCTGGATATCCTGGTGTGGGCAGCCGTTAAAAAAATCCGTGTCTCTGACGACAGGTTATCCAGACTGCTATATACAGACGATGACGAAGAAAGCGAAATGAGGCAGTCTAGCCAAATCAAAGATACCGACAGGCCTTTGGCTCTTAAATCCTGCACAACTGACTTTATCCGACAATTCCATTACTTCATGAACAAAAATAGCCATTTGAAGCAAATGAAAGTCTCTGATGTAATTAAACTATCGGATTAGAATTACATTTATAACTATTTGTTTTAATTGTGAAAATTAACTAAAGGCATCATTGTGAATGGTGCTTTTTTTTTGCGATTTTTACTTTAAACCGGGCATTTTGACACTTGCTATAAAACGGGGGAATTTCAGCTACTCTCAAGTTCCCCTTTTCTGTACGGCACCAACTTCGAGAAAACCATCCTGCATAGCTACGAAGAACCTCCGCTTCAGGAGCTTCGCTCTTTTCTTTACCCAACTGCTCGTATAGTGACTTCACCGCAACGACAAGGGATAACGAAATGAAAAATCAAGCAACCCGCCTAATACGATTACCAGAAGTTCTCGAACGAACTGGCTACGGAAAAGCTTGGATATATCGTCTGATCAACGATGGTAAGTTTCCTGCTCCTGTCAAAATTGGAAGTCGTGCAGTAGCTTTCGTTGAAAGTGAGATTGATACCTGGATTCAGTCTGTTATCGAAACAAGTCGAAATAATGTTGCTTAATTGAACATAGGAGCGGTTTTATGAATATCGAAGAATTTGTAAGCGAAGAAAACCATATGTGCAATTTATGCGGAGATCTTTTTTACAAGATCTTTGACCAAGAAGTGATTTATGACTTACCTAATAACGAGTTTAATAAAGAAATCATTTACTGGCTCAGTCAGTACCTTGTAGGAAATCTGAGAGAACCTTTAGACTCGATCTCTGAGCTTAATGCTTGCAAACAGATATATGTTTACGAGACCTGGTTATCTCTAATTAAATGTCCTGATGAATTGAAACTCCTAGCGAAGCGGATAATTTTATATCTAATGGATTAAGAGCTTTTTATGAAAGTGTAAAGTTTGGCTGCGTAATTTACCTTAAAACTTTACAGAATAAATTACATTATTTTGGTTGTCGTTTATTAGCAAGGCAGTGAGATAGTTTCGAAGTATTAGGTGTACATAATCTTTACTAGATCTACCAGATGATAATTTGACAGGAATAATCGTCTATCTCACTGTTTTAATTTAAATAAATATCGTAATCGATCCAAATAAATTTGTAAATCTACGAAATGCTTATTATTAATATATTGGAATTATACTTTTTGTAAGGTTTAGGAGGAAAATATGAGCAGTATTTGTGTAGATTCGTTTATGTTGGAAAATGGTGAGAGGTATTGTCATGTTGTAAATAAAAAACTGGTGAGCCATTGTATTATCCAAATTTGTATATAACAACACAAGTCAGAAATCGGTCAGAGTCTATATTAACAATGAAAGTTATTGCCGGTAGCATTTCATTGTTATATCGATTCTTTATGAGGAAAGAGATCAATATTGATGAAAGAATTCAGAAAAGGATATTTCTGGCTCCTCATGAAATTGATGATTTGATTGAGTTTACTTCATTCAATTTTAAAAGTGGTGTAGATAGTGATTTTTGCGGTTCAAATGTCAAAAAACCAACTAAGTATTTTCGGATTACAACAATAGCTAACTATCTGGAATGGCTATGTAAAATACTTCTTTCTCATACAGGTCAGAAAGATACAATCAAAGAGATACTTGTTTTCATTAACAACATAAAAAGAAAGAAACCAAGAAACAATGACAAATATGTTATGGATATCGAAAAGAGCTTAGACAAAGCTCAACTGGATTCTTTGTTTAGCATTCTTTCGCCAGGAAGTAACTTGAATCCGTTTACGGAAATAGTACAAAAAAGAAATAACCTAATATTCCTATTATTACATTACTTTGGCATGAGAGCCGGTGAACTTTTGAATCTGCGAATTGGTGACATAGATTTTGCAGAATCAACAATAGCAATAAGGAGGAGAGCAAATGATAAAACAGATTCACGAGTTTATCAGCCATTAGTGAAGACTTGTGAGAGGAAGTTAATTGCTCATGCGAACCTTATATATGAAATTTCAGATTATATCTTGAATGATCGTAGGAAAGTCAAAAATGCTAATAAGCATGACTTTCTTTTTATTACCTATAAAGAAGGGAAGACTCAAGGGCAACCGCTGTCATTTTCTTCATACCATAAGATAGTGAGTGTTGTTCGTCAATCATCCTCGCTTCTAAGTGGATTAACAGGCCATAAATTACGACACACATGGAATTATGAGTTCTCGAAAACAATAGATAAGGCTAAGGACATATCCGACGAAAAAGAGCAACAAATCCGTTCTTATCTAATGGGATGGTTACCAGGTTCAGACACTTCAATAATCTATAATCGCAGGCATATTTTTGAGCTATCGAAAAAAACTGCACTTGAGCAGCAAGAGCAACTATTTAAAGGAGGATTTGATGAATAATTTAATTAAACAAAACTCTGATAAAATGTCAATTCATGAACAAAAAATCGTCACTTTGATTGAGAGCTATGGAATCAATATTAGAGACTTGATATGTGCTATGAACAAAAATTTGGTTTGTGGATTTGTGAATACATTACAGTATTATTTTTGTAGTAGAAGCCATTTGTATGTAAAAACAATAGTTAAAAATATGAAGAATTTTATTAACAATGTTTCTCCTAATTACATTGATGATAAAGTAATAATCCAATATCAAAATATGCAATCAGCAAATAAACCATCATATTTTCGAGGTTTACGGCCATTTTTTACTAAATGGTTTGAATTAGGATACCCCGGAATAGATGAAAGTGCTGTTGAAATAGCAAAGCATTTTGACCTAAAAATAAAAAAAGCTGGTCAACCTATATTACAAGATGATCCAACTGTGGGTCCACTGACTAAAGAGGAACACACTTCCTTGATCAAGGCTATGAGTCACGCATATAGCATAGGTGAACTGTCACTGGCAGATTATGCGATATCGCTATTAATAAGTCTTACCGGTAGAAGACCTCAGCAGTTAGTTATGTTGAAATATAAAGACCTTCTTCAAAAGAAGTTAGATAATGGTAAAGTAGAATATTTAATTTCAGTACCACGAGTTAAACAAAGGGGTAAACAACTACAATATCGAGAACTGCCAATAATCTCAGAGGTTGCATCAATTGTTCAACTTCAAGCTAATCATTCCGTGAGGCTTGTTGAGCAAAACCTTGGCAAAACCCTTGATGATCATGCCAAAGGCAAGGTTCCAGTTTTCTTGAACGAGGAAAAACTGCTTGATTTAGCCATAATAGATTTTAACTTCCTGGAATCTAATAAAATATATGCAAAACCAACAATTGCTAATCGAGCATTAAAGAATATTGTTAATACTGGGAACTTAATTTCAAATCGTACAGGTTCTCTACTCAATGCTACTCCTCGCAGGCTTCGTTATACAATAGCAACTATGCTGGCTAAGGATGGTCATAATGCCAATACTATAGCTGAATTGTTGGATCATTCTTCTACTTCAAGTACGGGAATTTATATTAAAAATCTTGCTGAGAGTGTTGAAAGGATTGATTCCGCTGTTTCAGAACAATTGTCATTTGTCGCTGAAATTTTTATGAATGGAATAAAATCAAAAGAGATGATGAATTTCAAGTTTTGCTCCTCTAGAAAATGCCAAAGTCAGAATTTAAATGTAAATTTTCCTTGTAATGAATGTGCTTTCTTTATGCCAGTTG
Organism: Citrobacter sp. wls827; assembly: GCF_005280875.1. Lineage (NCBI taxonomy): Bacteria > Pseudomonadati > Pseudomonadota > Gammaproteobacteria > Enterobacterales > Enterobacteriaceae > Citrobacter > Citrobacter sp. wls827. The sequence continues at coordinate 82,105 of NZ_SZWR01000022.1, forward strand.
ATATTGACGAGGTAAATCCCCGATGAACAATATTATTTTATTTAAATCTAAAAAAGAACTTACGGCTGAAAACAATTATAATGAATTCATAAATTTTTGTCGCTATCAACTATCAGGGCTCACCCAAACTCAGGATTGGGAACAATATGTCTGGAAAGGGTATGTAACCTTTAGAAAGATAGGGGTTGGACATAAAGCATTTAACTCCAAAGATGCAATGCATGAAGATTTTCTCGATTTTGCAAAAGCATATATCAGATATCAACACTCATTGAAACCCTTGAAAAATTATGGGGCAACAATGATGGCTTTGAGATGTCTCGAACAGGCTCTTTTGCAGGTTCTGAACAGTGGTCTCATTTATAATGTTACAGCCGTTGTTTTTGATGAGGCAATGCAAATCGGAAGCAAATATTTTGAAGGTAATGTTCTCGCTCAATGTGGGATACAGCTTGAAAAAATATCAAAATTTCTATGTGAACATAACCTTGTGAAATCAGGATACATATCCTGGAAAAACCACGTGAAGCAGAAGGTCAAAAACAACTATCTTCCTGAGATTGAGGACTATCACAGAAACGATAAGTTACCCGATGAAGCAGCATTACTTGCTATTGCTGATATTTTTTCTAAAAATGATGAGCTACTGAGTCCAAGGGATAAATTCACCAGTGCAGTATTTGCACTTCTGCTTTGTTGTCCGAGCAGAATTTCTGAGATTTTAGCCTTACCTGCTGATTGTGAGATTACACAAAAAGATGAGAAGGGTATCGAAAGATATGGTCTGAGATTCTATTCGGTTAAGGGGTATGGCCCTAATATCAAGTGGATTCCACAGGTTATTATACCAGTTGCGAAGAAAGCGATTAGAAGATTGCTTTCCTTATCACAAAATGCAAGGGTGTTTGCTCAATGGTGCGAAAAATATCCTGATAAATTTTACCAACATGAACTTTGCCCAAAAGTTGATGAAAAATCAAAGTTGACAGTTATACAGGTTTGTCATGCACTTGGCTACCCTTTATATGATCACAAATCATGCGTTCTAAAAATTAAAAAGACAAGTTTGGATGGTGGGAAAAGTTTCTTAAACCCCAATGATTATAGCTATTCATTAAGTGAGTTATGGGAAATAATTATCTCTGGTTTTAGTAAAGACTTTCCTTGGTATGATGAAGAAAAATCCATAAGATTTAGCAATGCATTATGTTTATTAAATCCTCGCCAATTTACTTTATCCCAAATGATTGATATCTACTCATTTCATAAGCCAACTAAAGGATTCTTTTTTAATGATATACAAAATAAAAAACGTCATGAGCATGGATTTAAAAATATTTTCGCCCGACACGGGTATTATGATAGCGAAGGTCAACCACTATTTATTCGCTCACACCAACCAAGACATCTTTTAAACACAATAGCCCATTATGGTGAAATGTCTGAACTGGATATAGCTAAATGGTCTGGTCGTGTCAATGTGAATCAGAACAGAGTTTATAATCACGTGTCAGAAGAAGATATGTTAGATAAAATCAAAACTATTAAATTGAGCATGGAAAATTATTGTCAAAGGAAGTCAATACCCACAAATGAATTGACAGTTGATTTTGATAACCTGAATCAAGGAGCAATTCACTTAACAGAATTTGGCTACTGTGTGCATAACTATTTAGTTCGTCCGTGTACTAAAATCAATGAATTTATAGAATATGATAATGAAACACTGGACATGAAATCAGTAGATAGAATTAGACTGGAATCAATGCGAGAAAAATTAATGCAATTGATAAATATAACTCAGATCGCTTTTGAAAATGGTGACTATGGGGCTGATAAATGGTTGCAGCACCACGAAAAAAACTTAGAAAGAATTAATAAACTTTTGAATAATTGAAACAGGAGATGCATATGGCAAAACATTTAAACAGGAGTGAAATAAAGGCAATTACACACATGATACTGACTTGGGACGGCAAAATCACATGGAGTGATTTATGTGAATCAGTTTATAAGAATCTAAATAGAACTATCACAAGGCAATCTTTAAGTGCTCATGATGAAGTTGTTGAAGCATATAGAACAAAGAAAAAATTGTCCAGTTTGAAAAAATCTGGTCTTAAGAAACCAGCTAACTTAACTATTGCGGCACAACAAATAATAAACCTTAAAGCCGAAAACGAAATGTTGAAGAAACAGAACAATAGATACAAAGAGCAATTTAGCTATTGGCAGTATAATGCTTATAGACATGGCCTTTCTATGGAACAATTGAACAGGCCATTTAATAAAAAATGACAATTGATAGGTTACACCTATTGACAAGCTAAATAAATACGATAAATATAAATATATGGTCAGGCTGACTATTTCAATTATGCAAGGATGCATTTTATGGACAAAAACATCATCAATTCAGAGTTTACTCTGGAAGAGCAACTTATCATTATAATTGATAAATATATCTCAAAACGGTACCAGCCCGGAGATAAAAGTTTTTCATACCAGCTATACTTAATTTTTGTAGGATACCATTTAAAATATTTCTACCCTAAAAGGATTTATTCCAAATCTAATCGTAATATTGATAACATAATGGCTATGTTTAGCTCGGTATACAAAAGTCTGACAAGCAATCTACTACAACGATTAAATAACAAAGAAGGGGTTCTTAGAGAGCTAAACTCGCTTGTTAATTACATAGATAACAACCAGGAAAAAGCAGAAGAAATCTATGCTACTGTCAGAGCACAATATGAAATGAAAGTAATTGAGGGAGAGTTAACCCATGAAGTTCGCGTGAGAACCGTCAGGTTATAGGCAATAAAAAAGCCCCTATGCAGGGGCTAAAAGAGACTTCTTGATATAGAATACTACTGAACTTCTTTCCAGACACCATCAGCTTTCACAAGCTTAACAGGCTTTGTTTGTTTCATGTTGCTAATTGAAGCATCGACAATGCAGTTGTAAACATTGTTTGCTTCTTCTGTGCAACTTAGTTTCTTAACATAATCTATTCTTAAAAGATCTTTTTCGGGAATACTTGAGTTCAGAGCTTTCATACTTGCATTTGATCTATCTACAACACTTTTTAAAGCATTGTATATGTCTTTTTCAGAAGGTTCGGAATTACAGGCTGTTAATAGAAAAGTAGAAAGGATAACTGCGAGAATAGAGTATGTTTTCATTTTCTTGTCCAGGAAACGATTAATTAAGAATGCCAGATTTTGTATTGTTATTCTCAGTGGAGAATGTCCACTTGCTTACGGTTTCTCCATTGAAGTCGATTTCGAGAGTTTTAAACTGAGTCTGGGAACCGCCAGTTAGCAAACCGACAACAGGGATAAAAGTCGAGGCATTGAACTGATTGTTATACATGAAATATCTCCATTGCTCGTTGCCATCGTCAAGAGTCGTTCTGGTGTCAGGCTCACCAAGTTGCACAAGTAGCTCTGCCTTAGTTGTTTTGTTTTTAATTATTTTCGATTGAAGGCTTTGAGCCGTTTCATTTTTGATTTTTTGGTTCCCTGATGTTGAACAGCCAGAAATTAAAAATATTGCAATGAAAAAGGAGGTTATAATAAATTTATTCATTTTATCTTCCTTATTATATTTGATTAGGGTTAGCTTTTATGTGTGAAAACGGCTCTGTGTGCAAATTTCTTACGTAAATAGAATCTTAAAGAAATTGCTGATGCAAAATAGATAACGACAGCAAATATAAAACTTTGACTGACAGCGAATATGAAGAAAGCTATCGCCAACAGCACAATTCCTATTAGTAAAGCTAACCAAGATGAAACGGCTCCATATTTGATGGTTGAATGACAGCCAGTGCAGACGCTAACTCCAAACTGGCTCTCTTTGAAGCAGAACGGGCACTTTATTGTTTCGTTTTTCATATCAACCTCAAGGTTGCAGATTAAATGGTGCGTTTACAGAGATTCTCGATGACCGACTCTCTTTAGTAAAATTGCTTGTACCGATCGATGATTAGCCCTTGATAGGTGCTGGCTATCACAACTAGATTATCGATCTGTAATAACGATCAATATTTTCTTGACTAAACGAAAATTTGTTACTACAGATAAAGTGCGGTTACGGAAAGTATTTGTAATTGACTGTCTATAAACGAATTTTTCTTGCAGGTTTTAGATGATGTGTTGAATAGACTTCTGAGAAGTTTGTAGGGGTCTTATGAAGAATGCTCTTACCATAGCTTCGCAGAAGCTCTATGAACCTTCTGATAAATGGAATCCAGCCGATGAGCCTGAGATGCTTTTGCTTTTTGACGGAATTTTTTTGAAGAATCTTTTCTACGATTTCATTCCGTTTGTCTTCTCTGAGCCGTAGTTCCAGTTCGACAATTTTTTCACTTATGCTTTCCCTTGGAATATCCGTTGTTGCAACATCTTTTGCAGGAGCAGGAGCAGGAGCAGGAGCAGGAGCAGGAGCAGGAGCAGGGATAGCTTCCTTTATAGCCTGCATAGCTTCTAAGTGGTCGGGGTCGTAGTTAAGCCGATTACTGAGATTTGCCCAAGAATAGCTTTTACCCAATTGCGAAGCTTTGAAAGCAATATCGCGGTAAGAAAATGAGAAGCCGTTCATTTTCCCGGTAGAAGCGACATTCGCCGTCCAGCCGACTTCTGCTTCTTCCAGCCTCTTGATAAAAGTTAGAAGGTCCGGCTTATCAGATAAACTTTTATCAAGTATCTGCTGCAGAGCTTCTCTTGGTGAAAGCACCCCGGTTCGTTCCGATAGCATTTTCTCATTACGGGACACTCTCTTCCGCTTCGGTTGTGCTTGCGATGGGGGAGATGCAGTTTTGGTCACTGTCAGGCCATGAGCGACTTCGAGTTTACTGATGATCTGTGTGCTGATGAGGTTTTCGTTCCTACCCAAGTAGAGCTTCCCACCATTGAGATCTATGCGACTTGCGATAATGTGTATGTGCTGGCCATCGTCGTCATGAAGCACATAGCAACGAAGGTGAGTATCACTGAACCCCATCCTCTTCATGTAGTCATCTGCGATAATGGACCACTGTTCATTCGTTAGTGTTTCACCGTCGGGTAAGCGAAGTGAGTTGTGCCAAACTGGTTTTGCGACATCCAGGCGAAGATGCTTGGTGCTATCGAATTCAGCGATCAATTCAACGGCTGAATCACTTAACATGTTCCCGCCAATGACGACTGGATCACTTTTGTGGTGTGCTCCCGATTGCAATACATAACGAACAACACCAGCGAAGCTCTTACCCCTCTTGATCTTCCGCATACCCTTCACGAGGGACACTCCAAAAATCTGTTCTTAACAAGTTGTGACGAAGCTCTTCAAGTTGTCGCTTCACAGCGAAAAGCTCTGTATGAGTAAGCTGGCTATCTCTGCTCTTACCATCGATATGGATCGCAATTCTATTTAGCTTTTGTGATATGTCAGTTAAAGCTTTCCATGCATCGATGTTGATCTCTGGAATAATGGAGGGTAGTTTATGAATGAAAGCCTTGCGGAGCCATTCTCCTTTGGACATAGAGCCGCGTTTGGTATTGAGAAGTTGAAGTTCTGCATTATTAAGTCGGACACTAACACAATGGGTTCTGAGCGTTTCTGGTATGAAGTTAGTAAGGTTTGATGGTTTTTTTATGACCGGGGGGGGCGTGTTGGTAATGTTTTCCATTAATAGTTCGTTTTTCATATGAACTCCTTTTCATATTACAGTTTAATAAAATATATATCACTTTCAAAAAAGGTCAATATCCTGTGGTTAGAATTTATTACATATGCAATTTTTATAGGTAGGTGATTATGAAAAAGTGAATTATCATGACTTTAGTTGTAACAGATCAAATTGTTTTTCTATTTAATTTAAGAATGGATGATTGGGAATGAACGAAGATCTATGGAATTATTTATGTAAAGATACTGTTGATGCTATGATAGAACATGTTAAGCCGTTTTTATCACCGATTTCTTATACTACGGATGAAGGTTATGGGATACTTCACGGAACAGGTTCTTATATAACATTCGATGACAAAGAATATTTAATAACTAACGAGCATGTAGGTAGTTTGGATAAAAAAACAACTTTGCAAAATCAGTTTTTTAATGACGATAATATTTATCTTTTAAAAAATAAATTTAAAAATAAACCGTATCCTATCGATGTTGCTATATCTCATATTGATAAAAAATTATGGTCTACTCATACGGAATATGCACAAGCGATACCATCCAACAGATTTTCTCTCAAACATAATCCTTATAAAAATGAATTACTATTTTTAGCTGGTTACAGTGGCGAACGTTCAGGATTTCACTATAACAATTTAATAAGCAGATGCACTCCATATTTAACACAAGAAATTGCATTACCTGATAATATTCAGGATGCTGATGCAGGTTTTCATTTTTCATTACCTTATAAACCAGAACTTGCTACAAGCGTTGATGGTACTTCTTCACTACCTGACCCGCACGGCTTTAGTGGTTCTTTGGTATGGGATACCAAACGCATCGCTTGTTTAGTTGAAAAGAGAGATTGGGAACCGTCTATGGCTGAAGTGACCGGAATCTTATGGGGATGGCCATCATCCTCATCCTGCCTCCTGGCAACTAGAGTGGAAAAATTATCGTTGAAAGATTTACTGTAATATATGCGATGAGTTTATCAACTTTATTTAGAGTGATTTTTTCTTGATAAACTCATCTAAAATGCACTAATGATTGCAAATCGAGATGAATACAAATATCACATTAGCAAACGGTCTATTTTCTAAGTTTAGCCTGTGACAATTTCATTGAAATCACTCAGATTTTCTCCAGAATACATAAATAGATCACTATAAAAATCAATAAGTAAATGAAGAGAATCTATAAATTTTGCATAGTGTTCATATTTTGGAGCACAGTCATTTTCCAAATAAACTACGGTATTGTTGATTTCTAATTTAAAGTCCTTACCTGATTTATTAACTCCAATATTATGTATTGTGTTCCGCAATGGGAATAGAAAATGAATTAAATCAATGGCATCTTTTTTTAATTTTTCGTCACGTAGTCCCGTATAGCTAATTTTACTTATAATGAAATCAATTTTTTCTCTTGATGAAATATATGAGTTAGTATCTTTGAATATTAAATTTTTGAGTTTTTCTGCCTCCTCAAGTTTACCTTCGTTAATTAACCCAACATAAATACATAATCTTTTTTCAAGTTTTATTAGTCTTTTTGAACCTGTTGGGTTAGCCAATTTAACGCTTTCATATGTTTTGCAAACCCAGAATTCAAAGACGGAAAATGCATTGATAAAAAAACGAGTTAGAACTCTATGCAGGAGATCATCAGCATCGGAGACGAAGCATTTTCTCAGATCTTCTAATAGTAAATCAGTATTGTTATCGCCATTGCTAATTTCGATGTAATTGTAATATTTGTTATCCGATACAAAAGATTCTATAAGTTGGAAAATACCACTTCTGTGATTGGAGTTAGTCAATTCATCATTCATTATGAATAATAGTGGAATGTCAATTTCATCACTCAGATCTGAAAAGAAGGTGCTACCTAACATCAGTCCTTTCGCCATATACTCCCAATGAAGACATCTTCTTTTCAGGCTTGCTAAAGCTTGCAGCCTATCAATGTTATTATCATCGAATTTTTTCATGATTATCACCTTAAATTAAATTTTAATTATTAAGTCTATTAAATCCTTGAGAAGAATTATTTACTATATTTATAGTGAAGGGTTTTAGCAAGGGAATAATCAACAAAATAAAGGTCATCTGTGGTAATCTTTATTTTGTTCTAAAAGCAAAAGGGTATATGGCTTAATATTGAAAAAAATCTTATAGATATATGACGAATAATCAACATGCTGATTTTATCAAATAAATTACAGATTATTCAATCTTGTAATTGTTAGTTAAATGTAACTGGGTTGGTATCTTTTTCAATCAAAGAGCAGAAAAAGCAAGGAAACTCAGAGAAGCGGAGCTTCGGAGAGTTAGCCCTTGCTATTAGTAATATGGTATAGAGGCAAATGACAAGATAACCAATGTTATTTATCATGAATTTATCAAAAAAGTCTATAGACGTATTGGTTAATGTTTTTAAAGTTAGTAAGGCAGTTGTTAGAGCACTTACTGAAAATAAAACAGTATCATTTGCTGATTTAATCAGATCACGTTCAGTTTTATTTTTTAATTCTACCAAACGATAAAAGAAAGGGATAACAATACAAATTGGAAAAACTAATAAATATGGTGAGCTAAGGTCAAAGAAAAAAAATAATATTATGAGAACAAATAATAATTTTATGCTTTTTTTGTACGTGACTATCAGCGGTTTTGGAATTTTTTTTCATAATTTTATTCATTTTTAATTGAGCCAGCAGTGGCTGGCTCTAGTGGTTAGGCTGCCAGACCTTCATTGGGGCGATCTGAATCTTCTCTGCTATCTTTTTCAGCAGCATAAGTAGATTCACGTGACTTAGTAGACATCCCTGAGCCGTAGATCTTCTGAGCTTCACTATTTTCTGGTTTCCAAGCCCAGTTTGAAACATCTACTTTTTGTTCCGATTCCATTTTTTCAAGAAAATTTAAACCAAATACATTCATAGTTCACCTGCTATTTGAAGTTAACCAATTTGCAATGGACCCGGAAATATCCATGCCGGATAAATCTTCGATCCACAACCATTGACCAGCAGAATTCACCTCTAAGAACCACCAGTCATTATTTTCATCAACGATGAAATCTAAAGCCCCATATCGAAGGTTTAACTTAGACATTAAGGAATTTATTTTTTCCTTCACCGAAGTGGGTGCATCAATTTTCCAGTGCGGTGTATTAGGTATATCGTATCTACGCCAGTCTATTTTTGCCTTGTTTGAATGCTGAGAGTCTATAGCACAAGCAAAATGTTCATCTTCAATTACTGTGTATCTAACTTCAAATTTTTTATTAACATATTTTTGAAGAGTAATTGGATTTTCTGAATAGTTTGCAAAACTTTCTAATTGTTCTAAAGTTATTTTGTTTACATATAGACCTAATAACTCACCTGATTCAGAGATATACATATCTTGAGACATGAATTTAAGAACCGAATCAGGGTAAGTAGTTAAGAAATTTTTGAGGTCTTCTTTGGAGTTTGAAGTTATAAATAGTGGATTATTTAGTCCAACTTCATTAGCTATTTTGTGTTGAAAATACTTGTTATCAGCGAGAATTGCATCTCTTACATGATTAAACCAGCAACTTTCAGATAATGCATTATATAGACCAAAAAGGCTTTTATTCCATTCAGATCGCCATAATCTGAAACCATTACTTTGATCTTGCTGTTGTTCCGAATTGACTTGAACAGATACCCGCCTTGGCCAAACACATTTTACGGATGAATTTTTGATTGTTTTTCCGTTCTGGGAGATAGTCCATTCAGAGCCATCAAAGCTAATTTTTGTATCTTTAAGGGCTTCTATATCTAAATTCAAACGGAAATAGTTATCACCGAGTTTCATCGAAACTATGTCTGCATGAACATCGTTACTGTCAGTAAGTATCAAGATCATTGTTAGGATGTATCTGAATTTTTTTGTTTACTTAATATCCGATAGTTATGTTTCATCGTCAATATTAATTTTTATTGAATATAAGGTATTGATTTAAAAGTAGTTTAATCACCGCATTGGTTTTCATAATGTAATTTACATATGATATTATATTATTTCTTTTAGTCTTTCTTGTAAATTACCTTGCTTTTACTTGACTTAGTCAGACTTTTGTACTCGATAGCTTTGTGCTTCTTGTGGCTATGGAGTAATCTAATGTGTAATAAAACTATGCTAAGGGTCCAATCGATTACTATGTATATCAATAAATTAGCTATTAGAAATTATAAAAACTTTCGAAGCTCAAATTTCTGCTTTGTTAAAAACTCAGTGAATACAATTATCGGTGAGAATGCTTCAGGTAAAACAAATTTGTTTAATGCTATGCGATTGATTCTTGATGACTCACTTCCAATGAATTCAAGAGTTCTATCAGGTGAAGATTTTTATCGTGGCTTAAATGACCCCTTCGGGCACTGGATTATTATCACAATGTATTTTGATGATTTAAGTGAATCTGAAGAAGAACAGGTTATTGCGAACTATACAATAAATAATGGTAACGAAGAGGCATTAAAAGAAGGAAATTATACATTTATATATCGCCCAAGATTTCATATTAGGCAAAAGCTATACGAGTTAACTGTAGATAATAAAGATTTAGAATCAAGATTAGAGGCTTTTACAGAGTTGAAATCAACTTGTATAATATCCAAAGAGACTTACGAGGCTGTCGCTTTTGTTAGAACAAAAGTTGATTTTAATAATGACGAAGTTTATAAGCAAGTAGTTGGGGATTTTGAAAATTACATTTTTTCAAATCCCAATGAAGATGATGCTACAGTCATTGGTGTAAAAAAACCGCCATACTTCGCCTTAGGTAGTGAAGTTGCTTGTACTTATGTCAAGGCTCTTCGCAACGTGGTAGCTGATTTAAAGTATTATAAAACTAATCCACTGTATAAATTGCTCACTTTAAAAAGCAAACAAATTGATGATAGAAAAGATATTTCTGAGAATGTTAAGAACATTAATGAACAAATTTCAGCAATTCCTGAAATTGCGCGATTAAGTAATAAAATATCAACATCTTTACTTAATACGGTTGGCTCAACATATTCGCCAAAAATATTGGTTTCATCACAACTACCCGAAGATTTTACTGAATTAATCCAATCACTTGGATTAGTAGTCGAGGATTCTTTAGATTATGACGGTTCAGGAAGAATTGATGATTTAAGTCTTGGGGGGGCAAATTTAATATATTTGGCTTTAAAATTATATGAGTATGAAGAAATTAGAGATGCTGAAGAGCATATAACTCATTTCCTATTGATTGAAGAACCAGAGGCTCATATACATAATCATATTCAGAAAACTTTATTTGACAATTTTAATTTTCAAAATACTCAAGTCTTCGTTTCGACTCATTCAACCCAAATAAGCTCTGTTTCTAAAATCTCGTCGATGAATATTTTGGCTCGGCAACGAGGATATACAGATATCTATCAGCCTTCCAACGGACTACAGCCAAAAGAAATTTCGTCAATTGAAAGATATCTTGATGCAATCCGTAGTGATGTGTTGTTTGCTAAAAGTGTAATTCTCGTTGAGGGTGATGCTGAATTAATAATAATCCCAGAACTTATAAAGGTCACTTTAGGTATTAGCTTGGATGAATTAGGTATTAGCTTAATAAAATTGGATGGGACTGTATTTAAGCATATTTCAAATCTTTTTCATAGTAATAGATTAAAACGCTATTGCGCAATTTTAACTGATAAAGATTTGGCATATGTGCAAGAACCGGATGAACTATTTGATGCTGATTTCGTTGAATCTTTGAAAAACGCTGAGACTGACGGTTTACGCAGAGAACGAGAGTTGGCAGAGTATGTAGAAGGCAATCAATTTGTCTCCGTTTTTTATGCAGAGAATACGTTTGAAACAGAGCTTGTTCGGTATGATGAAAATTCCGATCTTTTCAACAGTGTCATTAGGACAACATATAAAAGATCAGGTGATATTGAGCGAGTTGTTGCAGGTATTAATTCCGATGATTTACGGGTAAGATTTAGAACTGCTCTTTTTTTCGCCAATAAAATAGGTAAAGGGTGGTTAGCTACTGAAATGGTAGAGTATCTCCATAATGAGAATCGTGTTCCTGACTATATATTAAAAGCGATTCATTTTGCACTTAAAGATAGAGAACTGAATGCTGTGCTTACTAAAATGCTTGCCTATAATATGTCTTTAATGGGAACTCACTGGGATGATGTATGCAACAAGATTAATTCTGAACCTGATTTTGATAAAAAGATGCAAGAGTATAGGAAACATTTCAATGATAGCTTTTCTAGATTTTGGGAGTTGTAATTATGCCATATAGAAATTTGACATCTGAACAACTAGATGCTGTAAAATTTGATGGCAATCTATTACTTACAGCTTGTCCAGGTTCAGGAAAAACAAAAACATTGGTTTCCAAACTTTGTTTTATCCTTGAAAATAAGGAGTTGTTTGATATAGGTAAGAAAAAAATTGTGGCATTGACATACACTAATGTTGCAGCAGATACTATTCTCGAAAGAATTATTTCATATGGTATAAATAGCGATTCATTGTGGATTGGAACAATACATAGTTTTTGTTTAAATTGGATTATAAAGCCTAACATTGATAGAATTCCAAGGCTCAGTAAAGGTTTTAATGTAATTGATGAGTATGAAAAAGAATTTATATTAAATGATCTGAGAGAACGTTATAACTTATCTCCTTACGATAAAATAGATACGCTTTTAGACTTAAGTTTTACTCCGGTATATTCTCGAAATACTGCTGAATATTCAGTGGTAAAAGCCTATCACTCCTATTTGTATGAGAATCGATTAATCGATTTTGATTTGATTTTGAATTTAACGTGCAATTTATTATTGAAGAATGATGTGCTATGTGAAAGACTATCTTTAATTATGCGATATATTTTAGTCGATGAATATCAAGATACCTCTCATATTCAATATGAAATACTAAGGCTGATAGTAAGTAAAAGAAATTCCTTGGTTACTTTTATTGGTGATAAAGAACAAGCAATATATACTGGATTGGGAGCGGTTGTTAAAAATAGAGAAGAGTTGTTCGATTACTTCAACCTTGAAGAATTAGAAGAAATGAGGTTAACCGGTTGTTTCCGTAGTAGTCAATCGATCATAGATTTTTATAGCAAATATAAAGATGATGCCTATTATATTAATTCATTGTCAGAACTGAAGACATTTCCTTCTGTGATACTCAAGGAAAATAGTGTTGATATCACCCAGTTGTCTGTTTATGTTTCAGGAATAATAAGAACTCACTTAGAACAAGGTATTTCTCCTGGTGAAATTGCTGTTCTATGCCCAAGTTGGTTTGATGTAATAAAATTATCCAATGAAATTATATCACTAAATTCTGATCTGGATATCGATGGTATCATGGTTTCTCCCATACCTAAAAATAATGAAAACTTGTGGCTCAATCTTGTAAAGCTTGCTTTAATTGAAAAGAATCCATCTAATTATATTGTTAGGCAGAAACTTTTGCGAGATTTACTCAAAGAATTAAATGATTTAGAGTCATATACAAAATTCTTATCTCCAAAGCAAATCATAAAAGAAATAAATAAAATAGAATTTGCATTGGATTATAATTGTGAAATAGATATTTGGATAAAAAATCTTATAACTGAATTCTGTAGTTCATTAGGATTGGATGTTAATAATCAAAGCTATGCTTATAAAGAAATGATCTGCTTGATAGATGCTACTAAAAAACGAATGGCTAAATATAGTATGAACTATAGGGCAAATGATCTTCATTCTTTTTTTAATTTTAAAAGCGGAGTTAAAATTACGACTTGTCATTCGACAAAAGGAGATGAGTACGATGTCATTATTTGCACCGGGCTATTAAATGGAAAAATACCAAATTGGAATGACATTATAGATTGTAGCCCTGCACATCAAAATTATGTGGCTCGCAGGCTCTTATATGTCATAGGGTCTCGTGCAAAAAAACATTTATATTTGATATCTGAAAGCGGTCATAAGACACAAAAAGGTTATCCATATCAGGTCACTCCACAGCTTTAAGTACCCTTTGGTAGCAATAACTTTGGTATTATTGCTACGGGGAAATATAGTACTTATTTTCTTTTCTGCTTTGTCAATTGTTCAGGCAGCATAAGCTTTTAACCTTTGAGCTTGCACATAGCCGCTCCACCATTGCATGAGAACCACTCGTTCTGCGAGATAATCTGCGCGATTATATGCGGCAATTATTTCATCTTTCTTCGAGTGAGCAAGGGCCGCTTCTAAGACATCTGTCCTGAACTTACCCGACTCCTCTGCGGCCGTTCGTGCAATAGATCTCATTCCATGGGCTACAAGCTCTCCACCAAAGCCCATACGGATTATGGCCGCATTCGCTGTTTGTTCATGCATATGATTGAGTGGAGCTTTGATACTGGGGAAAACCCACTCTCTGTGCCCACTGATGGCTTTCATTGAATCCAATATTCGCAAAGCTTCTTTACTTAATGGGACCTTATGTGGCTTCTTCATTTTCATAAAATCGGATGGTATGTTCCACATGCCGGTTTCTATATCAATATCTGACCATCTTGTGCGAACAGCTTCACCAGGGCGAACCCATGTTAGAAGTTGCCACTCAATCAGTAGCCTTGTTTCTAAACGGATAGAAGCATTGTTTAGAGCAACCAGGAAGCGGGGGAGATCGGAAGGGGGTAATGCTGGCATGTTCTGTTTCTTCGGCTTACTGAACCGTTGCCCAAGGTTATCAGCAGGATTGAACTCGATAAGTTCCTCAGTTGCAGCATAACGAAAAATTTCATTTAATCGGGAAATGATTCGCCGTAAAGTTTCGAGGACTCCTCTTTGCTCAATAGGATCGAGATGTTGCTTTAAGAGTTTGGGGCGGATCTCATTGATAGGAACATTACCCAAGCCGGGAAAGATATTTCTCTCCAGGCTTCTCCAGATGTCTTCTGCATGGTCTTGTGAGATACCTGAGGTCTTTACCTTCTCATCTAACCATTTCCTTGCCACGGTTTGGAGAGTGTGTTCAGTAGCATTCTTTAAGGCATTAGCTTTATTGTTGTTATGGACTTGAGGATCAATGCGATTGGCAAGCAAGGAAAGGTATTCATCTCGCAAGGCTCTTGCTCTTGCCAGAGTGAGGTGAGGGTAGGTCCCAAGGCTCATTTTGGTTCTTTTCTTACTCACTGGCACCGCATATCTGAAATACCAATTTTTCTTCCCTCCTTTTGCGAGAGGAGCGATTCGCAGGATCAAACCATCACCGTCAAACAAGTTGATTTCTTTGTCGGCTGGCTTGGTGCTTTTGATTTCAGTGTCAGTGAGTTTCTTAGCGATTTTTGCCATTTTGGGACCCTCGATTTTTGGACCCTTCGTTGTGGGTCCCATTCAGGGTGCCATAAGTGATAGTTCTCAGCAATTCTCACTGGACGACAATAGACGTAAAAAAGCCCGCAGAGCTTGTGCTGTGCGGGCTTAGTAGACTTCATTGTACTTCAAACAACTAAAAAGTGGTGGAGCTGGCGGGAGTTGAACCCGCGTCCGAAATTCCTACATCCTCGGTACTACATGCTTAGTCAGTCTTTACATTCGCCTGGCACCTGCGGACAGACACGCCACTACCAGACTAGCCTGATTAGATTTAACGCTTCAACCCCAGGCAGGGCATCCACGCGATCTCTTTTGGGTTTGACCTCTCTTTGATCCCCGTCTTAAGAGCGGAAGCTAGGGAGAGAGGGCTCAGAGCAGGTTATTAAGCTGCTAAAGCGTAGTTTTCGTCGTTTGCGACTATTTTTTTGCGGCTTTTTACGAGGCCAACCGCCCCTCGGCATGCACCTTGGGTTTCGCGAATCCCGTCGAATCCAGAATCAGCCCCAATGTGTTAGAACAAGTATAACAGACTTGTGACACGCGTGACCAGCCCCCACAACCCTTTAACCGCAAGGATTTACCGCTCGCGCAGTGCTTCTTTTGCACGATTAAATGGTTTGATTAAATAGTCGACGATGGTTTTTTCACCTGTTTTTATATCCACAGTGGCAATCATGCCCGGTACGATAGAAAAATGGCGTCCCAGCTTGTTCTGTAAGAAGTCCTGATGGGTACGGATAAACACGCGGTAGTAGAAAATTTCCGGTTTCACTTTGTCCTGAATGGTGTCCGGGGAGATGGTTTCGACCACGCCCTCCAGCCCTCCGTAAATGGCGTAGTCATAGGCAGTAATCTTCACCAGCGCCCGCTGTCCGGGGTGGATAAACGCGATATCGCGCGGTGACAGGCGGGTTTCAATCAGCAAATGATCGTCTACCGGGACAATCTCCATCATTTCGCCGTTAGGAGGGATCACGCCGCCAATCGTGGTGACCTGGATGTTTTTTACGATACCGCGCATCGGGGCGCGAACGGTCAGGCGGGTGACGGAGTCTTCGCGACCTTTTAAGATAGCCGCCAGCATATCTACCTCGGCGTTGGCCTTCGACAGCGCTTCACGCGCCTGCACGTAATATTGCGAGCGCAGATCGGTTATTTTGAGTCCAAGATCGCTTTTTTGTCGTTGCAGGCGCAGCACTTCTACGTGGCTGGCGGCACCGCTTTTCTCCAGCCGTTGGGTAATGGCCAGCTCTTTATTTACCGAGACCAGCGCATCCTGCAGTTCCACCATAGAATCAGCAAGCTGCGCGCGACGGCTTTTATACAGCCGCGTTTCAGAGGCGATAAGATCCGGCCAGGCCTGCAGCGAGCTGGGGAACGTTAGCGGCAAATCGTTGACTTCGGCATTCAGTCTGGCGCTTGACGCTAAAGATGCGCGATAGCGGGCGGCGCTTTCACCCACGTTGGACTCCGAACGCGTTGGGTCGAGGCGGGCGACAATCTGGTTGGCCTGAACTTTATCTCCTTCGTGCACGCTGAGTTCGGCGAGGATCCCTCCGTCAAGCGACTGCAATACCTGTTCGCGCGAGCTGGGGATCACTTTCCCGCTGCCCGTCGAGACTTCATCCAGCTTGCCGAAATATGCCCAGATCCCCAGGACTGCAAACAGCAGCGTGCTGAGCAGAATAATGCGGCTGGCCCCGGAAAAACGGTGTTCCCGGCGGATATCGAGATCGTCCATGGCGACGTCATGCGGATTGGTTTTCATTTTTCCACTCCCGACCGTGAATTGGGGCTGGTGCCCGGCTCGCATTCAACGCCTGCGCTTTCGGGGCATCCATGACCAGTTGACCTTCTTTGAGCACCACCACGCGTTCGACCAGTTCCAGAACCGGTACGCGATGGGTTGCAACAATCAATGTGCGGTTGCCCAGCCACAGGTTCAGGCGCTGAATAAACTCCCGTTCGGTATGTTCATCCAGCGAGGCGCTGGGTTCGTCGAGCAGGACAATATTGGGTGAGCGTAGCAGCATTCTTGCCAGCAGGATCGACTGCCGTTGGCCGCCGGACAGACCGTTGCCGCCTTCCATAATGGGGTGCGCCAGCCCTTTGGCGAGCTGTTTAACGAAAGCCGCCGCGCCGCTGACCTCCAGCGCTTCGAAGATCTGCGCGTCGCTGGCATGCGGTGCGCCGAGGGTCAGGTTCTCGCGCAGAGTGCCGAAAAACAGCCGCGCATTCTGGCTGAGAAAACCGATGTTGCGACGTAAATCGGCCATATCGATCTGCGCCAGGCTCAGGTTGTCGAGCCGGACATCGCCCTGGATAATCTCCACACCACCCGCCATGGCCTGCAGCAGCGTTGATTTCCCGGCGCCGTTACGCCCGAGGATCGCCACCCGTTCGCCGAGCATGACCTCCAGGCGCGAGATCCGCAGCGGAACGCGCTGATCGTCGCTGTGGTAGCGAAAGTGTGCGTTCTCAAACAGATAATGGCCGTGAAAAATCTCCTGGTGTACCCGGTCTTCATCGTGCTGCGTCTCGGTGGGAAGTTGCATAATGCTGTCCAGCCCCATTTTGGCTGCTTTGACCTGCTGCCAGCGGGCCAGCACACCACACAGGTTAGCCATCGGGGCGATCATTCTGGAACCGAGCATTGAAGCCGCCACCACGGCCCCGGTGGTCATCGTGCCTTCAATAACCATCGGCGCACCAAACATAATGATGGCGGCGTAAACCAGGCTTTGTACTGACATCCCCCAGCCGATCAGCCCCTGGGTAAGCTTGCGTGTGCGTAACCCGGACTCTCCAGTAATGCGGATATAGCTGTTCCATTGCTGTAAAAAGCGGTTTTCCGCCTGCATCAGCTTGATGTCTTCCAGCCCCTGAACACTCTCGACCAGCACCGCGTTGCGCAGAGTGGATTCATGGGCGGCCTGGTTAGCAAGCACCGCCAGTTTTTTTTGTAATAACAGACCCGGCAGAATCATCAGAATGGCGGCGACGGGGGCTATCCACGCCAGCGGTGGAGCAATGCACGCCAGTACGACGATAAACAGAAAGAAAAACGGCAGATCGACAATGGTCGACATGGTCGAAGAGGTGATCATCTCACGAACCTGTTCCAGCTCGCGCAGTTGAGAAATAAAGCTCCCCGTTGAGCGGGGGACGGCGCTGTTGCGTAGCCGCAATGCGTGGCTAAACACGCGATCGGAAATGCGCATATCGGCGCGTTTGCCGAGCAGGTCCATGATGTGGGTACGCGCTTCGCGCAGCAAAAAGCCAAACAGCACCGCGACCAGAACACCGGTAGAGAGAACATACAGCGTTGGATAAGACTGGGCGGGGATCACCCGGTCATAGACCTGCATCGAAAAAATAATCCCGGCGAGCGACAGGACGTTAATCAGAAAGGCGGCAATCATGACCGGCAGGTAAGGGCGGATATCTTGTAAAACCAGCTCGCGTATCCAGTCGGGTCTAAAGCGCGAAATATAGCGATCAACCCGACCGTCTTTTAACGCCGATAACGGGCGCAGTGCGGTGATAGTATGGATTTCTGGCAGAAGCTCAGCCACTGCCAGCCGGTTGCGTTGTCCCTCGTCGGCGATGATAAAAACATCCAGGGCATCTTCACCGTTAAAATGTTCGATCACCATGATTTGGCCGTCGTGCAGTTCCGCCACCACCGGTAAACGCCATTGGTTAAGTACCTGCTTTGCGGTATCCAGCATATGAAAGGAAAGTCCCGCCTGGCGCGCTAATTGCGTCAAAGCAAGGGTTTTGCTTTTCCCCTCAAACCACGGGGCGTTAGCCTGAATAGCACCAGGCGAACAGGCAACGCGGTAGTGGCTGGCAATATGCGTCATTGCCTGCGCCCACTGGCTCAGGGTGGGTTCGCCAATAGCATCTTCAACAACAGGCTCGACGTCGCTCATAGCTGGATCTCCACCGATTGAATGCTGCGGTTATTTAAGGCGAACGCCTGGCGCAACGATCCGGTGTTGTAGAGGCAGTTCAGTTGTAGCTGGCGAAGCTGGCTTTGGGTCTGGAGTTCGGCAAAACGGGCCTGGTACACCTCCTGTTCGGCGTTAAGAACATCAAGTAATGGGCGTGAGCCGAGATCCAGATACTGCTGTTGATACAGTTCGCGCGTTTGTTCGCTCAGCCGCTGCTGGCGGCGCAGGATCTGCAATGCAGTCGCGAGACTCATTGCCTGGCTGCGGGATTCCAGTAATTTCTGTCGTACTTCGAGTCGGGTGCGCTGAATAGAGTACTGTGCGGACTCTACCGCGTGGCTGGCGGCGTTGCGTCGGGCGGTGAGCCCGCCTCCCTGATACAGCGGCATTTCGACTTTTACCCACGCTGAGTACTGCGTTTTGTCGAGCACCTCATGGCTGGGGTATTTGTCGTTGAGATAGTGCTGAACAGATGGCTCCAGGGAAATGGTTGGCGTCATCTGCGCGTTGGCGTAATCAAGGTTGGCCTGCGCGACGTTCGCCTGCGCCCAGGCCGCCAGCACTGCAGGAACTAACTTATCCTCCGGTTTTACCACATCGCAACTGCTGTCCAGTTTTACCGGAAACTCATTGCTGATGCCGTTAAGCGAGTTCCAGCCGAGATAGCTCATCAATGTCGCTTTGCTACTGTCGAGATTGGCCTGATATTGCGCCAGTTGAGAACGTGCGGACTCGATACGCGCATCGGTTTGCACTACGTCTGACAGCGAGGTCGCCCCTTCATCATTACGTTCTCTGGTCAGTCGACCAATACCGTTTAGTGCGACCAGTTGCTCTTCGGCGGCATCCACCATCTGTTGCCATGTCTGAACCTGGACGATGGCATTGGCGGTAGCGTGAGCGACAGTATCGATGCTGAGTAACACGTTTGCCTGTTGCTGCGCTGAACCGGCGGTTTCGGCGCGCACCTGGCTGGCGACTTTGCCGAAGTCATACAGCATTTGTGACACCGAAATGACCAGTGCAGGGCTGAAGCCATGGTCAGTGTAGGTATTGCTGTAGCCGTTGTTCATTCCGGCTGTAACTTGCGGGTAATATTTCGCTTTCGCCACGTCTATCTGCTCATTTTGCGAGAGCAGTTTGCCAATGGATTCACGAATAGAAGGATGCCAGCTCACGGCGCGACTCACCGCGTCGTTAAGCGTCAGGCTTCCGGGAGCGGCAACGCTTAGCGGTAGATCGGCCACAGAACCATCCAGAGAGGGAAGCATCTGACTGGTTGCCAGCCCTTCCGGCGTAATAATTTGCGGTTCATCTTCGGCATTCGCACGAACGGAACAAAACGTTAATGCCAGCAGTACAGCAACAGGGGCGACATTTCTCATAGTTTATCCCTTGCAAAATAGGGCAGTGACGATTGTTATTGCCCCGGACGTCACGGCATCCGGGGCTGTTGTTATATCGTTATAGTGGTATGGCGTTCGTTTCAGGTCACAATGTGATTTTGTTGGATCAGCTCATCGAGCGTGGTGTGTACGTTCTCCAGCGTTACGAGGTTAGTGGTGTGGTACGTGTTGCCTGTACCGTCGCGATCAATGGACACGATGGTGTTGTTACCGCTGGTGGTCACTGTGAGGTAGTTGCCGAGCGTGGCATTTTGTCCGTTCCAGCCTACCAGCAGGTCGCCGATGTCGATTTTGTCGCCCTGAGCCAGTGAAAAGTTGGTCCAGTTGTCCGCTGACCCGTTACCGCCGGTAGCGTCGTTGGCATTGAGCAGGTGATAAATCAGCGTATCGCCGTAGACCGATCCGGTGATCACGTCATGCTGTGCGGTGCTTGCCATCTGCGGGTTCATATTGATGGTCAGCGTAGCGGTGTCCGTGTGCCCGTTTTGGTCGTTCAGCGTATAGGTAAAGGTCTCTTTGCTGATTATCGACGCTACGGTTGTACCCGGCTTCAGCGTGTAGATGTATGAACCATCCAGGTTCATGGTCAGTGAACCATAATGACCCTGAATGGTTGCGCTACTGGCGCTGCCGGCCGGATTGAGGGTGGCGGTACTGCCGTTAAAACCGGTGACAGTGAGCTGGGTATGGACGGTTGAGAGCTGATCGTGCGCGCCAGCGGCATCACTGCCATCAAAAATATTGCCATTCACCGTCGTGGTGTTAACGTCCCAGGTATTGAGGTGCCATGTCGTACCCGTGACGTTTGGCGTAATGCTGACGTTGCCAACGGCCAGTCCCCCCATTGTTCCTGTGAAGCTGATGCTGTAATGACCAGCGGCTAGCTCAGCATTACCCAGCGAGACGGCAATTGAACTGCCTAACAGGCTGATAGAGCTGGCGGGTACAGAGCCAGAAAGCGAGAATCCGTCAGGACCGGTGATTGTCCAGGTTACGCCCAGCGTACCGACGGTGATAAGTGTGCCGATGCTGAAGTTGAGCGTGGCGCCTTTCAGTACGTCATTTGTTGCGATATCAAACGAACCTGTACCAGTTGCTTTGCTCCCCAGCGTCGGAATTGTCGCGGTGCCCAGCGCGCCACTTCCATATGCCGCAGAGTCCTGAATGGTACTTACCGCCATCATGCTGCTGACGTCATTTACTGCGTCCAGCGCTTGCGGGGTCGCCGTAATGTTCAGCGAGGCGCTTCCTGTATCGCCATTGGGGGCTTTGACCGTATAGACGAAACTGTCCGGTGTGCTGATACCGTCTGCACCCAGTCCGCTTTTCAGCGTGTAGGTGTAGTTCCCTTTTGCATCAATAGTCAGCGTGCCGTACTGTCCGTTAATGGTGGTAGTGCCCGTTGCGTTAACGGCGACACCGTTCACTTCGGTGATAACGGTATTAGCCGGAGCCGAGTCGTTGGCCAGCAGATTTCCATTGGTTGCCGCACTCAGGCTGTCGACGGCGTAGGTGTGATCGGCCTGAATATTCAGGGTATAGCTGGTCAGCAGCGTCAGGCCGCCGGAAGCGTTAAGCAGGAACAGATAGTCACCGCCCGGCAGCGTAATGGTATACGCGGGTGAATTGCCGCTCAGTAGGGCGGTTACCCAGTTCGGTTGTACCCGGTACTGCTCATACTGCTGAATAGACTCGTTGAAGCGGTAGACATAGAGATCAAAGCCGCCCAGCGTTACGCCAAGTACGCTGGCCTGAACCGTTATCGTTCGGGTCGCGCCGTCATCAACGTTGAATTTAATCGGGTTGGTCAAACCGTTGACCAGGCTGACATCCAGCAATTGTCCCAAACCAACACTGGCGAGCGTGAAGCCGGTTTGTTGTGATGGATGGTTGTCGACTGCGATGACCTGCGTCCCGTAAGTCAGCGCAGCCACATCGTCTGCCGCCGTTACCGTACTGGTGGTCGGGGCCTGACCCAGCGTGACCACCAGTTTTGCCGAGGAGTGATCGCTACCATGCGTTAGCGTGTAAGTGAAACTTTCGGAACGGCCATACACTGAGATTGACGTATTGGTCAGGGTATAGGTGTAGCTACCATTCTGATTGATATGCAGAATGCCGTATTTCCCCTGCACATCAATGCCGCCCGCCGGGACGTTCACGACGTTGCCGTTACCGTCAGTGATAGCGGTGACCAGCGTGCCGGAAGGGGCGTTATCTTGCCCGTTAGTTGGATCGGTATCGGTGATGATGTTACCGGATTCTGTGGTCCCCCCAGTGATGGTTCCGCCGTTGGTTTTCACCACGGCAACGTCCAGGCTAGTGTATGCGCCAGTCGCCAGCAGGTTAGTGTTGAAGCTGACCACGCGATAATCCCCGCCTGTCAGCCCATCATAATTGAGCGTCACTCCAGAGGCTCCGATGGTCAGCAAACTGGCAAAATTGGGTTTTGAGGTATCGACCACGGTTATCCATGTGTTGAGCAAGGAGTCATAGCGCTGGATAACAATCTCCATTGAGCTTAATAGTGACAGCACAATGCCGGTCGCCGCGGCGTTAATGGTGATGGAGCCACTACCGCCAGACTGGATGCTGAAATTAACACTTGCCGTGTCGTTACCCAGCACATTGGCGACATTACCCAGTGCGTTCACCAGCAGGAAACCGTAATCGCTTTGATGCTCAGTGCTGATTGTCACGTCAGTCTGTAGCGGCAAACGGGTGACATTATCTTCAGCCAGCAGGGGGAGTACCGGCGCGATGACGCTGGCAGGCGATGACGTGTTACCTGCCGCGTCGGTTGCCGTTGCAGATAACGACTGACCTTCAATCTGGCGTACAGGCAAGGTGGCACTGTAGACGCCACTGCTGTTGGCGACCGCTGTCACGCTGGTACCGCCAGGCAGGGATATCGTCACCGTACTGCCGGCTTCGGCAATGCCGCTCACTGTTCCGCCATCGGCGCTGATCAGAATCGTAGGAGGTGGCGGTGGCGTGGTATCCACAATGACGCTGAACGAGCCAGACAAAACGCTCGAGCCGTTGGCATTTGTGGCGTTGGCAGTAAACGCGTGGTTGCCTTCGCTGAGCGCACCGGATGGGGTAAAGCTCCAGATCCCATTCCCGTCTGCGGTTGTGCTCCCCATCAACGTGCCGTTGTTATACAGGTTGATAACGGCGTTTGCCTGCGCAGTTCCGCTCAGTGTTGGGCGGGTATCATTCGTGGTTTTCCCGGCGGTGACCAGGCCCGTGATAGTGCCGACATCATCGAATACGCTGGAGATCACTGGCGCAGGCGGTACGCCGGTAAACGGGGCCAGTACGTTACCCGCCGTACCGATGTTGCCTGCGGCGTCCTGTGCGCTAACCAGCAGCGTTTGTCCACTAATTTGCGGTGGATTCAGGGTAAAGGTGAAGTTACCGGAAGCATTCGCTGTCGTGGTGCCGAGTACCGTTCCGCTACCAGAGGTGATAATGACCGTACTGTTCGCTTCGGCCACGCCGGTTAACGCCGTACCATTGGCGTTGACCGCCAGCCCGGTTGGAACACCGGGCGCGATGGTATCGACCACAATGGCTGCCGCAGACGATAATCCACTGGTATTCCCCGCCGCATCTGTCGCCGTGATGGTAAAAGAATGAGCCCCTTGAGCCAGAGCAGTGGACGGCGTGTAACTCCAGTTGCCGGTGCTGTCAGCCGTTACGCTGATAACAAAACTGCCATTATCATAAATATCGACTCGCGCGTTGGCCTCTGTGGATCCGTTCAGGGTTGGGCGTGAGTCATTGGTGGGCTGGTTGCTGCCAATCGCACCGGTGTTGGGGCCAACATCATCAATAATGCTACTTATTGAAGGCTGTGCCGGGGCTGTGGTGTCCACCACCACGGTAAAACCTGCTGTTGCGCCGCTGGTATTACCTGCCGCATCGGTAGCGGTCACAGTGAAGGTATGGGACCCGGTCGCGAGCGGCGTGGTCGGAGTAAATGTCCAGCTATTATTGCCTTGCACCAGCGCAGTACCAAGCAGAGTGTTCCCGTCATAGATGCTGACAGTGCTACCGGCTTCGGCGGTACCGTTGAGCGTTGGGCGGGCATCGTTGGTTAGCTGCCCATTGTTCAGCGCTGTATTGAAAACTCCCCCTGCGATGTCATCTATGACCGAGATCAGTTGTGGGATTGGCGGTGGGGTCGTATCGATATTAATAATAAATCCGCTTGAGGTGGCACCGATATTGCCTGCGGCGTCGGTGGCGATAGCCGTGAATGTATGTTGGCCGTTGCTCAGTGTGGATGGCAGATATTCCCACGTCCCATCTATTGTGGCTGTTACCGTCCCCAGCAGCGTGCCGTTATCGTAAATCGCGACCCGGGCATTCGCTTCCGTTGAGCCACTGAGCAGCGGACGGGTGTCATTGGTCCAGGCTCCACTGGACAGAGTCCCGGTGCCGGGCTGTACATCATCGACGGCCTGGATAATGGTGGGGGCAAGCGGGGCAACGGTATCCACAATGATGTTAAATGCGGCGGATGACTGACTGACGTTTCCGGCTGCATCCGTGGCGGTCACCGTGAGCGCATGGTTACCATTTCCAAGTCCGGCTGTTGGCGTGAAGTTCCAGGCTCCATTGGCGTCTACCGGAGCGGTACCGAGATAGGTGCCATTGTCATAAATTTTGATCGTGGAATTGGCTTCTGCCGTACCACTGAGCGTGGGTTGCGCATCATTTGTGACCTGGCCGTTGTTCAGATTGCCCGTCAGCGGGCCGACATCATCTGCGACCTGAGAAATGACGGGTATACCCGGCGATATGGTATCGACGATGAGCCCAAAGCCGTTCGACGCAAGGCTGGTGTTACCTGCACTGTCGGTCGCGGTGACGGTCAATGTATGTGGTCCGTTGCTCAGAGCATCCGTTGGGGTAAAGTTCCAGATACCTCCCGCACCCACGGTGGTAGTGCCAATGGGTTGACCATCGCTCAGAACGGTAATGGTCGCTCCCACTTCGCCCGTGCCGCTCAGTGCCGGACGTGTTTCGTTTGTCGTCTGCCCATTGGTTATCGCGCCTGTTGTGGGCGCTGTATTGTCCAGCACCGTGCTAATGATGGGGGGCTGCGGGGCGATAGAATCCAGTTCGAGGGTAAAGGACGAAGATACCCCCCCCATATTGCCCGCCTGGTCGGTGGCAACGGTGGTAAAGATGTGTTGCCCCTGAGTCAGTGGGGCATCCGGCGTGAAGCTCCAGTTGCCGGATTCATCAACCTGAGTTGTACCAATATCAACGCCTTTATCGCGGATGGTGATAGATGCGCCGATCTCTCCTTTGCCGTTCAGCGTGGGTTGTGCATCGTTAGTCAATTGTCCGTTAGTCAGCGATGTGTTGCCGGGTTGATCGTCAATCACCGAGGTAATGTTCGGCGCCGCGGGCGGCAGCGTATCAACTACCAGAACGAAAGGTGGGCTTGCCGGGCTGATATTGCCAGCGCCATCCGTGACGGTTGCGGTTAACGAATGATTGCCTTCACTAAGTGCTGGAGCCGGTGTAAAGCTCCAGTTGCCGTTTTCATCGCTGGTGGTTGTGCCAATTACCGCGCCATTATCGCGAATGGTAACCACTGAATCGGCCTCGGTGACGCCAGCAAGCGTTGGGGTGTTGTCGTTGGTTAGCTGTCCGGATGTAAGGGATTGCGGGGTACCGACGTCGTCCGTTACCGTCACAATAGAGGGCGCGCTTGGGATTAACGTATCGACAATAATTCGGAAGCTGTTGGAGGGATCGCCCTGGTTGCCTGCCGCATCCGTTGCGCGTGCGGTAAAGATATGCTCGCCTTCTCCCAACCCATTTGTCGGAGTATAGCTCCAGTATCCGCTGCCACTCACTGTGGTTGTGCCAATCGCGATACCTTTATCGTAAAGGGTGATAGTCGCACCCGCTTCGCCGGTTCCATTGAAGGTCGGGCGTGCATCGTTGGTAATTTGTCCGGTATCTAACGATCCTGTACCTGGTAACACGTCGTCAATCACACTGGTGATCGCGGGGGCTTGTGGGGCGGCAGTATCGATAGTGATGGCGTAATTGGGCGACAACCCACTGGGTTCTGAGTTTACAGTTTGCGATACGGTGAAATTGTAGGTCGTGCCGTTTGTCAGTGGAGTGGATAATGGATAGCGCCATGCGCCGGAAACGGCATCGGCGGTGACCGTAGCGATTACATTCCCATCCTGATAAATTGTAACCGTTGCTCCTGCCGTGGCGGTTCCTTGTAACAGCGGTGAGGTGTCATTGGTGGATTTACCGTTGCCAATCACTCCTGTAACGGGAGAGACATCATCAATGATTTCGAGAGTTGGCGGATGCGGAATACTGGAAGTGGCCGCGTTAAACGGCGTAGGGTCGCTGCTATTGCCCGCCTGATCCTGGGCGATTGCATTCAGATTCTGCCCCGTAGTTTGTGCGGGTGATATCGTGACGGTGTAGACACCTGTAACGCTGTTCGCAATGCCCTGACCCAGTACCGTGGTACCATTTCTGATGATGACGGTACTGCCCGGCTCGGCTGTCCCGCTCACCAGCGTGCCGTTCGGGTCAACATAGGTGACGATTGGCTCGGCAGGAGGCTGCGTATCGAGTATCAACATCACAGGGTTTCCTGCCGCCAGGGAATTACCCGCGGGATCCCTGGCGCCGAACGTCAGCGTGTGCGGGCCATCGCCCGTCAGCGTAATCTCAATACTCCAGCTACCATTCGCCGCAACGAGGGTTTCGGCAATGGGATTGCCGCCATCGAAAATGACTACCGTACTGCCCGGCGCACCGGTCCCGCTGATTGTTGGGGGGGTATCATCCGTGATGCTACCGTTGGTCAATGAACCGATAATGACGCCAGCGTCATCTTCAATATCTGTAACCTGCGGTAGGGTCAGCACGGTGCTGCTAACCGTAAACGCTACGCTGTTTGATGGGGTACTGGCGTTCCCCGCCGCATCGGTTGCAATGGCCGTTAGCGTATAACTTCCGTTTGCCAGTGCCGTCCCAGGAGTAATACTCCAGGTGGTGCCAACCACCGTTGTGGTACCGATAATCGTACTGCCGTTGTACAGCGTGATCGTGTCGCCGTCAGTGCCGGTTCCGCGAATAGTTGGCGTCGTATCATCTGTTATTGCGCCAGGTGCAAGATCGCCCTGGAAACCACCGACATTATCATTGACGGCAAGAATAACAGGGGAGGCAGAGGGCGTTGTATCGATCTCCAGGAGGATGGCATCTGATGGCGGGCTGACGTTGCCAGCAGGATCGGTCGCCGTAATGGTCACCTGATAAACATCCTGGGGAAGTGGCACTGATGGTGTAAAGCTCCAGCTACCGTCTGCCCCAACCGTTGCGGTACCCTGCGACGAAGAGTTGCCATTAAGATAGAGGGTAATGAGATCGCCGACACTCCCCGTGCCGCTGAACGTTGGCGTGGTGTCGTTAGTCATGCCGTTTGTCACGACCCCGGTTATCGGATTGACGTCGTCCGTAATGGTGGGCGGGAGCGGTTGCGTTGGCGGCAGATTATCCACCGTCAGCGTAAAGCCCGCC
>NZ_SZWR01000022.1:110204-110974 GCF_005280875.1 Citrobacter sp. wls827
GGCGGTGAATTTATGCGGCCCATCGGCAAGTGAGGTCGGGGTAAATGTCCAGGTGCCGTCTGGCTGTACGGTAGTGATGCCGGCGAGGCCGCCATTCTCATAAATCGTAATTGTCGCACCCGGCTCACCTGTTCCGGACAGTTTAGGGTTGTCGCTTTTCGTGCTGCCGCCATTACTCAGTGCTTTAGTTTCAATGCCAATAAGCCCTTCCGCTGAGGTGATGATCGGGGCCGCGGGTGGTGTTGTATCGACAGTCAGCATGAAACTTCCGGCGGTACTGGCGTTACCCGCCGCGTCTGTCGCGATAGCTGACAACGTGTGCGAGCCTTCACTAAGTGGCTGGGTGACCGGGAAACTCCAGCTTCCTCCGGCCACAACGGTGGTCGTTCCAATCGGTGTGGCACCATCGTAGATAGTGATGGTGGAGCCAACTTCTCCGGTCCCCTTCAGTGACGGCAGGTTATCGTTTGAACGGCTACCAGAAGGCAAGTCAACGGGTGCATTGCCGATGTCATCTGTGGCGGCTGAAATGACCGGAGCCCCAGGAGGCTGGGTGTCAACGGTAATGGTGACAGTGACGGGGGAGGTGACGACGTTACCGGCGGCATCTGTTGCTGATACTGTAAAATGATGGCCGCGATCGGCAAGCTGCTTGTTGTCCGGGACGGTATAGCTCCAGGTACCTGACTTGTCGATGAGCATCACCGTCATCAGCAAACCATTATCATACAGGTTCACCAGCGAGCCTGGCTCGCCGGTCCCGGAGAGGG
>NZ_SZWR01000022.1:111038-129762 GCF_005280875.1 Citrobacter sp. wls827
CCCCGTTGTTATTCGCGATGTTACCGGTGATGGTTCCGACGTCATCGCTAATCAGAGTAATAACCGGGACGGTCGGCGCGACGCTATCGACAATGATTTTCCAACTGGCGGCGCTACTGGTGTTGTTGGCGGCATCAGTTGCCGTAACCGTAAACACGTGTGCGCCCTGGCTCAGCGCGGTGGTCGGCGTGTAGTCCCAGTTACCATTGATATCGGCGGTAACGGTGGCTAGCAGGGTGCCATTATCATAAATTTTTACCTGCGAGCCCGCTTCGGCGGTGCCCTTAATTTCCGGTTTATCGTCGTTTGTCAGCGTGTTGTTATCAATTTTTCCGATGACGTCGGGAACATCGTCTAAGACGGCAATAATAATCGGTTGGTCTGGCGCGGTAATATCCGGAGCCAGCGCGGAAGCGGGCAGACTTTCGTTGCCTGCGCTGTCCGTTGCGGTCACTTTTACCGTTTCACCATTGTTTTGTGACGGGGTGATCGACACGGCAAAGTGACCGCCGCTGTCTGCCTGACCCACGCCAATCGTATTCCCGTTGCTGTCTTTTACGGTGATAGTGCTGCCGATTTCAGCATGTCCACTGACTGAACCACCATCCCCGGCGACAATTACCCCTGTCGGTGCGTCAGGGGCGGTGCTGTCTGGTGCGGTGACTGCTGTGTTATCACTGGTATTACCTGCTGCATCCATTGCATTGGCGACAAGATGTTCGCCGTTCGTTTGTGGCGGAACCAGTGTGGCGGTGAAATCTCCGTCAGCATCAGCGGTGGTCGTGCCAATGATAGTGCCACCAGGATTGAGAATATGTACGGTACTGTTGGGCTCTGCCGTGCCGGAAACCTCATCGCCCGCGTTATTGATTGTCAGGTTTGCGGGCGGTAGCGGGGCGGTGATATCGGGAGCGAGTGCTGTTTCTGGCAAACTCGGGTTTCCTGCTGGATCGGTAGCGATAGCGGCTATGGTTTCGCCATTGGTTTGTGGTGGGTTTATGGTGATAGTAAACGAGCCATCTGGCCCGGTAACGCCACTGCCGATTAAATGATTATTATTGTCGGTTATAGTCACGGTACTGCCGGGTTCAGCCGTACCAGTGACGACAGCACCATCGGCAGATACGTTCAGATTGTCTGGTGATAACGGCGGCTGAGTATCGATATTGATATTGAATGCCGTCGATATTCCCCCCGTACCCAGGTGGTTGGTTGCCGTAGCGGTGAAGGCGTATGAGCCGTCCCGCAAGTTTGTGCTGGAGGTCCAGTCCCAACTACCGTTGCTGTCGGCGACGACGCTGTCGATATATGCCCCGTTATTGTAAATTTTAACCGTACTGTTGGCGTCAGCTGTCCCGGAAAGCGTTGGGGTCGCATCATTAGTGGACTGATTGTTGGTCAATGACCCAACGGAGGGCGCGACATCATCCATAACGCTGACAATCACGGGGACGCCTGGATAACCGGAATTTGAGGCACTGAATGAGGTATCTGGCCCGATATTGCCTGCTTCATCCTGAATCTTTGCTGTCAGCGTTTCACCATGTGTTTGCGAGGGTGATATGCCAATAGTGAAGGTGCTGCCTGAACCGACGATTGCTGAACCCAGAACCTGGTTGTTACTGCCAATGATGGTGACAGTGCTTCCGGGCTCTGCACTACCCGTCACCATGGTGCCTTCCAGGTTCACTGAAGAAATTACTGCGGCGGCAGGTGGGGTGGTATCGACGGTAATGACCCAACTGTCTGAGATTGCGCTGCTGCCCGCATTGTTTGATGCGCTGACCGTAAACTGGTGAGCGCCTTCCGCGAGCGGGGAAGATGGAGTAAACGTCCAGTTGCCGTTGGCATCGATAGTGACCTGTCCTATTTCGACACCGTTATCAAAAATATGTAAGGTGGCATTTGCGGGGCCAGTGCCCTGAAGAGTAGGCGTATTATCGTTGGTGGATTCCTGCTGATTGACAGGACCTGTAATCAGCTCCTGATTATCGATCACGCTGGTAATAACGGGCACGTCTGGCATGTTAGGGGTTGTTGTCGGCGGATCGCCACCATCGCCATCGCCATTGCCATTGTCATTGCCATCGCCATTGCCATTGCCATTGCCATTGCCATTGCCATTGCCATTGCCACCATTATCGTTTCCAGCGTTGTTATCGCTCCCCCCACCGCCACCGCCACCGCCACCGCCGCCACCTGCAGCGAGGCCAACTCCGCCAGCGACCGCGATCCCGCCAAGAACCCAGGGCCAAACTGCGCCTCCTTCATGACTGCCTTCGCTCGCCATCAATGGGGTGAGATCGTCCAGATGCTGATAGTGGAATGCGCCATCCGTATCCTGAACCCACCATAGTGCGCCGTTACTATCTTCAAGTACGAGCTGGCTTTGTTCATCACCTTTGCCAACGTAAAAGTTTTTAATTGTGATAGTTTCACCAGAGCGGAGTGTGACAATCAGATCCTGATTTACGCGGGTAAGCTGACTGATTTCTTCACGAGAAACAGACAGCTTCACGATGGAAGGTGAATTGAGCGTGACTTCTGAAGCTTCAATATTTGTGGAAACACCAGTCAATTTTGATACAACGGCGAGTAGACGCATATATTCACTCCTGATGGCAGGCCGAGAGTATTAATCCACAATAGCGTGTTGGGAGAATGAGCTGACAGGTGCCCGTTCATCGTATAGATGAGTTTGCACATGTGGTTTCATTGATTAGGTCACGCAGGTATCAGTTTGTTTTTCGAATACGTCAGGGCCCCTGAGTCTGAATAGTTCTTTCGTATTAGATGATATAGTCAGAAAGGATGTATTACGCAAATTATCTATATTAAAAATACATTGAGGTAATTGAAAAGGATACTTTCCAGTACGTGTTTTGGTTGTTGTTGAAATCTAACTCGCTGTATATAAAGTTGTTTTTCCTCTTTGTGGTTTTTTACAAATCTAATAAACACCAGTAATAATAGTGTTATTGGTGAGGCGTAAAATATAAACGATACGCTCTTGAAGTTTTATTTTATTAAGCTATGGACCCGATAAAATAATGAAAAGACTATTTTAGGTTTGAACGATTCAGCGGTGTAAAAACTATAATTTTGGTGAATATAATGGGTGGGTTTCAATAACTAAACAATAAGAGCCAGCCTCATGATGAGAGACTGGCCGCTGAGAGGGGATTTATCGACCTGCATTTTTCATAATACGAGCTTTGTCCAACTGCCACTCACGTTCTTTTACATCGGAACGCTTGTCGTGCTGTTTCTTCCCTTTTGCGACGCCAATTTTGACTTTGCACCAGGCATTCTTCCAGTACAGCGAAAGTGCCACGACGGTGTAACCGTCACGATTCATGCGTCCATATAAGGAGTCAAGTTCGCGTTGGTTTAACAGAAGCTTACGGGTGCGAGTAGGGTCACACACGACGTGCGTTGAGGCAACGGCCATCGGCGTGAAGTTGGCGCCAAACAGGAACGCTTCGCCGTCTTTGAGAATGACATAGCTATCGCCAATATTGGCCTTTCCTGCGCGCAGGGATTTGACTTCCCAGCCTTGCAGTGCGAGTCCAGCTTCGAACTCTTCTTCAATAAAGTATTCGTGTCGTGCGCGCTTGTTGAGCGCGATTGTGGCTGAGCCAGGTTTGTGTGCTTTTTTCTTCGTCATAATGCCGCTCAGTATAGGTAATCTGGAATTGAAAAACACCCCATTTCATCCAGCGGGGCGCAAGGCGCTATCTTAGCACGAGTTGGGCTATAGCGTTTTTTTTAGCGGATGATAAATGGTATTATTTGCACGATTGATATTGATGGAAATTGTTATGCCTCAGATTAGCCGGACCGCTTTAGTACCTTACAGTGCGGAACAGATGTATCAGTTAGTGAATGATGTTAAATCCTATCCTCAGTTTTTACCGGGTTGCACCGGAAGCCGCGTCCTGGAGTCGACTCCGGGGCAAATGACGGCCGCTGTGGATGTCTCGAAAGCAGGGA
This sequence comes from Citrobacter sp. wls827, assembly GCF_005280875.1. Lineage (NCBI taxonomy): Bacteria > Pseudomonadati > Pseudomonadota > Gammaproteobacteria > Enterobacterales > Enterobacteriaceae > Citrobacter > Citrobacter sp. wls827. The sequence continues at coordinate 115,032 of NZ_SZWR01000022.1, forward strand.
TCAGCAAAACGTTCACCACGCGTAATCAACTGACCAGTAACCAGAGCATCCTGATGCATCTGGTCGATGGACCGTTCAAGAAACTGATTGGCGGCTGGAAGTTTACGCCACTAAGTCATGAAGCGTGTCGTATTGAGTTTCATCTCGATTTTGAGTTCACCAATAAGTTAATCGAACTGGCGTTTGGCCGCATCTTTAAAGAGCTGGCTTCTAATATGGTGCAGGCCTTCACGGTTCGCGCGAAAGAGGTTTACAGTGTCAGCGTCGGCTAAAATTGTCGTTGAAGTAGCGTACGCGCTGCCCGAGAAACAGTATCTGCAGCGCGTGACGTTGCAGCAGGGCGCAACCGTCGAAGAGGCGATTCGCGCTTCGGGATTGCTGGAGCTACGTACTGATATCGATCTCAGCAAAAATAAGGTGGGCATCTACAGCCGTCCGGTTAAGCTTGCTGATGTTTTGCATGACGGCGATCGGGTGGAAATTTATCGGCCATTGATTGCTGATCCGAAAGAACTGCGCAGGCAGCGAGCAGAGAAATCCGCTAAAAAATAACAGACAATAAAAAAGGTGCTCATTGAGCACCTTTTTTTGATCTCTCAAACCTACTTGTTGTCGGTCAGAGCAGGTTTGTTATCAATGTTGGTTAATACGCCGCTGCTGTTAAAGGTCAGCGTCAGCGTTTGCTGAGTAACGCCTTCATGCCCTGGCTGCTGACGGAACACATAAAACCAGGTGTTAGTACCAAAAGGATCGGACATCATTGGTGTACCCAGTGCATAAGCAACTTGCTGTTGCGTCATACCTGTACGCACTTTGGCGACATCGGTAGGTGTCAGATAATTTCCCTGGTTGATGTCAGGGCGGTAAACCACTCGCTCCAGAGTGGAACAGCCTGCAGTCAACATCAGTAGTACTGCTGCAGCAGCAGTCAGCGTTTTACAGCGCATAGTGATTTGATTCCTTTTCGGGCCCGAGCAGTACGTGGCTCATATGTAATATGCCGATGATAATAGACCTTTCACCACTTTAAAACCTTTTGCTGTCGGGTCGGTCGGCGATTTTATGTTGAACTCAGACCGTCACAAGGTAAAAAAGTTTATGCCGCCAGCAGTTCTTTTGCATTTGCGAGGGTATTACGCGTCACTTCGCTACCGCCAAGCAGGCGGGCTAATTCCTGCAGGCGAGCGCGTTTATCCAGCGGCTGCATGTGTGTTTCGGTCATTGCGCCGTCAGTTTCTTTGCTGACATAGAAATGTTGATGACCGCAACCAGCAACCTGCGGCAGGTGAGTCACACACATCACCTGGGTTGATTCACCCAATTGACGCAGTAGCTTACCCACAACCGCTGCCGTCGGACCACTGATACCAACGTCGACTTCATCGAAAATCAGCGCAGGAGTTTCCATTTTACGCGCGGTAATCACCTGAATAGCCAGCGCAATGCGCGACAACTCACCACCGGAAGCGACTTTCGCAATCGGCTGTAACGGCTGACCCGGGTTAGTGGTAACTTTGAATTCCACACGATCGGCACCGTCTGCGCTCAGATGGTGTTCCTCAAATTTCACATCAATGCAAAAGACACCGTGCGGCATCGAGAGAGCATGCATGCTTTCTGTGATGAGTTGTCCCAGCTCCTGAGCATAATGCTGGCGCTGGCGGTGCAATATTTTTGCTGTTTCCAGCGCCTGCTGGTGGTGCGTGTTTACCGCCAGGGTTAAGGTTTCGAGCGAATCAGCCTGATCGTCAAGCTGCTGTTGCTCATCAAGCAGGGACTGGTAAAACTGTGGCAGTGCTTCAGGGGCGACGTGATGCTTACGCGCCAGAGAGATTTGCTTAGAAATTCGCTGTTCAAGCTCGAACAAACGGTTAGGGTCTAAATCCAGACGATCGCAATAGTGGCGCAGCTCATCGCTGGCTTCGCTGAGCTGGATTGTCGCCTCTTCCAGCATGTCCAGAATACCGGAGAGCTTACCGTCCATTCCCGCCAGTTCGCTGACCAGCTGTTTTGCCGTGTACAGCTGGCTTTGCAGATTAACGTCTTCGCCGTCTGCCATGATCGCCAGCGCTTGCTGGCTGGTGGTGAGCAACTGCCCGCTGTTAGCCAGACGCTTGTACTCTTCATCAATTTGCTCAAACTCGCCTGCCTGGGGGTTGAATTCGTTCAGCTCTTTTAACTGATATTGCAACAGTTCCGCCCGGGCAGCGCGTTCCTGGCTTTGTTGCTGATGATGCGCCAGGTCGCGGCAGCTTTGGTGCCAAAGCTGGTAGCGCGCGGACATTTCCTGAATCAGGGATGCTTCATTAGCGTAACCATCAAGCAGGAACTTTTGGTGTTCCGATTTTGTCAGGAGTTGATGCGCGTGCTGGCCATGGATTTGAATAAGCAACTGGCCCAGTTCACGGAGCTGTGACAGGGGAACGGCAGTGCCATTGATAAATCCGCGGGAGCGTCCGTCGCTGCTGATTACGCGGCGTAACAAACACTCACGACCTTCTTCAAGCTGGTTCTCTTCCAGCCAGCGTAGCGCCGCAGGGGTATCTTTTAAAGAGAAGCGCGCGCACAGATCGGCGCGTGTGGCATCTGTACGTACCATGTCGGCCTCTGCCCGCCCGCCCAGACACAACCCGAGAGCATCAATGGCAATGGATTTACCCGCACCGGTCTCGCCGGTGATGACGGTCATTCCGCTTTGGAAATCGATCTCCAGTTCACGAACGATAGCAAAATTGCTGATGGTCAGTTGTGCCAACATAGTTGTTTTCCTGTATGAAAAACCATAACTGTAATTACATACAGTATAAACTGGTTTTTTATACAGTAAAGAGGTTGACGTTAAATTAGAATAATTTTTTTGACCAGCCTAATTTAGTGCTTAATGTATTGAAATAACTGTAATCTTTTGGGTGTATCAGGTTCAGATGATAATCACAGCGGCGAATCAATACGTCTTCACCTTCCTGTATAGGCAGGGCGATCTGGCTGTCGCAGCTGATCTCAAGATCGTTACGGCGATGAGAGAAGCGCAGGCGAATGGTGCTGCTACTGTTGATCACCAGCGGTCGTGCGGAAAGCGTATGTGGGAACATCGGCACCAGTGTAATGGCATCCAGCGAAGGCGTCAGAATTGGGCCTCCGGCAGAGAGCGAATAGGCGGTAGAGCCGGTCGGGGTGGAGATAATTAGCCCGTCTGAACGCTGGGAGAAGGCAAAGATTTCATCGATATAGACTTCAAATTCAATCATGTGCGCCACTTTTCCGGGGTGCAACACAACTTCATTGATGGCCGTGCTAATGCGCTTCTGGCAATCCTGCTGGCACACCTGGGCTTCGAGTAAAAAGCGCTTTTCGCTGATGTAGTGGCCTTCCAGTACGTCAGCTAATTGCTGTTGGGCATTGTCCGGGTCAAGATCGGTCAGAAAACCGAGATTGCCGCGGTTAATCCCGATAACTTTGATGTCATAGCGTGCCAGGGTGCGTGCAGCCCCCAGCATATTGCCGTCGCCACCGACGACTACGGCGAGGTCTGCTTGCTGACCAATTTCTGCGAGCGTACCGGTTTTCACATTTTTCAACTGCAGCTCGTGGGCGATTTGTTGCTCAACGATAACCTCATAACCTTTGACGCACAGCCAGCGGTAGAGCATTTCATGTGTGGTCAGTGCAGTGGGGTGACGTGGATGCCCCACAATGCCAATACACTTGAAATGTTTGTTCATTTTCTCGAGGTCCTTGTAACGAAGATTAGTGACAATGTGAGTACTTCCCTTGAAACCCTGAATCTTATCCCCATAATAATCCAGGTTAGCGAGATGAATGCGAAAAAAACGCGGAGAAATTCATGAGTAGTAAAGAACAGAAAACGCCTGAGGGGCAAGCCCCGGAAGAAATTATCATGGATCAGCACGAAGAAGTTGAGGCGGTAGAATCAGACGCTTCTGCTGAGCAGGTGGATCCGCGCGATGAAAAGATTGCGAATCTGGAGGCTCAGCTTGCAGAAGCTGAAACGCGCGAGCGTGACAGCGTGTTGCGTATCAAAGCGGAAATGGAAAACCTGCGTCGTCGTACCGAACTTGACGTAGAAAAAGCGCATAAATTTGCGCTGGAAAAATTCGTCAACGAACTGCTGCCGGTGCTGGATAGCCTGGACCGCGCGCTGGAAGTGGCGAACAAAGATAATGACGCGATGGCGGCGATGGTTGAAGGTATTGAACTGACCCGCAAGTCGATGCTGGATGTTGTGGCGAAGTTTGGCGTGCAGGTGGTTGCGGATATCGATGTGCCGATGGACCCGAACGTACACCAGGCTATTGCAATGGTTGAGTCTGATGAAGTTGCTGCCGGTAACGTGCTGATGGTCATGCAGAAAGGCTATACCCTTAACGGACGTACCATTCGCGCGGCAATGGTGTCTGTGGCGAAGGCAAAAAGCTAATCAGCCTCAGACCGGGTAGTGCTGATGCGTTACCCGGTCTGGATTATCCTCACTGGTCAGATACGCTTTCTCGTAGCGGTTTGACAGGCAATACCTGCACCTGCTTAATCATATTGTCCTGCACGTCGAGAATATCGATATCGTACTGCCCAATACGCACTCGCGTGCCGGCAACGGGGATCTCTTCCAGTGCTTCAAGGATAATACCGTTTACCGTTCGCGCATCATCTTCTGGCAAATGCCAGTTAAATGCCTTATTGATTTCACGAACGTTGGCGCTGCCATCAATAATTACTGAACCGTCATTCTGCGGCGTGACTTCTTCGGCAAGCGTTGGTGACATTGAAGTGGTGAAGTCACCGACAATCTCCTCCAGAATATCTTCAACGGTGACCAACCCCTGAATATCGCCATATTCGTTGACCACCAGGCCGACCTTCTTCTTATTACGCTGAAATTTGATCAACTGAGTGCTGAGCGGGGTGCCTTCCGGGACAAAGTAGATCTCGTCGGCGGCGCGTAGCATGGTCTCTTTGGTGAACTCCTTTTTCTCGGCCATGAGTCGCCACGCTTCACGCACGCGCAACATGCTAATGGCATCGTCCAGCGAGTCGCGGTACAGCACAATACGCCCGTGCGGGGAGTGAGAAAGTTGGCGGACGATAGACTTCCAGTCATCGTTAATATCGATACCGATGATTTCGTTACGCGGGATCATAATGTCATCGACGCTGACTTTTTCCAGGTCCAGCACGGACAGCAGCATATCCTGGTTACGACGAGAGATTTGCGAGCGCGATTCATTCACCAGCGTGCGTAGTTCATCTTTACTCAGCGAACCGCTCACCACGATATCCGTTTTGATGCCCATCATCCGCATCAGCAGACGCGTGATGGTATTCAGTAACCAGACAAGCGGCATCATCAGTACTTGCAGTGGCGCTAACAACACGCTGCTGGGATAGGCCACTTTTTCTGGATACAGCGCGGCAATGGTTTTGGGCAATACTTCAGCAAATACCAGTACCACAAAGGTCAGGACCCCGGTGGCGATTGCCACGCCCGCATCGCCATACAGACGCATACCGACAATGGTACCGAGTGCGGAGGCCAAAATATTCACCAGGTTATTCCCGATGAGCACCAGGCTTATCAGGCGATCCGGCTTGCGAAGTAATTTCTCAACGCGTTTTGCCTGACGATTTCCCTGTTTTGCCCGGTGTCGCAGACGGTAGCGGTTCAGGGTCATCATTCCGGTTTCGGAACCGGAAAAATAGGCGGAGATGACCACCATAATGAGAAGCGTGACAATAAGCGTGGTGGTGGAGATGTGTTCCACGTAGGGTTCCTTAAAGATTTAACTCACGAACTGCTGCAGGATGCGGCTGCCGAAATAGGCCAGCGTCAGAATACCTGCGCCTGCGACGTTAAACCAGACGACACGACGTCCGCGCCAGCCTTCATGGTAATGTCCCCACAGCAGAACGATATAGACAAACCATGCCACGATAGACAGAACGGCTTTATCAATATTTTCTGTGCTGAACAGGTTGTGCATATAAAACAGGCCAGTACACAGCGTCAGCGTCAGCAGAACCACGCCTATCTGGGTGATATGAAACATCTTCCGCTCAATGCTCATCAGCGGTGGCATTTCATTGCTGAAGGCCAGTTTTTTGTTTTTCAACTGGTAGTCAATCCATGCCAGTTGCAGCGCATAGAGCGCGGCGATAATCAGCGTGGCGTAAGCGAACAGCGATAACCCGATGTGAATCATCATGCCCGGAGTTGCTTCGAGATGGGTGATGTATTCGTTGGGCATAAACGTAGCGCATGCCAGATTGATTAATGCAAACGCATAGACGATCGGTAGCAATAGCCAGCCGCGGTTGCGCGAGGCCACAATGGTCATGACGGTACAGATCATCAGGCTAACCAGAGAACCGACGTTCAGCAGGCTCAGGTTTTGTCCGCTTTCACCACCTGGCAGAATACGTGCTTCCAGGGCAAACGCGTGACAGACCAGCGCGATAACCGCAGAAAGAATAGCCATACGCCGCCAGCCGCTGTTTTTTTGCAGCAGGGCGGGAACGATCAGCGCAAGGCTGACGGAATAGGCGACAAGGGCTAACAGAGCAAAAACGGGCATATGGGTGTCGACAGTTGGCCAAGGATAAAGAAAAGCAGTATAGCGTTACGTGACCGCTGCTCCAACCGTTGCATAACAACAAAGGCGGCTTCATGTTATACTGCGACAAATTTCTGTTGATGTGTCGCTGTTGCGACCGACCGTTTCCACCCCAGGCGAGAGACAATGTTTGATAATTTAACCGATCGTTTGTCGCGCACGCTGCGCAATATCAGTGGCCGTGGACGCCTTACTGAAGACAACGTTAAAGAGACGCTGCGCGAAGTGCGCATGGCGCTGCTGGAGGCTGACGTTGCGCTGCCGGTAGTGCGTGAGTTTATCAATCGCGTAAAAGAGAAAGCGGTTGGTCACGAAGTTAACAAGAGCCTGACCCCGGGTCAGGAGTTCGTCAAAATCGTTCGTAGCGAACTGGTTTCGGCGATGGGCGAAGAGAACCAGACGCTAAACCTGGCGGCACAGCCACCGGCCGTGGTGCTGATGGCGGGCCTGCAGGGTGCGGGTAAAACCACCAGCGTCGGTAAGCTGGGTAAATTCCTGCGCGAGAAGCACAAGAAGAAAGTGCTGGTGGTCTCTGCCGACGTCTATCGCCCGGCGGCGATCAAACAGTTGGAAACGTTGGCCGAACAGGTCGGTGTGGACTTCTTCCCGTCGGATGTCGGCCAGAAGCCGATTGATATTGTTAATGCCGCGCTGAAAGAAGCTAAGCTCAAATTCTACGACGTGCTACTGGTGGATACCGCCGGTCGTCTGCATGTTGATGAAGCGATGATGGACGAAATCAAACAGGTTCACGCGTCTATCAATCCAGTAGAAACGCTGTTTGTTGTCGATGCCATGACCGGTCAGGATGCTGCGAATACTGCGAAAGCGTTTAACGAAGCACTGCCGCTGACCGGTGTGGTACTGACTAAAGTCGATGGTGACGCCCGTGGCGGTGCGGCATTGTCTATTCGTCATATCACTGGTAAGCCGATTAAATTCCTCGGCGTTGGTGAGAAAACGGAAGCGCTGGAGCCGTTCCATCCGGACAGAATTGCCTCACGTATTCTCGGCATGGGCGACGTGCTGTCGCTGATCGAAGATATCGAAAGCAAAGTTGACCGTGCACAGGCAGAGAAATTAGCAAGCAAGCTGAAAAAAGGCGACGGCTTCGATCTGAACGATTTCCTTGAACAGCTTAAGCAGATGAAAAACATGGGCGGCATGGCCAGCCTGATGGGCAAGCTGCCGGGCATGGGGCAGATCCCTGACAACGTGAAATCGCAGATGGACGATAAAGTGCTGGTGCGTATGGAAGCCATCATCAACTCGATGACGATGAAAGAACGCGCTAAGCCGGAAATCATCAAAGGCTCCCGCAAACGCCGTATCGCTGCCGGTTGCGGTATGCAGGTACAGGACGTAAACCGCCTTCTGAAACAGTTCGACGACATGCAGCGCATGATGAAGAAAATGAAGAAGGGCGGTATGGCGAAGATGATGCGTGGTATGAAGGGGATGATGCCCCCCGGCTTCCCCGGTCGCTAATCGTCCTGGCTTGTTTGCCATTTCGGCACCGGGGTGTGCTCGCCATCCTCACGTACTGCGTGTACGCTCCGGTGGCTGCGCGCACACCGGCACCGAACTGACGGCACCACCGACGACCTTTTATAGCAGAGTTATCAACTGCTGATTGCATTTTCCCCAGAAATCAGTAAAATTTTCGGGCTTTTAATATGACACCCGGGCTCCGTTCCTCGATGGGGCCTGGGTGTTTTATTCACACAAGAGGATGTTATGGTTACTATTCGTTTAGCTCGTCACGGCGCTAAAAAGCGTCCGTTCTACCAGGTTGTTGTTACCGACAGCCGTAATGCACGCAACGGTCGCTTCATCGAGCGCGTTGGCTTCTTTAACCCGATCGCTAGCGAAAAAGAAGAAGGCACTCGCCTGGATCTGGATCGCATCGCTCACTGGGTTGGCCAGGGCGCGACTATTTCTGATCGCGTAGCTACGCTGATCAAAGCAGCAAACAAAGCAGCTTAATCTGTCACGGTGGTCATGATGAGCAAGCAACTCGCCGCACAGGCACCCGTGGAACCCATCGTTTTGGGGAAAATGGGGTCTTCTTACGGTATCCGTGGTTGGCTCAGAGTGTTTTCTTCCACTGAAGACGCCGAAAGCATTTTTGACTATCAGCCCTGGTTTATCCAGAAGGCGGGTCAGTGGCAGCAAGTACAGTTGGAAAGCTGGAAGCACCACAATCAGGATCTGATCATCAAGCTGAAAGGCGTTGACGATCGTGATTCGGCGAATCTACTGACTAATTGCGAAATTGTCGTGGATTCCTCGCAGTTGCCAGCGCTGGAAGATGGTTCCTACTACTGGAAAGACCTTATGGGCTGCCAGGTAGTGACCACTGAAGGCTACGATCTCGGTAAAGTCGTCGATATGATGGAAACCGGTTCGAATGACGTCATCGTTATCAAGGCAAACCTGAAAGATGCGTTTGGTATCAAGGAACGTCTTGTGCCGTTCCTCGATGGGCAGGTTATCAAGAAAGTCGATCTCGCTACTCGTACTATCGAAGTAGATTGGGATCCTGGTTTTTAAACCACCGGATAAACGGTAAAAGTCGGCGTTATGGGGATTGGCTTGTGTTTATAGGTATCGTTAGCCTGTTTCCAGAAATGTTCCGCGCAATTACCGATTACGGGGTAACTGGCCGGGCAGTAAAAAATGGCCTGCTGAACATCCAGAGTTGGAGTCCTCGTGACTTTACTCATGACCGGCACCGTACCGTGGACGATCGTCCTTACGGCGGCGGACCGGGGATGTTAATGATGGTGCAACCTTTACGGGACGCCATTCATGCAGCAAAAGCTGCGGCTGGTGAAGGCGCAAAGGTGATTTATCTGTCACCTCAGGGACGCAAGCTTGATCAAGCGGGCGTTTGCGAACTGGCAACGAATCAAAAGTTGATTCTGGTGTGCGGTCGCTATGAAGGAATAGATGAGCGCGTGATTCAAACCGAAATTGACGAAGAATGGTCAATCGGCGATTACGTTCTCAGCGGTGGTGAGTTACCGGCAATGACGCTGATCGACTCCGTTTCCCGGTTTATTCCGGGGGTTCTGGGTCATGAGGCTTCGGCAATCGAAGATTCGTTTGCTGACGGGTTGCTGGACTGTCCACACTATACCCGACCTGAAGTGTTAGAGCAGATGGAAGTACCGGCAGTGTTACTGTCGGGGAACCACGCTGAGATACGTCGCTGGCGTTTGAAGCAGTCGCTGGGCCGGACCTGGCTTAGAAGACCTGAACTTCTGGAAAACCTGGCTCTGACTGAAGAGCAAGCAAGGTTGCTGGCGGAGTTCAAAAAGGAACACGCACAACAGCAACATAAACATGATGGGCAGGCGTAAGCCCCCAATATCAGTTTACCCAGGATAAGAGATTAAATTATGAGCAACATTATTAAGCAACTTGAACAAGAACAGATGAAGCAGGACGTACCTTCCTTCCGTCCGGGTGATACCGTGGAAGTGAAAGTATGGGTTGTTGAAGGTTCCAAAAAACGTCTGCAGGCATTCGAGGGCGTGGTTATCGCTATTCGTAACCGCGGTCTGCACTCTGCATTCACTGTTCGTAAAATTTCCAACGGCGAAGGCGTTGAGCGTGTCTTCCAGACTCACTCTCCGGTAGTTGACAGCATTGCTGTTAAACGTCGTGGTGCTGTTCGTAAAGCTAAACTGTACTACCTGCGTGAGCGCACTGGTAAGTCTGCTCGTATCAAAGAGCGTCTTAACTAAGATTCGCGCAAGCGACATCCTGTTAGAAAAGGGCTGGCCGAAAGGCTGGCCCTTTTTTTATTCCGACCTTTATTTTTTGTTTTTTTATTAGATGACTGCGCGACGCGCAGCCAGTTGGATATTGATTACGGTGTCGAGATCACGACTGCAACGCGGCGGTTTTCGGCACGGCCTTTTGACGTCTGGTTGCTGGCAAGCGGGTATTTCTTCCCGAGCCCTTGGGTTGTCAGGTTAGTTCGTGGAATATTGGCACCCCGAGCCCAGGCGTCTGCAACCACATTGGCTCGTTTGAGCGACAGAGCTTCGTTGTAGCTGTCCTCGCCATAGTTATCGGTGTGACCATCCAGACGAGCATGGTTTAACCCGGTAGCAGCCAGTTTGGACGCCATTTCCTGGATTTGCTTTTCACTTTCAGGGCGGAGTTTATAGTCGTTTTTGTCAAACAGGATGGTGTCAGACAAACCCAGAGACCAGTCTCCTGAAGCTTCAGTAAATCCGTACGATTTCATAGCTGCAATTTGCTCTGGGGTAAATTTCCCCTGAGGTGCCTGACAGCCTGCCAGAATCAGCATGATGAGAATAAACGGGGATAATAAACGTCTTAGCATGTGTGTAATTCCTTATTTTTTAATAATGCGCTCAGCGCGCAAATTTTTAGCCTGATACATATTATGATCGGCAAGTTCTTGTAATTTCTCGGCAGAGGCATGTTCCCACGTCAGCGCAAAACCAATACTGAGTGTCATGCTTGCCAGATGACCGTTATGCAGGTCAAAAGGTCGATTAAACTCTTGCGACAACGCCGCGCAGATACGTTGAACTTCGTATTCAGAATGGACGCTGTAAAGCACCATGGCAAATTCATCGCCGCCAAGTCGGTATGGGTGATGCCGATTACCACCAAATTCGGCCAGCCTTTTTGCGACTTCAATCAGGACCCGATCGCCCGCAGCGTGTCCCCAGGTATCATTAATAAATTTAAAATTATCGCCATCAAGGAATAACAACGCAGAGCTGCTGTGGGCCGCGTCGTCGTTCATCAGTGCGTTAATACTGCTGCGAAATGCGGCACGGTTCGCAAGGCCAGTCAAAGGGTCATGTAGCGCGGTACGCAACAGTTGAGCATTCTTTGCCTGGAGACGTAGTTGCCACTCTTCCATTTCATCCAGCAGGCTATTAAAGTCCTGCGCAAACAGATGAAATTCTTCAATCCGTTCTTCAGATACGCGCCGTGAGAAATTACGATTGGTACGAACATCATGTACCACCTCAGTAATATTTTGCAGGGCGTCCACGACACCATTGTGTAAATAACGAGTAAGCATTAATGCAATACCCGATGCCAGTAAAATGCATCCGGTAAGAACCGCCAGCGACAAATAAATGAAATGACTAATAACGCTGTCGCGAGCAATCAGGCGCACCTCACCAATAACGTCGCCATTGTGCAAAATGGGTTGAGTTACCGGTTGTGGGAACAACCAGTGGCTGATGATACTGCTGATTTTGTCAGTAGTATCCTGCGCGTCATAGCGCCAGGTGGCGATCACTTTCTGCTTTTGATTGCGGACTTCTGCAACTGAAAATTGCCCTTGCTGTCCTAGTGCCGCCAGCGTTTCCGACGCTGCGACGCTATCCGAAAAGACTAATGCTGCTTCGAGCGTGCGGGTCATGGTTGCTGCCGTGAGATCCAGATTCTTTTGTGCGTATTGCTTCAGAGCCAGCACAGACGAAATGCTAAGCAGCAGCCAAATCAGCGTCATGGTTACCAGTACGCTGACTATGCTGATACGCCGCAGCGTCCGCTTAAACGTTGGGCGTTTTATGGGAGAAGGACCCTTATTCATGCTTTTTATTCCGCGCAAGCATCAATACGTCTGGACTTACCCTTACACCGCTGCGTGACAGGGAATCCATATTTACGGAAAATCTCACGTCTTCATCTTTAATTATGAGGCAAAAAGCGCTGCCAATAACGCATTCGGGATTCTGTTCGGCAATTAATAACAATGCCTTAGTAGGATATTTATTCTTTAGTTCCGCCTGATATGTAGGGCTTTCTTTTCCAAAATAAAAACCATCACACTGCGCAACTAAAACTTCTTGTTCCGTATGAATGATGACAGGAAGATAGGGTAGTGCTCCTGCTCGGGTATCTTCCAGCACGCTGGAAAAGCGCGAAGAAGAGAATATACACAGTTTTGGTGGCCCTGAAAGTGCTGGCCAGCGTGTATAACTGACGATACCGGAAACCATAGAGCGCACAGATTTTGCCTCTTCCGTGACGCTGTGAGCGTACAGAGGTAATCCGGTCAGAAGCAGTGCCAGTAGAAGTATGAGTCGGTAAGAAAAGCTCATGAATAGGTACCTACCAGCGTTTGCCGTATTGCGTCGATATACATTCAAGATTGTTTGCAACAAAATAACATTATTTTCCCAGGGCGTCATTATTCCTGGAATGAGTGCATTGAGTATTTAAGCTAAATCTCATTAATTTATAAAATTTAAGCTCTTGTTTAATTTAACCTTGTTGAGGCTGCTCCTTCGTTTGCTCCTTTTTGCCATGCTTCATGTAATCGGCTGACATTGTCTACCGTGTCGCAACTGGCGGGGAAGGTTTTGCCGGTCAATCCTCTCGCGTAAACAAAGTCCTGCTGACAGGTTTTCCTTTGTCCTTCGGCGTACCCCTTAAGATATTGGGCACGATCGACCTCCGGGTCATTGTAGTTGTCGGCAAGTGTCTCGTTATCTTTAACGACATGGCCTGAAATGGCATCCTGTATTCCGGCATCAAACCAGTCGGTACCTGTCCAGGTAGGGGAAAAAGTATAGGGATCTATCTGACATCCGCTGAGAAATAATACAAATAAGGTACAGATGAGTTGCTTCATTGCCTGTTCTCCCCGTTTTTTTAAAGCATAGCGGATTCATATATAGAATGGTGTAAATTTAATTGTACGGAATTTTGCAGTGTTTTTGCTGTAAAAAGGTCTTCCGTAAATAAAAATTTACGGAATGTGGATTGAAATCTTTACCTATTGTGTTATCGTGATTATCTCCTCGCTGAGGAAAACTATCGCAAACGAGCTAAACAGGATCACCATCATGCAAAAAGACGCGCTGAACAACGTACACATTACCGACGAACAGGTTCTGATGACCCCAGAGCAGCTTAAAGCGGAATTTCCGCTGAGCCTTGCACAGGAGGCGCAAATCGCTCAGTCGCGTAAAACCATTTCAGACATTATCTCTGGTCGCGACCCGCGACTGCTGGTGGTGTGTGGTCCATGCTCGATTCACGATCCTGAAGCGGCTATTGAGTACGCTCGTCGATTTAAAGCCCTTGCCGCAGAGGTCAGCGATAGCCTCTACCTGGTGATGCGCGTCTACTTTGAAAAGCCCCGTACCACCGTCGGTTGGAAAGGGTTAATTAATGATCCTCATATGGATGGCTCTTTTGATGTTGAAGCAGGCTTGAAAATTGCGCGTCAACTGCTGCTTGAACTGGTGAATATGGGGCTACCGCTGGCAACAGAAGCGTTAGATCCAAACAGCCCGCAATACCTGGGCGATCTGTTTAGCTGGTCTGCTATCGGTGCGCGTACCACTGAATCACAGACGCATCGTGAAATGGCTTCTGGTCTTTCCATGCCGGTTGGTTTTAAGAATGGTACAGATGGGAGCCTGGCGACGGCAATTAACGCCATGCGCGCCGCAGCACAATCACACCGCTTTGTTGGTATTAACCAGGCGGGGCAGGTTGCACTACTGCAAACTCAGGGTAATCCAGATGGTCACGTGATCCTGCGTGGCGGTAAAGCGCCGAACTACAGCCCAGCGGATGTCGCCCAGTGTGAAAAAGAGATGGAGCAGGCAGGACTACGACCTTCTCTGATGGTAGATTGCAGTCATGGTAATTCCAATAAAGATTACCGTCGCCAGCCAGCCGTGGCTGAATCTGTGATCGCCCAAATCAAAGATGGCAATCGCTCAATCATCGGCTTGATGATTGAAAGTAATATTCACGAAGGCAACCAGTCCTCCGAACAGCCACGTAGCGAAATGAAATACGGCGTCTCCGTAACTGATGCCTGCATTAGCTGGGAAATGACGGATGCGCTACTGCGTGAAATTAGCCAGGATTTAAACGGCCAACTGACGGCGCGTGTAGCATAAGAGGTTGGTATGGTTGCTGAATTGACCGCACTACGCGATCAAATTGATGAAGTTGATAAGGCGTTGCTGGATTTACTGGCACGGCGTCTGGAGCTGGTTGCCGAAGTCGGTGAAGTCAAAAGCCGCTTTGGGCTGCCGATCTACGTACCCGAGCGGGAAGCCTCGATGTTGGCTTCC
>NZ_SZWR01000022.1:129824-160417 GCF_005280875.1 Citrobacter sp. wls827
CTGGGGGTGCCGCCAGATCTGATCGAAGATGTATTGCGTCGGGTTATGCGCGAGTCTTATTCCAGTGAGAATGACAAAGGCTTTAAGACGCTTTGTCCTTCTTTGCGTCCGGTGGTGATCGTCGGTGGTGGCGGACAGATGGGGCGGCTGTTCGAGAAGATGCTGACGCTGTCTGGTTATCAGGTGCGGATCCTGGAACAGCAGGACTGGGATCGCGCCACGGAGATCGTCGCCGATGCAGGCATGGTGATCGTCAGTGTGCCGATCCACGTCACCGAACTGGTAATCGCCAAATTACCGCGCCTGCCGCCTGACTGTATTCTGGTTGATCTGGCCTCAGTGAAAAATGGTCCTCTGCAGGCGATGCTGGCGGCACATGACGGTCCGGTGGTGGGGTTACACCCAATGTTTGGTCCGGACAGCGGCAGCCTGGCAAAGCAGGTCGTCGTCTGGTGTGATGGACGTCAGCCGGAAGCCTATCAGTGGTTTCTGGAACAGATTCAGGTATGGGGTGCACGACTACATCGGATCAGCGCCGTTGAACACGATCAGAACATGGCGTTTATTCAGGCATTGCGTCACTTTGCGACCTTTGCTTACGGTCTGCATTTAGCGGAAGAGAATGTTCAACTGGAGCAGCTGCTGGCGCTCTCTTCACCTATTTACCGTCTTGAACTGGCAATGGTTGGCCGTCTGTTTGCCCAGGATCCTCAGCTCTATGCCGATATTATTATGTCGTCTGAAAGCAACCTTGCGCTGATCAAGCGCTACTACCAACGTTTTGGTGAGGCGATCGGTTTACTGGAGCAGGGCGATAAGCAGGCTTTTATCGACAGTTTCCGTAAGGTGGAACACTGGTTTGGCGACTATGCGCAGCGCTTCCAGAGTGAAAGCCGTACTTTGTTACGCCAGGCGAATGACAGCCGTCCTTAATTAAGATGCCGGATAAGCGTAGTGCCATCCGGCATTGTCAAACGTTAGCTTGGATCGACCGGCACCACGTTTTCACTCGGATAACATCCCAATACTTTCATCGAACGCGTAATCTCACCCAGCTCTTTCAATGCTTTTTGCATTTGGGGCGATTCCAGATTGGCCTGGATATCGAGATAAAACATCTCTTCCCACGGATTGCCGTGAATCGGGCGTGATTCCAGCTTGGTCATAATCAGATTATGGTTACGCAGCACCAGCAATGCTTCTACCAGCGCACCTGCCTGTTGTCCTGTCGCCATCAGCAACGTTGTTTTCGCTGGAACCTGGTCAGAAACATTGATTGCTTTACGTGCCAGTACCACGAAGCGGGTAATGTTTTGTGTCTGATTAGCTTCAATATGCTCAAGTACCTGCAGACCATGCAGTACACCACCGGCTTCGCTTCCCAGGGCTGCCACGCGTGGCGAATTAGCCTGGGCGACCTTTTCCATCGCAGCTGAAGTGCTTTCAGTGTATTCAATCTTCCAGTGCGGGTAGCGGTTCAGGAACTTGCTGCACTGCTGGAACGGTTGTGGGTGGCTGTATACCGTGTCGATGCTCTCCAGATCGGTTGTTCCCGACACCAGTACGCAATGATCGATAGTAATCGTCATCTCGCCAACGATAGACAGGCTGGTGTGCTGCAGCAGATCGTAAACGTCATTAATCGCACCGGAACTGGTGTTTTCAATAGGCACTACCGCGTAGTCTGCCTGTCCGGTCTCAACCTGATTAAAGATATCGGCAAATTTCGCGCAGCCGCTTTCAATAAACTGCTCAAAATGACGTGCGGCATACTGACGGGCGGCGAGGTGTGAGTAAGACCCTTTTGGTCCCAGGAAGGCAACACGAGCGGAATGCGGGTTGCTCTTATTCAGATGCTGCTGAAGGAGCGCCTGCTGGGTCAGGACGGAGTCTTCGATAATCAGCTGGAACAGGCGAGTAATGTAATGAGCATCAAGATGATGTGCTTTGCCAAGCTGAATCAGGCGGTCTAACAGGTCGCGCTCACGGTCGATATCACGAACCGGACGATGTGAAAGCAGTTTAGCTTTGCCAACTTCTACGGCCAGTCCACGTCGCTCAGCCAGCAGGGCCAGTAATTTTTCATCCAGCGTGCTGATCTTATCGCGCAGCGCCAGCAATGGGTTTTCCGATGTCATAGTGTTGCCTTTCTTGTTATCAAAAAAAAGGCCTCCCGTTGTGGGAGGCCTTATTGTTCGTCTTCGCATTCTTTATCACACGACGAAACGCCTCCCATTCAGGGGAAGGTAAAAAAGAATGCGAAGAAGAACGGGACAAGTTTCATGTAATTTTCCTTTGGCTACATCAGTAAAGTACCCGTACTGTTTTCACCATGTCAACAAAAAACGCGCCCGAAGGTGCGTTTATAATGCCCGTCAAATAAGGCGCTCATTGATAAATCAATATGTTATGAGCGCCTCTTTTACCCTAATACACCCTAAAATGCCCTAGTTCATGGACATTATGTGGACACTCCCGCGCATTGGATTAAATCGTATGGCATCAGTCAGATAATCTGGGGCGAAGTGCGCATATGTCATTGTTTGCTCAATTGTCGTATGCCCCAAAATGCGCTGCAGCGTGATGATATTTCCACCGTTTATCATGAAATGCGTTGCGAAGGTATGGCGTAAAACATGCAGTGCCTGACCTTTCGGTAAGTCTGGCTTTACCTTCCGCAGAACATCACGAACCCGTTCATAGTTGGTATTGAACAATTTCCCCGATTTACGTGTGAGGATATAGTCCGCGATTTCCTTTGATATCGGTACGGTTCGAGCTGGACCAGTTTTGGTTTTAACAAACGTTACACGGTTACTTATAACGTGTTCAGCTTTGAGATTACTGGCTTCTCCCCATCGTGCACCTGTATTCAGGCACAGAACGACAACCCTGCGGTCATCACCGGTAAGAGCAATCAGTAAATTGCGGATCTCTTCTTCAGACAGAAACGACATTTCTGTATTTTCCAGACGCAGTTTCTTCACCGCATGGAATGGATTTTCGTGGTGGAACTCCTCCATATCGATCAACAGACTGAACATGCTGGACATGACACAGAAATCCCTGTTAACCGTTCCGGCTGAAACTCCGCTGTGAAGCCTTTCCGCACGATATTTCATCAGAAAATTACGGGTAAGTTCGTATACTCTAGGTTCGGCCATTTCACGATTGATTTTATCCAGGCGCTTTTTATATGAGTCACCATAATTGTGATTCTTCCCGTGATAACTCCACCATATGGCAATCAAATCAGACAGTAGTCTTCTGTCAGCGGGTTTGTCCTGCCACTCTTTATCGTGGAAATTTGTCAGAACATACTTTTCATATGCCTGAGCTTCCGCTTTACGACTAAATTTGCGGCGAATTCTTCTCCCTGAAGTTCCGCGCGGTCTTACGTCCACTTCAAAACGACCATCATCGAGCTTCTTAATCGACATAGCGAAGCCCTCCGATATTTGAGTCATTATGTAAATTTTGCTCTAACGCATAGAAAAACCAGATGTTTAGCCAATTTTTCGGGGTGAGCGGGATAATGTTTTGTTGTCTTGCCCATCAGGGGAGAGAGACGGGGATATCTGTCCCGCAACTGGTGCCGTTTTATCTGTCATTAGCCAGAGTGTGTATTTTTCGAATTGTGGGTGTTTCAGTACTACATCAAGAATTGCTAACCCAACCTCCCTCTGGCCGCTTTCATAGTTCTTAACCGTACTCAAAGCGATACCGATCATCTCTGAGAAAGATGATTGTGTTAGCCCTTCAGCTTTCCTGATTTGTCGCAATTTCTGAGCATGAGTCCTTGACGAGGTATTCATGTGTAGACTATCCTTGCGTAAAGTCTTCTTTAGAAGACCAAAACAAACCCTAATACGTCTTAAAGCGTACTAGGAACCTAAACTAACGGAGGATATCACAGATGAAGGAGCTAGCAGAAAACGCGCTTTCAGAGTTGGTGACCCCTGAGCTTTTTGCTGAATATATCGGCAAAACACCAGCTGCAATTCGCAAGATGGCCACGGCTGGAAAATTGCCGGTGATCCGAATGAAAGACCCTCAGAACCCATCAAAGAAAGGTGGTGAAATTTATATTCATCGTGGCGAGTGGGATGCTTATGCGGAACATCTTGCAAAAGAAGCTCCCCCGGAATGGCACGATTGGAAAAATCGGCTATTCACAACTGAAAAATCCAGAAATCAGAATTAAATATTAACTTCATTAGATAATGTGAAATTAACTATGAAAAGCAAATATGCCACGCTTATTCGGAATTTGTTGCAAAGCTATCACGCACAGGCAACAGCGATTGATAAAGAAAATTTCTCTGTCCACAGTGACGGTATTCATTTGATGGAGTTGAATCTTCAGTTGGCTAAGTGTCTGGAAGGAATATCCGCAACAGCACGATTTAATAATGATGTTGATGATTTTGCCGAACTTCACAAAATTACACTGATGGCATTTAATGGTGATATACCAACGGAAGATAATATTCCAGTGCTCTCGTCTCTTGCTTCAGGAGTAATGAGAAAAAACAATTCTAATCTGAAAGCTGTTTAACATTAAGGGAATGCCATGAAACATTTAATGATTGACCTTGAAACAATGGATAACAAACCAACTGCTGCAATTACTTCTATAGGTGCGGTATTTTTTGACCCTGCATCAGGGGAAATGGGGGCAACGTTTTATCGTAATATTATGCTGGAGAGCAGTGTTGCACATGGCTGCACTATAGGTGCTGAGACAGTTTTGTGGTGGATGCGGCAAGAGCCGGAGGCTAGCCGTGCATGGCTTTATGGTGGAAGCCAGGACTTGCGTGATGTAATTGAGGATTTATTAACCTTTATTAATAATAATTGTGATACACATACTTTACAGGTGTGGGGAAAAGGACCCAGTTTTGATAATGTAATTCTTCGGAATGCAGTAGAAAAGTGCGGCTATCGTTTTCCATTCTGGAATTTTTGGAATGACCGTGATGTAAGAACGGTTGAACAGTTGGCAAGAGATTTGGGTCTGAATATCAATAAAATTATCAAATTTGAAGGGGTTCCTCACCATGCCCTGGATGACGCTGTTCATCAGGTGAAGGTTGTCTCTTATGTCTGGATGTATTTACTAAAAATATCTAGTGTGAAGTAACTATGCTGAAAGTGACCTCTCATGCAAGTGAAAGTGTCATTAACAAGGCATTTTCAGCGCTGACAGAATATTACAGTGGCAAAAAAATATATCAGGTTATTAAGCCGAATCATTATTTCTCTGTTCATGTCTCCTATCGCTGGCGATTACTTAGCAAGGATAAGGGCAGAAGCTGGGAGTTAATGACACATGAAAGATATAACAAGCAGTACAGAATATAGTTTTTGCCTTTTATTCATTATTTCACACATGGATTATATATGAACGCAACGATACAACAGGACGTTGTGCGCCGTCTTGTTCAGGATTTTGAGTTTAAAGAGCGGGATAAGTATTTGCAGCAGGGTGTATGCCCTAAGTGTCGTAAGCGCGAATTATTCACCAGCATAGATAAGCCCTGGATTCTGAAGTGTGGCCGCGAAAATAACTGCGGCCATCAGGTCGTTGTTAAAGAACTGTACCCGGATATTTTTGAGGACTGGTCTACGCGGTATCAGGACACACCAGAAACACCACACGCAGCTGCTGAGGCGTATCTGCGTGAGGCCAGAGGGCTGGATACCGAACCACTGAAGGGTTTCTTCACCCAGGGTGCGTTTGCCAAAGATAATATGGGTTCGGCAACGGTTAGATTTAAGCTGTCCTGTGGTGCCATATGGGAACGCATTATTGACCAGCCCCAACGCTTTGGTAAGCAAAAAGCCAATATCAAAGGGAGCTATGTCGGTCACTGGTGGGTGCCACCTTCTGTCAATCTGCTGGAAGTGAATGAAATCTGGATCACTGAGGGGATATTTAATGCGCTGAGTCTTTGCCAGGCAGGTTTACCCGCCGTTGCCACGCTGAGCAGTAACAACTACCCGCTGGCCGCACTGGATACCCTGGCCAAAGAACTGGGTGAAAAACCGCGCCCACGCCTTGTATGGGCGTTTGACGGCGATAAGGCCGGCACAAAGCATACGCTGGCGTTTGCTGCCCGTAGCGAGGCTGCCGGCTGGAAAGTTCGCGCGGCGCAGCCGGTGAAATCATCCTCCAGTCTGGACTGGAATGACTTGTTACTGCGTGGCCGATTCAGTAAATCGGACATCAAAAATTATCGCTACTATGGCGATATTCTGCTGGCGAAAAGCCCGACTGAAAAAGCGCTGCTCATGCATCAACATAATGAGTGGCATTCGTTCTATTTTGAACACAATTCCCGCATGTACTGGTTTGAACTGGATCTGGACAGGTACATGCGAGCCTATGAGCGAATCAGTAGCACCGCTAGCGAAGTTATCCAGGACTGGGAAGCCAAAGAACGTGCGGTGAAAGAATCTGGCGGCGTGACAGAAATTGCTAACTGCTGGCTGACTCCACTCTATTTCCAGCGTTCTGAACCTACTGACGAGTCCTGGTATTACGTTAAGGTCAACATGCCGAACCGGCCAGCAGTGAAGGATACCTTCACTGCGAACCAGCTCACCAGCTCCGCCGAGTTTAAGAAACGTTTGCTGCATATCGCCAAAGGGGCGGTATACACCGGCAGCACCAAACAGCTGGATAAGTTCATCCAGATGCGCCTTCCTGAAATAAAAGAGGTTAAGACGCAGAATTTTATCGGCTACAACAAAGATTATTCTGCGTGGCTGTTTAACCGTGTGGCCGTGTGCGATGGCCGGCTGTATGAGATGAACGATGAAGACTATTTTGAAATCAATCACGCAAGTGTAAAAAGCCTGAGCCTGACACCATCACTGGATCTGAATCCAAAGCTGAATGAATTTACCACGGGCTGGATTGACGATATCTGGACGGCATTTGGTGAAAAGGGGTACGTGGCGCTGGCGTTCTGGCTGGGGTCGCTGTTTGCCGAACAAATCCGGGAGCGCGATAAGTCATTCCCGTTTCTGGAAATCGTGGGTGAACCGGGGACAGGTAAATCCACGTTGATTGAATTTCTGTGGAAGCTCGCCGGCCGTGAAGAATACGAAGGGTTTGATCCTTCTAAATCCACGGCCGCGGCGCGTGGGCGAAACTTTGCCCAGGTCGGCAACCTGCCGGTTGTGTTAATCGAAGGCGACCGCACCACGGATAATGCCAAGCAACGCGCTTTTGACTGGGATGAGCTGAAATCGCTGTATAACGGCCGCGCTTCCCGTGCTGTGGGGATAAAGTCCAACAATAACGAGACATACGAACCGCCATTCAGGGGCAGCATTGTGATCGCACAGAACGCCGATACAGACGGCAGTAAGGCGTTTCTGGAGCGTATTATCCATATCTATACAGACAAGCGTGGGCAGTCTATTCAGACGCGCCATGCCGCAGAACGACTTGAACAACTCCCCGTTAGTCAGGTATCCGGATTCACACTACTGGCCACTATGCGCGAAAAAGAAATCATGCAGACGTTCGGCAAGGGGTACGAACGCGCCAGGAATGAGCTGGAGTCTAACAGCAATATTCGCCATATCCGTATTGCAAAGAATCACGCGCAGCTTGTGGGCTTGCTGGAGGCGCTTGCGCTTGTTGTGCCGGTGCCGGTTGAGCGCATAGAAAAAACGCGTGAAGCCATCACCGCATTGGCCATTGAACGTTGTCAGGCGCTTAAAAAGGATCACCCGATGGTGCAGGAGTTTTGGGAGCTGTTTGATTACCTGGATGAACTGGCACCCTATGGCATCAACCATTCATCAGATGAAAATGAAATTGCAGTTAATTTCAACCACATGGAAGAAGTTGCGGCAGCACACCGGCAGCGTATTCCATTCACGTTAACGGAAATTAAAAAGCTGCTTAAAAACGGTAATGAACGGCGGTTCATCAGACAAAGCACCACGCGCAGCGCGGTAAGTGAGCGCCATAACCGTGGTAAAGGGGATATGCAGAGGATGCCGGAAACGTTCCGGTGCTGGATATTTAGTAGGGAGAAATAGGATTATGTCTGACTGGTTATTATGGGGAGCATCGCTTGTTCTGGCTTTGCTTTCAAAAGTCGTGAGAAAAACGGATCACGATGTAGTCACTTTATTTTGCATCATCATTGCTTGTGCAATTGGTTATGGTCTGGCCACATTCTCATTTATAAATATGCTTCAGGAACCTTGACGGATAACAGAAGTAAAAAAAAGCACCAATACGGTGCTTTTTTCTAAGCGGCTGCTGTGCCGTCCTGACTTAAAAACTTGAGCATCAGCTGTTTTTGCTGCATATCAAGGCTATTGCAGATAGTGGCGATCAACGCATCGCTGGATTTGGCGCTGGGGCTGATGGTATGTGAGAACGTCATATTCATCACAAAAGTGTGACCGCATTCAACATCAGTACAGGCGCAATATAAATCTGACAGCTCCTTGTGTTTTCTGGCTGTTTTTTTGATAACAGCCCTTGCCTCACATACCGGACAGTAAACCTTCATTACCCGCATATCCATCGCTCCGGAAGTTGGAAAACGATGATATTTTAGCCTTTTTTCGGACATTAATCACCTTCCAGCTCACTGTCTTTCAGGAAATTAAGGTACAGGTGGGGTGGTACATCACTTTCCTGCTCCACTGCGGCGGTGAACATGCGCTGAATAGGTAAAATCTCCGCTTTACGGTAGGTTTTGGCCGCTTTCTCAATATCTCCCATCACAGCCCCGTTCGTGGGGATAATCCCCGCCAGACCGGCCGGGAAACGGTGTGCGGTGAGTACGTCCTGAGCGCTGATGCTTTTTACGTTCTGAAACTCATCTTTGGCGCTGATATCACCAATCGGGATAAATTTAATGGCATCCGGATCGCCTTTGGGGATATTCACAAACATGGTGCTGAAATTCCCGATCCCCTTCGACTGCTCCAGCTTCTGAATGATTTCTTCTTCCACTTCATCGGTCATGTTCGGGTCATTAGAATAGAGCACACCGCCCGTATGTGCGCCGTTGTGATAGTAACGCCGGCGAAAAATCGTGGCTTCACCGTTGAGCAGGGCGGAGTGGATGCCGCTGATGTAATCTGGCAGACCATAAATCGCCTGTTGCGGATCGTACTGCCTGAGAAAAATAATATCTTCAGGCGGGTAAATCATCGGTTCACCCTGCTGCAGCACAACAAATTCCCCGGTCTTACGCTGGCGGGTATAGAGTGCCGGCAGCGGGTACAGTGCGACCACATCCCCCCAGCCGTTACGTACCTTGAGAATGGCCACATCACCGAACGTCAGCCAGTCAAACACGGCCGCGCCAAGCTGTTCATGGGTCAGGCCGCCGCCATCATAATTTGCTGTCACCATATTGCGACGGGCATACAGTACGCCTCCGTGTTGTGCGTTCAGGTTCACCAGTTGCGCCAGTGCCAGCCTGTCAATCGGGAGCGTCCAGTGTTCCGCCTCATTGTCATACCAGACGTCTGTATAGTTCGTGCCGGTCGTCAGAATGGGTTCTGGCTTACCCAGGGTGATAAGGCTCATATGGCGCTGTTTGGCAACGGTGCGGCGTTCCCTGTATTTCCGTTTTTTCATGCTGCTTTCCCTAAGTTACCCCAGCGTGATTTACGCTGGTTTTCAAAGTTTAATGGTTCGTTGTCAATGGCATGGGCGATAGCCCAGAAACTGTCAGCGTGGCCGGTTTCAGCTGTACGGTCGGCAACAAACGTCATGGCGTTACCGCTGGCCGTGGACGTTCTGCGGATGGTCATAAAGCTGGCGGCGATTTCGGTTTTCTCCTTGTCCCATTCCACGCGGTTGTCTTCGATAACGTCGATCATCTTCATCACCAGGCGGTTTTTCGTTTCCACGCCGTAGCGGATAGCCACTGCCTGACGCATGGCAAAGTGCTGAACATCTTCAAATACACCACTCCCCAGCCCTGTGATATCAATGCCGATGTAAGTCATGTTGTACTGGCCAAACAGTTTTTTGATTTGTGCCGCCTGCCATTTCCAGTTCATACCCTGCCAGTGGAATACACGCAGCACGCGAAATTTTTCGACGGCCACTATCGGCGGGGCGACAATGACAAAGGTTGAAGTGTCGCCGCTGCGAGCCGGGTCATAACCCGCCCACACTTCACGATTGCCAAACGGCCGGGGCAGGTCTTCGTCATGATCCTCCCAGATATCCGGATCAATACAGCAGCGTTCCACATGGGAGAACGAAAAAACGCTGTCCTTGCTGTCCACGAATACACACATGTACAGCATGTTGAAGGTGTCGCGGTTGTAGCGATTGCGCAGCTTTTCGATGCTGGCCAGATTGAACCCGCCCGCAATCGCATCTTCCAGCGTGATGATGTAGCGCCACTGGCCATCAGGACATAATCGTCCGCCGTCACGCAGCTCCTTCTCTGTTGGGAACGCCACGCGTGCGCGTTTCTTGTCGCCGCGTTTCCATTCCTCGCCCGTCCAGAACGGGTAAGCCTGGTGTGTTTTACTGCTGGGGGTGGAAAAGTAGGTGGTGCGCCATTTGTCGTGTGTGGCCATTGCGCTGGCCACTTCGTTTAATTTTGCAAAGTTGGGTACCCAGAAATATTCATCACAATAGAGATGGCCACTGTATGACTGGGCGGTGTTCTTATTGGTGGACAGGAAGCGCAGCTCCGCGCCGTTGGACAGGCGGATGGGGTTGCCTGTCAGTTCCACGCCGAAATACTGCTCCGCAATATTGACGATATAGCTGCGGAATACTTCAGCCTGAGCCTTTGACGCGGACAGGAAGATTTGCGGATCACCTGTCATAACCGCATTCTCAAAGGCTTCTATTGAGAAATACCAGGTTGCGCCAATCTGGCGACTTTTCAGGATATTCCTGATTTGCTGATGGAGATTGGCGCGAAGGTGTTTCTGGTAGCCGAAAAGGTGCTCGAGCGCGAACCGGTCAAAATCTTCCTGTGTCAGTCCGCTGATATCATTCTTTTTGTACTTGCCACGTTTCCGGGGCTTTTCGTCTCCACCGGACTGGCGGGAAGCCGGCGCATCACTTTCGCTGTGCTTAATTTCTGCCAGCTTTTCCTGATGCTTATTGTGCTGTGCTCGCAGTTTAACGAGATGAGAAACGAGGCTGTCCAGCTCCCGCAGCTCCAGCTCCGATTTCCCTTCACGTAATGTCAGCGACTGAATGCGGCGGTTTAATGCATCTTCGGTTGATTCGTGGCTGAGTAATTCCGCCCAGCAATATTTCTCCGCCCAGTAATAGACAATGCGTCTGTTAGGCAGATTAAGTTCACTGGCAATTTCCTGCGGGGTATAACGTTTTAAATAAAGCGCCCGCGCAACGCCTTTTAATTCTTCTGAGTATTTAGCCATGCACACATTATGCACGGGCGTTTCTTTATTAAATCCTGCTTTATTTCTGATGTGTTCGGTTAATTGTTTATATCCGAAATGAAGTGAATGCGGCGGTTAATTTAATTGGCGATACTGAAAACCGCAGCAGGAAGGGAGGCAATATGTCAGGTTCACAGCTGGCAACAAACTGGATTTGTATCGCTACTGCGGGTGAAACGGTGGATAAGCGAACCATTGAGGAACAATGGTTACTGGATGCTGCCGAGTTATATGACTACTCACTTTATCCTGCCTTGTTATGGCCGGAACATACCCGTAATTACGGAAATATGGGTGAGGTACTGGAATTAAAAGCTGAACGTGATGATGAAGGAATCTTGCGTTTATATGCCCGTCTTTGCCCGGCTATTTCATTGCTTCAGGCAAATGCAAAGGGTCAGCTTTTATTTTTATCACCGGAGTTTACCCCGGACGGTAATTTCAGAAGTACAGGCAAAACCTATCTTGAGGGGCTGGCTGTTACTGACAGTCCGGCTGGGGTAGGTACCACTCGGCTACGTTTCAGCCGCACCAAAGGAAAACGCATCGGTCCATATAAACCGCTGGCGTTTGATGAAGTCAGGGAATTTAAAAAGGAAAAGGGAATGTCAAAGACCGCGAAAAAGGGCTGGCGCCATTTTTTCAGTATTGAAGAACCAGAAGAGATCAAGGATCAGGAAACATTACAGCCTGATGCTTTACAGGCACTCGCTGAAGCGCTGGATGCGATTGATAAGCGTGTATCAGCCATTGAAACCCGTTTGGGTGAGGCGGAAGAAGCGGTATCTGATGTGCAGGAAGACGTGGACACCGTTAAGGAAGTGGTGGATACCGAAGATTTCGCGCGTCTGGTCGGCAACCTGCCGGAGCTGGTGAAGGGCTTCAGCAAGCTGAACGATAAAATCACCAGGCTGCCAAGCAAGCAGTTCAGCAAGGGCAAAAAAGGCTTCAACTTCCTGTAAGGGATGATGCTGATTTTCTCTAAGGAAAATGAATATGCAATTGAATGCAAAAGCCCGTGAGTTTCTGCGTCAGTACCACAACGGGCTGCGTGAATCCTACGGGGCGACCGATGGCGACCGCTGGTTTGCACTGACCGACCCGAAAGAAACCCAGATGCGCAATGCGCTGCTGGAAGAATCATCTTTCCTGAATCTGTTGACGGTTGCTGATGTTGACCAGTTACAGGGGCAGGTGGTGCCGGTTGGCAGTTCTGGCCTGTATACCGGGCGTGTTCTGGATGGCCGTTTCCGTAAAAAAGTGGGCGTCAGCGGTAATGATTACAAGCTGGTCGAAACGGATTCGTGTGCCGCGCTGACCTGGCAACTGCTTTCTGTCTGGGCGAACGCCGGCGATGAAAACGAGTTTTTCCAGCGTGTCCAGGAATTCACCAATCAGGCGTTTGCGCTGGATATGCTGCGTATCGGCTTCAACGGTAAATCTGTTGCTGAAACTACGGATGCCGACAAGAACCCGAACGGCGAAGATGTGAACAAAGGCTGGCACCAGATCGTTAAAGAATGGGATGGCGGTAAGCAGATTGTCACTGATGCGGTTGTGCTCGATGGTGACGGTAAAGGCGATTATGTGTCACTTGATGCAATGGCATCCGACCTTATCAACGCCAAAATCCCGGCACAGTTCCGTAATGACCCGCGTCTGGTGGTTCTGGTGGGGGCTGACCTGGTGGCTGCTGAATCTTTCCGTCTGTACCAGAAAGCCGATAAACCGACTGAAAAGATTGCCGCACAGCTGCTGTCTGACAGTATCGCCGGCCGTACGGCGTATGTTCCGCCGTTTATGCCTGGCAAACGCATGATTGTTACCACACTGCCTAACCTGCACATCTACACCCAGCGCGGCACGCGTCAGCGTAAAGCGGAGTTTGTGGAAGACCGTAAGCAGTATGAAAACAAATACCTGCGTAATGAAGGTTACGCCGTGGAATACCCGGAACTGTACGCCGCATTTGATGAAAGCGCGGTGACAATTGGCGCGGTATCAGCGGGCGAGTAAGGGGGAACTGATGCAACTGTCACCGGCACAGCGACACAGTGCACGTATAGCGGCGGAGCGGTTACTGCGTCAGCAGCAGTCACTTGACAGCGAAACCAGTCTGCATGTCCAGATTGCCGCGCTGGAAAAGGATGTGGCAGCGGCCGCAGCGATTAGCAACCGTGCGGAGCGCATGGAGTTCAAGCGTGATGTGCTGTTGCCCCGCTGGATGCCGACCGCACAAACCTGGCTGGAAAGTGACAGTACGCATCAGAATCCCGTTTTTGCCTGGTGTGTCGTCTGGCTGTTTGATACCGGCCAGTTCGATCAGGCGCTGGACTGGGCGGATGTGGCCATCGAACGGGGACAGGAAACCCCGGCCGAGTTCGGCAGTGCGTTCCCGGTGTTTGTGGCCGATACGGTACTGGCCTGGGCGGAGACGGAAGCCGCACAGGGGCAGGATGTGGAGCCGTATTTCAGCCGTACGCTGGGAAACGTTATGCAGCACTGGAATGTGTATGAGGTCATTAAGGCCAAATACGTGAAGTTTGCCGGTCTGCACCTGCTACGCGATGAGAACGGAGAGCCACGCGCAGCGGCAACGGAAGACAGGGATGTATTGCTCCGGGCGAAGGATTTGCTGGAGCAGGCGAAGGGATTCGACCCTAAATGTGGCGTTGGCACGATGTTGCAGCGTATCGCTGCCCGTCTGCGGGCGCTTGAAAAATAATCATCGGAGAGTTCAAAAATGGCGTTTAAACATTCTCTTGGGCAAGCAGTGAAGATTTCTGTCAGCGGTGAGAAAGGGCATGTGAAAGCCCGAGCAGAATACACCCACTGCTGTAATCAGTATCTCATCCACTATCAGGCCGCTGATGGCCGTGCGGTTGATTCGTGGTTTGAAGAAGGCGAGATTCAGGCCGCAGTCAGCGGCGAATAAGACTACCGACCCGAAAGCGGGCGCGGTGGAGGGGATCGCATCAGCGTATCGCCCGTGGAAACCGGCCAGCCCGCTTTTTTCCGGAGGAACAGGATGTTCAGCGGAACCGCAATTGATTTTGATGATGCCATTCTGACGAATGATGGCTTCTGGCCAGACCTGAGCGTAAAGGATTTTCAGTCCCAGCGTGCTATTCCAGCCGATATCGACGCAGCCACCATCCGTCAGGCGTTACTGACCGCAGCTGGTGAAATCAATGATGATCTGGTCAGGGTAGTGGCAGAGTGTCGCCTCAGTGGCCATGCAAGCGCGGCGGACGTTCCGGGCGTTGAGATTGACGGTGAAAATCTGTTGTGCGCCCGTTACCGCAAAGCTGTTTTTGCCCGTGCCAAAGCTGACCTGATGGGCGAGTTTGCGTCTGTTGGTCGCCGTGAAAGCCATCCGGGGCAGGAAAGTGATGAAACCCGATCCAGTCTGATAGCGGAATCCACGCTGGCGGTACGGCGTATTAAAGGGCTGAAACGCATCACGGTGGCCATGATATGAGCCAGCTCACCGAATTAACGGATTTTCTCATTGCGAACATGCCCAAAAGGGCAATGCAGGGCTTTGACAGCCAGATGGATGAAATCGCATTCATCCCGGCACAGCGTGACACCGGGCTGGGGCAATATCGCATTGCCATCATTCGCTATAACGCTGTGCTGACGTGGGAGCGTTATCCCTACCGTGAGTACGATCCCAAAATCCTGATGGCGTTGTTTATGTCGTGGCTTTGCCAGGATGAGCGGGCGCTCTTTGAGGAAACCGGCATTGATGCCGAACTGCCGGAATTTGATATCGAAACCATCGACCAGGAAACCGCCATTATGGTGGTGACGCTGCCAATGGTGGAGGAACTGAATCTGATCCCCGATCCCAAAGGTCAGATCCCGTTTGATGGCCAGCGCTGGAAGCTGGCAAATCCCGAAGTCTGGACGGCGGATGAGGTGACGGTGATCCCCGTTAATGAGGGGCAGGAATGATAAATGGCGAACTGAATCAGGAACAGTTCCGCCAGCTCCAGGAGGCGCTGAAAAAGCTCGATTTGCCTCCTGCCAAACGTCGTCGGCTGCTGTGGCGAATGGCGAAATACGGCGTGGAAGCCGCAGCAAAGCGCAATGTGCGCAATCAGCAGTCACCGGAGGGGGATAAGTGGCAGGGGAGACAGACCCGGCGTAAAGGCAAAATGTTGCGCAATATGCCGAAACTTATCCGCATCCGTGAAATGCCGGAAACGGAGTCTGTCAGGCTGTATCTGACCGGTGGCAATTACCGGAATGCGAAGGGAAATCTGCCTGCCGGCGTGGTGGGTTATGTCCAGCAGAACGGCATGAGCGTAACCGTCAACCGCAAGCAGGTGGAAGGCCGTGAGCAGGGGGATAAACCTGCATCACTGCGACAGGCGAAACGTCTGCGTAAGGCCGGGTATAAAGTCAGGCGCGGCAAGCGCTGGCGCAAGCCCGGATATAAGGAAATACAGGAAAAAATGACCGCCAGACAGGCAGGTTTGCTTATCCGGATACTGGAGGACAAGCCGGTCAAAACATCCTGGCAGATTGATTTACCTGCCAGGGGATTTCTGGGGATCGGTCAGGATGATTTTAACAAAGCGCTGGCGCGACAGCTTCAGGCTATCGGGTTCGGCTGGGATGTTAACGCGCAGGATATCAGGGGGAGATCATGACCTGGCCAATTGTGACCGTAAACCAGGTAAATCAGCTGCTGGGTGAAACCACGGAAGTGGAGCGCACGCTGCTGTTTATCGGTACGGGAACCAAAAATGTAGGGAAAACGCTGGCAGTTAACGCACAGAGTGATTTCGATGCGCTGCTGGGCGAGGGGGACAGCCCATTAAAAAGTGATGTTCTGGCCGCACTGGCTAATGCCGGGCAAAACTGGTGGGGGTTTATCCATGTACTGGCCGCTGACAGTGAGCCGGGGGCGTGGGTTGATGCCGTCAAAGCGGCACAGGTTTCCTGTTCGGTGGAAGGTGTGGTGCTGTCTGATGATGTGGCAGCAAAAGAGCAGATTAACCAGGCGGCAACGCTGCGATCAGAACTGATTGCAAAATACGGTCGCTGGGTATGGTTCATTCTGGCCGTACAGGGAATGCAGGAAGACGAAGCACAGGCGGATTACCTGACGCGTATGTCCACACTTCAGCAGGGTATTGCGGAAAAAGCCGTGCAGCTTGTTCCGCGTCTGTGGGGGCATGAACCGGGCGTGCTGGCCGGTCGCCTCTGTAATCGCGCTGTTACCATCGCTGACAGTCCGGCGCGGGTGAAAACCGGACCATTACTGAGTCTGGGCAGTGACGAACTGCCGAAAGATGGCACAGGAGCAACACTGGAGCTGGCGACCCTTCAGGCGCTGGAGGCACAGCGTTTCAGCGTGCCAATGTGGTATCCGGACTATGACGGCTTTTACTGGTCTGACGGTCGCACGCTGGACGTTGAGGGCGGTGATTATCAGTCGATTGAGACGTTGCGTATTGTGGATAAGGCTGCACGTCGCGTCCGTCTGCTGGCCATCGGCAAGATTGCCGATCGTTCACTCAACAGTACACCGGGCAGTATTGCCGCACACCAGACGCTGTTTGCCCGTCCGCTGCGTGAAATGTCCACGGCGGCCAGCATTAACGGCGTGTCATTTCCGGGCGAAGTGAAGCCACCGCAGGACGGTGACGTGACCATTGTCTGGAAGAACAAAAAGGCGGTGGATATCTACATTGTGGTGCGTACGTATGAAGTACCACTGCAGATCACCATCAGTCTGTTACTGGATTCGAGTCTGGAGGCCAGCGCATGACCAAACGTATTTCAGGGATGTCCTTTGACGTGTATGTGGACGGCGACCTGCTCCACATCGAAAAGATTTCGCTGGATATCACCGACAACAGCGCCGCAGCCCAGACACGCGGTGTCCCGGACGGCTATGTTGACGGCGATGTTGCCGCCGAAGGGGAAATTGAAGTCAGCTCAAAAGTGCTTCAGGTACTGACGGCCAAAGCCCGTTCAGCCGGTTCATGGCGGGGCATTCCCCCTGTGGACTTCCTTTTTTACGCCAAAGCCGGCAGCGAAGAAATGAAGGTGGAATCCTTCGGGAACAAGCTCCAGCTCAACAGTGTTCTGGATGGCGATCCGAAGGGGGGCAGTGTATCCACGCACAAAATCAAATACTTCGTGACCAGTCCGAAGTTCGTCAACATCAACGGCGTACCGTATCTGGAATCGGAAGCCACGGAAAACCTGATTGGATAAGAGGCTGCAAGGATGCAGGAGTATGAAAAGGGGTTCATTGCACTGGCAGTCATGGGGGCAATGATTGCGCTGGGTAAATTACTTAACAGTGACGAGCCGATCACCCTTCGGCTGGTGACAGGCCGCGTCATTGTGGGCAGTGGTTTGTCACTGATTGCCGGCGTGGCGTTGTACTTTGTCCCGGATATTCATCCGCTTGCGCTGGCTGGGTTTGGTTCCGCGCTGGGCATTCTGGGGCAGAACGTGGTGGAAGCCTGGCTGCGTAAACGGGGTTTTACAGGGATTTTTGATAAAGGGACAGGGAAATGACGCTGAGCGAGAAACAACAACGGTTTACATCAATGATTGCTTTATTGATCCAGTATGCCAACGCCAACGGGATGTGGCTGACGTTTGGTGAAGCGTACCGGACACCGGAACAGGCGGCACTGAACGCGAAGAAGGGCAGCGGTATTTCCAACAGTCTGCATACCCTGCGTCTGGCGGTGGATTTTAACCTGTTCGTGAAGGGTGAGTACAAAACCCGCACGGAAGATTATCTGCCACTGGGTGAATACTGGGAGTCGCTGGGCGGGAGCTGGGGCGGACGCTTTAAAACCCGTCCGGATGGTAATCATTTCAGCCTGGAACATAACGGGGTGCGCTGATGGATCGCGTGGTGTCAGGCTGGTTATTCACCCTTGCTCTGGCATTTCTGGCCGGCTGGAAAACAGCCGGCTGGCAGCGGGACAGTATTGATCTGACTGTCTCAAAAGCGGCCGCCGCGACCGGGGAACAGCTGGCGGATATTGCCGGCATATCTGGTCGCCGGCTGGAAGATAAACTGGAGGCACTGAAAAATGCGCCACCGCGTGAGATTCGTACGGAAGTGGTTAAGCCGGTATTTACCAATAAGTGCCTGTCTGATGATTTTGTCAGCATGTACAACGAAGCCGTCACCAGTACCGAACGTACGCTATCAGGAAAACCTGAAAACTAAATGCGTCACGCAGCTGCCACGTCTGAGTGGCACGCAGGGAAAAGACGCAGCGGAATTACTGACACTTTATCTGGAGTTATACGGGCAGTGTGCTGCACGTCATAACGCGCTGGTTGATGAAATTAATTTAAGAGAGAACGTTATTTATGGAAAAAATTAATCTGGTTGTATGTAAAAAAGAAATTACCTTTGAGCCAAATCAGACGGCTTATAATAAATTCATCAATGAAATGGCGATGGATAATAAAGTGGCACCTGCCCACAATTACCTTATCCGCATTGTAACGCCAGAATGTAAAGAAGCGCTGGAAGACATTCTGAAACGTCCGGGCGCAGCCATTCAGCTTGCCGGAAAGGTAAATGAAATTTATGCGCCTGAGCTGGAAATTGAAGTAAAAAACTGACAAAGCGAGTCCGGTCAATTGAACAGAACGGACTCGAACAATATTTAATTTTGCGTCGTCATTATTTACCACACGGTCAGGATTCCGTGGATGATATTTCCGCCGCTATCTGGCTGGATAATCGCCACTGGGAAAATATGCGAATAGCGGTCGCTAACGGAATAGGCACCGCGTTTAAAGGTTCAGGATGAAACAGTTAGATTTTACATTAAGCCTGATTGATAAACTGACGCGCCCGTTAAAACAGGCGCAGAGCAGTGTCACCGGCTTTGCTGAAAAATCAAAAGCAGCCTTTTCGCAGATTGGTGGCGGTGCCGTGGCGTTAATCGGTACAGGGATGGCCATTAAAGGGGCGTTATCGCCGGCCATTGAGATGTATGACGCGCTGAATGATGCAGCGGCAAAAGGTATTGATGACAAAGCATTAAAGACCGTACAGCGTGATGCGCTGCGGTTCAGTACAACCTACGGTGCCAGTGCGGTGGAGTTTGTCAAATCGACCGAGAGCATCAACACCGCCATTGCCGGCCTGACCGGCGATGAACTGCCGAAGGTGACGAAAGTTGCCAACACGCTGGCGTTTGCCCTGAAATCAACATCTGCCGAAACAGCGGAGTTTATGGGGCAGATGTACGGCAACTTTTCCGCCGATGCTGAACGGCTGGGTAAAGTCCAGTTTGCGGAACAGCTGGCCGGGAAAATGGTGTACATGCGCAAGGTCTTCGGCACGGAAATGGGCGTCATCAAAGACCTGATGGAAGGTGCGCGCGGCGTGGGTACCAACTACGGCGTGGGGCTGGATGAGCAACTGGCTGTGCTGGGGCAACTGAACCGCACACTGGGAACGGAAGCCAGCAGCGCTTACGAAGGCTTCATGACCGGAGCCATTGAAGGCGGT
This sequence comes from Citrobacter sp. wls827, assembly GCF_005280875.1. NCBI lineage: Bacteria > Pseudomonadati > Pseudomonadota > Gammaproteobacteria > Enterobacterales > Enterobacteriaceae > Citrobacter > Citrobacter sp. wls827. The sequence continues at coordinate 149,770 of NZ_SZWR01000022.1, forward strand.
AAAAAACTGGGGCTGTCATTCACGGATGCCACCGGCAAAATGCTGTCCATGCCCGAAATGCTGATCAAATTACAGGGAAAGTATGGCAAAAGCCTGGAAGGGAACCTGAAAGCACAGGCGGAGCTGGATGCGGCATTTGGTGACAGTTCGGCGGTGGTTAAACACCTGTACGGCAATGTGGCCTTACTGCAGCGCAATATCACAGAGCTGGGCGGTTCTGACGGGCTGAAGCGGACACAGGAGATGGCAGGGAAGCTGGTGAAACCGTGGGATCGCTTTGTGCAGATCCTGAAAGCCATCCAGACCGTCATTGGACTGACGTTGATCCCTGTACTGTATCCGGTTCTGAATCGTCTGGCCGATATGGGGCAGACCTTTGCCCGCTGGATGCAGCTGTTTCCCAATATTGCGCGTGTGATTGGTTACGTGCAGCTTGCGCTCTTTGGCGTGGCGGCAGCGGGGGCGGTGACAAATATTGTCATGGGCGTCTCAAAATTTATCCTGGTGGGGCTGAAGGGACTCTGGAGCGCCCTGACGCTGGTCACGAAGATATACACCGCCACCGTCTGGATTGCCTCAAAGGCCGTTACAGCCTGGAACCTGACGCTTAAATTTCTTCGTGGCACGCTACTGGCTGTTCGCATGGCGGCGATTATGGCCGGCATTGGCATCAATCTGATGAGCTGGCCGGTGTTGCTGGTTATTGGAGCCATAGCCCTGCTGGCGGCGGGCTGTTACCTGCTGATTAAGCACTGGGATGATGTTAAAGCGGCGGTGATGAATACGGCGGCGTTTACGGCAGTGGCGGGCGTGGTGCAATGGCTGGCTGGCGTGTTCTCCGCTGCGTGGCAGGGGATTAAGGACGGCTGGAACAGTTTTATTGCCCTGCTGGCCGGCTTCTCACCTTCTCAGGCATTAAGCGGGATGGCCAGCGGGATTGTATCCCTGTTTGATAACGTCTGGCAGACCATCAAAGGCGGGTTTCTGAAGTCGTGGAACTGGATCGTCGGACAGCTCAATAAAATTCCTGGCGTCGATATTTCACTGGCGAACGAAGCGCAGCCGGCACTGACAGCTAATACGCTTTCTACTGGCGGGGAATTAAAAGGTGTTGACCGGGGCGGAATCAGCAGCTCTATCAGCAAAAACTCAAAATCAGTAACGGATAACAGCAAAAAAATAGGTGAAGTGCATTTCCATACTAAAGAAGCGCTTTCACCCTCCCAGCTAATGGAATGGCAGGAGCTTAATGCATGAGTGATGTTCTTTATATTGACCTGCTTATTGAGAAGGGCGATTTCTTATTAAATGCCGGAAATGAGCCTGAATTGTGTAATAACCGAAAAAGTATCGGGCAGGACATTATTCACGCCATTATTGAAAGCGGACTGGCCACGCAATTAATTGCAGAGCGAAGCCCGACACTGAGAGCAGATATTTTTACGCAGCTGGAATTACTGGTTGAAAACGATGAACGCATCGTTCCGGGGACAGTGGAAATCAGTGAAGAAAGCCAGAAGCGCCTTTGGGTGACGGCCAGCACTTACGATTTTGGCACACTTTCTTATCAGGTGGACTTATGACGGAAAAGCCCCAGGTTGATTTTGAGGATGTCGTGAAAGCCAGCGGGATGCCGGTGACGGAATCGGAAGTGCGCGAACGCTTCAATGCGATAGCGGCCGAGGAAGGGATCATCACTAACACATCCCGCATGTCACCGTTCTGGCGGCTGATTACGGCCATTGTGACAGCACCGGTGATGTGGCTGAAGGATGTTCTGGTATTCACCGTGCTGGCCAATATGTTTGTGGCCACGGCCAGCGGGAGCATGTTGCGTCTGCTGGCCTGGGCGGTGAATGTCACGGCAAAGCCCGCCAGTGCAGCACAGGGCGCGATCAGGTTCTTTAAAGAAGATGCCAGAGCGGTGGTGACGGTGAAGGCCGGAACGGTTATCCAGACTGAACGCATAAACGGCCGGGTGTATGAGCTGGCGACCACTGAGGATGTGGTGATCCCCTCCGGCACGGCCAGCGCATTGCTGCCGGTAAAAGCGACCGGCACAGGCGGCGCATACAACCTTGCGCCGGGTTATTATCGTATTCTGCCGGTGGCCGTTGATGGCATCAGCCACGTGGTCAGTGAGGAAAACTGGCTGACGGTACCGGGGGCTGATGAGGAAAGTGATGATGAACTGCGGGAACGCTGCCGGAATCAGTTCAACCTGGTGGGCAATTACCACACGGATGCGGTTTACCGTTCAATGATTGCCGGTGTTGTCGGGCTGAGTATTGACCGGATTTTCTTTGAGCATGACGCGCCGAGAGGACCAGGTACCGCAAACGCGTATTTGTTGCTGGACAGTGGGGTGGCTTCCGCGCCGTTTGTGGATGCGGTGAATGATTACATCAATACGCAGGGGCATCATGGCCACGGCGACGATATGCAGTGTTACGCCATGCCTGAAACCCTTCACGATCTGGCCGTGACGGTATACGTCAGAAATCTGACCAACCTGACAGGCGATGAACAGAACAGCCTGAAGAACGGGATTGAAAACCTGATCCGTTGTGCTTTTCGTGAAAATGCGGATTTTGACGTCAGAAAGACGTGGCCATATTCGCGTTTCTCATTTTCCCAACTGGGGCGCGAGATCCATAAAACCTTTTCACTGGCGGATTCGCTGGCTTTTTCACTGGGTGACATTACCAGTGAGCTGAATGTGCCGCGTCTGAAATCACTGGTGGTGAGTCTTGAAAATGAATGAGTTCATGAAAAAGCTGGCCGGAATGGTGCTTCCCTCCTGGATGAATCAGGGGGAGCCGAAGAAGCTGCGGAATACAGCGCGGCGATTCTGGGCGGAGGTTTACGGCTGGATAACCTGGCCGATTAATCAGTTTGATCCGCTGACCTGCACACCGGCATTGCTGAACCTGCTGGCTTATGACCGCGATATTACCCGTTTTGATGGAGAGCCGTTGAGCCTGTTTCGCAAGCGCGTGGCATACGCCTTTATCAATGCGCGTGATGCCGGCTCGGTAGAAGGATTTATCAATATCTTTGAACGGCTGGGGATTGGGTATGTGGAGCTTCTGGAGCGACAGCCAGACATTGACTGGGACGTGATTCAGGTACGTGTCACGGACAGCCAGATTTCGGACAACACGCAACTGATGATCCAGATTATCCGCCAGTACGGGCGAACATGCCGCCGTTATCAGTTTGAAGTGATTACATCTGAGAGCCTGGCAATACGGGCTGGATGGGATCAGGGGGAATATGTGGTTTATCCGGCCACATTAAGCGGTACGGAAACCAACAGCGCGACATTCAGCGCGGTTTTGTAAGGAGTTTGATATGTCACAGACAGCTATCACGCTGGAATTTGAGCAGTGGAAAGCGCAGCAGGGTGCCACTGGCGAACCGGTGGTGCTGGATGAATTTGTGTTTGCGAATGTACCGGGGCTGAATCCGGATGTACCCATTGACCGGAATGAAGCACTGCCAGCTGTGGCGCAGATTGTTCACCGCGAGGCTGTCAGCCGTAAAGGGGTGGTGAATGATAACGCTGTGGTGCATTCCGTTGTGCTGGGCGCGGATGTGGGGGATTTTTCGTTTAACTGGATTGGGCTGATTAACAAGGCCAGCGGTACGCTGGCAATGATTGTTCATGCACCCATTCAGCAAAAGCTGAAAACCAAAGAAGGCCAGCAGGGGAACGTTCTGACCCGTTCGTTTCTGATGGAGTACAACGGCGCACAGGCTGAAACCGGGATTAATACACCGGCTGAAACCTGGCAGATTGATTTCACGGCGCGTATGGCCGGGATGGATGAGCGCCAGCGCCTGGAGAATGCGGATATATATGGTGCTGCAGCATTCTTTGGGGATGGGTATCTGGTCGGAAAAACCGGCAATCAGTTTTTTGTCACCAAAGGCACCGGCTATGTGGCGGGGCTGCGTACATCACTGGCAGAAAATCAAAATATTACCGTGACAACAAAGCCGGTAAAAGTCTGGCTGGATGTGTGCTGGTCGGGGGCGCTGACCAGCGCATGGCGCGTTCAGAGCAAAATCACTGTAGCGGAAAACCTCGCGGATTATGTGCAGAACGGCGTGCAGCATTACGTGTTTGCTGTGGCCAGCATTGATGTGAATGGCAATATCACCGATTTGCGGCCAAAAGGTGCGCTGAACGAACAACAGGCCAGTGACGCGCTGAAAAAGCATGAGCAGTCCCGCAATCACCCGGATGCGACAACCAGCGAAAAGGGATTTACGCGCCTGAGCAGTGCGACAGACAGCGACAGCGAAGAACTGGCTGCAACGTCGAAAGCCGTAAAAATCGCGATGGATAATGCGAATGCGCGACTGGCAAAAGACCGGAACGGCGCTGATATTCCGAATCCGCCGTTGTTTGTCCAGAATATCGGCTTAAAGCCCACGGTTGATAAAGCTGCTAATGCCGTTGATAAAAATGGCGACACGATGACCGGAGGCTTGACGCTGGTCGAAAGCGATGTCGTCCTTAAAACATCAAGTTCAGACAGCCCGCAGTACACAATTATTAACACCGCAACGGGGGCGGCTGTGAGTCTGGATCTTATTGGCAGAAATTTCCGTTTTTTTGGTGTCCCGTGGGGTGGTGGTCCTGTTAAGCAATTTACGTTCAATATGGAAACTGGAGACATAATTATTCCCGGTACATTCAGGATCGGTAATACAGCGTTTGCTAGTGACGGTAATGTCTTTGGTACTGCATGGGGTGATGGCACTGGTAATGGTGGCTGGCTATATCAGTGGGTGACTAATTATATTAATAATACGAAATCCTGGGTTAACCAAAACTTTGTTACTGGCGTGAAACGTGGTGCACAGAGCAGTATGGTTATGGATGGCGGACTGGTGGAAGCGCCTGCCGGCTGCGTCCTGACTGGCGGGAACGGAAACGAGGGTAACCAGGTCGGTGTCGCTTTATATCGCCCTCTGCAAGTATGGCGAAATGGTGGCTGGGTAACGATTGGTGATTAAAAAATGAAATTAACTAATTTACAACGCTATATTCCTGACGAGTATTTTTTGGGTGATGATATTCAGTATTTTATCGATGCCACAGGAAAGGACTGGTATAAATCACTGCCCAAATTCACAAAGAAATACAGCCTTGCTATCGAAAATGATACGGGCGTTATTCGCAGTATCAGTGAAGATGCATCCCGGCTTTATCCCGGTGGTTTGACGGTTGTTGATGTTGACAGTATTCCTGATGGTTGTGACATTTTCGGTGGCTGGGTATTTGACGGAAAAAAAGTTATTCCCCGTGTGTATGCGCCAGAGGAATTACAACGTCAGGCAGAGGCAAAGAAAAAAACATTAAATGACGATGCAGAAGCCGCTATTGCTCCGCTTTTACGTGCCGTAAAACAGGGGATGGCAACCGACAAGGAAACATCACTGCTCACTGAATGGGAAAGATATTCGGTGCTTCTGAGCAGGATTGATGCCAGCAAGCCACTGGATATTGTCTGGCCGGAGGTGCCTGACAATGTGGTGTGAAGCACGTCTGGCCTTCACTGACTCGCTGGCCGCGCTGAATTGTTCCGTTATTCCGGCGCATCCATGGATCAACGGGCTGGGACAGCAGACGGATAACGGTGCATATCTTAGCCCGGTGAATGCTGTCCGCTATCTTGCCGGGAGGCTGGCCGGAACGGGCGGAAATGCCGATGTGATGATCATGATGGTGACTGGCCAGACGCATGAAAATTTCATGAGCAGCCTTAACAGCCTGGTGGATGTTTTCCCCGCACCGGCATTCACCCAGGTAAAGCGTCTGGCGCAATCCGCTGCGGCGCTGGCCATCGAAAAAATGCAGATCCCCGCGAAAGCCGGGGCAGGGTTGCCGGTTGCGGTTCCGTTGTCTGTGCCAACCAGCAGGGCGGCATTGTCCGCAGCGGCGATAAGTCAGGCACAAAAAGCGGCCAGTGCGGGCTTCAGTCTGGACGGCATGAAGCAGCAGCTGGGGGAGTTCGCGCAGCTGCGTGACAAACTTATCAGTGATGTGGCCAGCGGACTGGACGATTTACAGGGAAAAAGTGCCAGAGCCTGGGTTTTTACGGGCAATGGCGATACAGCCACCACGCTGCTGGAGCTGGTAAAAGATATTCCGCATCCATCAGCCGTTTATACGGCGGCGGTGATGCTGGTTGGTGACAATCTGGATGGAATAAAGGGAATGATTCATGACTTCGATCCCAACACTGGCGCTTAACGGCGAGGCCATACAGCTGAAAAACATGCGTGTAACCGTATCGCAGCAGTTCCAGGATAAAGACCAGTCCGGCCAGACCAGCGCCACCACAAAATCAGAGCAGGGGGCAAAGGGCAAGGAACTGCGTATCAGCGGTGAAATTCCGTTTAAAAGCCCGGAGATCCTGAAGCGTATTTTCGAGCTGGCCAGCGCCACGGATGCGGGAGGAAACCGCCAGAAATACCGTGTGGCGCATGAAGTGGCCAGAGCGGTGAACTTTCGTGAGGCGACATTCAGCGGGACGCTCGATGCGCCGCAGCAGGACGGAAAAATGGCCTGGCTGGTCACGTTTACGCTGGCAGAACATATCAGCGTGCAGGAAAAGCGGGAGGCCAGAGCCACAGGGAAATCCAGCGCGAAAAAACAGACGGCCGGAGGTACCGGACAGGCCGGTGGTCAGAGTGCCGGGGAAGATGAAGAAAAACTGACGTGGTTTGAGAAACGTGTGCTTAAACCCGTCAATGATGCTTTGGGTTAACGATGAAACCAGTTAAACGCCTGTACCTTTCAACGGATGAAGTTCACCTGGCGGATGCCAGTCTGGTGCTGGAGCTGAACAGCTGCGGCCGGGGATTTATTACTGCACAGACAACCGCGGACTATACCGGGAAACTGGTGCGGCTGGATGTGGGGTATTCTGACCTGCTTTTGCGCTGGTTTACCGGCTACGTGGAACGCTCGCAACCTGCTGAAAATGGCTTTCAGCGCCTGTTTGTACGTGAGCTGGTCGGTGTGTTTGAAAAAGCGTGGCCATGTTCATTTCAGCATCCCACGTTGCGTAAAATCGCCGGCTGGCTGACGGAAAACAGCGGGATAGCGGTCAGTGTGCCGGATACATCCTACAGCGATAAGCCGATCCCCCATTTTACCCATAACGGCACGGGTTATCAGTTGCTGAATAACCTGGGCAGGGCGTTCAGTATCCCGGATTACATCTGGTATCAGTTGCCGGATGGTTCCCTGTATGTGGGCGGTGCAGAAAAGGCGCTGTTTGCCGGTCGGCCGGTAGATATCCCCGCAGAGTTCAGCCAGGGCACGGCGGGCGGTAACTCCATGACGTTGCCGGTGATCCAGAGTCTGCGGCCGGGAGTGGAGCTGAACGGGGAGCGCGTGACCAGAGTTCATCTGACCAATGACACAATGGCTGTCACCTGGACACCCAGAAACCGCGCTACAGGTCAGCCATTACAGAAAACACCGGCACAGCGCCAGATTGAAAGCCATTACCCGGAACTGGCTTCCGGGCTGCACCTGCCGAAACTGGCCAGAGTGGTGGCACCCAGCGAAGCGGTGAAAAGCGGTGATTTTTCCGATCCGTTCCGGCCGCGTTATGCGGTAGATGTGCAGCTGCTTGACGCAGACGGCAATCCCGACAACCAGACGCCGGTTTATTCGGCGGTGCCGCTGCCGGTACCTATGGCCGGGAATGATTCGGGTATGTTCCAGTTCCCGCCAGAAGGGACGCTGGTTGAAGTCGCTTTTACCGGGGGGCGACCTGATAAACCGTTTATCAGGCAGACACTGCCGGATGGTACCAGCCTGCCGGATGTTAAACCCGGTGAGCAGCTGCAACAGCAGCGGGCGGAAGTGTCGCAACGTGTTACCCAGGCTGGCGACTGGGTGAGAAAGACCGATCAGACCATCAGCGAAACATCGATGGCGCGTACGGTCAAAGCCGACACGGAACAGCGTGATCTGGTCAGCCGTGAAACAACGGTTAAAGCCACGGATAAGACTACGGTTCTGGGTACCGCCACCCTGATGGCCGGTGCCATCCAGCAGGTCAGCGCCGGGGATTTTAGCCAGGCTGCGAAGGGTAACAGGCTGGCCAGCATTGAAGGGAATGACGAAACCGATATAACCGGCAAACAATCCACGAAAGTGGCCGGCGCCGTGGATATTGATGTGGGGGGAACCCTGACTGAAAAGATTGCCGCGCTGCGTAAATCGGTGGCGGCGGGCGGTCAGCAGATTATGGGACCAACCGTCCATATTGGCAGTGAGAGTGTCAACACGCTGACCATGATGCTGGATACCATTGATTTACTGGCAGAACTGGCGCAGCAGTGTGCGAGTCATTCACACCCCAGCGTGGGTACGCCAACCAATGCCGGCGCATTTACCCAGACGGCAGAGAAGGCCGGACAGACCCGCAATAAGTACCAGAGCATAATCGCCTGACCATCGCATCAGCCCGCATCTAAGCGGGCTTTTTTGTACCCGCCTCCAGACCTCACCAGACGCATTCTGAGCGTCGTTATTATCTGCACCCGTTCATCCCAACTAAATTAACTTCAGAAGCACAGCAAGGCGCTGATGCAGCCTGACGCGACGAAATAACGGCGGAAGTGACGAAAACGGCGCTACACCGCACCCGCCTGCGGTTTTCGTGTTGAGAATGATTTCAGTTTTTCCTGTAGTACAAAACACATCGCCAGACCGCGCCAGCGCTGGGGCTTTGGCAGCAGTTCGCCAACTGAAATGTGTGAAACAGATTTCAAGGATTTCAGTTTTTGTGCGATTGCCAGCAGTGGGTGAAAAATACCGGTTCCTGACTTCATGCGGGATTAACAGCGATTACGTGACTTTTTACGTAACAACAGCAGCGGGATCACGTAAGTGCGTGGAATTGTCCAGGCCTTACATGGCGTGCTCTGGCGCGGAATGACAGTGGAATGTGGAACTGAAATACCTTGCACAGCCTGAGCCATCGGCACACCTGCAATAACGTACATGAACCAGTGTTCAAATCACTAACAGATAGATATACAAAACTACCAACAAATCAGGGTGATTTCTGACCGATTCTGATTTTTTCAAAAATTTATGGGGGGCATCGGAAAACCGTCACAAACGTCACAAGATTTGAAAATTGTATCTATCTATATGATATATATAAGTAAATATGGTTATTGAAAACCATCACAAAAATATCACAACAGCATCACAGTGTGACGGTCTTAAATCATCACAACTCTGTTTTATAACTGACTGAATTTATTGGGTGTGACGGTTTACGTTACGTTTTGTGATGGTTTTACCGTCACAACATTTATTCATGATAATCAGATGGTTAAGGCGTGATTTCAAGAGGCGTGATGGTTGTGACGGTTTTCCGATGGCCGTCTTAAATATGAGCGGTGGGGGAGTGCAGATTCATTAACATTTAGCAGATACAAAAAAGCCCCGGAGAATGGGGCTATTGCTGCGTTTACTGGTCGTCTTGTTTGGGCGTAACAACCACTGATGCCAGCTTATCGATCAGACGTTCGCAAGCCTCAACATCTTTCAGGCTACGCAATTTTACCTTTGCTGTTTTAGGTTCATCACCGCGAGTGCAAAGATTCAACTCGATTTCAACATCGTTTCTGTTCAGTAATCCCATAATAACCCCTGCTAACTTCCTTGCCTGAGTGGCCACTTCAAAGATGAGATTAAGTCTATCCGGTGCATTGTTGGAAAAGCAAACAGTGTTACTAACGTCAAACCCGTTACTTTTGAAGTAATCTTTTATTGAAGCTGAAAGTTCAGGAGGGCAAGCAAGCCTGACGCCAGCCAGTTTTGATTGATGTAGTGGTGCTCCTTCTAACTCTTGCATTTAAGACTCCATATGAAAAAACCCCAGATTCGGGGTTTTTTGTTGTCGATGTGGTCGATATGTGGACGCTGGTTGAAATAAGTCCTTTTATTTCAGTGTGCTACAGTGAAATAAAACGCGCCCGAAGGCGCGTTGGCGATACACTCAATGTAAGGGACTACTCTTCTTCTGCTTCGACGAAGTTGGCGTCTTTTACTGAAGTTGTTGCACGACGGGCTTCGCCTTTGTGCTGCACTTTATTGAGCTGCCGTTCCAGCTTGTTGATCAAATCGTTAATGGCGGTGTACATATCCTCGTGTTTTGCGCTGGCGACCAGATGTCCGTTCGGTGTATTGATGGTGGCATCAGCAATGAAACCCTGTGGCTCCTTAGACAGAATGATATGTGGATTAATCAGATGAGTTTGCCATTTTTCAAGTTTGGCGAGACGGTCTGCGACATGCTGGCGAATTGCCGGAGTAATTTCCATTTGTTTACTGGTAATGTTCATTGTCATAAATTTTACCTCTTGTCTTTCCCGTCTTGGTGATTCCAGCATACCGTTCCTAATGTCAAAATATGTGATCTAAATCACATATTTTTGTCGCTTTTTGTCAAGAAAACCTTTTTGTGAGGCACCGCAGGAACAGGCGATTTTTTACTTGAGGAATACCTGAAAGCAGGCCATATTTGATAGGATGCGTCGCAGCTAAACCGCTTCAGTTGTGGTGTTAACGGATAAAAAAACGGCAGCCCTTGGGCTG
>NZ_SZWR01000022.1:160488-165929 GCF_005280875.1 Citrobacter sp. wls827
ATTGCTGCTGTTAGCGGCAATGATTTTCGCTACTTTTTCTGCCTGGGCATTCATCTGCATTTGGCGATAAGCGTTTTCCATCAACGGCAGGGCATCACGCGTTGCCTGGGTATCCGGATAGTCACGCAGCATACCTTCCACACGGTTCACGACTGCAACCCATGCGCCACGGGCGGTATAGTACTCAGCAACAGAGTATTCATACTTCGCCAGACGATCTTTCAGGAACACCAGACGCTTCGTGGCATCGGTTGTGTACTGGCTGTTCGGATAACCACGTACCAGTTTGGAAAAGTCATTAAACGCAGCTCGGGCGTGCTGTGGATCGCGATCGCTACGATCGACGCCAAAGAATCCTTGCAGCGCGCTATCGTCCAGCGCCATATTGGTCAGGCCACGCATGTACATGACATAATCAATGTTCGGGTGAGTCGGGTTCAGACGAATAAAACGATCGATGGCAGCCTGAGCAAGTGGCAGATCGGCGTTTTTATAGTAGGCGTAGATGAGATCTAATTGCACCTGCTGAGAATACGGTCCAAATGGATAGCGGTTATCCAACGCTTCCAATTGCGTTATTGCCTGTTTCCAGTTACCGTCCTGCAGCTTTTGCTGAGCAGTCGCGTAGATTTCATTTGGCGGATTATCGGGCACCTCTTCCTTTGAACCAGAGCAACCCGCCAAAAACAGGCTCAACGTGGCTGCTGCCACCAGATATTTCATGCGCGTCATGACGTTTTGACTTTCCTCAAAATGTAATACGGGAGATTCTCTGTTCCTGCTCCCGGTTAAGACCAGCTACAATAGCACACTATATTAAACGGCAAAGCCGTAAAACCCAACGTTAAACGAAGAAGCAGTTTATGGCACAACGAGTAGAACTCACCGCAACAGTCTCCGAAAATCAGCTTGGTCAACGCTTAGATCAGGCTTTGGCCGAATTGTTCCCTGATTATTCGCGATCGCGCATAAAAGAATGGATCCTCGACCAGCGCGTACTGGTAAATGGCAATCTTTGCGATAAGCCGAAAGAAAAAGTGTTAGGTGGAGAGCGTGTCTCCATCAATGCTGAAATTGATGAAGAGGTTCGTTTTGAAGCTCAGGATATCCCGCTGGATATCGTTTATGAAGATGACGACATTCTTGTCATCAACAAACCTCGTGACCTGGTGGTACATCCGGGCGCAGGTAATCCTGATGGTACGGTATTGAATGCGTTGTTGCATTACTACCCGCCAATCGCGGATGTTCCTCGTGCCGGTATCGTACACCGTCTGGATAAAGACACAACCGGACTTATGGTTGTGGCAAAAACTGTCCCGGCGCAAACGCGCCTGGTCGAGTCATTGCAGCTGCGCGAAATCACTCGTGAGTATGAAGCCGTGGCGATTGGCCATATGACAGCGGGCGGTACAGTCGAAGAACCGATCAGCCGTCATCCAACCAAACGTACGCATATGTCAGTGCATCCAATGGGGAAACCTGCGGTAACGCACTATCGCATTATGGAGCATTTCCGTGTGCACACGCGTCTGCGGTTGCGTCTGGAAACCGGACGTACGCACCAGATCCGCGTGCACATGGCGCATATCACCCATCCGCTGGTGGGCGACCAGGTCTACGGTGGTCGTCCGCGTCCACCGAAAGGCGCTTCTGACGAGTTTATCTCCGTGCTGCGTAAGTTTGACCGTCAGGCGCTGCACGCGACCATGTTGCGTTTGTATCACCCGATTTCCGGTATTGAGATGGAATGGCATGCGCCGATTCCGCAAGATATGGTGGAGCTTATCGAAGTGATGCGCGCTGATTTCGAAGAGCATAAGGATGATGTTGCCTGGCTATGAGTAAGCTAATTGTCCCGCAGTGGCCGATACCTCAGGGTGTCGCGGCCTGTAGTTCTACCCGCATTGGCGGCGTCAGTCTGTCGCCCTATGATTCGCTTAACCTGGGTGCCCATTGTGGTGATAACCCGGAGCATGTGGAAGAGAACCGCAAGCGGCTGTTTGCTGCGGGCAATCTGCCTTCGAAACCCGTCTGGCTTGAACAGGTACATGGTAAAGACGTCCTGAAATTGAGCGGCGGGCCATACTTATCTAAACGTGCAGATGCGTCCTACAGTAATACGCCGGGCACCGTATGTGCGGTGATGACGGCGGACTGTCTGCCGGTGCTGTTTTGTAATCGTGCTGGAACAGAGGTGGCGGCGGCCCATGCGGGCTGGCGCGGGTTATGTGAAGGTGTGCTGGAAGAAACGGTGGCGTGCTTTGGCGATAAACCGGAAAACATTATTGCCTGGTTAGGACCGGCGATTGGCCCGGACGCGTTTGAAGTGGGAGCAGAAGTCCGCGAAGCGTTTATGGCAAAAGATCCGCACGCTGACAGTGCATTTGTGCCGCGTGGTGAAAAATATCTGGCGGATATCTACCAGCTTGCGCGCCAGCGTCTGGCAAATGTGGGGGTTGAGAACGTCTACGGTGGTGACCATTGCACCTTCAGCGAAAGTGAGACGTTCTTCTCTTATCGTCGCGACAATACCACGGGTCGTATGGCAAGTTTTATTTGGCTGATATAACCTAAAGAATCAAGACGATCCGGTACGTGTAATTTTCTTTTCACATAATTCAGGTCATTCACCTTGAATAATTGAGGGATGACCTCATTTAATCTCCAGTAGCAATTTTGACCTGTTATGGGAGGAGTTATGCGTCTGGATCGTCTTACCAATAAATTCCAGCTTGCTCTTGCCGATGCCCAGTCACTCGCATTGGGGCACGACAATCAATTCATCGAACCACTTCATCTAATGAGCGCCTTGCTGAATCAGGAAGGGGGATCGGTTCGTCCTTTGTTAACGTCCGCTGGCATTAATGCTGGCCAGTTACGCACAGCGATTGACCAGGCGTTGAGCCGCTTGCCGCAGGTAGAAGGTACCGGTGGTGATGTGCAGCCTTCTCAGGAACTGGTGCGTGTACTGAATCTTTGCGACAAGCTGGCGCAAAAACGTGGGGACAACTTTATTTCGTCAGAACTGTTCGTTCTGGCGGCGCTTGAGTCACGCGGTACGCTGACCGATTTATTAAAATCAGCTGGAGCGACAACCGCCAATATCACTCAGGCAATTGAACAAATGCGTGGAGGTGAAAGCGTGAATGACCAGGGGGCTGAAGACCAACGTCAGGCCTTGAAAAAATATACCGTCGACCTGACCGAACGCGCCGAACAAGGCAAACTCGATCCGGTTATTGGTCGTGATGAAGAAATTCGCCGCACTATTCAGGTGCTGCAACGTCGTACTAAAAATAACCCGGTTTTGATCGGTGAGCCAGGTGTTGGTAAAACCGCTATCGTCGAAGGGCTGGCACAGCGAATCATTAACGGTGAAGTACCTGAAGGGTTAAAAGGTCGTCGCGTGCTGGCGCTGGATATGGGCGCGCTGGTGGCCGGGGCGAAGTATCGCGGTGAATTTGAAGAACGTTTAAAAGGTGTGCTCAACGATCTCTCGAAACAGGAAGGCAACGTCATTCTGTTCATCGATGAGTTGCATACAATGGTCGGTGCAGGTAAAGCCGATGGCGCGATGGACGCCGGCAACATGTTGAAACCAGCGCTGGCGCGCGGGGAGCTGCACTGCGTAGGGGCCACCACGCTTGATGAATATCGCCAGTATATCGAAAAAGATGCGGCGCTGGAACGTCGTTTCCAGAAAGTGTTTGTGGCTGAGCCATCAGTAGAAGACACCATCGCCATTTTGCGTGGACTGAAAGAACGTTACGAGCTGCACCACCATGTACAGATTACTGACCCGGCAATTGTTGCGGCAGCTACGCTGTCTCACCGCTATATTGCCGATCGTCAGTTGCCGGATAAAGCTATAGACCTCATTGACGAAGCGGCATCCAGCATTCGTATGCAGATTGACTCCAAACCGGAGGAACTCGACAGACTCGACCGTCGTATTATCCAGCTCAAACTGGAACAGCAGGCGTTAATGAAAGAGTCTGATGAGGCGAGCAAAAAACGTCTTGATATGCTTAATGAAGAGCTGGACGACAAAGAGCGCCAGTACTCTGAGTTAGAAGAAGAGTGGAAAGCTGAAAAAGCGTCCCTCTCCGGCACGCAAACCATCAAGGCAGAGCTGGAACAGGCAAAAATCGCTATCGAACAGGCGCGTCGTGTCGGCGACCTGGCGCGCATGTCCGAGCTGCAGTACGGCAAAATTCCGGAACTGGAAAAACAGCTGGAAGCAGCCACCCAGTCTGAAGGCAAAACCATGCGTCTGCTGCGTAATAAAGTGACGGATGCAGAAATTGCAGAAGTGTTGGCGCGCTGGACCGGGATCCCGGTGGCTCGTATGTTGGAAGGCGAGCGGGAAAAATTATTGCGGATGGAACAGGATCTGCACAGCCGCGTGATTGGCCAGAACGAAGCGGTAGAAGCGGTATCTAATGCCATCCGCCGTAGCCGTGCGGGTTTGTCCGATCCGAATCGTCCGATTGGTTCATTCCTGTTCCTTGGCCCAACCGGTGTCGGTAAAACCGAACTGTGTAAGGCGCTGGCTAATTTTATGTTCGACAGCGACGACGCGATGGTGCGTATCGATATGTCCGAGTTTATGGAGAAACATTCTGTCTCTCGTCTGGTCGGGGCGCCTCCGGGATATGTCGGTTATGAAGAAGGTGGGTATCTGACGGAAGCGGTACGCCGTCGTCCTTACTCTGTCATTCTGCTGGATGAAGTGGAAAAAGCGCATCCGGATGTATTTAACATTCTGTTGCAGGTGCTTGACGATGGTCGTTTGACTGACGGGCAGGGGAGAACGGTCGATTTCCGTAATACGGTTGTCATCATGACCTCGAACCTTGGCTCTGATCTGATTCAGGAACGCTTCGGTGAGCTGGATTATGGTCACATGAAGGATATGGTGCTGGGCGTCGTGAGCCAGAACTTCCGCCCGGAATTCATCAACCGTATAGATGAGGTTGTTGTATTCCATCCATTGGGTGAGAAACACATTGCTTCTATTGCTCAGATCCAACTGCAGCGTCTGTATAAACGTCTGGAAGAGCGTGGCTATGAAATTCACATCTCTGACGAGGCGCTTAAACTGCTGAGCGCGAATGGTTACGATCCGGTATATGGTGCACGTCCATTGAAACGTGCTATCCAGCAGCAGATCGAAAACCCGCTGGCGCAGCAAATCCTGTCTGGTGAGCTGATTCCAGGCAAAACGATTCGTCTGGAAGTGAATGACGATCGCATTGTGGCAGTGCAGTAAGTCACAAAACCTCAATAAACGGGCCCTGCGGGGCTCGTTTTTGTTTAATAACCAGGCAAGAATAGAGCTGTTGATTAAAAAGTAATCGCTTGATAAGTTTTTTGTATTTTTAACTTGTCAGTCTGAAATAACTCCCTATAATGCGCCTCCACTGACACGGAACAAC
>NZ_SZWR01000021.1:0-37468 GCF_005280875.1 Citrobacter sp. wls827
CCGAAAGACGGCAAAGACTACGATCCGGAGGCACTCAAACAGGCTGTTGACGATGCCGTCAGTGAAGCCGTAGCGGAAATTCCTGTACCGCAGGACGGCAAAAGCGTGACAGTGGAGGACATCAGACCTGTATTGCAGGAGCTTATTACGGCAGCAATGCCGGAAATTCCTGATGTTAAAGCTCTCATCAGTGAGGCTATGGCTGAGATCCCCGCGCCGGAACCTGGCAGGCCCGGCGAAGATGGCCGCGATGCGCTTGCGCTGGAATTACTGCCTTTTATTGATGGGTCAAAAAGTTATCCCCGTGGTTCTTATGCCACCCATAACGGAGGCCTCTGGCGGGCCTATGAGAAAACTCACGGCATGCGTGGCTGGGAATGTGTAGTTGATGGTGTTGCTGGCGTTGATGTCGGCAAGGAAGGGATGCGTAACTTCACTGTCACCGTTAACCACGCCAGTGGTGCCAGTGAGAAAAAAACTTTTGATTTGCCAGTTATGGTGTACCGGGGCGTATTCAAATCAGGTGATGAATATCTGCCTGGCGACACTGTGACGTGGGGCGGCTCTCTTTGGCACTGTGATGAACAGACGCAGGATAAGCCTGGTGAAACAGGCGCTAAAGGCTGGACGCTGGCCGCCAAGCGCGGTCGTGATGGGAGGGATAAAACATGATTGAACTCGTCACTCTTGATGAGGTTAAAGACCACTGCCGTATTGATGGGGACCATAGCGACAATGATCTAACAGGAAAAATCCGTGCCGCAAGTTCCGCAATTATTCGTTTTTGCCAGGGCAGCAGGGACAAAATCGTTGATACCAATAACCGACCGCTGGAAAGTGAAGAATGTTCGCTGGCAAAGGAGGCGACGTTACGCCTTGTCACTAAGCTTTACAACGATCCTGATGGCACAACAGTGCAGAATTTAAAGCAGGGCGAGTTACCTTTTGATGTGACGATGCTTATCTGGGAGCTGCGACTGCCAACGATTATTTAAGGGGGATAAATGTCATGTTCCGGGTGCTATCAGCAGCGCTAGTGGATAAAAAAGTGGGTGAAAATAGCTTATGAACGAGCAACAGGTAAACGCGCTGATAGCAGCGCTGAGCGAACAGAACGAAGCACATAGAGAGCAGACGGAAGCGTTAAACCGCCTGGCTGAATCAAATGAAGCCCTGTGTGATGTCATTATCCAGTCACTGGCCGGAGATGAAGGTATTGATGTTACTTCATTAGGCGACGAGCGACCCGTTTACTTGAGTCAAAGACCGAGGGGGTGATATGCAAGCCGGGAAATTACGTCACAGGGTGACCCTGCAGGAGCCGGTAAAAGGTCAAAACCCGACAACGGGAGCCGTAATTAATACCTGGCGGGATGTGGCGACCGTCTGGGCGGAGGTTTCCCCGTCGTCAGTGCGTGAATTTATTGCTGCGCAGTCGGTTCAGGGGGAAATAACTACTCGCATTGTTATTAACTATCGTGCAGGGATTACCAGGAAACAGCGTATTCTTTTTCGTGGTGGCATCTACAATATCGAAGGTGTTTTGCCCGACCCGAAAAGCGGGCGTGAATACCTTACGCTCCCGTGCTCAGAAGGGGTAAACGATGGCTGACGGTGTAGAGGTAAACCTTACCGGACTGGATTCTTTGCTGGGGAAAATGTCAGCAATTACTGATGTGACAAAAAGCAAAGCAGGGCGATTTGCACTTAGAAAGGCTGCTGAAGTTATCCGTGACAGGGCGAGGGGGAATGCTCAAAGAGTGGATGATCCACTTACCAATGAAGCCATCTTTAAAAATATTGTAGCGAGATTTGATAGCCGGAAATACAGGCAAACTGGTGATATAGCTTTCCGCGTTGGCGTACTTGGCGGAGCCAGGGCAACCAGAAGTGCTCGTGAACAAAGGAAAACTGATCGCCGTAGAGCAAGACTGGGGCAAACATCTTTATCGGAAATGGGGGAGATTGCTGGTTCTGGTAAGGGGAACCCAGGCGGAGCCACCTGGTACTGGCGTTTTCTGGAGTTTGGAACAGAACATGTTGCAGCTAAACCAATTCTCAGGCCCGCGATGAATGGTGTTGATATGCAGGTAGTTAACGTTTTCTCTACCGAGTTTGAAAAAGCTATCGACAGGGCTGTCTCTCGCGCGCAGAAGAAAGGAACGACAGCATGATTGCTCCAGTTTTTTCCGTCTGTTCGACAGACCCGAAAGTAAAAGAGCTACTCGGAGCCCACCCGGTCAGGCTTTATCCGTTTGGCATGCATGATGATGACCTGGTGTATCCCTACGCGGTCTGGCAGAACGTGGGCGGTGAACCTGAAAATTACCTGAGTCAGAACCCTGACATCGACCGTTATTCTATTCAGGTTGATGTGTATGGCGACACTGATGACGATGCTCTTGCAGTGGCGCGAGCATTGCGCGATGTCATTCAGCGCAAGGCTTACATTACTCGCTGGGCTGCGCAGGGCAGAGACCCCGCAACCCTCAAATACCGTTATTCATTCGACGTTGACTGGCTGGTCAACCGATAACTCAAAACAACTCACATCACACCGGCTATAAGCCGGTTTTTTATATCCGGAGATGACTATGTCAGTAGTGACTCAAGGCACTCAACTTTTTGTGCTCGCGAATGGTGTCGTGAGCGAAATCGAATGCATTACGGCATTCTCACCAGGCGGCAGCCCGGCAGATCAGATTGACGATACCTGCCTCAGTGAACGTAACACCCGAAAATATAAAAAGGGTCTGCGTACTCCGGGGCAGGCGACTGCCACGCTTAACGCCGATCCACAGAATGCCAGCCACCTGATGCTCAGCAATATGGCTGAATCAAACGATCAGAGCGATGTGACATTTGCGATCGGCTGGTCTGATGGTGAGTCTGAACCAACAACGGGTAGTTCCCCTGATGCTGTTGATGGACTGATTCTGCCTTCAAATCGTACCTGGTACGTGTTCAAAGGTTATGTTTCCGACTTCCCGTTTGACTTCCAGGGTAATACCGTCGTGCAGACATCTGCCACCATCCAGCGTTCCGGCCAGGGGGCATGGATTCCGAAAGCGCAACCAGGCAGTTAATTAAGCGCGGGGAATATTCCCCGCCCCATTGATGTTTATACCGGAAAACGACATGAAACTGACTCTTGATACGCTGAAGAATACAGGCGCCTTTACTGGTCGTCCTGTTGAGAAAGAAATTAAATGGAAAGGTGCTGACGGGAAAGAGCACATTGCCACAACTTATGTTCGCCCTCTGGGTTATCACACTGCTACATCTGACGTTCTCGCCGGTCTTGGCAAGATTGATGGCGTTGCTGGCCGTATTGCAGCTTCAATCTGTGACGAAGACGGGCATCAGGTGTTTACCGTTGCTGATGTGACCGGTGAGGCTGATCCGGAACGTGGCGCACTGGATGGAAAACTTACAGTTGCTTTGCTGGTGGCCATTCAGGAAGTTAACGATCTGGGAAAGACGGACTCAGCGCAGAAGACGAAATCTGGTGTGAACTAGTTCTTAACGGGATTGGTGGACGTACCATTTCAGAAGCGCAGGAACGCCTTAGCTTCCTTGAGTTCCAGCAGTGGGTCCAGTATCGTCAAAAATACGGAAGCCTGAACCCTATGATGCGGACGGAATGGGGCGCAGCGCTGATTTCTTCTGTGCTGGCTAATGTGAATCGCGGTACAAACACGCCGGCATTCGGCATTGCTGACTTCGCTCCTCACATTGCAGCGGTAGAGCGAGTCGCCGCTAACGAACCAATTAGCCTGCAGGAAGCGATGAGGACGTGGAATTGAAAAGTAGAATTTATTAGAAACGCTTTCCTTGCTACCCTATCTAAAAATAAGGAGATCAAGGAATGGCTTTAATTAAATGCAAAGAGTGTGGAGAACAGGTATCTGACAAGGCCACATCATGTCCAAAGTGCGGAGCTCCCATAGCAAAAAAAAACAAAGGTCCATCGGGATGTATGATGGTGTTTTTTATTTTTGTAGGGGTTCTTATCCTTCTTTTTTTTATTGGCAAAGTAAGCAACAAAAAAGAAGCGCCTAGCCAAACAGTGGGTAGCACTCAGGTAAGCAATGATAAGTTGAAAAATGATGTCGTGAAAGAAGTAGAGGTAAAAAAAGAACCAGTTACAGTTATTAACTGGCATAACCAACCCACGAAAGATAGCGTGACTGGTGAGGTTGGGGAGATTTTTTATAATACGTCGAAAAATCATGTTAATTTCCCATTCCCTTACAACGTTGATGGTGGATCTGTACTCAACTTGGTTTTCCGCAAAAGAAAACAAGGTACTGATGCCTATGTTGTGATATCTAAAGGGCAGATTGTATGTGGTTACTCAGATTGCTCAATAAGAACGAAGGGCGATAACGGAAAGGTAAAAACCTGGACTGCAAGTAGTGAGGCGTCTGGAAGATCAGATATGATTTTTCTTGATAACCCACAGTCTTTCGAAAAATACATCAAGAGCAATAAAAAAATCACTATTGGAGTGACATTTTATCAATCTGGCGAACAGGGGTTCGATTTTGATGTTTCAGATTATCCAGAGCAAGCAAAGAAAAAATAAAAGTAATATTTACACTATTTAATAAGCATTAAAATGCCTCGCTTTGCGGGGCTTTTTTTTACCTGGAGGACAGCGTGGCAAGTAAATCATTAGGTACATTAACGATAGACTTAATTGCCAAAGTTGGCGGCTTTGTTGGCGGCCTAAGCCAGGCTGAAAGGGCATCGCAGAAATGGCGAAAACAGATTCAAGAGGATGCAAAATCTGTAGCTGTTGCATTCACAGGGGCAGCAACTGCAGCAAGCGCCGCTGCTATTGGCGTAGGTGTGGCTGGATACAACCTGTTAAAAAATACCTCCAGGCAAATTACTGAGTCTGACCGTTGGGCTAAGTCGCTCAACATGTCTACTCAATCATTACTTGCTTGGCAGTATGCTGCAGAAAAAGCAGGTGTTTCAGGCGATCAAATGGCTGATATTTTTAAAGATATCGGAGATAAAATTGGTGACTCGGTACTGAATAAATCAGGTGAGGCTGTAGATGCATTGGATGCACTCGGTTTATCAGCTAAAAAATTATCGAGTGAATCGCCGGATAAGCAACTTTTAGCCATAAGTGATGCTCTGAGCAAGATTAAAACAAACGCTGAAAAGACTACTATTCTTGAAAGCTTGGGTAACGATCTCTCTAAGTTGCTTCCTTTGCTTGATCAGGGCGGTGATAAATTACAAAAATATATTAAGGCTGCGAAAGAATTTGGCGTAGCACCAGATGATACCGATATAGAAAGTCTCGTAAAAGTTAATTCAATCTTTGAGGATATGGAAAACCAAGTTAAAGGGGTTAAGATTGAATTATCAGCTGGATTAGCAAAGGTTGACCTTTCTAACCTGCAGAAATCAATTAGCGACATGGGTGATGTATTTAAAGACCCTGAAGTTATCAAAGGTATCACCAACCTTGTTAGTGGCGTGGTCGACCTCGCTACCTGGCTTGTTAAGGTTGGAGCGGAAGCAGGAAAACTCATCGATCTTTACAAAGGGGGGCGGACAATAGGGGAGAATGCATCCATAGAGGAAATTGATCGTCGCATAAGAAACCTTGATGCAGATTTAAATGACGAAGGTTTTCTTGCAGATTTCAACAGATTAGGAATGGATGCGGAAGGGAAACTGGCTGAACGATCAGAGCTTGAACGCCGCCGAGCAATCCTTAAAGCAGGAAATAACCTACCTCTATATCCAGCAACCTTAGGTAATTATTCTTCATCTAAAACAGATTATGGTCTTGGCGCAGGAGAATCAAACGGGAAATTAAAAACTGCTGCTTCAGCAAAAAAACTTGAATCAGCTTTTAAATCAATGGAGACAAGTTACCTCCGTCAGATTGCTCTCATCGACACCACTGGAAAGAAAAGCGCAGAGGTTACTGAACAGCAAAAACTACAATTTGATATCGCAGACGGCAAGCTAACTGGACTTAATGCAACACAGAAGCAACGCCTTGAACAATTGGCTACAGAGGTTGATCGCCTAAATTCCGTAAAAAAGGCGAACGAGGAAAATCTAAAACTGGCTGAATACGTTTCGAACCTTCAGCGCGAAAATGCGAATTCAGCGGCTTCCATTGATGCAGATGTCATTGGCGCAGGACTTGGTGATAAAGCCCGCGAAAGGATGCGTGAGCAACTCAGCATTGAACGCGAATTTCTGGAGAAGCGAGAGGATTTGCAACGGCGCTATCAGAGCGGAGATATTCGTAGCCAGGAGGATTATGACCGTTATAACCAGGAATTGGACAAAGCGCTGGCGGAACGACTCGATAAATACCGTTCTCATTATGATGAACTGGACAGATTGCAGGGTAACTGGCTAGCCGGTGCGCAGAATGGCCTGGCTAACTGGGTAGATACTTCCAGCGATTATTACACTCAGGTGTCAGATTTAGTCGGTAACACCCTTGATGGTCTGGTGGACAACATGGCTGACGCCCTCAGTGGTAATAAAGCTGACTGGGCAAGTTGGGCGAACAGTGTGCTGAATGAGCTGCAGAAAGTCTTGCTCAGGGCAATTATGGTCAACACGCTTAAATCTGCTGGTGATAGCGGCTGGTTTGGTTCACTGGGTGGGATGTTTGGTAGTTCAGTAGCTGGTGCAGCATCTGCTGGCGGTGCAACACCGTCCGGAGCTTATACTGGTGCGGCATCTTAATTGAAATTCGCTAAGGGCGGCGTAATGGACTCCCCTGATCTGAGTCGTTTCCGTAATGGCGTCGTGAACAGCCCGACGATGTTTGCATTTGCAAAAGGTGCAGGTCTGATGGGAGAGGCTGGCCCTGAAGCGATAATGCCCCTGACGCGAACTGCTGACGGTAATCTCGGTGTTCGTATGGTGGATGACACAGTTTCTTCTGTTGGCGGTGGCGGGGCTCAGCTCCAGCAAACTATTCAGCAGCATTTCTCTATTTCCGGTAACGGAGATGCGGCACTGAAGCAGGCTATGCAGGAAGCTGCGCGACAGGGAGCGAATGACGGTGCGAAGATGGCGAAACAGGATTTGCTTCAGGATTTCGCTAATAGAGGCCAGGCGAGGCGCTTACTTGGTGTGTAATGCATTAATAATATTCATTAAGCCGAAAGGCGGGAGACAGTTATGACTTTAGAAGAACGAGTTGAAGCGCTGGAAAAGTCGCTTTTGCGTATGCGTCAGGCCAACAATGAGATTAACTGCGCGATTGATGAACTCAGTACTTCTGTTCGCCAGCAACTGGTTGCCGGGGATAAGACGGCCCAGGAGCGGGCCGCCGAATTAAAAATAGCATTTCACTCATCACAATTTGGCATTATGAATTAAATGCGGAATTGCTCGAGTTGTTTTGCTAGGTCGTTCATTGCTGGATTATTAAGTTGCCTTAATTCTTTCAGAAAAGCTTCTCTCATTGGGTCTTGTAACTTTTGAAAAATAAGGCCAACAGCAACCTTTAGTGCAACAATTTCAGCGCCAAGAGACTCAAGGTTACTTGTGTTAGCACTAATTTCCAGCTTTTCAATAAACTTTATTGGTTGATCCATTTTCTAATTCCTTGTCAGAGGTAATCAGCTATCCCTCCTTTTATGAGTGCGCCAGTGTCCCACCACTGACGGGCTGAATAACAACCATAACCAGGTATGTAAATCAGTAACATCCTGACAAATGATCAGTAGCGCTGCCGTGCGCAGAGTAATGCAGGAGAATCTATGGCTGCACTCGAATGGCCGGAAGATGTCTGTCCCGCGTCGCTGACCTGGCGACCGGAGAGTAATACCAAAACTTTTCGTTCTCCCTTCAATGGATCATCACAAACCGCACGTTTCCCCGGTACCCGCTGGGTATGTTCCCTGACCTTTAATAACCTGACGGACGAAAAATCCAGGCGTATTGATGCACTGGTGGCTTCCCTCGATGGCGAGTATGGCAGGGTAAAAGTTCGCGACTGGGGGAGAAGTGGCAGAGCGCCAGCGGGCGTGCCCGTTGTTGATGGCGCTAATCAGACCGGAACCCAGCTTCAGAGTAAGGGCTGGACGCCGGGAACAGTGGTGCTCAGACAGGGCGATTATTTCACTGTTAACGACGAGCTAAAGATGGTTACAGCCGATGTGACGAGCGCGGCGAACGGTACCGCAATGATTGCATTTGCGCCGATGTTGCGTAGTTCGCCGCCTGCTAATGCTGCCATTGAGGTTGCGAAACCCTACGGCATTTTCAAACTGAAGGATAACCAACAGGGTGCCGGTAACCGTGTGCCGGGTGTTTTTACCAGTTACACGCTGGAGCTTGAGGAGGCATTTTAATGCTGTATTCCCCGTTTTCTGACTCGATGGTGGACTGGTTATCCCGTGACAGGGTGACGGTTGCAATCGCCGCCAATATTCAGTTTGAATCCGGCACCGTCTATGTGCATTCCGGTACCGGGACGCTGGTTCTCGACGGCTATGTTTATTACGGCATGGGCCGCATGGGCTCTGTTGATGATGCCAGTGAAACCAGCACAACCAGCCCGACACAGGTCAAAATGACCCTTTCTGGTCTGGATATGGCTCTCTTTGCCACCACGCTGAATGAGCGCTGTGTTGGCAGAAATGCCGAAATCTATCTGGTGGCTATGGATGATAACGGCGTTGTCCAGGTTGCCGATCTCCTGTTCAAAGGGCGGGTATCCAGTACAGGGGCGACCGCTGGCGGGACGAACGCCCTGCAGTACAACATCAGTAATATTTTTGAAGACTGGCAGCGTCCTTTTCCCGATCGCTATACCGATGAATCGCAGCAGGCTGCTTATCCCGGCGACCGTATATTCCGGTATGTAGCGCAGATGTCTGAACGTTCTATTTACTGGGGCAGTAAAAAAGATGCGCCAGGATTTACCTATAAGTGAGGCAACATGAAGCATCCGGACTGGCATAACAGATTAATCACCGTAATAAGGGCCGCTGAAAAGCGGCCTTTTTTATGGGGTAGTCATGACTGCTGCCTGTTCGCGGCGGACTGCGCTCAGGCCATGTGCGGCGAGGATTTTGCGGCGGCCTGGCGCGGAGCCTACGACAGCGAACATGGGGCAAAAAAGGCGATATTGCGCGGTGGCGGTTCGCTTGAAAAGGTGCTGGCCCGGTATCTCGATGAAGTGCCGGTGAAGCTGGCGCAGCGTGGGGATATTGCCGTTGTTGAAAATGCGGGATCGCGGTGTGCCGGGGTGGTGTATTCCGGCGTTGTATGGGTACCTGGCGAAAATGGTCTTGTCAGTCTGCGGGTTAAGCCGCTGAGTGTCTGGAGGGTGCGTTAATGCCTGCTGCTATTCCTATTATTGCGACCGTTGCTGCAGGTGCCGCCGCCTCATATCAGTATTACGGGATCGCAATGGCTATCACCGTGGCCGCCCAGGTGGCAACTCAGGCGCTGACCAAAAAGCCATCACTGGATTCCTACCGTGACACATCGGAACGTAAACAGGTCCTTCGTGCCGCCGCCAGCGCCAAAACGGTTGTTTATGGTCACACCACGACAGCGGGAACATTGTTCTTTTCAGAGGAAGAGTCGGGACAACAGGATGACGGTGAAATGCTGCACCTGGCTGTTGCGCTGGCGGGTCACTCATTATCCAGCACTGGAACCGTCTGGCTGGGTGACGAACCGATCAGCAGTTTTCCGGAGCATGCATCTTTTGAGCTGCACACCAATCGGCAGACCGTAGATCCATATATGCTGGCAAACTGTCCGTCATGGAAAGAAGACATGATCGGAAAGGGGATCACGTGGCTGCGCGTGTCCCTCAAATTCAGTGCAGAAAAATTCCCGTCAGGTATCCCGAATATCAAGGTCGAAAAGTACGGGCGTGCCGTTTATGACCCGCGTACCGGTTTGACGGGTTACAGCAACAATGCGGCACTGGTTATCCTGGACTATTACCGCAATTACCTGAAAGTGCCTGACGCCGATATTCTCTGGGAACAGTTTCAGGAAGCAGCGAACATCTGTGATGAGGATGTGATTACTGGCAGTAATACCGTTGAGAAGCGTTACACGATTAACGGAGAGTTCGATCTCAGTGAAAACAAAGTCAGTATTCTGGAAGGAATGCTGGCGGCATGCGCCGGGGATGTAACGTATACCGCGGGCAAACATGGTCTTCTGGTCGGGGCTTATTACGGACCCGCTACCGAAGTGATCACTGAAAGCCAGCTGGCCGGTGATATCGAAATCATGCCGGAGGTCTCTCAGGCGGAACGCGTTAACACTATCAAGGGGACATTCGTCGATCCGCAGCAGGGCTATACCGAAGCGGATTTCCCCTCTGTGTCTGTCAGTGAATGGGTGACAGAAGACGGGGTGGAAATATCGCAGGATATGAAACTGCGATTTGTGACTTCAGAATTTCAGGCCCAGCGCCTCGCTGATGTGAAGTTAAAGCGTACCCGCATCGCCAGGACGATGAACGTAACGTTAAACCTGAGCGGATACCGTTACCGCCCTGGAATGTATGTGAAGGTGAATTTCCCGTCTATCGGCATCGTCAATGTTGAGATGCGGGTAACGGACAGGAAGTTCGGCGTTCAGAACGGCGTGCAACTGACACTGAAGCAGGAAACAGCGGATGTATGGGGGGATGCCATCGGTAAACCGATTGAGCGACCGCCGTTTACTCAGTTGCCATCCGGAGGCGTGGCGCAGCCGCAGAACCTGAAATACACCGTGGAGGAAATCGGGCAGGTCGTACAGGGCATTCTGTCCTGGCAGAACATCGGGCAGGTGGTCTACAACAAAGTGATCATTCGCCGTAATGGTCAGATGGTCATGTCCGTCCAGGTTCCGGGGGCGTTCACGCGTCTTACCGGATTACCGAAAAATACCTACACAGCACACGTTATTGCTGTAAACCAGATGGGGGCTGAATCCCCGGAGGCTTATCTGGAATTCAGTATAGAAGCCCCGCCACCACCTTCTCATGTTGATATTGAGCAGGGCTTCTTTGCCATCATGCTGATCCCGCGTCTGGCGGCGATCACCAATGTTTCCACGCAGTTCGATTTCTGGACATCGGGCGAAACTCAATTGCCTAGAACGTCAACTGAAATAGTTGAAGGTAACGCCAGTCGCGAGGGAATGGGAACCACCTGGACCAGCAGTCAGCTACAGGTGGGGCATACCTATTACTGGTACATCAGGACAATTAACGCCTTTGGTGCATCAGGCTTTATCGAAGTACCGGCGCTGTGCTCTATGGACACCGGTAGTCTCATTGATCTCATTGACGATTCTGTCCAGAAATCAGAGGCCTTCCAGAATATTAAAGAGGGGGTGGATACAAACCTTGAAGGCATAATGGAAAATGCCCTCGCCAATCACGGCACGGTACAGCGTCAGTTTGAGCAGTACGGTGAAGTCAAAGCCGAAGTCATGACGGTGACCACCACGGTTGCAAATCTGGATGGCGCGTTTGCAGAGCTTGCTGATTATGTTCAGGCGCAGATCGGTCCTGAAGGTGAGCTGATGGCGGCTGTTAACCAGAAGATGACCGCCGAGGTTAAAAGCGATGGCACTGCGAAAGCATCATACACCCTGAACCTTGGCATTGTCAGAAATGGTGTGAAATATAACACTGGATTCGGCGTGTCCATTGAGCCATCGGGGAGCAGTTATAAATCCACGGTGGTTTTTGCTGCTGACCAGTTCGGTATTTACTCCGGAAGTGATCCGGGAAATTACACTGCTGCGTTCTTTGTCTATAACGGACAGGTATTTATCCGTGATGCTTTAATTCAGGATGGCAGTATCACCAATGCAAAGATTGGCAACTATATCAGGTCCACCTCTTTCGTTTCAGGTCCTTCAGGGGCCGGGTGGAATATCGATAAAAATGGTAACTGTGAATTTCATGGTCAGTTTTATGCGAACAGTGGTCAGTTTGCATTTAACGGTACGAATAACACCGTCGTTATCAACGGTAATGGACTAACTGTCAATTTGTCTAGCGGTGGACGGGTTGTTGTCGGGAGGTGGTCATAATGCCGGAAGGTATTCTGATTGATTACAACGATGGCCGTCCGGTGATGGCAATTACTGCAGGGCTACGAGCCCCCAGTTTTTGCACATCGTTCTCGGGCTGGTCATCCCAGCCAATGCAGTACCCGGTAAACACGCCACTGGTTCCAGGCTCTCAGGTTATTGTGATACCCACCAATCCTGTCTACACCTACTCATTTGCTGAATTTGATGTAGCCATTATGACGGGGGTCACCCGGAACGGGGACTCCGGGGTCATCATTGGCGCAGAGACAATCGGGGGTAAATCCCTTACTCCGGACTGGTCCGGCTACGTTATGGAACTGCTGCCTGCAGCGACTTATAACGAAGGGTTACTGGTTGCGAACTCTACCGACTTCACCGCCATATCTAATCAGGCTGCGCTGATGACCTGCGCCTGGTCCGGGCGCATCACGGTTAACGGCAGTGCTGCGCTTCCGGTGAGCGGCATTCCTTTTGGGAAATGGGATAACCCGAATGTATCGGTGGGATTTGATGGCGGCAATATTATCGTTCGCGATATCTCCTACACAGGGCGGGACGACGTGGCCGGAACGGCGACCATAGACCTGGTGATATTCAATCAGACCGCACCTGTCGGCGGTGATGGCATCACGATGACCAACGCCGCTGGCCAGGTTACGTTCTCCACGCTGAAACGCCCCTTTGTATATGACCGACAAATCCAGATTACCGATGCATTCCAGGATATTGGCGGCGGGTTCTGCCAGATAGTTTATACCGGTGCACAGGTCCGTATGGACGGCGGTTACGGGAACCTTCGTACAAAAGGTGTTGTGATGTCGGGCGGTAGCGTCAGGTCTGCCTATAACCGGGTTTTTGGTAATTACTTCAGCAATGGATGGGATATGACCCGTAACAGAAATATCACCATGCCCATTCTCATTATCCCGAACATGTACTGAGGAAAATCTATGTCAGCAGGAACACTCACCCTGACGAATAATTCTGCCCAGGTATCAGGGGCGGGGACTTCATTTACTACCGAATTGGCAGCCGGCGATTTTGTTGTTGCCACTGTAGGCGGCATTCCGTATACGCTCCCGGTCAAAACAATCGAAAGCAATACAGGACTGACGCTGGTCAGTAACTATACCGGACCTACTCAGTCGGTGGCTGCATGGTCAGCGGTTCCTCGGGTGGCGCTGAATATGGTGACCGCCGCGCTGGTGACACAGAGTGCAGAGGCGCTTCGCGGCCTGAATTACGACAAGCAGAACTGGCAGCAGGTATTCAGCGGTACCGGAACAATTACCGTCAGATTGCCTGACGGTACCAGCTTTTCCGGACCAGCCTGGAACAGTATCGCGGGCCTGGTGGATAAGAAAGCTGACAAAACGGACCTGGATAAAAAGGCAGATAAGACGGCTCTTGATGATTACGCTAAAAAAGGTGCTAACAGTGACATCACCAGCCTCAGTGGGTTAACAACGCCTTTAAGTGTCACTCAGGGTGGTACGGGGGGCAACAGTCCCGAGTCAGCCCGCCAGAGTCTGTCTGCCACGACAAACCGACAGTTAACAGACGGTAGCGGTGGTAGCTGGTATGCCTCGTTTACATCCAGACGAGACTTCGCCATGTTCAGCTGGGGAGATACGAGCAACATCGGCCCCTGGGATGCGCCGGCAAAGTACAGTACCGTCAATTTCTTCCCGTCAACAGCAGACAATATTGGAACAGCGCTGGCCAGTAGCTGGGGTTCTGATAATGAATATTATCTGAACTCAAAGCGATCCGATAAAACGTCTTATGAGCAGTGGAAAGGCTGGTCACGACTATGGCATTCAAGAAACACAACCGTAGATTCTAACGGCTTCATCAAGCGATCATCCCCGGTAGTTAAGGTTTTCTCAGATGGACAATATGAAACCAATGAGGAATCAGAAGGGTGTGTTGTTGCACGCCTGTCTGCAGGGGAATACCTGATAAGTGGGTGTACAGGTCTGAATGCTGATGCGGCGTGGGGCGGGGTTGATGGTGGTTTTGAAATACCGGTTGATCGCAATAAACAGCCGCGTATCTGGCTGGATTACACGGTTAATGCTGACGGAACGGTGCTGATCAAAACCTATCACCGGGTTCACGCATCATCGCCATCATTTGCCCGAAACAGAATAGGAAACACAGATGAACACGGTGTGTTTACAGAAACGGTGACCGATGGTGAGCCAGTGGACATACCGACAGATGCGTTTGTCTCGGCTCGTGTGCAGATGCCATCAGACAGTATCTGGAACAGGAGTAATGACGATGCGATGGCGGCAATGAAAAACACTGAACTGGAGCTTGAGCAAATTCAGCAGGAGCCTCAGCAATAGGTAGTTGCCGCAGCGCGTCGCATGCAATGACGTCACTGCGGCATATTGTCCCTTAATCTGACACCAGCCACATATCAGCCTCTTCAAACATTTCCTGAACTGTCCGGCTTATCTGTTCTTTCTTATGTTTGCTGGCATCAGTGTTGATCGCCGGCAGTGTCATCATCGGTTTTACCCGAACATTAGCATCGGGGGAGAACTGGTGTAAGGCATATGATAGATGACTTAGCGCACAGGGAATGCGGGAAGGACAGCATTTTGTAACACTCGGCCGGCATCTGAAGAGAAAGTTAATGCTTCCCCCACTGTCAGTGTTTCAACAATTCGCCCTTCATCCATCACCATAACACGATGACAAAAACGTTCCACAAGGCGCAGATCATGGGTGATAAATAGACAAGCAGTGCCAAACTGCTGTTGCAGTTTTTTGAGCAGACGAATCACCCCAGCTTGCAGCACCAAATCGAGGTTTGAAACTGCTTCATCTAAAACTAATAGCTTTGGTTCAACACTCAATGCCCGGGCAAGGCATACGCGCTGTAACTGTCCACCACTGAGTTGGGGCGGGCGTTTATCAAGCACGCTGTCATCCAGATCTACTGCGTTAAGCATTTCACTGGCACGGGCGAGCTGTTCTGGCTTACTGAGCGATAACAGATGACACATAGGTTCACGCAATATTTCACGTACGGTTTTGCGAGGGTTCACTGCGCTGACCGAGTCCTGAAATACCATCTGAATATCGCGGCGGAAGGCTTTTATTTTTGCGCGATTTAGCTGTGATAGTGGTTCGCCACGCCAACTAACGCAACCCAGACTTGGCGATTCCAGACCAACTAGCAGACGTGCAAGCGTACTTTTCCCACAACCACTGCGGCCCAACAAAGCAACAGTTTCACCACTTTTCAGCGTTAACGAAACATCCTTCAGTACAGATTGATATTGATTTGTACCGCTCACACTAGCATGCTTATACTTATGTGAAATATTAGTAACTGTCAGTAGTGTCATAAGGCTAACTCCAGACCATACAAAGCAAGATGTGCCGATACCAGATTACGTGTGACAGTATGCTGAGGGGCGTTAAATATCGTTTCGACGTCGCCATATTCGACAATATTGCCATGGTCCATAACCGCCACTTCGTCAGCCAGACGCGCCACGACCCCCATATCATGGGTGACCAGCAACATCCCTGGTGCCCTGGTTTGCATGATGTTGTCCAGCAAATCAAGGATGCGCGCTTGTGCAACCACATCAAGATCGGTTGTTGGCTCATCCGCAACAATAAATGAAGCATCACATAGTACAGCCATTGCTATCATCATTCGTTGTAGCATTCCCCCGCTCATTTCAAAGGGATAAAGTCTAAGTACCCGGGCTGCATCCTCTAATCCTACGGCCTTCAGTGTAGTGATTAGCGTTTCTTCATCTGCAGGTTTACCAAGCACCATGCAGGTTTCCCGCGCATGTGCGGCCATGGTTCGAAGCGGATTAAACGCGCTGCGTGGGTTCTGCATAATTGTCGCGACTTTAACGCCGCGCAGATCACGAGGGGAAACGGGATTTCCATCTGCCAGAACAGTTCCAGACATTTGATGAACACCTGAAGGTACAATGCCGAGTGCGGCTGCGCATGTCAGTGATTTACCGCTTCCACTTCCCCCAACCAGAGCCAGCACACGCCCGCGTTTAATCGACAGCGATACGCCGTTAACCAAAGGCTTCTCTGCATGCAGAACAATATTTTTCAGTTCAATCTGTTGCGGCATCAGTGGGCATGCTCCGTGACAAGATGTGGATCCAGGTGATCGCGCAGCGCATCCCCCACGAGGTTGAAGGCCATTACGCTGATAAACAATGCCAGGCCAGGCCAGAACATTTGCAATGGCTGAGTCCAGATATACTGGCGAGCGTCGTTAATCATTACCCCCCATTCGGCGGTTGGTGCGGTTACGCCAAGGCCAAGGAACGACATCCCGGCGACGTGCAGCATCATGTGCCCAATATCGAGGGTTGCCAGTACCAGCAATGAAGGGATCACCGCCCCAGCCAGATGGTCGATAAATATACGAATATGGCCTGCACCTGAAAGCCGGGAAGCCAGGATGAATTCTCGCTGACGAAGTGATATAACCAGGCTACGAACCATTCGTGCATACCATGCCCAATGTGACAAAGCGATGGCAATAATGACGTTAGTTAGCCCCGTTCCCAAAACGCCGACAAGGAAAAAAGATAAGATCGATGTAGGAAACGTCATGAACATATCAGCGACGCGCATTGTGGCCTGATCAACGCGACCACCAATGAGTCCTGCGCTACCTCCGACGATCAGCCCCAGCACCAGTACCAACACGAGGCAGGCCATCACTGAACCGAGTGATACGCGGGTTGCCGCCAGCAGACGTGAAAAGATATCACGGCCCAGATGGTCGGTGCCCAGCCAGTGCTGGCTATCAGGTGACAACAGTCGGGATGGCAAATCAATGGCCTGCGGATCGTAAGGCAGCCACCACTGACTGGTAAACGCAATGATAGCCAGTAAAGCAATGATGATGATTGCCAGACGGACCGACCAGCGTGAAGAGAGAAAAAAACTCACGAGTGCGCTCCTTCATGACGGCGAATACGGGGATCGACGGCTGCATTTAGTAAATCAACCACCAGATTACAAACCACGAACACCACGACCATGATTAGCGTAAAGCATTGGATCACGGGATAATCACGGTTAAAAATTGCCGAGACCGCATAGCGACCAACACCAGGCCAGGCAAAAATATTTTCTATGATCATCGTCCCACCTATCAGCTCACCAATATGCATTCCCACGGCGGTGATCATCGGCAATGAAGCATTTCGCAGAATATGACCACGTTCGATTTGCCTCTCGTTCAGACCGCGCAGACGCGCCCAGGTAACATGGCGTTGCCCGGCGACTTCCAACATGCTTGCACGTAACAGTCGGGCATTGATCGCCAGCGACATGAAAGCAATCGACACGGCAGGTAAAATGATATGCTGCCAGCCGCCATACCCCAGCGCGGGCAACCATTTCAAATAAACAGAGAAAAACATTACCAGCAGGAATGCGAGCCAGAAATTAGGCATTGATACGCCAAGAAAGGCGATAACCCGCACAAAGAAATCCGGCAGACGATCACGATGACGTGCAGCCCAAATGCCCAGCGGCACCGAGGTAAGTAAGATTAGCACCAGTGCAGCCCCCGCCAGTTGCAGTGTGGCTGGCAGAAAGTGCATAACATCATCCAGCACTGGTCGCTGAGTGGCAAACGAGATACCAAAATCCAGATGGAGGGCTTTCCACAGCCAGGTACCGTACTGCACGATAAGTGGCTGGTCCAGGCCAAGCATAATGCGTGTGGAGGCAACCATATCCGGTGTTGGTGGCAGGTTAGATAAGCGCAGATAATCAAGCGCCGGGTCACCCGTTCCCAGACGCAGCATCAAAAAGATAATTACTGACGCGGCAAAAATCATCGGGATCAGCAGCAGTATGCGCCGCAAAGCATAACGAAACATCAGGGTTTCACCGGCGTTATCTGTTCAAACGGAATTTCCGAAGCGATAGGCGCATAAGGAATTTCGCCCAGCTCAGGTTTGGCGACCACCATCATCGACATGTAACTGATAGGCAGATAAACCGCCTCATTGTGTAGCCTGGTCAGAATGTCACGATACAGCGCCTGACGTTGGGTTTTATCGGTGGAAATAAGTACTTCACCAATCTCTTTATCTATCTGGGCTTTATCTGGTAGGCCAAGCTGCGCCTGATAGTCCGCGTGGGATGGAACGCGCATTGAACTCATAAAAGCATGCGGATCGTAGGGGGCACCCCATGTGCGATTAAAAATCATACCGAAACGACCATCACGCTGGCGGGCATAAATACTGCTTTCTTCTTCACCTACCAGGGCAACGTCTACACCAATCTGCCGCATATTTGCCTGCATAATCTCAGCCATTGATTTGCTAAGCGCATCAGTACCGACATAGGCCAGTTCAATATGCAAAGGTTGTCCGTTTTTTTCACGAATTGTTTTTCCTGCAGGCAAAGTCCAGCCAGCTTGCTCCAGTAAAAATTTCGCCTTTTGTGGGTCAAACTGGCGCGGCTTCAAACCGATATTAGCGTAGGGTACAGATGGTGCAAACAGCGTATCAGCCACCTGCTGAGTACCGTACAGCGCGTTTTTAATCAGCGTTTTTTTATCAACCGCATAGTTTAATGCTTCTCGTACAGCCAGTTCATTTGTTGGTGGTTTAGCAGAGTTGAGTGCAAGCATCACAGTTTCAACAGGAGCTGAAAGTTGTGTTCTGTATTCGGGGTTCTGACTGAAACGTGCAAAAGTATCAAGTGGTAGCAACCCTTCATTACCGTATAACAAATCAATATCGCCGGTTTCAAAAGCCACGGCTCGTGTTGTTGGATCCGGGATGACCTTAACTGTGATCTTTTGAATCTGCGGTTTCTCACCCCAATAATGCTCATTACGTACCAGTACGTCATACTGATTAAGTTTGGATTCTTTCAGTAGCCATGGTCCGGTACCAATCGGTGCTTTAATTCCGTTAAGCGTTTCATTATTTTTAAACTGAGAAGGCGCGATAAAGCGGAAAGGACGTGGCAGAGCTAACTCTTGCAGAAATGGATAATAGGCATCTTTCAGGGTGATTTGAAGTTCTCTTTTACTTAGCGCTTTAACATCTGTGATCTGATTGGTTAATTCCAGCCACGCATGACGTTTACGGTTATCCAGCACGGCCCGGAAGTTTTCCGCTGCTGCCTGTGCATCAAATGCTTCACCGTTAGAAAATTTAACGTCATCGCGTAAATGAAACGTCCAGATTTTACCGTTTTCCGAATGACTCCAGCTTTTTGCCAGCCATGGGATTACAGAACCATCCGCCTGATATTTTACCAATGGTTCATAGACCATACTCTGTGCGAACATCTGGTTAGGTGTATAAAGATGTGGGTTTAGTGGTCCAACATTCACCGGCCATGCGGTGGTAATTTCATCGGATGGGGCGGCATGAGCAAAAAAAGATACGCATGCTAGCATAGCTATAAGTGTGCGGTTTAGTCTGGACAAAATGATGACCTTATAGTGGGTTACTTAGCCAAAAGTATGACAATTATATAAAAACATCATACTTTTTATGTGTGGCAGATCAATTTAAAGTCGCCAAACCAAACAGTAAAAATAAATAAAATTATCTGAATCGTTTGATGGGTAAATGTCAGATAGGTAGTACTTATTATGCTGCTTGTATTCTGCGCTCTCGTTTGTTTTGATTTTCGCTGATGGGGGCTTATTGATGTTTAGGTCTGGTTTTTTACCAGAGGTTGATACCACTAAAACTATGGTGTGTTACTCCATTGAGGAATGGAGATGTTTGTCACAACCCACAAATGACACAGCTTCATGACAGTTATGATAAGTGCAGAGCCCCAGATACCTTAGGATGCAGATGGCTTCAGGAGACAAGCTGCGAAAATTTTTTGGGGGCAAATTTGGGGGCAAAAATCAGTTAGGGGCATGATTTGGGGCGATGAAATGACTCATATTGCCCGCGATTGTCTAAATTGATTTTTTATTAACTGATTGATTTTATGATAATTAACTGTATTTACTGAATTTTCAAAATCGATTTTATAGTCTAACGCTGATTATGTGGCAGTGGGGATAAACATTTAATAAACCGGGGGAAGGGATGTTAATGCGGCGATAAAAAGCCGGAATCGCTTACGCTTATCCGGCTTCTGTTCAGCATCTGGCGGAGTGCAGATTACTTCAGTTCATCAACCATGGTGATGGCGCGACCAATGTAATTGGCCGGCGTCATGGCTTTCAGGCGGGTTTTCTCGCCTTCCGGCAGCGCCAGACCATCGATAAACTGCTTCATGCCTTCAGCGTCAACGCGTTTGCCGCGAGTCAGTTCTTTCAGCTTCTCGTACGGTTTTTCAATGCCATAGCGACGCATCACGGTCTGGATCGGCTCTGCCAGAACTTCCCAGTTATGATCCAGTTCATCCAGCAGATGATCGCGGTTCACTTCCAGTTTGCTCACACCCTTCAGCGTGGACTGATAGGCGATCAGCGCATAGCCAATGCCCACGCCCAGGTTACGCAGAACGGTTGAATCGGTCAGGTCGCGCTGCCAGCGGGAAACCGGCAGTTTGCTCGCCAGGTGTTGCAGAACCGCGTTAGACAGGCCCAGGTTACCCTCAGAGTTTTCGAAATCGATAGGGTTTACTTTGTGCGGCATGGTGGAAGAACCAATTTCACCGGCAACAGTTTTCTGCTTGAAGTGACCCAACGCAATGTAACCCCAGACGTCGCGATCGAAATCGATCAGAATGGTGTTAAAACGGGCGATGCAATCAAACAGCTCAGCAATGTAGTCGTGCGGCTCAATCTGCGTGGTGTAGGGGTTCCACTGGATGCCCAGCGAGGTGACGAACTCTTCGCTAAACTGATGCCAGTCAACTTCCGGGTAAGCGGCGATGTGGGCGTTATAGTTACCCACAGCACCGTTGATTTTACCGAGGATTTCAACCTGGTTGAGCTGGCGATACTGACGTTCCATGCGGTACGCCACGTTTGCCATCTCTTTGCCCATCGTTGACGGGGTGGCAGGTTGACCGTGAGTACGGGATAGCAGGGGAATATCGCGATATTCAACAGAAAGCGCGGTGATGCCATCAATCAGTTGGCGCCAGTACGGCAGGACTACTTCGTCGCGCGCCGTTTTCAGCATCAGCGCGTGAGACAAGTTGTTGATGTCTTCTGAGGTGCATGCGAAGTGGATAAACTCGGAAACAGCGTGCAGTTCCGGGATATCCGCCACTTTTTCTTTCAGGAAATACTCAACTGCCTTCACGTCATGGTTGGTCGTACGCTCGATGGTTTTGATACGCGCAGCATCTTCTTCATTGAAGTTAGCGACGATCGCATCAAGGTAACCGATTGCGTCGGCAGCAAAAGCAGGAACTTCCTTGATCGCTGCGTGCGCGGCCAGTTTTTGCAGCCAGCGTACTTCAACCTGTACACGGAATTTCAGCAAACCGTATTCGCTGAAAATCCCGCGCAGCGCGCTGACTTTATCGCCGTAGCGTCCATCGACAGGGGAAACGGCGGTCAGTGAGGATAATTCCATAGATCACAACTCCGGGGTTAAATGAGCAAGAATTTGTTTTGCCTGAGTCGTCAGGCGATTACGAGAAAACATGAGTTGCAGACGGCCGCCACCTACCTGATGCCAGAGCACGGCAGCGCGAATGCCAGCCAGCAATGAAGCGCGTACTTTGGCCTGAACCTGTGGGCTCTGCAGGATAGCCGGGGAGCCAGTGACCTGAATACGCGGGCCGAGTGGGCTGATGACGTCAACATAAATGCCGGCCATCGCACTCATCAGTGTTTCTGACTGCAAATCAAAATGGTCCAGTTGGCGCTGCAAGCCGTTGATACGGTCTCCCAGCGTGTCCATGGCACCTTTGGCGGCTGAAAGCTTACGCTCCAGTACCATCAGGCTTAATGTATAGCGGGTAAGTTCCGCGTTCAGCCCCTGACGGCTGCTGGCGTTGAGCACGCCGAGCATCGTTTCCAGACCGAGACGCAGGTTGGCCTCGCTGCCGCCAAACACGCCCAGCGTAGAGCTGGGATTCATGTCAATGACGCTGTTCAGTGAAACGTGTAATGCATCGGCATCACAATGCCCCTGGTGCGCCAGTTCTTGCACCAGGCGTGCCGACTGGCAAATGCCTGCCAGGGCGAGGGTGATGTCATAATAATTCTTTGCCACGTTCACTGCTTCCTTGTATCAAATGTGTAAATAATTATGCCGGCAGAGGCAATCGTTGTTCGATAATGCCGCCGCCGAGGCACACTTCGCCATTGTAAAAGACCGCCGACTGACCCGGCGTTACTGCCGCGACGGGTTCATCGAAAATGACTTCAATACGCTCGGCATCCAGTGCCTTAACGGTGCACGGAATGTCGGTCTGACGATAGCGGGTTTTCACCGTGCAGCGCATGGTGCCGGTGAACGGTTGACGGTCGACCCAATGTAATTGCTGTGCAATCAGGCCAACGGACATGAGGCGCGGGTGTTCATGACCCTGAGCGACAACCAGAATGTTGTTCTCAACGTCTTTATCCACGACATACCATGGATCTTCGGTACCTTCTTTTGTTCCGCCAATACCCAGACCTTTACGCTGACCCAGGGTGTGATACATCAGCCCCTGATGCTGGCCAATTTCTTCACCGTCAACGGTAATGATCTTGCCGGGTTGTGCCGGCAGGTAACGACCGAGGAACTCACGGAACTTACGTTCACCGATGAAGCAGATGCCGGTGGAGTCTTTTTTCTTCGCAGTAACCAGACCCAGATCTTCGGCAATTTTACGTACCTGCGGTTTTTCCAGTTCGCCAACCGGGAACAGGCTTTGCGCAATTTGCTCATGGCCGAGGGTATAGAGGAAATAGCTTTGGTCTTTATTGCCATCAAGCCCACGCAGCAATCGACTTTTACCGTCGACATCCGCGCGACGCACGTAGTGACCGGTGGCGATGTAATCGGCACCTAAATCTTCAGCGGCAAATTCGAGGAAGGCTTTAAATTTAATTTCTTTGTTGCACAGAATATCCGGGTTCGGCGTACGGCCTGCTTTGTACTCTTCAAGGAACAGTTCAAAGACGTTGTCCCAATATTCTGCGGCAAAGTTGACGGTATGCAGCTCAATGCCGAGTTTGTCACAGACAGCCTGAGCATCCGCAAGGTCGGCGGCTGCTGTGCAATATTCCTCGCCATCGTCCTCTTCCCAGTTCTTCATGAACAGGCCTTCTACCTGATAACCCTGTTGTTGCAACAGCCAGGCAGAAACGGAGGAATCGACACCGCCGGACATGCCGACGATCACTTTTTTTGGGCTTTCAGACATAGGAATACTCACGACATTGAACTTCAAGGCGGCATATTCTAGCACGCAGCCCCTTACTTGACACCCTCTGTAAACGGCCAGTTAAATTCACCGATCATCGCCAGCGGGTAGCGTTGTCCGCTCTGGTAGCAGCGAATGCTCTCCGCAACCAGCGGTGAGCGCAGGTTTGGCGCGCAGAGAACCTCTTCTGCGCTGACCCAGTGACAGCAATCTATATCGCTGTCATGAGGTTCGGTAGCGCACATATTGGCAAGCTCGATAGAAAACAGAAAACGTAAAAAGGGCGTTTTATCCGGCGCAATCCATTGATGCATTCGAATGAAATGCTGTGGCTGTGCGTGGATACCTGTCTCTTCCCAGAGCTCGCGCGCGGCGGCCTGCACTAACGTCTCATCCGCTTCCAGATGTCCTGCTGGTTGATTCCACAAGGCTTTGCCATTGATTGTTTCCTCAACGACCAAAAACTTATCTTCTGCATGCACAATGCAGGCGACCGTGACGTGCGGTTTGAACATACCTGTTCCTTATTCAGTTAGTTACATCCCGCCATTGACCATTGGCGAGATTATCCAGTGTGTAATCCCCCATGGCGTAGCGAATGAGACGCAGCGTCGGGAATCCAACGTGGGCTGTCATGCGGCGAACCTGGCGGTTGCGGCCTTCATATAAGATCACTTTCAGCCAGGTGGTGGGGATATTTTTCCGCTCCCGAATGGGCGGGTTTCTCGGCCACAGCCATGCAGGCTCTTCTACCACTTCAACGCCTGCGGGCAGCGTGGGGCCATCGTTAAGCGTTACGCCTGTGCGTAGCGCATCCAGCGCTTCTGCAGTTGGCTCGCCTTCAACCTGCACGTAATAAATTTTCCCGGTGCGCTTTCCGGGTTGTGTTAAACGGGCCTGCAGTGCACCGTCATTGGTCAGCACCAAAAGCCCTTCACTGTCCCGGTCGAGTCGGCCCGCAGCATAGATTCCCGGCACGGGAATAAAATCTTTTAACGTGCTTCTGCCTGCCTCGTCCGTAAATTGCGGCAAAACATCGTAGGGTTTATTGAACAAAACCACGCGTTTTGGCTGGTTTTCTTTACGCTGCCTGGTGACTTGTCGTGAGCTGAATCGCTCAACCCGGTGATTTCTAAAAGAAGTTTTTTGCATGGTATTTTCAGATTATATCAATTGCCGCATTATAGCCTAAGAACGAGTGTCTTTCATGGCGGCAAACATTAGGGTAGTATTGACATGCTCATTACAAAACATTAACAAAAAATTGCTCTAACGCATTCGTGCAGCAGGACGCAAACGCACATGCAGCGCGATGACAGACGAGCAGAACCAGAAGCGCTCGAAGGAGAGGTGAATGGAAAGCAAAGTAGTTGTTCCGGCGGAAGGTAAGAAGATCACCCTGCAAAACGGCAAACTCAACGTTCCTGAAAATCCGATTATCCCGTTCATTGAAGGCGACGGTATCGGCGTTGATGTAACCCCACCGATGATCAAAGTTGTCGATGCTGCTGTCGAGAAAGCCTATAAAGGCGAGCGTAAAATCTCCTGGATGGAAATCTACACCGGTGAGAAATCCACTCAGGTTTATGGCCAGGACGTCTGGCTGCCTGCTGAAACCCTTGATCTTATTCGTGAATATCGTGTTGCCATCAAAGGCCCACTGACCACTCCAGTTGGCGGCGGTATTCGCTCTCTGAACGTTGCCCTGCGTCAGGAACTTGACCTGTATGTCTGCCTGCGTCCGGTGCGTTATTACCAGGGTACACCTAGCCCGGTTAAACACCCAGAACTGACCGACATGGTCATCTTCCGTGAAAACTCAGAAGATATCTATGCGGGGATTGAGTGGAAAGCGGACTCCGCTGATGCTGAGAAAGTGATTAAATTCCTGCGCGAAGAGATGGGCGTGAAGAAAATCCGCTTCCCGGAACATTGCGGTATCGGTATCAAGCCGTGTTCCGAAGAAGGGACCAAGCGTCTGGTTCGTGCAGCGATTGAGTACGCCATCGCTAACGATCGTGATTCTGTTACCCTGGTTCATAAAGGTAACATTATGAAATTCACCGAAGGCGCGTTCAAAGACTGGGGTTACCAGTTGGCGCGTGAAGAGTTCGGTGGTGAACTGATTGATGGCGGTCCGTGGGTTAAAATCAAGAACCCGAAAACTGGTAAAGAGATCGTGGTTAAGGACGTTATCGCCGATGCGTTCCTGCAACAGATCCTGCTGCGTCCCGCTGAGTACGATGTTATCGCGTGTATGAACCTGAACGGTGACTACATCTCCGATGCGCTGGCAGCACAGGTTGGCGGTATTGGTATCGCACCGGGTGCCAACATTGGTGACGAATGTGCGCTGTTTGAAGCAACCCACGGTACTGCACCGAAGTACGCAGGCCAGGATAAAGTGAACCCAGGTTCCATCATCCTGTCTGCAGAAATGATGCTGCGTCACATGGGTTGGGTCGAAGCGGCTGACCTGATCGTTAAAGGTATGGAAGGCGCGATTAACGCGAAAACCGTAACCTATGACTTCGAACGTCTGATGGATGGCGCTAAGCTGCTGAAATGTTCAGAGTTTGGTGACGCGATCATCGAAAACATGTAATCCAGATTCTGGGTTGTGTGAGAACGGGAACCGGGTGGTTCCCGTTTTTTTTCAATGGAATTCGGTGGCGATTAAAACCGCTTTAAACCTGCCGGGGCTCTACGCCAGATTTGTATTTTTTACCCTCATGGTATTTGTGATTAGTGTTGGCGAACACAAATTGATATTTACGTCTGGTCTGTAAGCTCAATGACGCGGTTCTTGCCAGGATATCTCGACCCGACAAGCAATCATATTTTTTATAGATGAGCTGCAAAACCAGGTTCTGGTGATTCATTGCACAGCACTCATTCGATGAGAGGCGTGAAACCCTCTGCCGGAAAAACAATATCCTGCTGTTGCCTGAAAAAATAGACCTTTATATTTATGTGTGTTTATTTTTACTACTTAAACCGGTAGCTTATTTTTTGTACGGTGGTAGCGAAATTTACTGTGTCGCAAATAACAGTAATGGCCTTTTTTAAGCAATGTTAAAAAATAAATTTAGATTAACTCTTTGATTTTAATGGGCTAAAAGATGGGGAAGCTTACAGTATCAATAATCGCTGGGCAGCATGTGTAAATAGCATAATAACTAAATTATAATTCTCTTACATTCGATAGATTGGTGAGGTTAGAATGCGGTTAATTGTCATGTTGTTAAGCTTTGTCGTCACTACCCAGGTCTGGGCCGGTGAACTTTCCAAACCTGTCGGTAAAGTCCTTTTAACAGTATCCGGTAATATAGAAAATACCAATGAAGACGGGAAAGCCATTTTTGATATCGCCAGTCTCGAGAATCTGGGCACGGTAAGTTTCCAGACCTCCTCACCCTGGTATAATGGACGCACTACCTTTACGGGTATCTCGCTGCAAAAGCTCATGGATTATGTCGGGGCAAAAGGTTCTGTTGTTAAAGTCACTGCGCTCAATGACTACACCACCGTTATCCCACTCAGTGATTTCAAAAAATATAATGTTATTCTTGCTCTAAAAATCAACGGAGA
This sequence comes from Citrobacter sp. wls827, assembly GCF_005280875.1. Lineage (NCBI taxonomy): Bacteria > Pseudomonadati > Pseudomonadota > Gammaproteobacteria > Enterobacterales > Enterobacteriaceae > Citrobacter > Citrobacter sp. wls827. Next base: position 26,986 of record NZ_SZWR01000021.1, read on the forward strand.
ATATATGCGCATCCGTGATAAAGGCCCACTATTCATCGTGTATCCCTATGACAGCATTCCTGAACTGAATAATCAGATTTTTTATTCAAGGTCAGCATGGCAGGTCAGCTCAATGAAAATTGAGTAGGGGTTCAGAGGACCATCATGAACAGAATACTGGCTGGCATTATATTCTTCCTTTTTATATCTACCGGATATATATCTTTTCTTGTGCACGAAAGACAACAAGAACTACAGAAACTGACTCACTACACCGACTCATGGTCTGCTGTTCAAATGGTATCAGAATATTACCGATTTGAATCGTGGCTTGGTCTCTACATTAGTGATGATACGATGACGCTCGATGCTGTGCGCCTGCGTCTCGATATTATGCTCAGCCAGAGCGATTTAATAAAGGAAGGTGATTTAGGGCATTATATAGAGAGCAATCAAGCGCATTATGAACTGGCTATACAGCTTGAAAAAATGCTTAATTATCTGGATGTTCATCTTGAGAAAATGAATCGTTCAGAACTCAAGGCATACCTGAAAGAAATGCATGCGCTTGATGCACCGCTAGCCCGTCTTTCATCCGGTGCGTTAGATAAAGATGTTAGCTCGATTAATAATACAAATATTAACATTCAAACCCTGTATTATATTTATTCAGCTATTTCAGTATTGCTTATAATATTGAGTGCGATACTGGGGGTTCTGATTTTTTTTCAGAACAGAAACATTTTGAGAGCACATCTCCAGGTTAAGTGCCTTGCTGAGGAACTTCAGGAATCTAAAGAAAAACTGCAGATCCAGAATGCAAAACTGGAGTATGACGTCTATCACGACTCTCTCACCGAGATGAACAATCGCCAGTTGTTCTGGGGGGATTTAAATAAAACCATCGAGATGGCAGAAAAAAACAATGACTCTGTGACGGTGATGTTGTTCGATTTAGATCGATTCAAAGAGGTAAATGATACGTATGGCCATGATGCCGGTGATATGTTATTACGTCAGATATCCCATCGTTTGATTTCTATGAGCCAGGGTTCCGACACGCTATATCGTTTAGGCGGCGATGAGTTTGCTTTTCTTTCGAGCGGTCTGACAGAGAGTCATGCTGTTTCCCGAGCCCAAAAAATATGTGATTTTATCAACCAACCCTACACTATTTATAACGCAATTATAAATATAACCACTTGTGTTGGTATTGTTATCTCTGAAACTGAACGCCGTTCCGACTATCTTTATAAATTTGCCGATCTGGCGCTTTATGAAGCGAAAAATGAAGGCTCGGGTAAAATAAAAGTCTTCCGACAGCGGATGTTAGAAAAGCTGCAAGAAAGCAGAACTCTTGAGCATGATATGGCAATGGCCATAGTGAATAAAGAATTCGTGGTTTATTATCAGCCTATTGTCGATTCTTTCAGCCAGGAAATTTACAGCTATGAAGCCCTTATTCGTTGGATACATCCTCTAAAAGGGCTTCTGTCGCCGGATAGTTTTATTCCTGTTGCAGAAAAAACAGGAATGATTAACGAGATGGGAAAATCTGTGCTTGAAATTGCATGCAGGGAAGCAGCGTCCTGGACCGTACCGGTTAAAATTTCAGTCAATGTTTCACCTGTCCAGCTAAGCAGCAAGGCCTTTGCCGGAATCGTGCTGTCCATTCTGAAAGAAACCGGACTTCCGGCAGACCGTCTCGAGCTGGAAGTGACGGAATCCTCTCTCTTTACGGAGAGCAATACGCCGATGAATACGCTTAACAAGCTCAGAGCTCTGGGGGTAAAAATCTCCATCGATGATTTTGGTACCGGATACTCTTCTCTTTCGCGACTGAGTCGGCTTGCTTTCGATAAAATCAAAATAGACAAGTCCTTTGTGCATTCGATATCTACGCAGGAAGACGCCCTTAATATCATCAGGCTTATTACTGGTATGGCGAAATCGCTGAATATGAAAGCTGTTGCAGAAGGTGTCGAAACAGAGGAACAGCTGGCGAGCCTTCAGGCTTTGGGCTGCGATTTCGCGCAAGGGTATCTGTTTGGTAAACCGCAGCCGGGTATCAATGGGAAAATCAGAAACGGTTAAATAACGCCCGTTCCTCGTGCCCTGGCGATATGCTAAATCAGCGTAACGACAACGTACTTGCCAGCGCTAAGACGTTGGCAATTGCCGTTTTCGCTTGCGGACTGTTTTTCCAGCATGTCGAGCCGACCATTGACGCCGCTTGCTGGGTAATATCGTCGACAGTAGAGTTTTTAAGATCGGCAAGCGAGTGGAAACCAAGTTGCTCAAGCCGCTCGATGACTTTGGGGCCAACGCCTTTTAATGACAGAAGTGCCTGACGCTCAGTGGTTGAAAAGGGCATTGTCTCTCCTTACGTATGCGCAATACTGACAATCCGCTTACGAATACATGCTGATAGCGGCCAGGCTATCAGTTATAGCCTGGCCAACAGAGGTAAGCAAAACTAGAACTGGTAGTTTAAGGATACCCAGTAGTTACGGCCCGGGTTGACGTATCCGGTCGTGGATTGTGCAGTCTGATAGTAGTCGCCTGCATAAGTACTATTGCGGCCAACCTGATACAGCGTGACGTCACTAAAGTCTTTATCCAGCACGTTGTTCACCGCCGTATTCAGCGTCAGTTCTTTGGTCAGTTTATAAGACATCCCCATGTCCAGAACGGTCCAGGCTTTTAAATTTGCACCTTTGTCGTCATACACCGCCTTTTGGACGGCGCTGAGGTTGTCGTAATTCTCCGTATAGCGTGGAGCCTTACCGCGGTAGCGAGCGCTCAGCCAGGCGTTCATATCTTCCGTTGCCTGCCAGTTCAGACGGGCGTTCGCCATGTGTTTCGGGGTATAACTCAGTGGCGCGCCTTTATTCTCGCCATCTTTTTGCTTGCTCTGGGTATAGGTGTAGTTGAGAGATAAACTCAGCGAGTCCGACCATAGCGGGAATGTACTGGCAAACTCGATACCATCGGTTCTTGCTTTACCGCTGTTGGTGTAGCTGTTGGTATTATCATCGATAGAATACGAAACGATTTTATTTTTGTATTCAGTATAGAAACCCGTGACGTTGGCGTTCAGCCCAGCGTCATTCTCATAGTAAAGCCCGGTTTCGTAACTGGTACTTTCTTCAGGTTTAAGGTTCGGGTTCCCGACGGTATTGACCGTCCCCTGTGCCGTTACGCCACTGATGCCATTATGAAGTTGGCTGAGTGATGGCGCTTTATAACCCGTTGTGACGCCGCCTTTGAGGGTCCACTCATCGGATACGTCCCAGACCATATAGGCACGTGGGCTGAGGTGCCCACCAAAGACGTCATTATGTTCATAGCGAGTCCCCACGGTTAAGGCCAGAGAATCGAGGATATGCCATTCATCTTCAGCATAGGCCGACCATGTTTTCTGGTGGAATGTCTCGCCGGTATTGGCCAGCACGACACCGTCCTTCATGCGGGCATCCCAGTATTCTCCTCCGATAGTCAACAGGTGAGAGTCACCTAACGGCGTCAGCAGCATGGAATCCAAAATAACGTTGGTGTTCTTCAGTTCACGTGCGTCGCCGGCCCGGCTCGCGTTCTCTGGTGTCAGTGCCGAGGAGACCAACTGGCGGCCTTTGTTCTCGGTTTCATTCCAGCCTACAGAGGATTTCCAGGTACCAAATGTTAATGCGGTATCGTGGCCGAGCGTCACTTTGTTACGCTCATAACGCAGCGTCTTATCATATCCGCCGGTCAGATTGCCAAGCTGTCCATCATCGTTATCGTAGCGTTGTCTGGCGGAATCGAGATCCAGCCACAACGTATTGCTGTCACTGGTTTTCCAGTCCAGGCGAGTGCCGATATTGTAATTCTCAGATTCCGTAGGATACGGCACGCGGGTGGAAGAGGTATCGCTCAGCGAAGTGACACTGGAGCCTTGACGCTGCGTGGTGCTGCCGCGAACTTGCATATCCAGTACACCGGCGATCAATGGGCCGCTTGACCAGAAGTTGGCGACAGTGCTGTTACCCCATTTATTACTTTCTTGCAGGTTAACGCCGGTATTAATGGACGTGCTCCATTTATCGGTGCTCTTTTTGGTGATGATATTGACGACGCCGCCAATGGCATCGGAACCGTATAACGTCGACATCGGACCGCGGATCACTTCAATATGGTCGATTGCCGCCAGTGGAGGCATAAAGCTGGTGTTCATGGCTGAAAAGCCGTTCGGTGTCACGTCGCTGCTACCATTTTGACGGATACCGTCAATCAAGAGCAGGGTATAGCTGGCGGGCATACCACGGATGCTAATTTCCAGACCGCCGGTTTTACCCGTGCTACTTTCGACATCCACACCTTCCACAGAACGCAGAGCTTCACCTAAATCGTTATATTTATTGGTTTGTAACTCTTGCTGTGAAATAACGGAAACGCTGGCAGCCGCATTGGTGATCTTTTTTTCGTAACCAGAAGCGGTTACTACCATCACGTCTTCAGCGAAGACAAAGGGGCTGGTAAACCCTATACAGGACAGAACGACAGAGGCAACTGGTTTTAAACGCATAGTCAAACTTCCTTTGTTAAAAATTCAAAGGCAGTAAGATAATTGATGAAAATGATAATACAAATAATTATCATTATATATTTACATAACTTGTCACTTACTGTGTCTTTCTTTAATAAATATACATAAATTGTCATGAATTTGAGGTGGGTAAAAACCGAAGCTGGTGAATAGTTTTTCCTGCAACTATTGCTTCTTATTTAATATAAAGGCGAGTAAATACGGTGATTTTGCTTAGCCACTTCAGCGAAGTGAGAGGTGAAAGTACCGGGTATTAGAAAGTAGTATGATGTTTTTTAAAAATCGTCATACTTTTCTGCGCTGCATCATTTTTTTCGACATTGCTGTCCGCCATAATCCCTTCCCCAGGAGACCGTCTAACGTAAATTGTTCGTTAAACGCGATAAAAATAACGTAAATCTGGATAAGAGAATGATTAAAGGCAAGCTGGCACTGCTGACGTGCGCACTGACTCTCGCATTAACCTCACCACTCCTCGCTGCGAAAAATGCAGACGAAGGCCAGACGTTAAAACTGGCCATTGGGCCCGAGCCGACGGAGGGATTTGACCCGATGTTGGGCTGGAGTCATGGCAGCTATCTGTTGTTGCATGCACCTGTGTTAAAGCAAAATGCGGATATGAGCTGGGGAAACCTGCTGACGGAAAAAGTGGTGACCAGTGCCGACGGCAAAACCTGGACGCTGACGCTTAAGCCCGATCTCAAATTCTCTGATGGTTCGCCGCTAACGGCTGAAAATGTGGTCTTCACCTATAACAAAGCCGCAAAAAGTGGTGGGAAAATTGACATGGGGAATTTCACCCATGCCCGCGTGATAGACAACCGCACGGCAGAAATTACGCTTAGCCATCCGCAGAGCACTTTTGTGAACGTGCTCGGTTCGTTAGGTATTGTTCCGGCAAAACAGTATGACGAAAAAACATTTGCCAAAAATCCGATTGGCGCAGGTCCTTACCGCCTGGTGAGCTTTCAACCTGGGCAGCAACTGATCGTGGAAGCAAACCCGTGGTATGCCGGTAAGAAGAATGATTTCAACCGGCTTGTGTTTGTATTCCTCGATGAGGATAACGCATACGCCGCAGCGCGTAGTGGCCAACTGGGACTGGTACGTATTGCGCCGTCGATGGCGGTGGCGCCCGCACAGCAGAATTTAAAACTGTGGGTTCGCGACAGTGTAGAAAACCGCGGTATTGTTTTCCCAATGGTTCCGGCTGGGAAGAAAGATGCTAATGGTTATCCGGTTGGGAACGATATTACAGCCGATATTGCTATCAGGCGTGCGATCAATTACGCCATTGACCGTAAGCAGCTTGCCGGGCAGGTTATGGAGGGTCATGCGATCCCCGCGTATAGCGCGGTTCAGGGGTTGCCATGGCAGGGGACTTCGGTGGCATTCAAAGATGGCGACGCTGAAAAAGCCCGGACGATTCTGGATCAGGCCGGCTGGAAAGTGGGCAAAGACGGCGTACGTGCGAAAGACGGTAAAGAGGCGCGTCTGACGTTGTGGTACGCCAGCGGCGACAGTACGCGCCGGGATTTAGCCGAGGCCGTACGTGCGATGCTGGAGCCAGTGGGTATTCAGATTTCGCTGCAGTCGGGTAGCTGGGAAACCGTTGAACGTCATATGCATGCTAATCCTACGTTGTTCGGCTGGGGGAGCCTGGATCCGATGGAGCTTTTCCATCACTACAGCGGGCAGGCGGCGGGTGTGGAGTATTACAACCCGGGCTACTACAGCAATCCGGTGGTCGAGCAACATCTCAAGCAGGCCATTGATGCACCAGACTGGCAAAAAGCGTTGCCTTTCTGGCAACAGGTTGAGTGGGATGGTAAACAAGGCGCAGGCGTACAAGGGGATGCCGCATGGGCATGGCTGCTGAATATTCAGCACACCTATCTGGCGAATCCGTGCATCGATCTGGGCAAAGGTGCACCGGAAATTCACGGTAGCTGGTCACTGCTCAATAATCTGGACGAATGGACCTGGACCTGCCGTTGATGAAGTCTGTTTTAGGCCATGTATTACGGCTGATAGTGTTGTTAGTGCTGGTCGCGGCTGGCACTTTCATCTTGCTCAGCTTTTCGCCGGTCGATCCAATCCGGGCCTATATTGGCAACGATTTGCTGCATGTTCCGCCGGAGCAATATGCACGTATTGCTGCTCGTTGGGGCCTGGATCAACCCCTGTGGGAGCGTTTTTTCCACTGGTTCTTACGCGTGCTACAGGGCGACCTTGGTTACTCGATGTTGTTTAATGCCCCTGTTGCCAGCGTGATTAAGGAGCGGTTTGCGACCTCGTTTGCGCTGCTGAGCGGTGCGTGGCTGGTTTCCGGTTTATTGGGAACGACAATGGGGTTTGTTGCCGGCCGCTACCTGAACCGTTGGCCGGATAAAGCCATCTGCCGACTTAGCTATCTGCTTTCTTCCTTACCGACCTTTTGGATTGGCATGCTGCTGTTGGCAGTATTTGCGGTACGCTGGCCGCTGTTCCCGGTCTGTTGTGCGTGGGAACCGGGAAATAACAGCGATATGGCAACGCTGACTGAACGTCTGCGCCATTTGGTTCTCCCTGTTTGCGCACTTAGCCTGCTGGGGCTGGGGCAAATTACGTTGCACACGCGGGAAAGTATCGCCAGCGTGATGAAAAGCGAATTTGTTCGTTTTGCGCGTTCGCAGGGTGACAAGGGGTGGTCGCTGTTGCGTCACCAGGTTCTGCGACACGCCATCACGCCAGCGCTATGTCTACAGTTTGCCTCGTTGGGCGAACTGTTGGGCGGTGCGTTGCTGGCTGAGAAAGTTTTTGCCTATCCGGGGCTGGGGCAGGCTACCATCGATGCCGGATTACGCGGTGACCTGCCGTTACTGATGGGGATTGTCTTGTTCAGTACCGTGCTGGTGTTTATTGGTAACTCTCTCTCTGCCTGGTTTGTCCATGTTCTGAATCGCGCGCTGGAGCGACCTGATGCTCTATAACCCGACGCCGACGCTTGTTCGTCTTCTGCTATCCGTGAGCGGCCTGTTATTTATTGCAGTATATGGCGCAGCTATGCTGGATAATCCGTTGAACGTGAATCTTCTTGTGCGTCATCTTCCGCCTGATGCGCTGTACTGGTTTGGTACCGACAATCTGGGGCGCGACCTGTGGGTTCGTTGCTTTCAGGGGGCGCTAACCAGCCTGCAAATCGGTATTGGCGCGGCGCTGTGCAGCGGATTCATTGCGTTACTGATGGCGGCGATTTCCCGTCTGCACCCACGCCTGGATGTCGTCATGCGTCTGATCACCGATGCGATGTTGTCCATGCCGCACCTTCTGCTGCTGATTTTGATCTGTTTTACCTTGGGCGGCGGGAAAAGCGGGGTGATTATGGCGGTTGCGCTCACACACTGGCCGCGGCTGGCATTGATTTTACGTGCTGAAGCGGAACGCGTTGCCCACAGTGATTACCTGACACTCACCTGGCGACTGGGGCATGGCCACTTTTACTGCTGGCGGCATCACTATTTACCTGCGCTATTGCCCCAGTGGTTAACGGGAACGTTGCTGATGTTCCCTCATGCGGTATTGCACAGTGCAGCGTTAAGTTTCCTTGGCTTCGGGCTGGCACCCCACGAACCTTCGCTGGGACTGTTGCTGGCAGATGCGCTGCGGTTTATCAGTCATGGCGACTGGTGGCTGGTGCTGTTTCCAGGGCTGATGCTATTTCTCCTTGTGATGCTATTTGATCAACTTGCCCGGGCGGTACATCGTTTATGGTTGAGAGGTGATGCATGTTGAGTTTGCGGCAGATTTCGCTGGAAGTGGCGCGTTATCGCTGGTACGGCGCAAAAAAATGGTCCTCGTTGCTGCAGGATGTCTCTTTTGATGTTGCGCCGGGCCAGATGGTGGCGTTAGTGGGGGGCAGTGGTGAGGGTAAGAGCCTGCTGCTGCAATGCTTACTCGATCTGTTGCCGGAAAATTTGCGCTTTCATGGCAATATCACCCTTGATGGGAAAATGCTGGATAACAATGACATCAGGGCATGCCGTGGCAGTACGTTTAGTTATGTTCCGCAAGGTGTGCAGGCGCTGAATCCGCTGCTGTCTATTGAAAAGCATTTACGAAGAGCCAGCCAGCTTTCCGGTCAGGCGTGGAATGCAGGGCAAATTGAACACTTGCTCGAACGTCATCATCTGGAAACCACCGTGTTAGAGGCTTTCCCGCGTCAGCTTTCGGGAGGAATGGCCAAACGCATTCTGGCGTGTCATGCCGCACTCAGCCAGGCTCGTTATATTCTTGCTGATGAGATTACCGCCTGGCTTGATGCGCCTCTGGCAAATCAACTGCTGGAACAGCTACGCGGCCTGTGTGAGCGGGGCGCGGGCGTTTTATGGGTGACACATGATCTCACTCTGGCTGCACGTCACGCAGATCGCATTGTCGCGCTGCATCAAGGAACGGTGTCGGATAATGTCAGCCGGGAACAGCTTTTACGCGGTGAAATTAGTGAACATCTAAAACGGCAATGGCGAGCGCTGCCCGAAAGAAATCAACTTTTTGGAGAGCGGTATGCTGTGCTGTCGTGATGTGTTCATTCGTCAGGGAGGTAAAATACTGTGGCAAAATCTCTCGTTCTCGTTGTCACCAGGGGAGCGCATTGGGATTTGCGCACCCAGTGGAACCGGAAAAACAACGCTGGGACGTGTGCTTGCGGGGTGGCAAAAGCCGACGTCCGGCGACGTTCTGGTTGATGACCAACCGTTGCCGCGCCATCAATATTGCCCGGTGCAGCTTGTACCGCAGCATCCGGAATTAACCTTTAACCCCAGACGGAGTACCGGTGATGCGGTTCATGATGCATGGCGGCCAGATGCAGAAACGCTTGCCCGACTGCATATTAAGCCGGAGTGGCTAACGCGTCGTCCCGGACAACTTTCGGGCGGTGAGCTGGCGCGAATTGCCATACTGCGGGCGCTCGACCCGCGTACGCGTTTTCTGATTGCCGATGAAATTACCGCCCAGCTCGATCCTTCCATTCAAAGGGATATCTGGGCGCTGCTGCTTGAAGAATGTCAGCGTCGGCCATTGGCTATGCTGATTATCAGCCATCAGCAGGCCCTGCTTGATCAGCTTTGTTCCAGCAAGCTCATTGTAGCGTGAAATGAGACAAGGGCTTGCAGCTGGCCTATTGATTTAATTGATATGTTATATTATAACATTCCACTCGCAAATGATTTGAGGGTGAAATTTTGGCTATGCATTTGGAAAAATTGGCAGTCGTTCTGGGGATGCTTTTTGTTAGTAGCCAGGTACTGGCGCATGGTCACCATTCCCATGGTGCACCAATGACCGAAATAGAACAAAAGGCGGCAGAAGGCGTTTTTGATGACAAAAATGTGCAGAACCGTACGCTCGCCGACTGGGATGGCATGTGGCAGTCTGTCTATCCATATCTGGTGAGTGGCGAACTGGATCCGGTATTCAAAAAGAAAGCGGAGAAAGACAAGAGCAAAACGGCAGAGCAGGTTAAAGCCTATTACCGCAAGGGCTACGCGACCGATGTTGACACTATTGGTATTGAAAACGGCGTAATGGAGTTTCATACCGGTAAAAAGGTGGCATCGTGTAAGTATGATTATGCCGGATATAAAATTTTGAACTATACGTCAGGCAAGAAAGGTGTGCGTTATCTGTTCGAGTGTAAAGACGCTGGCAGCGACGCGCCGAAATACGTGCAATTCAGCGATCACATTATTGCGCCACGTAAATCGAGCCACTTCCATATCTTTATGGGTAATACCTCGCAGGCTGCCTTGCTTGAAGAGATGGATAACTGGCCAACCTACTACCCTTATCAGCTCAAGGGAGAAGAGGTGGTGGATGAAATGCTGCACCATTGATCCCGACTGAAACTGTTCACAAAAACCCGCCGATGTTGGCGGG
>NZ_SZWR01000021.1:37531-87356 GCF_005280875.1 Citrobacter sp. wls827
GGAACATTATTTCCCGGATGTCAGCGTGTTGTAGCTGGTCATCAGGTTGCGATAGTCAGGAATATGGTTGGAGAACAACGTTCCCAGCCCTTCAATATCGTTGCGCCAGTCACGGTGTAATTCGCAGGCCAGACCGAACCACGTCATTAATTGTACGCCGGCAGACGACATACGATTCCATGCGGAATCACGGGTCAGCGGATTAAACGTACCGGATGCATCAGTGACCACAAACACGTCGAAACCGGCTTCAATGGCAGAAAGCGCAGGGAATGCGACGCAGACTTCGGTCACCACCCCGGCAATAATTAGCTGCTTTTTGCCTGTCGCTTTGATCGCGTTAACAAAATCTTCGTTATCCCAGGCATTAATCTGGCCAGGACGTGCGATGTAAGGGGCATCCGGGAACAGTTCTTTCAGCTCAGGAACCAATGGACCGTTAGGACCCGTTTCAAAGCTGGTGGTCAGAATCGTCGGGAGTTTGAAATATTTCGCCAGATCGCCTAATGCCAGAACGTTGTTTTTAAACTTGTCTGGATCGATGTCACGGACCAGCGAAAGTAAACCCGCTTGGTGATCGACCAGAAGTACGGCAGCCTGATCTTTATCAAGACGTTTATAAGCAATAGTCATTTTTCTTTCTCCATGTGATGAGAGGGGGCCTTGCGGGCTGAATCTACTGATAAACATTAGTGGCTAAACGGGGCATTGGGTAGGCGCAAAAGTGGGTTTCATCGTTGCAAATCTGGAACGAATAATGATGTTGCAATCGGACTGAAACAGAATGCTATATTCTAAAGCTTCTCTTTCCATCCCCTGGCGCATTCGTTAGCATATTGTCTCGCAGCAAGTGCATGTGTTTTTTCAGGAAGAGGTTAACGTGTTCGCAGAGTATGGAGTTCTGAATTACTGGACGTATCTGGTGGGTGCTATTTTTATCGTGCTGGTACCGGGGCCAAATACGATATTTGTGCTGAAGAACAGCGTCGGTCGTGGAGTGAAGGGTGGTTATTTGGCAGCAAGCGGTGTGTTTATCGGTGATGCCGTATTGATGTTTCTGGCCTATGCTGGCGTAGCTGCGCTAATCAAAACAACACCCGTATTGTTCAATATTGTTCGTTATCTCGGCGCGTTTTATCTGCTGTATCTCGGTGCGAAGATCCTGTATGCCACACTGAAATCGAAAGCCAGCGACGCTGCGCCAGAAGAAGTTCCGTTTGGTGCGATTTTCAAACGTGCATTAATTTTGAGTCTGACGAATCCTAAAGCCATTCTGTTTTATGTATCGTTCTTCGTACAGTTTATTGATGTCAACGCGACTCACTCAGGGTTGTCGTTCTTTATTTTGGCGATGACGCTTGAAATAGTGAGCTTTTTCTATCTGAGCTTCCTTATTTTCTCCGGTGCGTTTGTGACACAGTATATTCGTACGAAGAAAAAACTGGCTAAAGTTGGGAATTCCCTCATTGGCTTGATCTTTGTCGGTTTTGCCGCACGTCTGGCGACGCTTCAGTCGTAATGCTATTGGCCCGCTGTTGACGGCGGGCTTTCAGTATTAAGCTGTTCCCTTCATTGAAAAATGGGATTGTTATAACCAATAAATGGTATTTTAAATATATATTTTGAAGCGTACCCTGTTCACAGCAGCGATTCAATAAGACTCGCTGGTTGTCGACTGGAAAAGGGAAGAAAAATGCTTCAAATTCCACAGAATCATATTCATACACGCTCAACGCCGTTCTGGAACAAAGAAACTGCACCTGCCGGAATTTTCGAACGCCACCTTGATAAGGGTACCCGTGCCGGGGTTTATCCTCGACTTTCTGTGATGCAGGGGGCGGTCAAATATCTCGGATTTGCAGATGAACACAGCCCGGAGCCAGAAGAGGTGATGATTATTGAAGCCGGTCAGTTCGGCGTTTTTCCACCGGAGAAATGGCATAACATCGAAGTAATGACCGACGATACCTACTTTAATATCGACTTTTTCGTGGCGCCCGAAGTGTTGATGGAGAGCGCAAATCAACGAAAAGTTGTGCGTACCGGCAAGGAGTAAATCATGGGTAAAGCAACCTACACCGTTACAGTCACCAATAACAGCAATGGCGTGTCTGTCGATTATGAAACTGAAACGCCGATGTCGCTGTTGATTCCGGATGTCGCCGCTGAAGTGGTTAAAGACCTGGTCAATACGGTTCGTTCATACGATACCGAGAATGAGCACGAAGTCTGCGGCTGGTAGATGTTAGCCTCTGCCTCTGATTGAATATTTTCGTTTTTGATTTATAAACCGCACTGCGTTTTGATGGCGCAGTGCGGTTTTTTTGTCCGTGTTAAACCTGGAAATATCCGGAAAAAGATTTCTTAAGAATACCTTAAGAAATCCGCATTGATTGCTAATGTTGGATCATTCACAGGGGTTATGATCGTGAAACAGTCACAATACAGAACCTCGCTTATGAAACTGAATACCCGACTAACATTACCCATTTTCATTCTTGGGCTGGTCATCGTAGCGATCCCGTTCACTGCGAACTGGAATCTACCTTTGCTCAACGGTACTGTCGTCAGATGGATTGAGAATGGCCAGGCGTTATGGCTGCTGTTTGGTGCGCTTTTTACTCTCAGCTACATCCGGCCTTTATCACGTCCGGAAGGCGAGAAACAATTTTGGCTTTGGGCGGCTGTGTGGTGGTTGGTGTTGCTGGGTCGCAGTACCAGTTGGGGCCGTGATTATTTTCCGGAGCACCCTAAACTCCTGTTCAGAGCTATCTCAGTGGTATTGATTGCGATGATTATTTTGCCTGTCCTGATATCAAAACACTTACGCCAGGATATTGTCCGTCGCTTACGCAATGAACCGCTGCCGCTATGGCTGTTAGCGATCACCACCTGTGCATTTTTGATCTCCGATACGGTAGAGCATCATCGTCTGCTGGCCCCTATCTTTTTGCACAATGCGCAGTACGGCGATCTCATTGAAGAGCTGTATGAACTCCCGTTTATGGCGGGATTGTTTCTGATGAACCTCGGTTTTATGCAGCGGGATAAGCAGGTGGAATCAGCTGCCATTCGCTTTAGTGAACCACAGCTGGCGAAATAACGAGAAAAAGCCTGAGTCTGGGAAGTCAGACTCAGGCGGCCTGGGCGGTGACTTACTCAATGGCCTCGCACAGGCGTGATTTCATGTCGCTATACGTTTGTGCGGCATACTTCTCAGCCCATCCCTGATCGCTAATGTGCTCAATATTGACGGCACAATATTTGGTTTCCGGGGTTTTCGAGATGGGGTCCAGATTATCCTGGGTCAACTCATTACACGCGCCAATCCACCATTGATAGGTCATATACACCGTTCCGGTATTGATGCGCTCGGAGACATCAGCCCGACTGATAACTTTGCCACGACGCGAACTGACCCATACCAGGTCACGATGACGAATACCTAATTTTTCTGCATCATGGGTATTGATTTGCACATACCCAGGCTCATCGGCCAGGGCCTGCAATGCTGCGCAGTTGCCGGTCATCGAGCGGCACGAATAGTGGCCGACTTCGCGCACAGTGCATAATACCATTGGGTACTTTTCATCAGGTACTTCTGCAGGAGCACGCCACTGTGCGGCAAACAATTTACCTTTGCCATTGGCGGTATCAAACTGGCTGTGTGCATACAGATACGGCGTACCTGGGTGATCGAGTTCCGGGCATGGCCACTGTACATGACCCATATCACCCATTTTTTCGTAAGTCACGCCGTAGAAGAGCGGGCATAGCTCGCGCATCTCATCCCAGATTTGCTGGTTACTTTGATACTGCATCGGATAGCCCATTGCGGTGGCCAGCAGACTGATGATTTCCCAGTCGCGTTTGACATCCCCCGTAGGTTCAATCGCCTGTTCAAACCGCTGGAATCCGCGGTCGGCGCAGGTAAAGACTCCGCCATGTTCGCCCCAGGAGGTGGCCGGCAGGAGGACGTCGGCCATTTCCGCTGTCTTGGTCATGAAGATATCCTGCACGACAATAAAATCGAGCGCGTTAAACCCTTCGCGGACCAGACCTAAATCGGCCTCGGTTTGCAACGGATCTTCCCCCATGATGTAGTAGGCTTTAATTTTGCCTTCGATAGCCAGATGCGGAACTTCGGTGATGCGCGTCCCAACCTTGTCATCCATCTGATTAACGTCAATCCCCCAGGCGTTGGCGAATTTCTCCCTGACGGTGAAATCGGTCACGTCCTGATACCCTGGGAACTGGTTAGGCAGCACCCCCATATCGCACGCGCCCTGCACGTTATTTTGCCCACGCACCGGCCCAACGCCGACGTTAGGGCGTCCCAGGTTGCCGGTCAGCAACGCCAGGCTCGACAAGCCACGAACCACGTCAACGGCCTGACCAAATTGGGTGACGCCCATTCCCCACATCACAGTTGCCGAGGGCGCTGCGGCAAAAGTACGCATCGCCTGACGAACCTGCTGTGCGGGAACACCCGTTAAATGTTCAACGGCTTCAGGCGCATAGTCCTTGACGGTTTCCCAGTATGTTTCCAGGCCTTCGGCATGCTTTTGCACATACTCGCGATCGTAAAGTTGCTCTTCGATAAGCACATGGCCAAACGCGTTGACCAGCGCCATATTACAACCGTTTTTCAACTGCAAATGTTGGTCAGCGATACGAGCAGTTTCAATACGACGTGGGTCGCAGACAATGATTTTTGCGCCGTTCTGGCGAGCTTTAATGACCCGGCGAGCCACAATCGGGTGCGAGTCGGCACAGTTGTAACCAAAGATCAGCAGGCATTTTGAGTTTTCAATGTCGCTGATGGAATTGCTCATGGCGCCATTGCCTAACGTTTCCTGTAACCCGGCAACGGAAGGGCCATGGCAGACACGGGCGCAGCAATCGACATTATTGGTATGGAGAACACCACGCGCGAATTTTTGCATCACGTAGTTGGTCTCATTCCCTGTTCCACGTGAAGATCCGGTGGTCATGATGGCGCGAGGACCATAGGTATTTTTGATATCGGATAAGCGTTTTGCGGTGTAACGAATGGCTTCATCCCAGCTAACGGGAGTGAATTTCCCACCTTTTTCATAACGGATCATCGGACGAGTCAGACGGGGAGTAAGAAGGCGAGTGTCGTTAAGAAAGTCCCAGCCATAGTAGCCTTTCAGGCATAACTGGTTTTGGTTCGTTACACCCTCTGCGGCTTCGGCGCGGATGATTTTGTTATTTTCAACAACAAGCTTGAGCTTGCACCCGGCCCCACAGTAAGGGCATACACTGGTGATTTTTTTCATCAATAACAGACCTGTTAAATGCTGAAATAGCGCGAATTGTAAACGGAGCCACGCGATACGCATCGCGGACTACTATTTGTCATAGTGACAGGCTGTTTATGCATAAAGTGTGCCAGAAGTGGAAACCCAGCAATGGCAGGGGCTGAGGGCGAGTAAGTAGACCTGAATGACTGACGATTCGACATTAATGACGAGCTACGTCAGGGCAAATGCCGCCATCGAATGGTTTAACCTTATGAAAGATCAGAAAAAGATGAAAATAACAGGTGATATTGGTCACAAATTTTAATTTTTCAGCGCTATGCTATGCTTTTATACAACGAGTGAATCGTTAACTTAAAAACATAAGCGAGGGATATTATGGGCATTATTTCATGGGTGATTTTCGGTCTTATTGCGGGGATTTTGGCAAAATGGATTATGCCGGGTAAAGATGGCGGTGGATTCTTTATGACCATTATCTTAGGGGTGGTTGGTGCGGTAGTGGGCGGTTGGATAAGTACCTTCTTTGGTTTTGGTAAAGTCGATGGTTTCAACTTTGGCAGTTTCGTCGTAGCCGTTATTGGTGCGATTGTGGTGTTGTTTATCTACAGAAAAATCAAAAGCTAAGCAAACATACTGACAATAAAGGCCACTGATAAGTGGCCTTTTTCTCAGATTACCACCAGCCCAGTTCCGTTCCCAGCACGACAATAATGGCCACGCCAATCATAATAAGCGTTGTTTTTTTCATCGTTATGCTCCTGGTGAGGCGTAGCCGCCAATAAAGAACCAGGACAGGAAAACGACAGCGGAAATGAAAATAATAACGGGGAAAATAATACCGAGTCGCATACGCTTATCTGCCAGAATAATTTAAAGACGATTAAGCATAACAGGGCTTAATGTACGACAAAAGCGGTTTTATCCTGGCGTTTCTTATCCTGATACATCGCACTGTCTGCAAGATGAAGTGCACAGTTGACGTCTGTCTCCAGCGGGTCAATTTCTACAACTCCCAGACTGGCTCCCGGATAATACAGACAGATATCACCAAGGTCATAGTCACCGCAAATTAGCTGCTGTAAGTGGTTTTTCACGCTTTGCAAACGAACACACGGCGACATTTCGATTCCCAATGACAGGCTGGCGACTAAAAATTCGTCACCGCCCAGACGACCAAGAATATCATTCTCACTGCATCCACGGCGTAAACGCTGGCCAATTTGGATCAAAAACTGGTCACCGACTTCGTGCCCAAAACGATCGTTGATCAGTTTGAAATCATCTAAATCAATATAGGCGACAATAATTTTGTGCCTCAGGTGGCGTGCCAGCGAGAAGAGGGTTTCGATATTTTCAAATATTGCCCGACGGTTAGGTAGCCCGGTCAGAACGTCAGTGTAGGAGTGGGCGATCAGCGCAGCATTCGCTTCACGTAATTGAGCAACCAGCGATTCTTTCTGAATAGACTGCGCTATCAGGCCCGCGAACAGATGCAGTACCTGTTCACCTCGTTCACTAAGCGGTTGTTGCTGACGACTGGTGGCGCAGAGGGTGCCATAGAACGTGCCATCGGGCAGGTGGACAGGAGTACTCAGAAAGGTTGTGATCTCCAGCGCGCGTGCGGCGGTACATTCTGGCCAGCGCGCGGGAACGTTATCGCTATACAGACAGTTTGCGTCTATTGCGCGCTTGCAGAGTGTCTCATCCCACGGCACCGACAGCCCTTCGGGGATCTGCATTTGCTTACTATTACGCGCATACAGAATATGCTGCAGACGCGCATCTAAATCGACCTTAGTAAGATAGGTCGACTCCATCTCAGTCACTACCTCCAGCATCTCCAGAAGTTGCCGAACCAGACTCTCAACAGACTGCTCTGTGGCTAATGATTGTGAGACTCGGGCAAGGATCATGTCTGACATGAGAGGCAAATACTCCAGAATGCTGATAAGTCCTGTATTGCCCGCATAATAGAACATCGGAGGGAAAGATGAAACACGCTATCCGGGTCAAAATGTAGACATGGGATTGATACTCGTCAGTAAAACATGGAGATAGGTGGGGAGTCGGGGTACTCTTCCAGTGTAACGTTTTTAACAGGAGTGAATATGAAACTTGCCTCTATTGTTGTGCCCGGCATTTTGGTGCTGGCGGGGTGTTCCACATCACCTGAAGCACCAGTACCACCGAAAATTGGCATGGCGAACCCGGCATCCGTATATTGTGAGCAAAAGGGCGGTGTGCTGGTTGCGGTGCAGACACCGCAAGGCGTAAGGTCGGATTGCAAACTACCCGGTGGCGAAGTTATTGATGAATGGGCGCTTTGGCGCAGAGATCATCCGGCAACGGGCAAATAACCCGCTGTCACAATTGACGTAACCACTCAGCCAGAACCAGCGCATGGTTTTGCTGTGTATCCTTCGCTGCATACAGCAGCGTTAACGGCTGTTGCCGGGCAATGTCCGCGAGTCGCTTGCCTTCCTGCTGTTGCTGGGCAAGTTCTGCGCGGTATTGCTCGGAGAAATGAGCAAAATCGATGATATCTGCGTGGAATGCCTTACGTAAATCAGATGAGGGCGTCAGCGCTTTATCCCATTCATTGAAAACAAGATCGGTTTTTTTCACCCCGCGCGGCCACAGCCTGTCGACCAGAACACGATAGCCATCACTTTTTTCTGCCGGGTCATACACGCGTTTACACTGAATATTCATCTCTTAATCCGCTCCGTTAAGCCACTGAACTCGTCTTCACTACGGCTAAATAAGATCGTAAAACGTGACCATTATAGCATTTTGGCCACATAGACTCTCAATTTAAGGGATTGTGGTAACAACAAAAAATCGGTAGGCTGAGGCTCCTTATGTTGTCCCTCATTGTCTGGACATAAGGAAAGTTAATGGAAATTTCCCCTGTTAAAGATACGCTTCGCATTGCGCTGGTGGGCGATTACAGCCCCGATATTGTGGCGCACCAGGCTATTCCCCTTGCCATCGATGATGCTGCTGCCGTTCTGGAATTAGTGGCTGATTATGACTGGCTCACCACATCTGATATTAGTAGTGGCGAAGATTTAGTCGGCTATGATGCCATCTGGGTGGTCCCTGGCAGTCCTTACCAGCACCCGGAAGGCGCGCTGACGGCAATACGTTACGCCCGCGAAAACAGCATTCCATTTTTGGGCACTTGTGGCGGTTTTCAGCATGCCATTCTCGAGTATGCTCGCAATGTACTGGGCTGGCGTGATGCTGCGCATGCGGAAGCAGAGACCTCGGGCCGTATGGTGATTGCACCGCTGACCTGCTCGTTGGTCGAAAAGACGGATGATATTGAACTGCGCGCGAATACGCTGATCGCCAGAGCCTACGGACGGGATGTCATTACAGAGGGGTATCACTGTAACTATGGCGTGTCGGAAACTTTTGCCGCTGAGCTTGAAAGCGGCGATCTGCGAGTGACGGGCTGGGATGAGGCTGGTGATATTCGTGCCATTGAGCTGGTGACACATCCATTTTATGTCGGCACGCTCTTTCAGCATGAACGCGGAGCGCTGGCGGGAAAACCCGTACCTCTGGTTCAGGCGATGCTGCGCGCCGCGCGCGGATAAAAATTGGGCAGGTTGTCCACGAACCTGCCCTTTGCATTATGCGCTCGCGATCTCCCGATTGCGCCCCGCGCACAAACCAAACACCGCCATCAGCATCGCTAACACGGCGACACCCGTTAATGGAATCAGCCAACTACCGTTGAGGTCGTGAATTTTCCCCATCAGCGGTGGCCCGCAGGCGGCCAGTAAATATCCGACAGACTGTGCCATGCCGGAGAGAGCAGCAGCCTGATGCGCTGAGCTTGCGCGCAGGCCAATAAAGGTTAAGCCGAGGATCATCGTCGCGCCTGAGCCAAAGCCAAACAGGATGGTCCATAGCAATGCCTGGTCGGGCATTATGGCGAATCCCGCCGCGCCGACAGCGCACATTAACGAAACCAGAGCGGCGATGGCGCGCTGATCCTTAAATCTGTTCAGGACGAGAGGGATCAATAATCCCGGCGCGGCAGTTGCCAGCTGCAGTAAACCATGCAACGAACCGGCCTGAGATTCACTGTAGCCATGGCTAATTAAAATGGCGGGTAGCCAGCCGATGATGACGTAATAGACAAGGGAGTTGATCCCCAGAAACAGCGTCACTTGCCAGGCGAGACTGGAGCGCCAGATCGCGCG
Source organism: Citrobacter sp. wls827 (assembly GCF_005280875.1). Taxonomy (NCBI): domain Bacteria; kingdom Pseudomonadati; phylum Pseudomonadota; class Gammaproteobacteria; order Enterobacterales; family Enterobacteriaceae; genus Citrobacter; species Citrobacter sp. wls827. The sequence continues at coordinate 47,037 of NZ_SZWR01000021.1, forward strand.
GGAGTGCAACGCTCGCGAATTACTGAGGCTGGCATTGGCCGTCTGGCGCCATTGAGGTAACCAGATCAATAACGCCAGCAGCGGAAAGATCATTAACATCATCAGTGCGCCGCGCCAGCCAAATCCATTTAACGCCAGCGGCACGACCATTGCCGACCCCAGCGCTGCTGCAGCGCCCATCGTTAACGAATACGCCCCGGTAAGCTTTGCCACATGCTGTGAAAAATCACGCTTAATGAGTCCCGGCAAAAGGACATTTCCCAGTGCGATGCCACAGCCAATGACTGCCGTCCCACCAAACAAGGCTCCGAATGAAGGGAGCGAACGTATAGCAATACCCACACAGATCAGCAGCATGGCTGCTAACAGGCTGCGCTCAATGCCCCAACGGCGCGCAACGGCGGCAGCGAGGGGGGATACCAGCGCGAAGGCCAGCAGCGGCAGGGTAGTCAGAAGTCCCGTCTGGGCGGTACTCAGGCCGTAGTCGGCGCGAATGGCATCCAGCAATGGGGCTGCACCGGTAAAGGTGACGCGTAGTGTGGTGGCAATCATCAGGATCCCCGCGATCAGCAGCACTGCGCTTTTGCCGCGGGAGGAAGGTGTAATAATCATTTTTTTCTCATATCGTCAGGCGAGGCGATACTTTAGCGTTTTTACACTATGGATGAATCAAGCTAAAATGACAGTTTATCGCTAAAATAGGACATTCTTATGTTGGGGCTGAGACTGGATGGGTATCAACCCGATCTTTACCACGATGCCGCCGTGGCTTTTTGTATTCAGGCTCAGGAAGATGAACTTTTCAGCCCACTGCATCAACACCGCAAAGGTCAGTTAATCCTGGCGTTGCATGGTGCAATTACCTGCGAAGTGGAGAACGCCATGTGGATGGTGCCGCCGCAATATGCGGTGTGGATCCCTGGCGAAATTCCACACAGCAACCACGTTACCGTGGGCGCGCAATTGTGTTTTCTGTTTATTGAGCCGCAGGCTGTCGTGATGCCTGAACGTTGCTGTACGCTGAAAATCGCTCCGTTATGTCGGGAACTTATTCTTGCGCTGGCGAACAAAACGGATGCCCAGCTCTGTGAACCAGCTACCCAGCGGTTAACGCAGGTGTTGTTTGACGAACTCCCGCAGCAGCCACAGGAGCAAATGCAGTTACCAGTATCCGATCACCCGAAAATTCGCAAGATGGTGGCGACGATGGCGCAGGAACCTGCACAATGGCAAACACTGGGGCAGTGGGCCAACGTGTTTGCCATGAGTGAGCGTAACCTTGCTCGTCTGGTTGTCAAAGAAACAGGATTAAGCTTTCGCCGCTGGCGTCACCAGCTACAGCTGATCCTGGCGCTGCAAGCTCTAATCGACGGGCACAATGTACAGCAGGTTGCTCAAATGCTCGGTTACGATTCAACGACCGCGTTTATCACCATGTTCAAAAAAGGCCTGGGACAAACGCCAGGCCGTTATCTGGCAGGATTGACTACTGCTTCCCAACAATCAACGAGACCAGACCTGCCGCAATGAGCGGTCCCACTGGCACCCCGCGAAACAGCGCCACGCCCAGAACCGTGCCCACCAGTAAACCGGCGACGAGTTGAGGTTGGCTACCCATCAGCGTGACGCCGCGCCCGCCAAGCCAGGAGACAACAACGCCGACGGCGATAGCGACCAGCGACTTCCAGTTTACAAAGGAGTGAATAAGCGTAGAGGGGGGCAGCGTTCCGCTGGCGATCGGCGCCATGACGCCAATGGTCAGAATAATAATCCCAACGGTAAGCCCCTGCTTTTCAATCCACGGGAAGAATGTATTCAGCGGAGTAACACGGACGATTATCAGCACCAGAATTGAAACGGCGACAGTGGTGTTGTGGCTGACAAAGCCCAGAGCTGCCAGTCCAAGCAGGATCAGCAGAGTGACATCAAACATCGTAGTTTCCTTGCCAAAAGAAAAAATAAGCCTGCTTACTGTACGCGTAAACGCGTGACGGAACAGGCTTTTTTTAATGATTATGATTTTTTTTGGGCTAATGCACGATGCGACGTTTTTTACTGCTAACGCAGACCGTTATTGTTCACGGCGGAAAGGGATTAATTCAGGTTGCGCGATACGCAGGTAATCTGCGGTATCCATGATCACAGATTTTTCCAGCAACCCGGCATTAAATGCAATTTCATGAAAACGCTCAAACAATAGCGGATCGGCGACCAGCTTGAGATTCGGGTGGAAGCTAAACGGCGGGATCGCGCCAAATACACAGCCGGTAAGTTCATCGACTTCCGCCGGGCTGGCAAGCGATGCTCTTAACCCACCAATATGACCCGCTAACAAACTGAGATCGGCCTGCTGGTCAGCGGGCAAAATTGCCAACACATGCTGATTAACGCCGTTGCCTTTGACCTTACAGACCAGGGCTTTTGCTCCCTGGCCGAGCGCGGTACCACGAATTTCAGAAACTGCCTCACATTTGCCGACGGCTTCATGGCTTACCACGCGGTACGTTGCGCCTTGCTCTGACAACAGCGAAATTAAACGCTGATGCGTTGCGTTACCTTTGTTCACTTCCGTCATGACTTACTCCTGGTACAACAATGAAAATCCTGCAGAAAAATAATCACGCACCGGCGCGTTTTTTCTGTTTGTTCATATAGAGCTGTGCATCAGATGCTTTGTAAGCATCATCAATAGTGTCGTTCGGCTGCATATTATAAACCCCGGCTGAGAAGCTGATGGATATATCATGCGCAATAATTTGTAAGTTATAGCGAATTCTCTCCAGCAGGCGGGGCGTTAAATCACTGGGATGGTCGATGAGGATGATACAAAACTCATCGCCGCCGAGGCGGATGGCGTAGTCGCTTTTGCGAATGGAACTTTGAATGGCTTTGGCCAGATGAGTGATAATCCGATCACCTTCTTTATGCCCTAACGTATCATTGATGACTTTCAGCTTATCGCAGTCGATGGCGATAAAGGTGACGAGAGTGCCCGTATTGACCAACTGCTGCAAACGTTGTTCGAGCGTCGGGGTTAAAACTTTCCGATTGTAGAGTCCGGTCATGGCGTCACTGATATTTTCGCGCGTGACGTTGTGATACAAACGAAAATGCGTTCTGACCAGATTCAACAGCAAAATTGTTGCCAGCAGATAGAAAGCGAAGATTTTCCAGGATGAGACAATAAAGTACATTAAATCAAGCGTTAAGGTGATGCGTATGCCGCCTGGAATGTCCTTCTCGTAGTGAACATAGTGAAACAGGTTAGTCTCACTTTGGTGAACGAGAATCTCTTTACCGGAGCTGGTATCCGAGAGCGTAACGTTAAGATAGCGCCATACCAGAGGCCGGTCGCTGGTATAAAAGATATTCTTTAAATTCTCTTTGTTGATATCCACCATTACTACACCTTTTAACTTACCGGTAGAGTAGACCGGCGTTAAAAAGCTCATCACCTTTTTCCCGGTCAGGTTATCCAGATAAATACTGGAGATCACCGTACGCCCCGTGAAAATACCGTCAATATCATTCTGGTCGATGCCCAGGGTGCCTTTTTGCAAAAACGTCCAGTTATGTATCGCAAATTGGCGCGAGTCGATTCGATCATAGAAATAGACGTAGTTGTTTTTGAGGTCGACGTAATATCGGAATTTATACTCCAGCGTACCTAATCCCTGACCGTAATCTTTCTGCTCACGATTAGCGTTTACCGCCTTATCAAAAGAGGGCAGCAGGAATATGTCTTCAAGTTGTTCGCTACATTTCGTTGAGGTGGTTTGCAGCGTCCCGTGCAATGGCGGGTAGTTATGCTCTGTGAGATTGAGTCCATGAGTGCCGTTAACGCTGTCGAAAGCGTTGCAAAGTGCTTTTTGTTGTTCGACAGACGCGGGTTCCTGAGGGGATGAAAATGTGCGCATCAGATGGGCGGCAATACTTTGATTAGTATACTTATCATAAAGAAACGATGAGTCGGCTTTCTCATTGATATAGCGCATGTACGCATTCATCGCTTTATCGCTGGCAATGAGCTCATAAACCAAAAAAGAAGACGTCAAAACAATTACGCTAACGGAGATAAAGAGCCTGAGCGCTTTATGATGCAATTTCATAATGATTTACAGCCCTGTAAGTCTGATACTTCAGTCTATCACACGGTATAGCTCCTCTCTAACGCTACGCGGAAGGACATTTTGTAATAAAAAACATTCGTACTCTTCACCTTTAACTCTTAATGTTGTATTTATAATGCAACTTATAGAAAAGGAGACAGGCAGATGAGCACGACTGAAAAAGCGGGCCATACGTTCTTAGCCAGCCTGGGCAAAACCCGTCTGCGTCCGGGGGGCATTGAAGCAACAGAGTGGTTGTTCAGCCAGTCACAGCTGGCGCCCGACAGCCAGGTGCTGGAAGTGGCCTGTAATATGGCCACCACGGCGATAGAGATAGCGCAACGCTTTGGTTGTACGGTCTACGCTATCGATATGGATAAAACCGCGCTATCAAATGCCAGAAATAATGTGGCAGCAAATGGGCTGGAAAATCACATTCATGTGATGGCTGCGAATGCCAGTACCCTTCCTTTTGCGGATAACAGCTTCGATGTGGTGATTAACGAGGCCATGCTGACAATGTATGCCGATAAAGCGAAGGCGAAATTAATTGCCGAATATTATCGCGTGTTGAAACCCGGCGGTCGTCTGTTAACCCACGACATTATGTTCACCACTCAAAGACTGGACGCGAGCGAGCAGGGCAAGCTTGTGGAGGTGGTGAAATCAAACGTGAGTCCGATGACCAGACAAGGCTGGCGTGAGTTATTTCTCAACTGCGGTTTTGAACAGGTCATGCAGCAGAATGGCGCTATGTCGCTGATGTCGCCAGGAGGATTAATTCGTGATGAGGGAGTTACTGGGGCGATTAAAATTATGTTTAACGGTTTACGCACTTACGAAAATCGCCGTCGGTTCCTGAAAATGTTTCGCTTCTTCCGTTCGCAACGTCATCAGCTAAACTACATTGCCTGCTGCTCTGTTAAGGGAAAATAAAAACAGGATGGGGCACTATTTATAAAATCAGTCAGCACATATACGCGCTGACTGATTTGTTTAGGCTAATTATTGCTGGTCGTACTTTGCTTATGGAACAGTTCGCGGAATACCGGGTAAATATCATCCTGATCGCGAATATGCTGCATCGCAAAGTTATCAAAGGTTGATTGCAGATGTTCGTATTCACGCCACAAGGTCTGGTGCGCACGGCGAGTGATTTCGATATAGCTGTAATATCTCACCACCGGCAGCAGTTTTTTCGCCAGGATTTCATGACACAGTGGTGAATCATCTGCCCAGTTATCGCCATCCGATGCCTGAGCGGCATAGATATTCCACTGGGCAGGGTTGTAGCGATCTTTTACCACTTCATCCATTAACTTCAGGGCGCTGGAAACTATGGTTCCCCCCGTTTCCTGAGAGTAGAAGAACTCGTGTTCATCAACCTCTTTCGCCTGAGTATGATGGCGAATATAGACAACCTCCACGTTTTTGTAAGTGCGGCTCAGGAACAGATACAGCAGGATATAAAAACGTTTTGCCATATCTTTAGTCGACTGATCCATTGAGCCGGAGACGTCCATCAGACAGAACATCACCGCCTGGCTGGAAGGATCGGGTCGTTTCTCATAATTCTTGTAGCGCAAATCAAAAGTATCTATAAACGGCACGCGTTCGATTTTTGCCCGTAGTTCGGCAATCTCTTTGCGTAACCTTTCCTCTTCCAGCAACTGCGCGGGTTCACTTTTGGCGATGGTTTCCAGATCGGCCTCAAGCGCATGCAGTTCACGACGTTTACCCGCCGTCATTGCTGTGCGACGCGCCAGTGAGTTTTGCAAGGAGCGCACCACGCTGATATTGGCGGGCACACCGTTGGAGGTAAATCCTGCACGGTGCGTTTTAAACTCCGTTAACTGACGTTGCTGATTCTGCTTCAGATTAGGAAGCGCTAAATCTTCGAACAGCAGATCAAGATATTCATCTTTAGATATCTGAAAGACGAACTCATCCTGACCCTCGCCATCCTGACTGGCCTGGCCTTGTCCGCTACCTGAACCGCCGCCGCCTCCCTGCGGACGTTCGATACGGTCATTCTGTACAAAATGATCATTACCTGGATGCACGCGATGACGCAGGCCACCGCGCCCCTGATGAAACATCGGTTCGCTAATATCATCGGTCGGAATAGAGACAGATTCGCCGCTATCTACATCGGTCACCGAACGCTTGTTAATGGCCTCGGAGATCGACTGTTTAATTTGCGATTTATAACGGCGCAAGAAGCGTTGGCGATTTACCGTGCTCTTGTTCTTGCCGTTAAGACGCCGGTCAATAAACCAGGTCATATGCCCCCCGTACTGCCAACTGTTCGCCATGTCTGTAAGTGCCGGATGGCGCTGGCGCTATCCGGCCTACGGAACATTATTTTGCAAGCCCGGTAAGCGCATGCACCACCGGGCACTTATGTTAAGACGATTTACGTACGCGCAAATACCATTCGCACAGTAAACGTACCTGTTTACGCGTATAGCCTTTTTCCATCATACGGTCGACAAAATCGTCGTGCTTTTTCTGCTCGTCAGTCGAGGTTTTAGCGTTAAACGAAATGACCGGCAGCAACTCTTCGGTATTCGAGAACATTTTCTTCTCAATAACCGTGCGCAGTTTTTCGTAACTGGTCCAGTTTGGATTGCGACCGCTGTTATTCGCTCTGGCACGCAGAACAAAGTTGACGATCTCGTTACGGAAATCTTTCGGGTTGCTGATACCCGCCGGCTTTTCAATTTTCTCCAGTTCTGAGTTCAGTGACTCGCGATCGAACAGCTGACCGGTATCTGGATCGCGATACTCCTGATCCTGAATCCAGAAATCCGCATAGGTCACATAACGGTCAAAAATGTTCTGTCCGTATTCGGAATAAGATTCGAGATAAGCCGTCTGGATCTCTTTGCCGATGAATTCAGCATATTTCGGGATCAGATAGCCTTTCAGGAACTCAAGATAACGCTCAGCCTGCTCCTGCGGGAATTGCTCGCGTTCGATTTGCTGCTCCAGTACGTAGAACAGATGAACCGGGTTAGCTGCCACTTCGGCATGGTCAAAGTTAAAGACGCGAGAGAGGATCTTAAACGCGAAACGCGTGGACAGACCGTTCATTCCCTCATCAACCCCGGCGTAATCCCGATACTCCTGATAGGATTTCGCTTTTGGATCGGTATCTTTCAGGCTTTCGCCATCGTAAACGCGCATCTTCGAGTAAATGCTCGAGTTCTCAGGTTCTTTCAGGCGAGAAAGAATGGTAAAGCGAGAGAGGGTTTCCAACGTGCCCGGTGCGCAAGGCGCATGGGTCAGCTCACTATGGTTAAGCAGTTTTTCGTAAATTTTGATCTCTTCAGAGATCCGCAGGCAATAAGGCACTTTGACGATGTAAACACGGTCAAGGAACGCCTCATTGTTTTTGTTATTACGGAACGTTACCCATTCAGATTCGTTCGAGTGGGCAAGAATAATCCCGTTAAACGGCAGGGCGGAGATACCTTCTGTCCCGTTGTAGTTTCCTTCCTGGGTGGCAGTCAGCAGAGGATGCAGCACTTTAATCGGTGCTTTAAACATCTCTACGAATTCCATAATCCCCTGGTTGGAGCGGCACAGCGCACCTGAGTAGCCATAGGCGTCAGGATCGTTCTGGGCGTGGTGTTCGAGTTTACGAATATCCACTTTCCCGACCAGAGCGGAAATGTCCTGGTTGTTTTCATCACCAGGCTCCGTTTTAGCGATGGCGATTTGCTCGAGAATAGACGGCCAGACTTTGACGACGCGGAATTTAGTGATGTCCCCGCCGAAATCATGCAAACGCTTCGCAGCCCACGGCGACATGATTGTACCGAGATAGCGACGCGGAACCCCATACTCTTTTTCCAGGATCTGCGCGTCTTCCTGCGGATTAAACAGGCATAACGGATGATCGTTAACCGGGCTACGTTCACCATTGGCGCTGAGGACATAAATGGGCACTCTTTGCATCAGCGATTTCAGTCGCTCTGCAAGCGATGATTTTCCGCCTCCCACCGGCCCCAGCAGATAGAGGATCTGCTTCTTCTCTTCCAGCCCCTGAGCCGCATGTTTCAGATAAGAAACAATCTGTTCAATGGCGTCTTCCATGCCGTAAAACTCTTCAAAAGCGGGATAACGTGCAATCACCCGATTCGAAAAGAGTCGAGAAAGTCGAGGTTCGTGGGCAGTGTCAACCATGACAGGCTCACCAATAGCCATTAATAGCCGCTCTGCCGCGTTGGCATAAGCACTGCGATCTTGCCGACAAGTGGTAAGAAACTCCTGCAGCGTGAACTCTTCGTCCTTGGCAGCTTCATAACGCTGGCGATAGTGATCGAATATATTCATGGTATGCCGTCCTTTCGTTTTTTAGCACATGTTAAGAGCCGTTCATATGAATAGTAGAGGCCCCTGAAGAGGTAAACTGAACGACGTCGCTGCTGAAGAAATAAGCAACTCTCATGCCATTTCGATGGTCAGGAGATCAACGTATTCGGTGATACACCTTCTAAATTTAAGCGTAGATGGCATTTGCAAAACTTGCCTGTACGCGCAAATGAATTTCAATGGCATATCAATAACTCATCAGCAAAAAAAGCACATGTTATGTAAAGAAATGGGGCTGAATTCATGTGGTGTTCACCGTACTGCAAGCAAAATGTCATCACTCGTTGAGAAATTAGGGGGTTACATTGGGCAGGTAATACGTAAAATAGTTGGGCTGAAGCGTATTGGCGGTTACACTTTCGTCGCTAAACATTTGAATAAGGAATTATGGATTGTGACCAAACTCAAACTTCTGGCACTTGGCGTGCTTATTGCCACGTCCGCGAGCGTCGCGCAAGCAGAAAGCAACCTGACGCTGGGCGCAGGCGTTGGTGTGGTTGAACACCCTTACAAAAACTACGATAGTGACGTTTACCCGGTCCCTGTTGTGACCTATGAAAGCGACAACTTCTGGTTCCGTGGTCTGGGCGGCGGTTACTACCTGTGGAATGACAATACAGACAAATTATCTGTGATGGCGTACTGGTCGCCACTGTACTTCAAGCCGGGCGACAGCGACGATAGTCGTCTGCGCAATCTCGATAAGCGCAAGAGCACCATGATGGCCGGGCTTTCTTACGTGCATAACACACAATATGGTTTCCTGCGTACCAGCCTCGCGGGAGACGCACTGGATAACAGTAATGGTATCGTATGGGATCTGGCATGGCTGTACCGTTATACCAACGGGGGCCTGACGCTGACACCGGGGATTGGTGTTGAGTGGAACAGTGAAAACCAGAACCAGTACTACTACGGTGTATCGCGCCACGAATCGTCCCGCAGTGGTTTACGCAGCTACGATCCTGAAAGCAGCTGGAATCCGTACCTTGAACTTAGCGCCAACTATAATTTCTTAGGCGACTGGAGCGTGTACGGTACTGCGCGTTACACCCGTTTGTCTGATGAAGTGACAGACAGCCCGATGGTAGACAAATCCTGGACGGGTCTGATCTCAACGGGTATCACCTATAAGTTCTGATGCATTTCCAATGCTGAACATGAGCCCGCGTTATGCGGGCTTTTTTATGCCTGACGGGAATGAATGTTGATCTCAAGCATGAGAATTCACGATTTCTGCTGATTCTGCCTTATGCGATGCTGCAACGAATAATTAACGTGTTTTACCTGGTGTAGTTACCAAAAAGGAACGTATTATTTAATTAGTCTGATATCGATTTTCTTACAGCGTAAGAAATACAGGTGTCGCAGAACCAATCATCGTTAGCGACTAACAAAATCTACTACGGCAATATACTGAAAATGCACTGTTTTGTTATTACTCCTGGATCTCAATTGACCTTGCAAAACGTGTTGAAAGTATCTGATAACTATTTTTATCGTTTAATTTAACCATGAAAGTCATCTTTCATGTGAAAACTAAAAAACAAAACGTTTAATTTTTATTTTACATTCTTTAGGTAATTATCTAAAAAAATTTAAATTGACATTAAATATTCTATTGCAGATATTACTCAAACTTTGAAAGTAGTGAGCGTAATTCTTTCTTGCAGAAATATAATCTGCGATGAAGGTTTTTGAGAATAAACCTGGTATAGATAATGAAAAAATTAATCATGGTAGCTGTGATGGTTGGGGTTCTGGCGGGTTGTTCTACCGAGGCCTCTCGCATGAATGACTGTGAGAACAAGGGCGTCAGTCGGGATGCATGCTATGTTGCTGAGCAGAATCGTCAGGCTACAATCAATGCTGCAGCGGAAAAACAGGCTATGGAAAATGCACAGAACCTGTACATCACAAATGACGGTAATTCCAGCCATCATCATAATCACAATAAATATTAAGGTTTTACTCATGAATAAATTAATTATTACCGCTGCGCTGGTGGCATCAACTGTTGCCCCTGCTCATGCTATTAGCGAGGCTTACCGTCGTCAGTTGCAACATGATCATAAAACCATGGTTAGTGAAGCGAATGTTCCGGTTAACGCCAGTATGGTAAAATCTATACATGTGAATAAATTAGGGGTTGATTTTAAACGTGGCACCGATGGCATTGCCTACATTAATGGTAGCCCGGCAGCCAATGATGAAAATAATGCAGATGCGCAAACTTACAGTGCAGGCCTGATTTCGGTTATTGTGTATAAGAGCGGAAAAATAAACGCCATGAAAGAAGGTAAATATTTAGGCCGTTTAAAATAATCTCTGTACAGCTAACAAGTTATCTGTCTGAGCCCGGAAATAAATACTGTTCCCGGGTTTTTTATTGTGTCTGATTAACGACGAGCCCTCCAAACGAGGATGGTGCAATTTGTGCACCATCACAGGACACATCACCCATGTTTTGCTTTACTGTGGTGCATGTGCTCAGGGGGAACTATGACAGTAAAACAAGTGATGTTTACAAAACAGGTATCACTTCCTGCTATTGGGCAGGGAACATGGAACATGGGGGAGAACCCCTGCCGTCGTCGTGATGAAGTCTCGGCGTTGCAGGCTGGCCTGGATCTGGGGCTGCGTCTGATTGATACGGCAGAAATGTATGCTGATGGTGCAGCAGAAGAGATTGTTGGCGAAGCCTTAGCGGGACGGCGCGATGGTGCATTTTTGGTTTCAAAAGTTTATCCGTGGAATGCCGGAGGCCAGAAAGCGATTGCTGCCTGTGAAGGCAGTCTGCGCCGGCTGAAAACCGACTATCTGGATCTCTATTTGCTGCACTGGACGGGGGACTTTACTTATGAAGAAACCGTCAGCGCCATGGAAAAACTCATCGCTCAGGGGAAAATTCGTCGGTGGGGTGTTTCGAATCTCGATTATGACGAGATGCAGGCGCTATGGCAGGTTGCAGGTGGACGACAATGCGCCACTAACCAGGTGCTATATCATTTAGCGTCGCGCGGCATTGAATATGACTTGCTGCCATGGTGTCAGCAACAGCAGATGCCGGTCATGGCTTACAGTCCGCTGGCCCAGGCGGGACGGTTGCGCCGTGGTCTGCTCACTCATTCGGTGATTAGCGACATTGCACGTGCACACGATGCCAGTACCGCCCAGATCTTACTGGCGTGGGTTATTCGTCAACCGGGCGTGATCGCGATTCCAAAAGCGGCAAGCGTAGCGCATGTCGAACAAAATGCCGCCGCGCTGAATATCACGCTCTCGGTTGATGAACTGAAGTTGTTAGATGAGGCATATCCGGCGCCAAAAGGTAAAACGGCGCTGGATATGGCCTGATTTGCCTGATGGCGCTGCGCTTATCAGGCCTACGGCTACGAGCGGTTTGTAGGCCGGATAAGGCGTCAGCCGCATCCGGCATGATGCGCAGAGTTGTCTTAGCGTTTAGCCACACGAATAGTCTGCGCGAGGCGAGATGGTTTTTCTTCGGTGGTTTTCTGCGGAGCGGTCGCGTAAGCCGTTTCGACGCAAACAAACGTTTTGTAACCGTCATCCGGCATGTCGCCCATGCTAATGGACAGCGCCGGGCCCGGGTTCCAGCCGACAACGTTCAGATGGTGGTGGTGCACGACATCGATATTGCGCTTGAGCGAATCATCATGGATGACGCTACATGCTTCCGGGTTCAGATAAACACGGTCAGTGCGGTCCGGGAAGGTCTGAATGCCGTCAGCCAGCACATCTTCTTTCGCATCGTTCACTTTATCGATCAGGCGATCGCCAAGACCACTGACTTTCACTGCGGCAATATCACCCACGTTGAAGTAGGTATGCAGTGCCGAGGTGGTTTCAAACTCACCGTGGGCTTCCAGTTCGATTTCACAGGTAGCACCGACCTTAAAGCGGGCAAGCAGGGTAAAGTCGTGTGGCCATAGCTGACGCGTTTCAGCGTTGCTCTGCAGTTCAAACGTCAACACCACGCCATTGTCGTCTTCGTTATGCGCTTTCAGCGTCCATGGCAGGTTACGGGCAAAACCATGCGAAGGCAAACCCTGTTGAGCCGCTGGGCCAAACCACGGCCAGCAAATGGGGACGCCGCCACGCAGCGCTACGCCTGTTTTGAACGGGGTATTGTTACTGAGCCACAGGACTTCCTCTTCGCCGTTTGGTTTCCAGGAAAGAAGATGTGCGCCCTGCAGCGCGAAAGAAGCTTTAACCTGTGGGTGATCGACAACAAGAACCTCAAGTTCATCAAGCTGACGGCGGGAGAGGACAGGGGTAAGCTGTTCAATGACCGGGAGAGCGAAAATTTTGTTAATCATGATGCAATCCTTGGTATGTAAATATTTTGGTCATAAAAAAAGGCGACCGAAGTCGCCTTTTTGGATCAGATACTCATCTCAACTTATTTGGAGATGTGAGCAATCAGGTCCAGAACTTTGTTGGAGTAGCCGGTTTCGTTGTCGTACCAGGATACCAGTTTCACGAAGTTGTCGTTCAGTGCGATACCAGCTTTAGCATCGAACACGGAAGTGCAAACCTCACCGTTGAAATCGGTAGATACGACGTCGTCTTCGGTGTAACCCAGAACGCCTTTCATCGGGCCTTCGGAAGCAGCTTTGATTGCTTTCTTAATTTCTTCATAAGAAGCAGCTTTTTCCAGACGAACGGTCAGGTCAACAACGGATACGTTCGGGGTAGGAACGCGGAACGCCATACCGGTCAGTTTGCCGTTCAGTTCTGGCAGTACTTTACCTACAGCTTTAGCAGCACCGGTAGAGGACGGGATGATGTTCTGGGATGCGCCGCGGCCGCCGCGCCAGTCTTTGTGAGACGGGCCATCAACGGTTTTCTGAGTAGCGGTGGTCGCGTGAACAGTGGTCATCAGACCTTCGATGATGCCGAAGTTGTCGTTGATAACTTTAGCCAGCGGAGCCAGGCAGTTAGTGGTGCAGGAAGCGTTAGAAACGATGTCCTGACCTTCATATTTGTCAAAGTTTGCGCCTTTAACAAACATCGGAGTGTTATCTTTGGACGGACCAGTCAGAACCACTTTTTTCGCGCCAGCAGTGATGTGCTTACGAGCAGTTTCGTCTGTCAGGAACAGGCCAGTAGCTTCAGCAACTACGTCAACACCAACTTCGTCCCATTTCAGGTTAGCCGGATCACGTTCAGCGGTAACACGGATTTTTTTACCGTTTACGATCAGATGACCGTCTTTCACTTCAACGGTACCGTTGAAACGGCCGTGAGTGGAGTCATATTTCAGCATGTAAGCCATGTAGTCAGCGTCTAACAGGTCGTTGATTGCAACGATCTCGATGTCAGAGCGTTCTTGAGCAGCACGGAAAACAATGCGACCGATACGGCCAAAACCGTTGATACCTACTTTGATAGTCATATATTCCACCAGCTATTTGTTAGTGAATAAAAGGTTGCCTGTAAAATTACAAAAACCTTACGCAGCGTCAAGCGGAATCGTGTCAATCATTGCGACAAATCAATCTGCTGCCTAAGCTTTGCGCAACTGACTCGCCTCACTCTTCCTTTGGGCTTGAAACCACATGGGGTCGGCGGCCCGAATTTTAAAGGGCAATTAAGATAAAAACGTGATTCTTATCACGAATTGCAGGCTGCCATTTCGCAAGGATCAAGTTTAGAACAAAAGTTCGCACTCCGGTGTTAATGTTTTGTTAGAATCTGTCTCGCAATGTGAGTTTAGATAAAGTGAGATGTGAGCAAATGGCTAATCAACCTTCTCCAGAAGAACTGAAAAAAAATTTAACCGAAATGCAGTTCTACGTGACGCAGAATCACGGGACAGAACCGCCATTTACCGGGCGTTTGCTGCATAACAAGCGTGACGGCATCTACCACTGTCTGATCTGCGACAAACCGCTATTTCGTTCCGAGACAAAATATGACTCTGGCTGCGGCTGGCCCAGCTTTTACGAGCCCGTCAGTGAAGAGGCTATCCGTTACATAAAAGATACTTCACATGGCATGCAGCGCATTGAAATTCGCTGTGGTAACTGTGATGCGCACCTCGGACACGTTTTTCCGGATGGTCCGAAACCTACCGGTGAACGTTACTGCGTTAACTCAGCGTCTTTGAACTTCACCGATGGTGAAAACGGCGAGCAAACCAAGGGCTAAAGAAACGATTCAGCAAATTATTCTACGGAGAGTGGATTTAACATGAATCTTGATGAGATGATCAACAGCATGACGCCGGAAGTTTATCAGCGCTTATCGACTGCCGTTGAACTCGGAAAATGGCCGGATGGCGTGGCGCTAACGGCAGAACAAAAAGAGAACAGCTTACAGCTGGTGATGTTATGGCAAGCGCGAAACAATATTGATGCACAGCATATGACGATCGATACCAACGGTGAGATGGTGATGAAGAGTAAGCAGCAGCTTAAAATGGAATTTGGGATTACGCCCGAACCGATTGCGACGTTTAAATCCTGATTAACCTGGCCCGGCAAACATCGGTGTCGGGCCCGCAGTTGATGTTATTTCTTGTTCATCATCGCCTTCAGATCGGCAAACGGATTGTATTTCGCCTCGCCGACGTCTTTCTGCGCATCTTCCCCCGCCACTACAGTGGAACCATACTGATCCACCTCAGTGTATTTCGAATGCTCATGATCGTGACAGTACAGGCATAACATCTCCCAGTTGCTACCGTCTTCCGGGTTATTGGAGTGATCGTGATCGATGTGATGTACCGTCAGCTCGCGCAAATTTGAATACACGAACTCACGGGAACAACGTCCACAAACCCAGGGGAAGAGCTTTAACGCCTTTTCCCGGTATCCGACTTCCAGACGGGCGTAATTTTTAGGGATAAAAGCCATAAAAGCGCATGCCTCCAGTAGAAAATGAAGAGCTGCGCCAAAGGCTGGCGCAGCAGAATGGGCTAATCATAACCTATTGTGTCAGGCGTTGGGATCAGTGTTTGATGCCTAGCGAATCGGCTAACTGCTTCGCCAACTGGTTTTGGTCATCTGCACCGTATTCCCAGAACATGGCGCCTCCCAGTCCCTTGCTCTTGATGTAGTCAGCCTTGATCGCTACCGAGCGCGGGTTTTCATAAGAGAGGGCAAAAAGTGCTTTTCCATCTGCAGACTGCACCGATAGCCACGGCACTTTTGCTTCATCATCCCAATGCTGGCTAAAGCGCTTCTGCGGATCGTTGATCAACTTCGCCACAATATCGTTGTACTTCACATAGGTATCTTTACTCAGATCGACGCCCAGTGATTTGAACAACTCAATTTGCGCAGGCTCGAAATAGGGCTGGGTAACAGGATTTTTCTGCGCGTCAGGTTTGCTCCAGTCAATACCTGGCTCAACGGCGCGTTTTGGTACGCGTCCATAAAAACCGATGCCCAGGTTCATTTGACTCGCTTTTAGACCGGCAGCAAGGTAGTTGTCGACGACAAAATTGGCGCTGTACCTATCCGCTGCGGCGACCGTTGGCCATTGTGTCGAATCGTACAGATTCGAGTTGAAATACTGAGTACCGTAGGCCATGTCATAGGTCATCAGGTTGATGTAATCGAGCGATGGCGCAATGGCTTTCACATCCACCCAGCTTTTCGGACTTTCCGCATTCGCACCCACGGCGATGGTTAGCAGTTTTTTATGACCCAACGCGGCACGCAGCTCTGTTAACAGCGCGGTAAAGTTCGCGCGGTCGGCTGGCTGGCTTTCAACCAGTCCCCAGGCGCCGTTGACCGGATATTCCCAGTCAAGGTCGATGCCATCCAGTCCATATTTCGCAATTATCTCCTGCGCAGACTGAATAAACACCGCGCGCGATTCTTTCGTTGCTGCAGCCCCAGAGAATCCGCGTGCGCCCCAGCCGCCGACGGAAAGCAGAACTTTCAGGTTCGGATTCTGTTTACGCAGCTGTGGAATTATCAGCAAATCATCCTGCACTTTCTGTGAAAGCCAAATTTGATGGAGCTTGCTGGCATCTTTTAAGGCGTCATTGGTCTCGTCTTTTTCATTGTTATAGACAAGGCCAAATGAATAGTTGAGATGGGTTATCTGGCGAACATCCAGTTTATTGATATCGCCACCAGGACCCGCGGTGACATCACCACCGCCATTGAAGTAGCCAACAGACATCAGCGAACTGGCGGAAACAACGCTCGCGCAGAGCAGGGGTAATGCTGCCAACAAAGGCAAAAGTTTCATCGGTGTTCCTCTTTGACATTTAAACAAGCAAACACGCCACGGAAATGGCGTGGCGAAAAAAACAGCACTTGCAGGTTAACAGTTTCATAACAGAAAAAATGCGAAGGGGTTCACGGCATTTTAGCCAAGCGGCTGCGATGTGCCGTTGGCTTTCGATTCAATCTGGCACTTATTTGTGATCTAAGTTGTGAAATGCAGATCATAATCTGTGTTTTAAAGATTTTTTGTTGACCTCAAAAATTATATGGATAAGTATGATGCCAGGTGATGCAAAACTAAACACAAAGGAAAATTCAATGAAAGCACTGGCAAGATTTGGCAAGGCCTTTGGCGGCTACAAAATGATTGATGTCCCGGAACCGGTATGCGGCCCGGATGACGTAGTGATTGAAATCAAAGCGGCGGCTATCTGCGGCGCGGACATGAAACACTACAATGTCGACAGTGGATCCGACCAGTTCAATTCGATTCGTGGTCACGAATTTGCCGGCCAAATTGTGCAGGTTGGCGACAAAGTTAAGGACTGGAAAGTCGGCCAGCGGGTGGTTTCTGACAATAGTGGACATGTCTGTGGCGTTTGTCCGGCTTGCGAACAAGGTGATTTTCTTTGTTGTACAGAAAAAGTGAATTTAGGTCTGGATAACAATACCTGGGGAGGTGGGTTTTCGAAATATTGTCTGGTTCCTGGGGAGATCCTCAAAATTCACCGTCATGCGCTGTGGGAAATCCCAACAGGCGTTGATTATGAAGAGGCGGCTGTACTCGACCCCATCTGCAATGCCTACAAATCTATCGCTCAGCAATCCAAATTTCTTCCGGGTCAGGATGTGGTGGTTTTTGGTACCGGCCCGCTGGGACTTTTTTCGGTACAAATGGCGCGCATTATGGGGGCCGTTAATATCGTGATGGTCGGGCTGGAAGACGATGTCGCAGTGCGTTTCCCGATAGCCAAAGAAATGGGGGCCACGGCTGTCGTCAACGGTTCGACCGAAGATGTGGTTGCACGTTGTCAGGAGATCTGCGGGAAAGATAATCTGGGACTGGTCATCGAATGTTCCGGTGCCAATATTGCCCTGAAACAATCTATCGAAATGCTGCGTCCTAACGGTGAAGTTGTCCGCGTGGGGATGGGCTTCAAACCTCTCGATTTTTCTATTAACGACATCACTGCGTGGAATAAAAGCATCATTGGTCATATGGCCTACGATTCCACTTCCTGGCGCAATGCTATTCGCCTGCTCGCTAGCGGTGCGATAAAAGTCAAACCGATGATCACTCACCGTATCGGCTTATCGCAATGGCGAGAAGGTTTTGACGCGATGGTCGATAAGACTGCGATTAAGGTCATCATGACCTACGACTTTGATGAATAACTCCATTTATTAAAGGAAGGTTCCCGGATGGAACAAATAGCAAAACCGCACTGCGGCGCGAGGTTGGACAGGCTGCCTGACTGTCGCTGGCATACGTCAATGTTTGCCATGGTTGCCTTCGGATTACTGGTTTGCTGGAGTAATGCCGTCGGCGGATTAATTCTCGCGCAGTTAAAAGAACTTGGCTGGACTGATAATTCCACCACCGCCACGTTCTCTGCCATTACGACGGCTGGAATGTTTCTCGGTGCGCTCGGCGGGGGAATTATTGGCGATAAAATCGGGCGTAAAAACGCATTTATTCTGTACGAAGCGATTCATATTATTTCTATGATCGTGGGTGCGTTTTCACCCAATATGACCTTTCTGATCGCCTGCCGTTTTGTAATGGGAGTTGGATTAGGCGCGCTGCTGGTCACCTTATTTGCCGGGTTTACCGAATATATGCCTGGCAGAAATCGTGGTACATGGTCGAGTCGGGTCTCGTTTATCGGCAACTGGTCTTACCCGCTCTGTTCACTGATCGCGATGGGGCTGACGCCACTTATCAGCGCGGAATGGAACTGGCGCGTACAGTTGTTGATTCCTGCGGTGCTGTCGCTCATAGCTACTGTTATTGCCTGGCGCAGTTTCCCTGAGTCGCCTCGCTGGCTGGAGTCTCGCGGGCGCTACCAGGAAGCCGAAAAGGTGATGCGGGCAATTGAAGAAGGTGTCATTCGACAGACCGGTAAGCCACTGCCGCCAGTCGTGATAAAGGATGATGGCAAACAACCGCGTTCTGTACCGTACTCCGCCTTATTAACAGGTGTATTGCTGAAGCGGGTTATTTTGGGTTCTTTTGTTCTGATTGCCATGAACGTCGTTCAGTACACCTTAATTAACTGGCTACCGACAATATTTATGACTCAGGGTATTAATCTGAAAGACTCCATTGTCTTAAATACCATGAGCATGTTCGGTGCGCCGTTTGGGATTTTTATCGCCATGCTGGTCATGGATAAAATTCCGAGAAAAACAATGGGAGTGGGGTTATTAGTGTTAATTGCTGTACTGGGTTATATCTATTCGCTGCAAACCAGTATGCTGTTAATTACATTAATCGGTTTTTTCCTGATTACCTTTGTTTATATGTATGTTTGTTATGCCTCCGCTGTCTATGTTCCGGAAATATGGCCAACCGAAGCGAAACTTCGCGGTTCGGGACTGGCCAACGCGGTCGGGCGTGTCAGTGGTATCGCCGCACCTTATGCAGTCGCAGTATTACTTAATAGTTACGGCGTGACAGGGGTGTTTGTACTGCTAGGTGCGGTCTCCATTATTGTCGCCATTGCTATTGCTACCATCGGAATTGAAACCAAAGGCATCTCTGTCGAAAGTCTCGGGATTGATGCAGTTACCAGCAAATAATATTGACGGGAAATAAAATGAAAAACTCGAAAGCGATATTAAAAACGCCGGGCACGATGAAAATCATCGCCGCCGATATTCCGGTGCCCAATGAGCATGAAGTGCTGATCAAAGTGGAATACGTTGGCATTTGCGGTTCAGATGTTCATGGATTTGAATCAGGTCCTTTTATTCCGCCGAAAGATCCTCATCAGGAAATTGGTCTGGGGCATGAATGCGCCGGTACGGTGGTGGCGGTAGGGAACCGTGTAACCAAATTTAAACCGGGTGATCGGGTGAATATTGAACCCGGTGTACCGTGTGGTCACTGCCGCTACTGCCTGGAAGGGAAATACAACATCTGCCCGGACGTCGATTTTATGGCTACGCAGCCCAACTACCGCGGTGCGCTAACCCACTATCTGTGCCATCCGGAGAGCTTCACTTACAAGTTACCCAATAATATGGACACCATGGAAGGCGCGCTGGTAGAGCCCGCGGCGGTAGGGATGCATGCCGCAATGCTGGCGGACGTTAAACCGGGCAAAAAAATCGTCATTCTCGGGGCGGGGTGTATTGGTTTAATGACTCTGCAAGCGTGTAAATGTTTGGGAGCAACCGAGATCGCGGTGGTTGATGTGCTGGACAAACGTCTGGCTATGGCCGAGCAGCTTGGCGCGACGACCGTGATCAACGGGGCGAAAGAGGACACCGTTGCCCGCTGCCAGCAGTTCTCCGGAGATATGGGGGCCGATATTGTTTTTGAAACCGCCGGTTCAACCATCACCGTTAAGCAGGCGCCGTATCTGGTGATGCGTGGCGGGAAAATAATGATCGTCGGTACAGTACCTGGTGATTCCGCAATTAATTTCCTCAAAATTAACCGTGAAGTGTCTATTCAGACCGTTTTCCGTTACGCCAACCGCTATCCGGTTACTATTGAAGCCATATCCTCCGGTCGGTTCGATGTGAAATCGATGGTGACGCATATTTACGATTATGCAGATGTTCAGCGCGCGTTTGATGAATCCGTTAATAACAAAAGCGAAATTATTAAAGGCGTAATTAAAGTAAATCATTAATTTATCGCAAAGGGAGAAATAACTATGCTGGCAGATATTAAATATTGGGAAAATGATGCCCAAAATAAACATTATGCGATTGCTCACTTTAACGTGTGGAATGCAGAAATGCTAATGGGGGTGATTGATGCGGCGGAAGAGTCGAAATCGCCGGTGATTATCTCCTTCGGTACTGGTTTTGTGGGGAATACCTCGTTCGAAGATTTTTCGCACATGATGGTTTCAATGGCTAAAAAGGCCTCGGTTCCAGTTATTACCCACTGGGATCACGGCCGCAGCATGGAGATTATCCATAACGCCTGGACTCATGGCATGAATTCGCTGATGCGTGATGCCTCTGCCTTTGATTTCGAAGAGAATATTCGTCTGACAAAAGAGGCCGTGGATTTTTTCCATCCACTGGGTGTACCGGTCGAAGCGGAACTGGGCCATGTGGGCAATGAAACGGTGTACGAAGAGGCACTGGCGGGTTATCACTATACCGATCCGAACCAGGCGGCGGAATTTGTCGAGCGTACCGGCTGCGATTCGCTGGCGGTGGCGATTGGTAACCAGCACGGCGTCTATACCTCAGAGCCTAAACTGAATTTCGACGTGGTTAAACGCGTGCGCGAAGCCGTATCCGTTCCACTGGTGCTGCACGGCGCGTCCGGCATTAGCGATGCGGATATCAAAAAAGCCATTTCATTAGGTATCTCTAAAATCAACATTCACACCGAACTGTGCCAGGCTGCGATGGTGGCAGTGCAGGAGAACCAGAATCAGCCCTTCCTGCACGTTGAACGTGAAGTTCGCAAAGCGGTAAAAGCGCGCGCACTGGAGAAAATTAAATTGTTTGGTTCTGACGGTAAAGCGGAATGACAACATGGATAATATCGAGGTTATTTGTATAGGGGCTGCTATTGTTGATATTCCTTTACAGCCTGTGAGTAAAAATATCTTTGATGTTGACTCTTATCCGTTAGAACGAATAGCGATGACAACCGGCGGTGACGCAATTAACGAAGCGACAATTATTTCTCGTCTCGGTCATCGTACAGCGTTAATGAGCCGGGTTGGGGCTGATGCAGCAGGTCATTTTATTCTCGACCACTGTCGTCGGGAGAATATAGATATTCAGAGCCTGAAGCAGGATGCCGCAATTGATACATCTATTAACGTGGGATTAGTCACCGCCGATGGCGAGCGTACTTTTGTGACTAACCGTAACGGCAGCCTGTGGAAGCTGAATATCAGCGATGTTGATTTTGACCGTTTCTCTCAAGCAAAGCTGCTGTCGCTGGCGAGTATTTTTAATAGCCCGTTACTGGACGGCGATGCACTGACGGCCATTTTCACTCAGGCAAAAGCGCATCGGTTAATTATCTGCGCGGATATGATTAAACCACGACTGAATGAAACGCTGGACGATATCCGTGAAGCGCTGAGCTACGTGGATTATCTGTTTCCCAATTTTGAAGAGGCAAAACTGCTCACCGGGAAAGAGACGCTTGATGACATTGCCGACAGTTTCCTGAACTGTGGAGTGAAAACCGTCGTGATTAAGACCGGCAAGAGAGGCTGCTTTATCAAGCGTGTCGATATGAAAATCGAAGTTCCAGCCGTTTCGGGAATTACCGCCATCGACACTATCGGCGCGGGAGACAATTTCGCCTCGGGATTTATTTCAGCGCTGCTTGAAGGCAAAACCCTGCGTGAGTGCGCGCTGTTTGCTAATGCAACGGCAGCCATATCGGTTTTGAGCGTAGGGGCCACGACGGGTGTGAAGAACAGAAAGCTGGTTGAACAACTTCTCGATGAATATGAAGGATAATAGCGGCAGATGAAAATGATTCCTTTAGGCAGTACGGATATTACGCTTTCCCGCATGGGATTAGGCACCTGGGCGATTGGCGGCGGTCCGGCGTGGAACGGCGATCTCGATCTGCAGGTATGTATTGATACCATTGTTGAGGCGCATCGCTGCGGTATTAATCTGATTGATACCGCGCCAGGCTACAACTTTGGCAACAGTGAAGTGATTGTCGGACAGGCACTGAAAAAGCTACCGCGTAACGATATCGTTGTTGAAACCAAATGCGGCATCGTCTGGGAACGAACAGGAAGTTTGTTTAACAAAGTGGGCGACCGGCAGTTGTATAAAAATCTCACGCCCGAGTCGATTCGCGAAGAGGTGGATGCCAGCCTGCAAAGACTGGGTATTGAAAGCATTGATATCTACATGACCCACTGGCAGTCGGTGGAACCCTGTTTTACGCCGATTGCAGAAACCGTCGATGCACTAAACGCACTCAAGAAAGAGGGGAAAATTCGTTCTATCGGTGCGGCGAACGTCGATGCGGAACATATCAGGGAGTATCTCAAACACGGTGAGCTGGATATCATCCAGGCCAAGTACAGCATCCTTGACCGGGCACTGGAAGCTGAACTACTGCCGTTATGCCAGCAGCATGGCATCGTGGTGCAGGTCTATTCACCGCTCGAGCAGGGTCTGCTGACCGGTACTATCGCCAGAGATTATGTCCCGGGCGGCGCGCGGGCCAACAAAGTCTGGTTCCAACGGGACAATATGCTACGGGTGATTGACATGCTTGAGCAATGGGGGCCGTTGTGCGAAAAATACCGCTGCACAATCCCCGCGTTGGCACTGGCGTGGATTTTGAAGCAAAGCAATTTAATCACCTTGCTGAGCGGCGCAACCGCGCCTGAACAGGTTCGTGATAATGTTCAGGCGTTAACGATTTCCCTAACCGATGATGATTCTTCATTGATGAGGCGAATGGCTGAGGCGTTGGATACAAAATAAGCCAAATGGGAGTTACCTCTGTTTCTGTGTAAAATAGTATTAAAATCTGTGATTCAGATATGTTCTTTTGAAAATAAACATAGCCTGTGAGATACTTGGGTCTTATTATTACTTTGCAGGAAACAGAGGTGTCATCGTGGCGGCAAAAGACAGGATTCAGGCCATTAAGCAAATGGTGGCGAATGATAAGAAAGTAGCGGTATCTAATTTAAGTTCGATCTTTCAGGTGACTGAAGAAACGATTCGCCGCGATCTGGAAAAACTGGAAGATGAAGGTTTTTTGACCCGAACATATGGCGGTGCAGTGCTCAATACCACCGCGTTGTCCGACAATATCCATTTTTATAAGCGTGCAAAATCTTTTTTTGAAGAAAAGCAGATCATTGCCCGTAATGCATTACCGTTTATTAAAAATAAGACCACCATGGCTGCCGACTCCAGCAGTACCGCGATGGAATTATTAAAACTGTTGAAGGAAAGAAACGATCTGACGCTCCTGACCAACTCGGCCGAAGCTTTTCATGAGCTGGCACAGTCAGAGATTAACGTTGTTTCTACTGGCGGTGAATTAAATAAAAATACGCTGTCGCTTCAGGGAAGGATCACCAAGGAGATTATCAGCCGCTATCATGTTGATATCCTGGTGATGAGCTGCAAAGGTCTGGATATGCAGAGCGGGGCGCTTGATTCTAACGAAGCGGAAGCTGAAATCAAAAAGACGATGATCCGCCAGGCGACCGAAGTAGCTCTGTTAGTTGATCATTCGAAGTTCGATCGTAAAGCGTTCGTCCAGCTCGTGGACTTTAGCCATATTAATTACCTTATAACCAATAAGGCACCGGGTGCAGAGTGGATTGCATTTTGCAAAGAGAATAATATTCAACTCGTATATTAATTTTAACGTAGGGCGTGTCGATATTATTTTAGTTTGCACCTGGGCAATGCCATAAGAACCTAATGATGATGGATGGCGCGGCGAATTTTATTCTGCCGCGATCGCCATACTTTCTATTTAGCTTAATTTGAGGCATCCAGATGGAACAATGTGACCCTATCGGTGCAAGATTAGATCGCTTACCTTTATCTCGATTTCATTTTCGTATTTTCGGCATTATCAGTTTTAGTCTATTAGTCACCGGTTTTCTCAGCTATTCCGGGAATGTGGTATTGGCAAAATTAGTCAGTACCGGTTGGTCAAATAATTACCTCAACGCCGTGTTTACCTCGGCTCTGATGTTTGGCTATTTTATTGGCTCACTAACCGGTGGCTTTATTGGTGATTATCTTGGCCGACGCAAGGCGTTTCGCTTCAATTTGCTGATCGTCGGGGTCTCTGCCTGTGCGGCAACGTTTGTGCCTAACATGTACTGGCTTATCTTTTTCCGCTTCCTGATGGGGAGCGGAATGGGAGCGCTAATTATGGTGGGCTATGCCTCATTTACTGAATTTATTCCGCCCGGGGTGCGTGGGAAGTGGTCTGCTCGCCTGTCGTTTGTCGGCAACTGGTCGCCGATGCTGTCGGCGGCAATTGGCGTTGTGATTATCGCCTTTCTAAGCTGGCGGATGATGTTTTTACTCGGTGGCATGGCAATGCTCTTAGCATGGTATCTGTCGGGAAAGTACTATATTGAATCTCCTCGTTGGTTGGCTGGCAAAGGACAGAGAAACGAAGCTGAAAAACATCTTCTACAGGTGGAACTGCAAATTGAGAAAGAAAAAAACATTACTTTACCTTCCTGTCATAGCGATTGCCTGACGGCGGATATAAGCACGGAAAGTGATTCATTTTGGCTCTTGTTCAAAGGACCGATGCTGCGTTGTACGCTGGTGGCAATCACTGTGCTTATTGCGATGAATATTTCGCTCTATACCATTACGGTATGGATCCCGACGATTTTTGTTAATTCGGGAATCGATGTGACGAAATCTATTTTTATGACCGCGATAATTATGATTGGCGCACCCGTTGGGATATTTATTGCCACACTGATTATCGACCGTTTTCCACGACGATTGTTTGGTTCATTCTTGTTGATTATTATCGCGCTGCTCGGCTATTTCTATTCGATTCAAACCGAAGAGTGGGCTATTTTGAGCTACGGGTTGGTGATGATCTTTTTTTTGTATATGTATGTGTGCTTTGCCTCTGCGGTATATGTCCCCGAACTGTGGCCCACACACCTTAGATTGCGGGGATCGGGCTTTGTGAATGCCGTGGGAAGAATTGTCGCAGTATTTACGCCCTATGGCGTCGCTATCTTGTTGACCCGCTACGGCTCGATTACGGTCTTTATCGTGCTAGGCATAATGCTGGTGCTGTGCGCCCTGATTCTTTTTTGCTTTGGCATCGAAACACGCAAAGTTTCGCTGGAAGAGATTTCAACGCTGGCCTGAGATAACGTGCCGACAGGGGAGATCCTGTCGGCATCAATTAGCGCTGGGTTTCCAGCCAGTCGTCCAACGTATACAGCGTTGCGCCCGCCGCCGCCATGTCCATAAAGGCGTTTGCACTGTCCTGGGGGTGAATATTGACGCCACGGCAGCCATCGGTAATAACGCTGACGGTATAACCCAAATCGAGCGCATCCAGAACGGTAAATTTGACGCAATAATCAGTTGCCAGTCCCATAATGATGAGGTCGGTAACATGATGTTGCTGAAGCCACGCATTCAGTGCAGTAGCCTGGCGACGACCGTTATCAAAAAACGCACTGTAACTGTCGACCAGCGGGTTCTCGCCCTTGGTAAAGGTTTGAGATATCGCCCGCTGTTTCAGCAGTGGATGTAGGCTTGCTCCTTCACTGTGCTGTACGCAATGATCGGGCCAGAAGGTTTGCGCCAGGCCATCGAGTTGTCCCTGGCTGTAGGGGGCAACCTGATGCTGGCTGGCAAAGCTGCCGTGATTAGCCGGGTGCCAGTCCAGGCTGGCAACGACCATGTCACCGCGTACGGCACACCAGTCAATCAGACGGTTGGCAATATCGATTGTGCTGTCACCTTGTGGGACCGCGAGGGCACCACCGGCACAAAAGTCATTTTGTAAATCGACCAACAGTAAGGCTCGGGCCATGGGCATAGACTCCTTTAATCGTCAGGCGTGAGCTCACCACGCAGATTTTGCGTCATCGCTTCACGGATCGTCTGCGTATCCAGTCCCTGACTCAGCAAATAGTGCAATTTGGTGAGTGTGGCTTCGACGGTCATATCCGCGCCGCCAATCACGCCAGCATGCGCCAGCGCATTGCCTGTCGCGTAGCCCCCCATATTTACCTTGCCGGACATGCACTGGGTCAGGTTCACCACCACAATGCCACGCGAACTCGCATCTTCAAGTTCTTGCAGAAACTCTTTATTCTGCGGTGCATTCCCCACGCCGTAGGAGCGCAAAATTAATGCTTTTACAGGTTGGCGCAGGAAGTTGCGTACTACATCAGCGGAGATCCCAGGATAAATGGTGACCACGCCAATCGGTTGCGGAGTGATAGGATGCACAATCAACTCACCTGTGCCGTGAGGTGCGGGCGGTGTTCCCAGCCGACGAATGTGGATCCCCGCTTCCAGCAGCGGTGCAAGGTTGGGTGAGGCAAACGCGTCAAAACCATCAGCATGCGCTTTAGTGGTCCGGTTGCCGCGAAACAATCGATTGTTGAAAAACAGGGTAACTTCATTGATCGGGTAATTTGCTGCAACGTACAACGCATTCAGCAAATTGATTTGTCCGTCAGAACGTAGCTCTGCTAATGGGATTTGTGACCCTGTCACAATGACCGGCTTGCCCAGATTCTCCAGCATAAAAGAGAGCGCCGAAGCCGTAAACGCCATGGTATCGGTGCCGTGCAGAATGACAAAACCATCGTAATCGTCGTAGTGCGCTTTAATGTCTTCCGCAATATGCTGCCAGTCTTCCGGCGTCATATCGGAGGAATCCATCAGCGGGGCATATTCGTGGATGGTGAAGTCTGGCATCTCCGGACGGTGGAATTCTGGCATCAATGCCAGCTGGCGCTGCAGGTGACCGGAAACGGGAATATAACCCTGTTCTGAGCGCTGCATACCAATGGTACCGCCGGTATAGGCAACGTAAATTGATTTTTTCTGCATGACTTTTCTTCTGTCTCAAAGAAAACCCCTCTTCATCCCGAAGAGGGGTCAATAGTTAGCGAACGTTGGCGCAGGTCAGGCAAAACGCATAGCGGTTTTGCGGATCGTTGAATGCGGCCAGCTTATCGCTTTCGGCTTTTACTGCACTGGCCGCAGAGGCCAGCGGTGGCGGGAGCATAGCCTGAATGGCGTCAGGCAGCATGGCACGAACGGAGCCAGACATGCTGTCCATCACCATATCAACGAATGTTGGTTCGTCCTGATAATACTCAATGTGCCACTGTTTCAGTTTGCCAAGCTCAGCCGCTTTCGCGACGGCGTCGTCAAAATCACCGAGGCTGTCTACCAGACCGTTGGCTTTCGCATCCTGACCGGTCCAGACGTGGCCCTGCGCGATTTTGTCAATCTGCTCAGGCGTTGTCTTACGCGCATCCGCAACCAGCGTGATAAAGCGTTTGTAGCCGTTCTCAATGCTCAGTTGCATCATCTGCTGCACTTCCGGCGGTAACGCTTTGGTGATGGAGATATCCGCCAGTGGGGACGTTGCAACACCGTCAGTATGCACGCCAATTGAATCCAGGCTGTTTTCTACCGTGTTGATAACACCAAAGATGCCGATGGAGCCGGTCAGGGTGCTGGGGTTTGCCACGATGTAGCTGGCAGGCGTAGAGATCCAGTACCCACCAGAGGCCGCCATGCCACCCATGGAAACGACAACCGGTTTGCCCGCCGCTTTTGCCGCTGCCAGCTCAGAACGGATTACTTCCGAGGCGCTGACGCTGCCGCCAGGGCTGTTAACGCGCAGAACAATGGCTTTCACTTTCGGATCAAGACGCGCTTCGCGGATCTGTGCGGCAGTGGTGTCGCCGCCCACATTCCCAGGGGTTTCTTCACCGTCCATAATCGCGCCATTGGCGAAGATAACGCCAATGCTGTCGCCGGTATCTGCCGGGGTTTTCAGCGTGTAATCGTAGTAGCTGACAGAGCGGTAGTTTTTATCCGCTTTACTCCAGCCAAACTGTTTGGTCAGCATTTTTTCGACTTCGGCGCTGGAGGCCAGTGCATCCACCAGTTTGTTGTCGAGCGCATATTTCGCGGTATCACCATCGACTTTCGTCAAACCGTCCAGCATGGCCTGTGCGCCCGGGAACACCTGCTGCGCAGGGATTTGGCGGTTGGCGGCGACCGTGTCGAGATAGTTCTGCCACAGCTCGCCTATCCAGCGGCTGTCGGCTTCACGCGCGGCAGGAGACATATCATCGCGGATAAACGGTTCTACGGCAGACTTATAGGTACCGACGCGGAACACGTGCGTGGAAACTTTCAGCTTGTCGAGCAGGGATTTGTAGTACAGACCGTTAGTGGCAAAGCCGTGCAGATCAACGGAACCCTGTGGAGAAAGATAAATTTTATTGGCGAAACTGGCGAGGTAGTACTGCCCCTGGCTGAAGTTATCGCCTACGGCAAAGACCGGTTTGCCGCTGTCGCGGAATTCCCGCAGCGCTTTACCGATATACTGCATGGAAGGCTGGTCGGCCCCGGCAAAATTTTTCAGATCCATCACGATGCCGGTGATGTTGCGATCATCTTTTGCCTGGCGAATAGTATTCACGATATCGAACAGGGAGTTTTCCTGCAGGCGATCGGAACTGGCGCCAAACAGTTGACGACCAATAACGCTTAAGCGACTGGTGCTCGATGGCTTATCGACAATCACCCCCGAGATATCCAGCAACAGTGCGCCTCGCTCAGCATGTTCGCTGGTACTGCTGCTACTGACCTGCATCCAGATACCCACGCCAACCAGCACCAAAAAGATGAAGAACAGGTTAAGCACAAATTCACGGACGAAATTGAGTAATCGCCATGTCCATTTAAAAAATCCGGCAATAAATCGCCACAGGGTTCGCATGTATTCTCCCTACCGATTAACAACACGCCACCCGAAATTCCGGAGAAAGGCGTTAAGATGAGGCTATCGTAATGACCCGGCAGGCACTTGTCAGCAGGAATCGCCGCCTGTGCTGTAACAAAATCCGCCCACGTGTTAATTTTGTGAACAAATATCATTGTTGGAGTTAAGCAAATGGATGCACTCGAATTACTTATCACCCGTCGTAGCGCTTCTCGTCTTGTCGAACCGGCCCCGGCCGGAGAGCAACTGCAAAACATTCTGCGGGCGGGAATGCGCGCACCGGACCACAAGTCGCTACAACCGTGGCAATTTTTTGTGATTGAAGGTGAAGGACGCGAACGCTTTAGTGCCGTGCTTGAAAAAGGCGCAATCGCCGCAGGTAGCGATGAGAAAGCTCAGGAAAAAGCGCGCAGCGCACCGTTTCGCGCGCCGCTGATTATTACCGTGGTGGCGAAATGTGAAGAAAGCGACAAGGTTCCGCTGTGGGAACAAGAAATGTCTGCCGGTTGTGCAGTAATGGCGATGCAGATGGCCGCAATTGCCCAGGGCTTTGGCGGTATCTGGCGCAGTGGTGCATTAACCGAAAGTGCGGTCGTTCGTGAAGCATTCGACTGTCGCCCGCAAGATAAAATCGTCGGTTTCCTCTATTTGGGCACACCGCAGCTAAAAGCATCCACGACGATCAACCTTGCCGATCCGAGCGCATTCGTCCGTTATTTCTGATATCAACGGCAAAACTGTCTGGATTCTGAGCAAAGACACCCGAATTCAGACAGTCACTCTTACCACATCATGGAATGAGCGCTACCATATCCGGATTGCAATGACAGGAGATGTCCATGAGCGAGCACGCTATTCGTTTAACGCAATACAGCCACGGAGCCGGTTGCGGTTGTAAGATTTCCCCCAAAGTACTGGAAACCATCCTGCACAGTGAGCAGGCGAAGTTTGTTGATCCGAACTTACTGGTGGGTAATGAAACTCGCGACGACGCGGCGGTATACGATCTGGGGAACGGCACCAGCGTTATCAGCACCACCGATTTCTTTATGCCGATTGTCGATAATCCGTTTGATTTTGGGCGTATTGCCGCGACTAACGCCATCAGCGATATTTTCGCTATGGGCGGCAAACCGATTATGGCAATTGCTATTCTGGGCTGGCCGCTGGATAAGCTGGCGCCGGAAATCGCCCGCGAAGTCACCGAAGGTGGACGTTTTGCCTGCCGTCAGGCGGGTATCGCGCTGGCGGGTGGTCACTCTATTGATGCCCCTGAGCCTATCTTTGGCCTTGCGGTAACCGGCGTTGTGCCGACCGAACGCGTGAAGAAAAACAGCACCGCAGAGGCAGGGTGTAAGTTATTCCTGACCAAGCCTCTGGGGATTGGCGTTCTGACGACAGCAGAGAAAAAATCGCTGCTGAAGGACGAACACAAAGGACTGGCGACAGAAGTGATGTGTCGGATGAACATTGCCGGTGCGGCATTCGCCGATATCGACGGCGTGAAAGCCATGACCGACGTTACCGGTTTTGGTCTGCTGGGGCATCTGAGTGAAATGTGTCAGGGCGCAGGCGTTCAGGCGCAAATTATCTACCAGGATATTCCTAAGCTGCCTGGCGTTGAAGAATACATCGCGCAGGGTGCAGTACCCGGCGGTACCCAACGTAACTTTGCCAGCTACGGACACCTGATGGGTGAAATGCCGCAGTCGGTACGCGATCTGCTCTGCGATCCGCAAACCTCCGGCGGTCTGCTGCTGGCGGTAACGCCGGAAGCTGAAGCCGAAGTGAAAGCCGCAGCGGCGCAGTTTGGCATCGACCTCACCGCGATTGGTGAGTTAGTGGAAGCTCGTGGCGGTCGCGCCATGGTTGAGATCCGTTAACCCGATGCGGTTGTTTATTGCCGAAAAACCGAGTCTGGCGCGCGCCATCGCCGATGTGCTACCCAAGCCGCATCGCAAAGGTGACGGCTTTATTGAATGCGGAAATGGACAAGTGGTGACCTGGTGTATTGGTCACTTGCTTGAGCAGGCGCAACCAGACGCCTACGACAGTCGTTATGCTCGCTGGAGTCTGGTCGATCTGCCGATTGTCCCGGAAAAGTGGCAACTGCAACCGCGCCCCTCGGTGACCAAACAACTTAACGTCATTAAGCGCTTTTTGCATGAGGCCAGCGAAGTTATTCACGCCGGTGACCCCGATCGTGAAGGGCAACTGCTGGTGGATGAAGTGCTGGATTACCTGCAACTGGCGCCTGAAAAGCGCCAACAGGTGCAACGTTGCCTGATTAACGACCTCAACCCGCAGGCCGTGGAGCGGGCTATTGAGCGTCTGCGCGCCAACAGTGAGTTTATCCCGCTGTGCGTCTCGGCGCTGGCGCGAGCGCGTGCGGACTGGTTGTACGGTATCAATATGACGCGCGCTTACACCATTCTTGGACGTAACGCGGGCTATCAGGGCGTACTTTCGGTCGGGCGCGTACAAACGCCGGTGCTTGGGCTGGTTGTGCGTCGCG
Organism: Citrobacter sp. wls827; assembly: GCF_005280875.1. Lineage (NCBI taxonomy): Bacteria > Pseudomonadati > Pseudomonadota > Gammaproteobacteria > Enterobacterales > Enterobacteriaceae > Citrobacter > Citrobacter sp. wls827. The sequence goes on from NZ_SZWR01000021.1 coordinate 78,933, forward strand.
ATGAAGAGATTGAGAACTTCGTCGCCAAAGACTTCTTCGAAGTGAAAGCGCATATCGTAACGCCCGCCGATGAGCGGTTTACCGCTATCTGGCAGCCGAGCGAAGCGTGTGAGCCGTATCAGGATGAAGAAGGGCGCTTGCTGAATCGCACGCTGGCTGAACACGTGGTAAACCGCATTAACGGTCAGCCGGCGATAGTCACCAGCTATAACGATAAACGGGAATCAGAATCCGCGCCGCTGCCTTTTTCGCTGTCGGCGTTGCAGATTGAAGCGGCGAAGCGCTTCGGTTTAAGTGCGCAAAACGTTCTGGATATCTGCCAGAAGTTGTATGAAACCCATAAGTTGATTACCTATCCGCGTTCGGATAGCCGTTATCTGCCGGAAGAGCACTTTGCCGGACGTCATGCGGTGTTGAACGCGATTAGCGTCCATGCACCGGATCTGCTCCCGCAACCGGCGGTCAATCCCGATACGCGAAATCGCTGTTGGGACGACAAAAAAGTGGATGCGCACCACGCCATCATTCCTACCGCCCGCAGTTCGTCCATCAATCTGAATGACAACGAAGCGAAAATTTACAACCTGATTGCCCGTCAGTATCTGATGCAATTTTGCGCAGATGCGGTATTCAGGAAGTGCGTTATTGAGCTGGATATTGCCAAAGGCAAGTTTGTCGCTAAAGCGCGTTTTCTGGCGGAAGCCGGATGGCGCACGCTGCTCGGCAATAAAGAGCGCGACGAAGATAATGACGGGACGCCGCTGCCGGTGGTGGCAAAAGATGACGAACTGCTGTGCGAAAAAGGCGAAGTGGTTGAACGTCAGACTCAACCACCACGTCACTTTACCGATGCCACGCTGCTGTCAGCGATGACCGGGATTGCGCGATTCGTGCAGGATAAAGATCTGAAAAAGATCCTGCGCGCAACAGATGGTTTAGGTACGGAAGCGACGCGCGCCGGAATTATCGAACTGCTGTTTAAGCGCGGGTTCCTGGTGAAAAAAGGGCGTTATATCCATTCCACCGATGCCGGAAAAGCGCTATTTCACTCACTGCCTGAAATGGCGACGCGTCCGGATATGACCGCGCACTGGGAATCTGTCCTGACCCAAATCAGTGAAAAGCAGTGTCGTTATCAGGATTTCATGCAACCGCTGGTGGGAACGCTGTATCAGCTTATCGATCAGGCGCGCAGCACACCGGTACGACGCTTTCGTGGAATTGCTGCACCTGGCGGTAGTGGTGGCGATAAGAAAAAGAGTGCGCCGCGTAAACGTCCGGCGAAAAAAAGCCCGCCATCCGAAGATGCGGGCCTGTAAGTCTGTAGGCCTGGTAAGCGTAGCGCCATCAGGCTTAGCCGGATGCGGCACCCGTGCTTTATCCGGCCTACGGGTCTATAGAGACGATATTAAATCACACCCTGGCCCAGCATCGCGTCGGCAACCTTTACGAAGCCTGCGATGTTGGCGCCACGTACGTAGTTGGTCTGCTTGCTTTCGCCGCCGTATTCAACGCAGGCATGGTGAATATCCAGCATGATGTGGTGCAGGCGCGCATCCACTTTCTCCGCTTTCCAGCCCAGACGTGCGGCGTTCTGCGCCATTTCCAGACCGGATGTGGCGACGCCACCGGCGTTGGCGGCTTTACCTGGCGCAAACAGTACGCCAGCTTCGAGGAACAGGTCGGTGGCTTCGATGGTGGTCGGCATGTTCGCGCCTTCAGCCACGGCCTTGACGCCGTTGGCGATCAGCATTTGCGCGGCTTCCACATCGAGTTCGTTCTGCGTGGCACACGGCAGGGCGATATCGACCGGAACTGACCACGGTTGTTTGCCTTCCAGGTAGGTCAGGCCAAACTCACGGGCATAATCTGCTACACGACCGTCACGGCTGTCTTTGATTGCGCACAGACGCGCCAGTTTTTCTTTGGTAAATCCACTTTCGTCAACTACGGTACCGCTGGAATCGGAGGCGGTAACCACCCGCGCGCCAAACTCCATGGCTTTCTCAATGGCGAATTGCGCCACGTTACCGGAGCCAGAAACCGCTACGCGCATGCCTTCAAAGCCCAGACCATGGCGTTTGAGCATCGCTTCGGTGAAATACACCAGACCGTAGCCGGTGGCTTCCGGGCGAATCAGGCTGCCGCCGAAAGAGAGACCTTTACCAGTAAAGACGCAGGCGCTGTTGTTGGAGAGTTTTTTCATCATCCCGGCCATAAAGCCGACTTCACGGCCGCCCACGCCGATATCGCCCGCCGGAACGTCGGTATCGGGACCTAAATGGCGGAACAGTTCGGTCATCAGCGCCTGGCAGAAACGCATGATTTCGCCTTCGCTTTTCCCTTTCGGATCGAAATCGCTCCCGCCTTTACCCCCGCCCATTGGTAGCGTGGTGAGGGCATTTTTAAACGTCTGCTCGAAGCCGAGGAATTTCAGGATCGACAGGTTCACGGACGGATGGAAACGCATACCGCCTTTGTATGGGCCAATGGCAGAGCTAAACTGCACGCGCCATGCGCGGTTGACCTGCACCTGATTGCGGTCGTCAAGCCAGACTACGCGGAACTGGATCACGCGCTCCGGTTCAACCAGACGTTCCAGCAATGACATCTGGCGATAACGCGGGTTTTGCTCGAGGAAGGGCCACAGCGTGGTCATTACCTCACGAACGGCTTGCGCGAACTCGGTCTGATTCGGGTCGCGCTTTTGCACATGGTTAAGAAATGACTCCAGAGAACATGTCTGATCCATAGATATAAGAACCTCTTATGTATTGATATGGTTATATTTTTGATATTTGTGTTAAGTGTTTTGCAGTTTTTGACTATACCACCAGCACTGTGACGAGACGCAAGAAAAAATTAATCCCGCTAAGTAAATTAATATTGCGTCGTGGGTCATAACCAAAAACGATGATCGAAGAGGCTAAAGTTTCTGCCGGTTTATACCGTTATACTGAGCATAGATGTCAGTTAAAAAGGAAAGAATATGCGCCGTTTAATCATGGCAGGTGCGTTGGTGATGTTATCCAACGGGGTACTGGCAAATCAGCTTTATCGTCCGGATGTGCAAGTGAATGTGCCGCCGGAAGTGTTTAGTTCCAGCGGCCAGCGCGCACAGCCATGTAATCAGTGCTGCATTTATCAGGATCAAAACTATTCAGAAGGGGCGGTGATTAAAGCCGATGGCGTTCTGTTGCAGTGCCAGCGTGATGATAAAACGATCAGCACAAATCCGCTGGTCTGGCGGCGCGTGAAAGGATAAACGCTTCTAACAACGGGATATCGGCAGGTGCCAGCGGATAACGCAGCGCCTCTTCGGGTGAACACCAGACGATATCCTGATGCTCATACGCCTTCAGTTCTCCCTGATATGACGGTACATGCCAGGCATGTAAGTGAATCAGTCGGCCCGAAACCTCGCGTTGATGGCTGGCAATGTAGCGCCCCACGACTGCCTCAATGCCCAACTCTTCACGCAGTTCTCGGGCCAGCGCATCTGGCTGACTTTCGCCCAGCTCAACCTTACCGCCGGCAAACTCCCACATGCCTGACTGATCCGCATGCTGCGGACGCTGAGCCAGTAAAATTTTGCCATCACGTTCAATAATAGCGGCGACCACGTCGAGGGTTTTCATTATATTCATCAAGATCTAACGACAGAAAATGACATACTATCGTTATCTTTGTTTTATCTAAAGTATTCAGGAGCAACCGTTGAACGATCCTCAGTCGTGGGTAAAACCGTTAACGCGCATCCCTTCAAGTTTAAAACCGCTCGTTGCTACGCAGAAAAAACATTATGGCGATGTATTGCATCCTACGCGCTGGTGGGGGCGGATGCCGTTTCTGTTTTGGCTGGTAGCGCTGTTTGTCGGATTTCTGGAGCGTAAAAAGGCGCGTTTAACGCCGGTGATGCGCGCGCTGTTGATGACCCGCGTATCTCAGGTGTGCCACTGCGCTTTTTGCGTTGATGCCAACAGTTTACGCCTGGCTGAACGCTGTGGCGCGCTGGATAAAGTCTTACAGGTTGCCAACTGGCAAGAATCGGCGCTATTTAGCGCAGAAGAGCGCGTAGCGCTGGCCTATGCCGATGCGGTGACCGCCACGCCGCCACAGGTTGACGCTGCGCTGAAAGCGCAGATGAAGCAGCAGTTTACCGATGACGCCATTACTGAAATGACCGCGCTGATTGCGTTTCAAAATCTCTCGGCGCGTTTTAATGCCGCTCTCGATATTCCTTCGCAGGGACTGTGCGACACCTTCAAAGGACGCCCGCATGCTTGATCGTCATATTCATCCGCGATTAAAACCGCTTTTGCATCGCTGCGTGGGCATTATTGATAAGCCTGCGATTACCCCGGACGGGCTTACGCTGGTCGGTTTTGCCATTGGCGTGTTGGCCTTGCCATTTCTGGCGTTAGGCTGGTATCTGGCGGCGCTGGCGGCCATTGTGCTCAATCGGCTTTTTGATGGGCTGGATGGGGCGCTGGCGCGGCGCAGAGGGCTAACCGATGCAGGCGGATTTCTTGATATCTCGCTCGATTTTCTGTTTTACGCCTTAGTGCCATTCGGTTTTATGCTCGCCGATCCGGCGGTCAACGCGCTGGCTGGTGGTTGGTTGCTGTTCGCCTTTATGGGGACCGGTAGCAGTTTTCTGGCCTTTGCCGCGTTGGCGGCGAAACATCAAATTGATAACCCGGGCTACGCGCATAAATCGTTTTATTATCTGGGGGGACTGACCGAAGGTACTGAGACGATTTTGCTGTTTGTGTTTGGGTGTCTGTTCCCGGAATATTTTGCCGTGATGGCGTGGGTTTTTGGCGCGCTGTGCTGGATGACGACGTTTACCCGGATCTGGAGCGGATACCTGACGCTAAAAGCGGTTCAGCGTCAGGCATAATCAGAGATTACTTGCTGCTGTCCGGACCCCGTTCACCGCTGGAGACCGGGTTTTTTGGATTGCTGCTCCACTCATACCAGCCGCCGTCGTAAACGGAGACGTTTTTCCAGCCCATCGCGCGGGCATACATAAACGTTTCTGAAGCGCGCCAGCCGGTACCGCAATAGAAAGAGACCTGTTGATTCGGCAGGATATTCCATTGCTTCCACATGGCGGCGATGTCATCCGCGCTGCGCATGGTGCCATCCGGATTATGGAAATCTTCCATGTGGGTGGAATCACTGCCCGCGTGGCCCCAACGTGCGCCTGCAATCTCACCTTTTGGCTTAATGTAGCTATAGCCGCTGGTGGTACCGACAAATTCTGGCCATGAACGAATGCTCACCAAAGACGCATCCTGGCGATGCAGCAGACCGCGAGCCTGTTCCATATCGAGCATCAACTGCGGCTGGGCAGGAATGGTCACGCCGAAATCTGGTTCTGGTTTCACCGATGGCGGAGTGCCGCGTTCGACCGGTAAGCCCGCGTCGGACCAGGTTTGCCAACCGCCGTCGAGCAGACGAACATCTTTCACGCCGGCGTACAGCATAATTTGCGCCACGCGCGCAGCGGCATAGACATCGCGGCCGTATAAAATCACCGTGGTGTCATGGCGGATACCGTGCTTCGCCAGCATCGTTTTGAGCTGTTCGTCGGACACTTTGTTCCACAGCGGTTCGCTTTCGACTTCGTTGGTATCAATGTAGCCCGCACCAGGGATGTGGCTCAGCAGATACAACTTCGGCGCGCCCCAGGCGGCCTCAATCACTTTCCAGTCGCCCGCCGGTTTAGCAGTTACGTTTTTACCCTGCTGCAGGTCGTGCAGCCACTGCGGGTACACCAGCTGTTCGAAGTGCGGCAGACGTTGCAGGCGGGCAGGGTCCGTAAGCGCATCGCTGAGGGTGGAGATATGGTTAAAGCCCACTTTTTGCAGGCGGGCTTTGACAGCCTGTATGTCGTTATCGCTACCATACAGCGCTACTGGCGCATCAGTTTTCAACTGATGTGACTGAACCCAGGCGTTGAGTTGTTCATCATTCATCTTGTCGAGCCAGGCGGCAGACAGGTTCAGTGCGGAAGGTTCGTGTCCTGAAGGACCATTAAGCGACTGCGGCCAGCCGTTGTAAAAAGCGCTCTGACGGGTATCGATCGCCGCGCCTTGCTTTTGCTGTAACTGGTCGAGGGTGAGCGTCTGTGCTGTTTCAGCAGCCCAGGAAGAAGCGCAAGCGAGCCCTAAAGCCAGTGCCAGCGCGGTCATTTGAGAAACACGTTTCATCGAATAGCCCGACGTTGAAAAAAAGAGGACGACATTCTGTGCCGCCGGTTAAGTAAAAACCTTGCGTTAACGCAGCATATCGCCACATTCACGCCCAGTTTTCCATCTGAAGTACGCGGCCTGCAGGCGGTACGTCCTGCGCGTCATGGGTCACCTGTACCACCGGGATCCCTAGCTTACGCACCTCGGTGAAGACCCATTGGCGAAAGGTGTCGCGTAGCGACGCATCCAGCCGACTAAAGGGTTCATCAAGTAACAGTGCCTGGGGCTGCGCCAGTAGCGCGCGGAGCAGGGCGACACGCGAGCGTTGTCCGCCGGAGAGCGACGCCGGATCGCGCGAATAAAAACCGGCCAGGTCAGCGCGTGCGAGAGCACTTTCCACCGCATGGCTTCTGGCGGGACCTTGTAGGCTGGCAGGTAGGGCCAGCAGTAAATTCTGCCCAACGCTGAAATGGTCAAACAACAACGCATCCTGGAACAGAATGCCAATCTGGCGCTGCGCCGTAGGCAGCGCGTCAACGCGTCGTTCGTTGAGCCACAGCTCGCCTGATGCCTGAAACTGAGGCGACAACGCCCCGATCATCCACGAAAACAACGAAGACTTTCCGCTGCCGGAAGAACCCATAATCGTGACAATGTCACTTTTATCAACCTGAAAGGTAACGTTCTTCAGCAGCGCAGTCGCACCCTGGTACAACGAAACGTTTTGCACAATGAGCATTAGCGGAGTCCTTGTCGAAAGCGGCCAATCCACGCGGCGAGAAAGGCTGCGAGTGCGAAAACGAGCAGTGGTAGAAGAAGCTGCCACAACGCTTGTGTTGCCAGAATCTCGCTGCTACCGCCGCTGCTTAATGCCACCGCTTCGGTGGTCAGCGTGGGATAGCGTCCGGCACCTAGCCACAGCGTCGGCATATACTGGGCGATACTGACCGAGAAGCCAACCGCGAAGGCAATCAATGCCGGGCGCACCTGCTGCGGGCATTTCACCAGCCAGAATATCCGCCCCCGCGACCAGCCCAGCGTTTGTGCAATCAAAATTAATCGCGGGTCAATGCGCTGCCAGGCCGGTTTAAGCACAAATAGCATCCAGGGCATCACCCACAGCAGGTGGCCCCAGATAATGGTCGTCATCAGTCCATCCTGTCCGGCATATAACGCCAGCAGATATTGTCCGGTTACCAGCGGTAGCGCAGGCAAAATAAGCGGTAGCCAGACCCAGCGGTGCCCGGTTTTTGGACCCCATTCCAGCCAGGCAAAAAGTATCAATAGCGCCAGCAGGCTGGAGACGAGTCCCAGTTGCAGACTATTGCCAAGCGCCTCGCTATTTAGCGATGAATAGTTGGCGAGCAGCGCCAGAACCAGTGCGCATAGCACACCGTTAAGGGGCAAAAGTTGTACTAATGAACGTTCGATTGTACAGGATGGAAAACGCAGGCGTTCACCGGTTGCCGCAGGAATGGTGTGGCGCCAGGCGCGCCATAACAGATACCCTGCCAGCGCGATGATGAAGAGCAACAGCACCAGCAACAGGCTGGCGAGCGCGCCTTTAGCCTGCTGCCCGGCATCGCCCTGACTGAGCCATTGCCAGCTCAACACGGCAAGCGTTGGCGGATTTCCGGGGCCAAGAACGATTGCCACATCCACAACGGAGAGTGACCAGGCAACAATCGCCAGCATAGCTTTGCCTAATGCCGGGCCGATAGCGGGCAGTACCAGCCAGTTCAGGCATTGCAGTCGGCTGTAACCCAGCGAATCCAGCACGATAACCTGCTGCGAAAGGTGTTTTTCACTCAGTAGAGCCGAGAGGATCCATAACAAAAAAGCGCTCTCTTTCACCGCCAGCGTCACGCCAAGCCCAATGCCGTAACGGTCTGGCTGTGGGCTGAGGAACGGAAGCCATTGCCAGATTTTACCGCCTTCGGCAAAAATCAACAGCGCGCTGGTGGCGAAGGCAACATGCGGGATCGCCAGCAGCCACGGAAGACGGGTGCTTAGTCGCGCCCAGCCTGCACCGGGCCATAAAGCGAGGATCGCCAGCAGCGCGATGATTAGTGCGCCGCTGGCAGCCAGCCCTGTGGAAACCAGCGTCGCCAGTAACGCCTGCGGAAGTTGAGGGTCGGCAAAGAGAGCCAGCCAATGGGTTAGGCTAAGGGCTGGCGCTATCAGAGAGAAAGCCGCTGGCGCCAGCGGCAGATAAACTGCCGCC
>NZ_SZWR01000021.1:87420-96769 GCF_005280875.1 Citrobacter sp. wls827
AATTAATGCGTACCGTAGCGGCGTAGCCATTCTTGTTCCAGAGCGTTTACCCAGGCAGCATGCGGTTCCGGCAGAACGGCAGGGAGTCCTTGCGGGATCCGCGCCAGCAGCGCATCACGCTGTTCGACAGGTAATTTTTGTGGATCAAGCACCGAAGGATCTCCCCAGACAGTTGAGTCGGCTTTACGCAGTTGTGCTTCGGGCGAAAGCAGGAAGTTTGCCACGACTTTTGCTCCGGCACTGGCGCGGGCATTCGCCGGAATAGCAACAAAGTGCACGTTGCCGAGCATGCCCTGTGAGAAACCAAAACTGTAGCTGCTTTTAGGCAATTCGCCGCTGGCTACTTTTTGCAATGCATGGGCCGGATTAAAGGTCAATGATAAACGCAGGGTACCGCTATTGAGCAGTGCATCCATTCGCGCAGGCGTGGGTGGAAAATCTTTGCCTTCACGCCAAAGTACAGGGTGCAAGGTATCAAGATAAAGCCACAATGGCGCGGTAACGTCGGCGAATGTCGCTGCATCTGGCGTAACTTTCAATGCTTGTGGTTTGGTGGTGAGCGATATTAACAACTGCTCCAGAAACGCCGTGCCGGTAAAGTCTGGCGGGCGCGGATAGGTCACCGTGCCAGGGTGCGCCTGCGCAAATTCAAGCAGTGCCTGCGGAGATTGCGGCGGCTGCGCGGTGAGATCGCGCCGGGCAATGAAGGTGAGTTGGGCACCGCCCCACGGTGATTCAGCTCCCTCCGTCGGAACGGAGAAATCTTCGGTCACCGGTTTCTGGGTATCAACATAGCGCCAGTTAGGCAGCGTTTGCGCCCACTGAGTTTGCAGCAGCCCGGCTTCTTTCAGGGTGCGGAAGTTTTCGCCGTTAACCCACAATAAATCGACAGAGCCGCCTGTTTTTCGCCCGGATGCCGCTTCCGTCTGGATGCGTTTTACAGCGTCGGCGGCATCTGCCAGGCGTACGATTTTCAGGTTAATGGCGTAGTGCGTTTTCATCTCACCGCTAACCCAGTCGAGATACTGGTTAACTGCATTGTCGCCACCCCAGGCGTTGAACCACACCGTCTGACCGCGGGCATCATTTTTGATTTGTTGCCAGCCGTCGTTCTGGGCAAACGTCGCCAGCGGACAGAGCATTAAACTCAGGCACAATAAGCAGTAACGCATAGTATCTCCATGGCTAAAAATGGGGGAAGTCTCAGGTTTTTTTTCGTTGATGTTCAAGATAAAGGCTTCTCGCCACTGAAATTATTACGCTCAGAGCGAACAGGATGAACAGGCCGGTTACAAACCAAAATGTACCGCCGGTTAACAGGCTACCCGCCCAGGAATAGACGATAGTAGCCGGTAACTGACCGATGCCGGTGGCGATGAAAAAATGGCGAAACCGAATTGAGGTCAGGCCTGCCGCGTAGCTTACCGGATCGAACGGTACAAAAGGTAACAGGCGACAGACCAGAATGGTGTGCTTGCCATAGCGCTCGAAAAAAGCGTCCATATTGTTCAGCACCGTTTTTCCGGTCAGCTTTTCTACCGCACCGCGACCTAAAATACGGGCAATAAAAAAGCACAGCGCCGCACCTGCCATCGCACTGCTCCAGGACAGTATGCCGCCCCAAAATGCGCCAAACAGCGAGGCGTTGGCAAAGGTGATCACAAAAGCGGGAAGCGGGGCGACGATGGCCTGCAAGATCATCAGGAAGAATGAAACGACCGCCGCCTGGGTTCCGTAAGAACGAATGAAATTCTCAATGGCATGCTGATCGAGCGTGGTAAACGCAGTCAGGCTCTGCGTAAGAAAGTCTCTCACGTCGGGCAACCATGCCCACGCTATCAACGCGACTACCAACAGGGCAATGAACCCAGCCCGGCAATACTTTCTGGTCTGCGTTTTATTCAGCGTTCTCATTTACCGGCAAGCTCTCGATTTGCAGAGGGGTCGACATGTTTGTATCGGGCCCAGGCTTTTGCCGCCTGCACGAGGGCAAACAAGGCAATGCCTGCAATACTGAGTTTAACGATAAACGCCCAGGTGATGCCTTCACTGGCGAGTTCGTGTGACATCAGCGTATAGATAAAGATACCTGGTAACGTGGTGATAGCTGAAATCAGAGTAAATGACCAGAACGGAATGGCAGTCAGCCCGTAAGCATAGTTTTGAATATTATAAGGAAACAGTGGAACGAGACGGGTCAGGATCAGAAAGTCTATTCCGCTTTGGGCAATGCCTTTTTCGATAGCCTGAAACATTGTCGTGTGCCCAACGTATTTCAGGAGCAGATCCCGTCCAAGCCAGCGAGCCAGCAAAAACGACAGCGCCGAGGCCACGGTTGCTGCCACTAACGAGATAAGCGTCCCTGCCACGGGGCCAAACAGCACACCGCCGACGATCACCAGGATGCTGCCGGGTATCAGGCACAGCGCCGCAACGATAAATAGTAGAATATAAAGCGCGTAGCCGAACAGCCCGCTTTGGTGGATGACATCTTGCAAATGATGGAGATTGGTTATCAGGTCAGACAGACCAAAATAGTGGAAAACCCCAGCCAGGGAGCAGAACAGCACTGCCACAATCAGCAGTCGGTATTCTGCCTTATGCGAACTTCTTTTTCATGGGGGGTCTCCTGTAAATCCGTGGGCAATGATGCGTTTTCACCAGCGAAAAGTGCGCGCGAAGATATAGTAAAATCCCGCTCGCAACAATGTATTACCGCCGCTTTTTTGATTTTGCACAGAATATACTGACTCTCCAGGCGAGGCCCGGAGAGCGAAAAAATGCAGATAATTAGACGCGGAATTTTGCCCACACTGGCGCGTGGTCGGACGGTTTTTCCATGCTCCGGATCTCATAGTCGATACCCGTTTCTTCGCAACGTTCCGCCAGCGGATTGCTTGCCAGCAGCAGATCAATTCGCAGACCACGGTTATCGTCGAAGCCTTTCGAGCGGTAATCAAACCACGAGAACTGGTCGTTTTTATCAGGATGCGCGTGACGATAGGTGTCCACCAGCCCCCAACCTAACAGACGTTCCATCCACTCACGTTCTTCTGGCAGGAAGGAACATTTCCCGGTACGCAGCCAGCGTTTGCGATTCTCTTCACCGATGCCGATATCCAGGTCGGTTGGGCTGATATTCATATCACCCATGATCAGCACCGGATTATCGCGTTTCAGTTCAGTCTCCAGATAGTTTTGTAAGTTCTGATAGAACGCCGCTTTCGCCGGGAATTTAGTTTCATGGTCACGGCTTTCGCCCTGTGGGAAGTAGCCGTTGATGACGGTGATGTTGCCAAGCGGAGACGGGATCTCCGCCATAATGATACGGCGTTGCGCCTCTTCGTCATCATTTGGGAAACCACGGCGCACTGCAATCGGCGTCTCTTTGGTCAACAGCGCCACACCATAATGGCCTTTCTGACCGTGATAGAAAACGTTGTAACCCAGTTTTGCTACCTCTTCGAGAGGGAACATATCGTCGTGAACTTTTGTCTCCTGTAAGCCAATCACATCCGGTTGGTGTTTTTCGACAATGGCTGCCAGTTGATGAGGACGGGCACGCAGGCCGTTGATATTAAAAGAGACAAATTTCATAGTCGCTGCCACTTTGTAAGATGAATAGTGCAAGGATGGTAGCAGAATTTCCACGAACTGACTGCTTCTTGTCACCTGATTCCAACAATGATTGCTAATGGTGTTAACGATGGCGCAAAAACTGCACCGTTTTGGCGCGAAGCGCGTCGCTATGGGGCAATAATTTCCGATAAATTTCGTATACGATCACAATTCCAGAATTATATTTGGCGACTGAATAAAACTGCGTTTTTTCCTCTGTTTAGTCGCCTGATGCGCAAACATATTCACTTTATATGCACATGTAGTGAATATTGCCGTGTTGTAACCTGTTGATATTCCGTCCTCGACCTCCATTTATGCACTTTTTTCGCTGGCTGGCACGAACCCTGCAATCTACATTTACACCGCAAACACTATATTTATTAACATATAAATAACCTTTTATTTACCGTTGAGGTCGCTATGTCTCTGTCAATTACGCGTGAAAATTTTGATGAATGGATGATGCCTGTATACGCTCCGGCCCCTTTTATTCCGGTGCGGGGTGAAGGTTCACGTCTGTGGGATCAGCAGGGTAAAGAGTATATCGATTTCGCGGGAGGCATTGCGGTTAACGCGCTGGGTCACGCCCATCCGGCATTGCGCGAGGCATTAAACGACCAGGCGAGTAAATTCTGGCATACAGGAAATGGCTACACCAACGAGCCGGTATTGCGTCTGGCGAAAAAGCTGATTGACGCCACCTTTGCCGAGCGCATTTTCTTCTGTAACTCCGGCGCAGAAGCCAACGAAGCGGCACTAAAACTGGCGCGTAAATATGCCCACGATCGTTTTGGCAGCCAGAAGAGCGGGATTGTGGCGTTTAAAAATGCATTCCATGGCCGCACGCTGTTTACCGTCAGCGCCGGTGGTCAGCCCGCCTATTCACAGGATTTCGCGCCGCTGCCGCCGGATATCCGCCATGCCGTGTATAACGATCTCGATTCTGCCAGCCAGTTGATTGATGACACGACCTGTGCGGTCATCGTCGAGCCTGTCCAGGGCGAAGGCGGCGTGGTGCCGGCAACAAACGCGTTTTTGCAGGGGTTGCGTGAATTATGCGATCGCCATAATGCGCTGCTGATTTTTGATGAGGTTCAGACCGGGGTTGGCCGTACCGGCGAACTGTATGCCTATATGCACTATGGTGTGACGCCAGACCTGCTGACGACGGCCAAAGCCCTTGGCGGTGGTTTTCCTATTGGGGCGTTATTGACCACAGAACGTTGCAGCAGCGTGATGACCGTGGGCACTCACGGTACAACTTACGGCGGAAACCCATTAGCCACTGCCGTAGCGGGTAAGCTGCTGGAAATTGTTAACACGCCGAAAGTCCTCAATGGTGTGAAACAGCGTCATGACTGGTTTGTGGAACGTATTAACGCCATTAACGAACGTTTTGGACTGTTTAGCGAAATTCGTGGGCTTGGACTGCTGATCGGCTGCGTACTGAATGCGGAATATGCCGGGAAAGCAAAACTCATCTCGCAAGAAGCGGCCAATGCAGGGGTGATGGTACTGATTGCCGGCGCTAACGTGGTGCGTTTCGCGCCAGCGTTAAACGTCAGCCATGAAGAGGTGGCAACCGGGCTGGATCGCTTTGCGCTGGCCTGCGAACGCATTAAAGCAGGAGGTTCATCATGATGGTGATTCGTCCCATTGAACGTGCTGATATCACCGCGTTGATGCAGCTTGCCGGTAAGACCGGCGGCGGATTGACCTCGCTACCGGCGAATGAAGCGACGCTGATGGCGCGTATCGAACGTTCGCTACAAACCTGGCGCGGTGAGTTGCCCAAAAGTGAGCAGGGATATGTGTTTGTGCTGGAAGACAGCGCCAGCGGAACTGTGGCGGGGATTTGCGCCATTGAGGTGGCGGTAGGACTTAACGATCCCTGGTACAACTATCGGGTCGGTACTCTGGTGCATGCCTCGAAAGAGTTGAATGTCTATAACGCATTGCCGACGCTGTTTCTCAGTAACGATCACACCGGAAGCAGTGAGCTTTGCACGCTGTTTCTCGATCCGGACTGGCGTAAAGAAGGTAACGGCTATTTGTTGTCGAAGTCGCGCTTTATGTTCATGGCCGCGTTTCGTGACCGTTTTAACGAAAAAGTCGTTGCAGAGATGCGGGGTGTCATTGATGAACACGGTTATTCACCGTTCTGGCAAAGCCTCGGAAAACGTTTTTTTTCAATGGAATTCAGCCGCGCAGATTTTCTCTGTGGCACCGGACAAAAAGCCTTTATTGCTGAGCTGATGCCTAAACACCCTATTTACACCCACTTCCTGTCGGAAGAAGCACAAAGCGTGATTGGCGAAGTGCATCCGCAAACGGCGCCAGCCCGTGCGGTGCTGGAGAAAGAGGGGTTTCGCTACCGTAACTATGTCGATATTTTCGACGGCGGGCCGACGCTGGAATGCGATATTGACCGGGTACGGGCGATTCGTAAAAGCAGGCTGGTGGAAGTGGCGGAAGGTCAGCCAGCAACCGGCGATTATCCGGCTTGTCTGGTGGCTAATGAAAATTACCAAAACTTCCGCGTCATGTTAGTGCGTGCCGACCCGAATACCCAACGACTGGTGCTGACGGCAGCGCAACTGGACGCCCTGAAATGTCACGCGGGTGACCATGTACGTTTTGTGCGTCTTTGTGCAGAGGAGAAAGCAGCATGACATTATGGATAAACGGCGACTGGGTAACAGGGCTCGGCGAGCGTCGGGTGAAAACCAATCCCGTCAGCGGAGATGTGCTGTGGCAGGGTAATGATGCCGATGCAACTCAGGTGGCGCAGGCGTGCCACGCAGCGCGTACGGCTTTTCCGGGCTGGGCAAGACAGTCTTTTGCCGCGCGTCAGGACATTGTCGAGAAATTCGCGACGCTGCTGGAGAGTAATAAAGCAGAACTGACGGCGATCATTGCACGGGAAACCGGCAAGCCGCGCTGGGAAGCAGCAACCGAGCTGACGGCGATGATCAATAAAATTGCCATCTCAGTGAAGGCGTATCACACCCGTACCGGGGAACAGCATAACGCGCTGCCAGATGGCGCTGCGACGTTACGTCATCGCCCACACGGTGTTCTGGCCGTGTTTGGCCCGTATAACTTCCCCGGTCATTTACCTAATGGTCATATCGTTCCGGCGTTGTTGGCTGGCAATACGTTGATTTTCAAACCCAGCGAGCTGACGCCGTGGACCGGTGAAGCCGTGGCAAAGCTGTGGGCGCAGGCGGGATTACCGCCGGGCGTGCTGAACCTGGTACAGGGCGGGCGTGAAACGGGGCAGGCCCTGAGCGCGCTGGAAGACCTTGATGGTCTGCTGTTTACCGGCAGCGCCAATACCGGTTATCACCTGCATCGACAGTTATCTGGCCAGCCAGAAAAAATCCTCGCTCTCGAGATGGGAGGGAACAACCCGCTGATTATCGAGAACCCGGAAGATATTGATGCCGCCGTGCATCTGACCATTCAATCTGCGTTTGTTACCGCCGGACAGCGCTGTACCTGCGCCCGCCGCCTGTTAGTTAAAAAAGGCGCGCAGGGTGATGCCTTCCTGGCGCGTCTGGTGGAGGTCAGCCAGCGTTTAATGCCCGGTAACTGGGATGCAGAACCGCAGCCGTTTATGGGCGGGCTGATTTCCGAACAGGCCGCGCAGCATGTCTATGATGCCTGGCAGCGTCTCGCATCGTTAGGTGGCCGTACCCTGTTAGCACCGCGTCTGGTGAAAGCCGGAACGTCACTGCTGACCCCTGGAATCATTGAACTGACCGGGGCGGCGAATGTACCTGATGAAGAGGTTTTTGGCCCTCTGCTTGGCGTCTGGCGCTATGACAGCTTTGATGACGCGATTCGCATGGCGAACAACACTCGCTTTGGACTGTCGTGTGGGTTAGTTTCACCCGATCGCAGCCAATTTGATCAATTGCTGCTGGAGGCGCGGGCAGGGATCGTCAACTGGAATAAGCCGCTAACCGGCGCGGCAAGCACTGCACCGTTTGGTGGGATTGGTGCCTCAGGCAACCATCGTGCGAGTGCGTGGTATGCCGCAGATTATTGTGCCTGGCCGATGGCAAGTCTGGAATCACCAGCCTTAACGCTGCCAACGGCGCTTAGCCCCGGGCTGGATTTTTCTCGTGAGGATAAGCGATGAAAGCCCGTGAGATTAATTTTGATGGTCTGGTGGGACTGACCCACCACTATGCTGGATTGTCATTTGGTAATGAGGCCTCAACCAAACACCGTTTTCAGGTGTCGAACCCTCGTCTGGCGGCGAAACAGGGTTTGCTAAAGATGAAAGCGCTGGCGGATGCGGGATTTCCCCAGGCGGTGATCCCGCCCCATGAGCGGCCTTATATTCCGGTGCTACGGCAGTTGGGATTTAGCGGCAGTGATGAGCAGGTACTGGAAAAGGTGGCACGGCAGGCACCTCACTGGCTCTCCAGTGCCAGTTCCGCTTCGCCGATGTGGGTGGCGAATGCGGCAACGGTCTGTCCTTCGGCAGATTCGCTGGACGGAAAAGTGCATCTGACGGTCGCGAATCTGAATAACAAGTTCCACCGTTCACTGGAAGCGCCAACCACAGAAGCGTTGCTAAGCGCGATCTTCCGCGATGAGAGCCGCTTTACGGTCCATAGTGCATTGCCACAGGTTGCGTTACTGGGTGATGAAGGCGCGGCAAACCATAACCGTCTCGGTGGTGATTACGGCGACCCCGGCATACAGGTGTTTGTCTATGGTCGTGAAGAGGGCAACGGCGCGCATCCGAAGCGCTATCCGGCAAGGCAATCCCGAGAAGCCAGCGAGGCTGTTGCGCGCCTGAATCAGGTGAACCCTAATCAGATTATCTTTGCTCAGCAAAACCCGGATGTTATCGATCTTGGTGTGTTTCATAACGATGTTATTGCGGTATCAAATCGTCAGGTGCTGTTTTGCCATGAATTGGCGTTTGCCAACCAGCAGGCTTTGTTACAGCAGTTGCATAGCCAGGTGGCGGGATTTACGGCGCTGGAAGTCCCGACTGCGGAAGTGTCAGTGCAGGATGCGGTGACCACCTATCTGTTTAACAGTCAGTTGCTGAGTCGTGATGACGGTTCGATGATGCTGGTCCTGCCGCAGGAGTGCCGGGAGCATGCTGGTGTGTGGCGGTATCTGAACCGTCTTCTCGAGGAAGACAATCCGATCGATGATCTGCGGGTATTCGATCTGCGTGAAAGTATGTCCAACGGCGGCGGTCCGGCATGCTTGCGCCTGAGAGTGGTGCTCACCTTGCAGGAACAGCAGGCGGTGAACCCGGCGGTTCTCATGAATGATGTGCTGTTTAACACGCTGAATAACTGGGTTGATCGTTACTATCGCGATCGTCTTACCGCGGCAGACCTTGCTGACCCGCAGTTGCTGCGTGAAGGGCGTGAAGCGCTGGATACGTTGACGCAATTACTCAACCTCGGTTCGGTGTATCCCTTCCAGCAGGAGTGTACACGCCATGGATAATTTCCTTGCGCTGACGCTTGCGGGGGATTCGCCAGATGCCACCCGGGGGAAAGCTCACGGTTTTGACTGGCAATGGATCGGGCATGGCATGCTGGAGCTGACGCCGGTTGTTCCGGTTGAGCGTTCGCTGGTTTTGTCTGCGGGCATTCATGGTAATGAAACCGCACCAGTAGAAATACTGGATACATTGTTGGCCGGGTTGTTTAGCGGCAAGCTGCCGCTGACATGGCGGCTATTGCTG
>NZ_SZWR01000021.1:96819-98490 GCF_005280875.1 Citrobacter sp. wls827
GGCAATCCGCAGGCGTTAGCTGCGGGCAAACGCTACTGTCATAGCGATCTGAACCGTATGTTTGGTGGCCGCTGGCAGCTCTTCGATGAGAGCGGTGAAACACGGCGTGCCCGCGAGCTTGAACTGTGTCTGGACGTTTTTTACGCGCGGGCGCAAGAGTCAGTACGCTGGCATCTGGATCTGCATACCGCGATTCGCGGCTCACAGCATCTGCGTTTTGGCGTGCTGCCACAACGTAATGTTGCCTGGGACGAAGATTTTCTGGGATGGCTGGGAGGTGCAGGACTTGAGGCGCTGGTGTTCCATCAGACGCCTGGCGGTACGTTCACCCATTTTAGCGCTGAACATTTTGGCGCGCTGGCTTGTACGCTGGAACTGGGTAAAGCGCTGCCGTTTGGACAAAACGATCTGTCCCAGTTTGCGCAGACGGCGGATGCGCTGGCGAAACTGCTGCAAGGCGAGCGAATCCCTACGGGAGAAACATCTCCGCTGCGCTACCGCGTAGTGTCGCAAATCACGCGGCGCAGCGATGATTTCATTCTCTACATGGACAACCAGACGCTGAACTTTACCGCGTTTAAAGAGGGAACCGTGCTGGCGCAGGATGGTGATGAACGTTTTATCGTCACCCATAACGTTGAATATGTTCTCTTTCCTAATCCAAATGTGGCCTGTGGTTTACGCGCGGGACTGATGCTGGAAAGGTTGTAAAAGATATATCCGCCCTCGGGTTAATCTCTGAGGGCTTATTATTGCGTGCTGTTTGTATTTATTACGGATTATTCCTGGTAAGCTGCTTTCTTAATAACCAGGTTTCAGGTATAGTTCTTCATAATTCTTTCAAAATCATCGTGTTGTGATTTTTTATTTCAACTCTCCGCAATTTATTCTTTTTTTCTTCATAATTGATGAAAGTTTGTTTTTTACACTTTCATTGTTTTACCGTTGCTCTGATTAATTGACGCTTAAGTCGGTAAAGTTAATCCCGTCAACACGACATCACATTGCATAAGCTTCGTATGAATGTCGTAAGAATAACTGAAAGGAAGGATAGAAATTATGCGTAAATTGACTGCTCTGTTTGTTGCCTCTACCCTGGCGCTGGGCGCTGCAAACCTGGCTCATGCCGCTGACGCTACCACAGCAGCTCCGGCAGATGCCAAACCGATGATGCACCACAACGGTAAATTCGCCCCGCATCACGACATGATGTTTAAAGACCTGAACCTGACCGATGCACAGAAACAGCAGATCCGCGACATCATGAAAGGTCAGCGCGATCAGATGAAACGTCCTCCGCTGGAAGAACGCCGTGCAATGCACGATATCATCGCCAGCGATAGCTTCGATAAAGCGAAAGCTGAAGCGCAGATTGCGAAGATGGAAGAGCAGCGCAAAGCTAACATGCTGGCGCATATGGAAACGCAGAACAAAATTTACAACATTCTGACCCCGGAACAGAAAAAACAGTTTAATGCCAATTTTGAGAAGCGTCTGACAGAACGAGCAGCGCAGAAAGGTAAAATGCCACAAGCTGCCGAATAATCGGTAGGCGTCTATACTCAATCATTCATGCTGTGTCGGAGCAGATTGCCCCGGACAGCGTGAAAAAAAACTCAAGACCGCCGGCCTTGTCCACAACACGTTTAACGATGTGGGCAGGATCGGCGG
>NZ_SZWR01000021.1:98574-99390 GCF_005280875.1 Citrobacter sp. wls827
ATGCTCCTGAGGCCCGCGAAAATGCTACCTGGATCAGCGCGTTAAACTTTTTTGCAAAACGCCATGGTCATCGCTAAGGCAAATCAACTCTGCTGCCGATAACAACGAGCAGGGTGAATGATAACAATGATGATTTGGCTGCCTGATGACGGCATGTCGGCGCACAGTGCCTTTCTGGAGGGATGATGGAGTACTTTGATATCCGCAAAATGCCGGTTAATCTCTGGCGTAATGGTGCGGGAGAAACGCGTGAAATATGTTGTTTTCCGCCAGCAACGCGCGACTTTCACTGGCGGGCGAGTATTGCCTCCATTGCTGCGAACGGCGAATTTTCACTCTTCCCCGGAGTTGAGCGCGTTATTACACTGCTCGAAGGGGGAGAAGTCACATTGGAAGGTGCTAACACGTTACCGCATACGCTAAAACAGCATCAGCCTTTTACGTTCGCCGGTGACCGCGTGGTAAAAGCGAAGCTGACGGAAGGACAGATGTCGATGGATTTTAATATCATGACCCGTCGGGATGTTTGCCAGGCTAAAGTTCGTGTGGCTGACCGGACGTTTACGACCTTTGGTTCGCGTGGCGGCGTGGTATTTGTTATTAGCGGAGCCTGGCAACTGGGGGATAAGTTGCTGACGGCTGACCAGGGGGCGTGCTGGCATGACGGTAAGCATACGTTGCGACTGTTGGAGCGCGAGGGGAAGTTGTTGTTTAGTGAGATTAACTGGAAGCCAGGTTTTTCGCCTGATTCGGTGCAATGACGTCGTTTGGGCCGGATAAACCATTTTGTGGTTATCCGGCACGGGTAAATCAGCG
>NZ_SZWR01000021.1:99431-106413 GCF_005280875.1 Citrobacter sp. wls827
TTACGATTTTTTCCAGAAGTCGTCAAACACCGTAATCGGTGGGCGACGTTTGTGTTCTGTTTTCACGTACCAGCCTTCAATTTTCTTCGCAACGTCGGCATTCAACGTTTTTCCTTCCAGATAATCGTCAATGTTGTCGTAGGTAACGCCTAATGCGGCTTCATCTGGCAGAGAGGGACGATCGTCTTCGAGGTCGGCGGTTGGCGCTTTCTTGTATAAATGCTCAGGGCAACCCAATGTCGCAAGAAGCTGCTTACCCTGACGCTTGTTGAGGCGGAATATTGGGTTAATGTCAGTGCCGCCATCGCCATATTTGGTAAAGAATCCGGTAATGGCCTCTGCGGCGTGATCGGTACCCACGACAACACCGCTGGTCATTCCGGCGATACTGTATTGTGCCTTCATACGCTCGCGGGCTTTTTCATTGCCGCGCACAAAATCACTCAGTTCAATACCTGCTTCGCGCAATGCCTGCTCGCTGGCCAATACCGCGCCTTTGATGTTGACGGTGAGTACACGGTCAGGTTGTATAAACGCTATCGCGTCCTGACAGTCCTGTTCATCGGCCTGCACACCATAAGGCAGTCGCACGGCAATAAACTGCAAAGCATCGTTACCCGTTTCTTCACGTAACTCGGAAATCGCCATTTGGCATAACTTTCCGGCCAGGGTTGAGTCCTGTCCGCCGCTAATCCCTAACACCAGCGATTTAAGGAAAGGGTAGGTTTTGAGGTACGATTTCAGAAAATCCACGCTGCGGCGAATTTCCTCTTCTGCATTAATATGTGGTTTGGCGCCAAGTGCCCGGATTATCTCTTGCTGCAGAGTCATTTAACCCCCTATGGAAAATAAAATGATCAAAAATAACGATGTGTTAAAGCTAACGCGTTGACGTCCAAACGACAAGGGATGCAGCCGGATATAACATCATTTTGTTTTGATAGAATTTTCTGAAATGACCCGAGTATCAACTGACAGCTTGAAAAATGCGTTGTTGTGCTCCAGGCTTATATAACACGCTGAAAAACAAGAGGACGGAATATGAACAAGAATCTAACAGGAATTCTGAGTGCAGCGGCGGTATTGACTATGCTGGCAGGCTGTACGGCTTACGATCGTACTAAAGACCAATTTGTGCAGCCCGTGGTGAAAGATGTGAAGAAAGGGATGAGCCGGGCGCAAGTGGCGCAGATTGCCGGTAAACCTTCTTCTGAAGTCAGCATGATCCATGCGCGTGGTACATGTCAGACCTACATCCTGGGTCAACGAGATGGTAAAGCAGAGACCTATTTTGTTGCATTAGATGATACTGGGCACGTGATTAATTCCGGCTACCAGACCTGTGCGGAGTACGACACCGACCCGCAGGCAGCGAAGAAGTAACAACTGTTTATTGCCTGAGCACTCTGACGAACCGGCCGCTGTGCCGGTTTTTTTCTGTCACGCGATCTTATTTATTGTCGCGAATTATTTGCCCGAAGTGTGAGGGGTGTCATAACCACAGGTCAAGGAGAGACAATTTAGTTGGTCAATGAAATACCATCCGCGGGTGCAATCCCGTATACTCATTTCAGCCACCTAAAAAAGTAATTTAGCTGACGCAAGTTACCCAGAGCATGGATGCAGGTTATGGCTTGCGGAGTGTCTGGTACACAGATAATCGCACATGAGGATCGTTTTAATGGAAAAGAAACACATTTATCTGTTTTGTTCTGCGGGCATGTCGACTTCTTTGTTGGTCTCGAAGATGCGTGCTCAGGCTGAAAAATACGAAGTGCCGGTTATCATTGAAGCGTTTCCCGAAACGCTGGCCGGAGAAAAAGGCCCAGTAGCCGATGTCGTGTTATTAGGTCCACAGATTGCTTATATGTTGCCCGAAATTCAGCGTTTGTTACCCAACAAACCTGTAGAAGTGATTGACTCGCTGTTGTATGGCAAAGTCGATGGTTTAGGCGTGCTTAAGGCTGCAGTTGCAGCAATTAAAAAAGCCGCAGCAAATTAATTATTTTAAATTTTCCCGTCAAAGAGTTATTTCATTAACATTCACCGCAATTGTTAATTGCGGTATTTAAGGGTATTTTTCTATGAGTAACGCTATTGCTTCACTTGAAAAGGTACTCCTTCCTTTTGCTGTAAAAATTGGAAAGCAGCCACACGTTAATGCAATCAAAAACGGTTTTATTCGTTTAATGCCGTTAACCCTCGCAGGGGCTATGTTTGTATTAATCAATAACGTTTTCCTGAGCTTTGGGGAGGGGTCGTTTTTTTATTCCATGGGCATTCGACTTGATGCTTCAACTATTGAAACACTAAATAGTTTAAAAGGCATCGGTGGGAACGTCTATAACGGTACGCTTGGTATTATGTCATTGATGGCGCCATTCTTTATCGGTATGGCGTTGGCGGAAGAACGCAAGGTCGATGCGCTGGCTGCTGGTTTATTATCTGTCGCCGCATTTATGACAGTCACACCTTACAGTGTGGGTGAAGCCTATGCCGTGGGTGCTAACTGGCTGGGCGGTGCGAACATTATTTCCGGTATTATTATCGGCCTAGTGGTCGCGGAAATGTTCACCTTCGTCGTGCATCGTAATTGGGTTATTAAATTACCTGATAGCGTTCCGGCTTCTGTTTCTCGCTCCTTCTCTGCACTGATTCCTGGCTTCATTATCCTCTCTATTATGGGGATCATCGCCTGGGCGTTGAACACCTGGGGAACGAACTTCCACCAGATCATCATGGATTCCATTTCAACTCCGCTGGCGTCACTGGGTAGTGTGGTGGGTTGGGCGTACGTGATTTTTGTTCCGCTGTTGTGGTTCTTTGGTATTCACGGTTCTTTGGCACTGACTGCACTGGACAGCGGTATCATGACCCCCTGGGCGCTGGAAAACATCTCTATCTACCAACAGTTTGGTTCCGTAGACGCGGCACTGGAAGCGGGTAAGACGTTCCACGTCTGGGCGAAGCCGATGCTGGACTCCTATATTTTCCTGGGAGGGAGTGGGGCAACGCTGGGTCTGATTATTGCTATCTTCCTGGCATCTCGTCGCGCTGATTATCGTCAGGTAGCAAAACTGGCACTGCCATCAGGTCTGTTCCAGATTAACGAACCCATTCTGTTCGGTCTGCCGATTATCATGAACCCGGTTATGTTTATTCCATTCATCCTGGTTCAGCCGATTCTGGCAGCGATTACCCTGGCCGCTTATTACACAGGCATTATTCCACCAATTACCAACATTGCACCGTGGACTATGCCAACCGGTTTGGGCGCATTCTTTAACACCAACGGTAGCGTCGCTGCTCTGCTGGTCGCGTTGTTTAACCTTGGCATCGCAACGCTGGTGTACCTGCCATTTGTGGTCGTCGCCAACAAAGCTCAGAACGTCATTGATAAAGAAGAAAGCGAAGAAGATATCGCTAACGCATTGAAATTCTAAATTTAATCCGGCATGGCTATGCGGCCATGCCGGACTGAACCAGAGGAAAAAAGTATGTTGGATATCGAGAACATCGTCGACACGCAGTCAGAAGCAGAAGAGCTTGAAGAAGTGGTGATGGGGCTCATCATCAACTCGGGTCAGGCGCGTAGCCTGGCGTATGGCGCGCTCAAAATGGCCAAACAGGGTGATTTTGAGTCAGCGAAGACCATGATGGAACAGTCTCGCATGGCGCTGAACGAAGCACACCTTGTCCAGACTAAACTGATTGAAGGCGATCAGGGTGAAGGTAAAATGAAAGTCAGCCTGGTGCTGGTCCATGCACAGGACCACCTGATGACGTCGATGCTGGCACGTGAACTGGTGGCAGAACTGATTGAGCTTCACGAGAAGCTGAAATAGCGAGGAGTGCAGAATGCAGCTACAGATTAACGCACCGGAAATCAAAACCGTCTATGAGCAGCAGCTTTTTAATGGCAAAAATTTTCATGTGTTCATCTATAACAAAACTGAGAGTATCAGTGGGCTGCATCAGCATGATTACTACGAATTTACCCTTGTATTAACTGGACGTTACTATCAGGAAATCAACGGTAAGCGTGTACTGCTTGAGCGCGGAGACTTTGTCTTTATCCCGTTGGGATCGCATCACCAAAGTTTCTATGATTTCGGCGCGACGCGAATTCTTAACGTTGGTATCAGTAAACGTTTTTTTGAACAGCACTACCACCCGTTGCTGCCATTTTGTTTTGTCGCATCGCAGGTGTATCGGGCGAACAGCTCGTTTCTTACCTACATCGAAACGGTTATAGCATCACTGAACTTTCGTGAAAGCGGACTGGATGAATTTGTAGAAGTGGTCACCTTCTATATTATTAATCGGTTACGCCATCATCGGGAAGAGCAGGTGCTGGATGATATTCCACAATGGCTTAAAACTACCGTGGAAAGCATGCATGACAAAAGGCAGTTCAGCGAAAATGCGCTGGAAAATATGGTACACCTGTCCGCAAAATCCCAGGAGTATCTGACCCGTGCAACCCAGCGTTATTACAGTAAAACGCCAATGCAGATTATTAATGAAATCCGCATTAATTTTGCTAAAAAACAGCTGGAAATGACTAACTATTCTGTAACTGATATTGCCTATGAGTCTGGTTACAGTAGTCCGAGCTTGTTTATTAAAACGTTTAAAAAGCTGACGTCGTTTACACCAAATAGCTATCGTAAGAAATTAACGGAATTTAATCAGTAAATTTTATTTACCAATAACCAATTTTTATAGCTTGCCCAAAATAGCGCCGGGACTGCCACGCTATACCTGACGAATGGGTTGAGCATAATACGTGTCAGTGTTTTTACACTGAAGGGAGAAATTATGAGCCAGAAATTAAAAGTCGTCACTATCGGTGGCGGGAGCAGCTACACCCCTGAATTACTTGAAGGCTTTATTAAGCGTTATCATGAATTACCGGTCTCTGAATTGTGGCTGGTGGATGTCGACGGTGGTAAAGAGAAGCTGGACATTATTTTTGACCTCTGCCAGCGCATGATTGATAAAGCTGGCGTCCCGATGAAAGTGTATAAAACGCTGGATCGCCGCGAAGCGCTGAAAGATGCTGATTTCGTTACTACCCAGTTGCGGGTTGGGCAACTGCAAGCCCGTGAAAAGGATGAACGCATTCCGCTGAGCCACGGGTATCTGGGGCAGGAAACCAACGGCGCTGGCGGGCTGTTCAAAGGCCTGCGTACCATTCCGGTTATCTTTGATATTGTGAAAGATGTGGAAGAACTGTGCCCGAATGCGTGGGTGATCAACTTCACTAACCCAGCCGGGATGGTGACTGAGGCGGTTTATCGCCATACGAATTTCAAGAAATTCATCGGGGTATGTAATATTCCGATCGGCATGAAAATGTTCATCAGCGACGTGCTGGCGCTGAAAGAGAGCGATGACTTATCCATCGATCTGTTTGGTCTGAACCATATGGTCTTCATTAAGGATGTTCTGGTCAACGGTGTGTCACGCTTTGATGAACTGCTGGACGGCGTTGCGTCGGGTCAGTTGAAAGCCTCTGGCGTGAAGAACATCTTCGATCTGCCGTTCAGTGAAGGGCTGATTCGTTCACTGAGGCTGCTGCCGTGCTCGTATTTGCTGTACTACTTCAAGCCAAAAGAGATGCTGGCGATTGAAATGGGCGAATATTACAAAGGTGGTGCACGCGCACAGGTGGTACAGAAAGTAGAAAAGCAACTGTTTGATCTGTATAAAAATCCTGAGTTGAATGTTAAGCCGAAAGAGCTGGAACAGCGTGGCGGGGCTTATTACTCTGATGCCGCGTGTGAAGTCATCAATGCTATCTACAACGACAAACAGACCGAACATTACGTCAACATTCCTCATCATGGCCATGTTGATAATATTCCTGCGGACTGGGCCGTTGAGATGACCTGCACGCTGGGGCGCAATGGTGCAACTCCGCACCCACGTATCACCCATTTCGATGAAAAGGTTCTGGGGCTTATCTATACCATTAAAGGTTTTGAAGTGGCGGCGAGCAACGCAGCACTGAGCGGCGAGTTGAATGATGTGCTGCTGGCGTTGAACCTGAGCCCGCTGGTGCATTCCGACACTGATGCTGAAATTCTTGCCCGTGAGCTGATTCTGGCGCATGAAAAATGGCTGCCAAATTTCGCCGGATGCATCGAGAAACTTAAAAGCGAACAACACTAACTGAGGTTGGCTATGGAACGCGTACTGATTGTGAATGCGGATGATTTTGGCCTGAGCAAAGGACAAAACTACGGCATTGTTGAAGCCTGTCGCAATGGCATTGTCACCTCAACCACGGCCCTGGTGAATGGCGAGGCGATAGAGCATGCGGTACAGCTTAGTCGCGATATACCGGAGCTTGCCGTTGGGATGCACTTTGTCCTGACGCTCGGCAAACCGTTAACGGCTATGCCGGGTCTGACGCGTGACGGTGTGTTAGGGAAATGGATCTGGCAGATGGCAGAGGAAGAAACGTTGCCGCTGGAAGAGATTTCTCGGGAGCTGGCTGCACAGTATCAGCGTTTTATTGACCTGTTCGGGCGGGAGCCGACGCATCTGGATAGTCATCACCACGTGCATATGTTCCCGCAGATTTTCCCGATTGTCGCCAGTTTTGCCGCGGAGAGAGGGGTTGCGTTGCGGATCGATCGGCAGACAGTGTTCCAGGCGTCCGATTTACCGGAAACGTTGCGTACCTCCCAGGGATTTAGCAGTGAGTTTTATGGCGACGCGATTTCTGAGGCCCTGTTTTTGCAGACGCTGGACGCGTCCGCAGACCGGGGAGAGTCCTCGCTGGAAGTGATGTGTCATCCGGCGTTTATCGATGACATCATTCGACAAAGTGCCTACTGTTACCCCCGCTTAACTGAGCTTGACGTACTGACGTCTTCGTCATTGAAATACGCTATTGCGGAGCGCGGTTATCGTCTTGGCAGTTTTCTGAACGTTTAATTCCTGAGTTGGCGGCGCGTCGGTGCGCCGCATT
>NZ_SZWR01000021.1:106477-122478 GCF_005280875.1 Citrobacter sp. wls827
GCTGCAACTTATCTGTTCCCCCCATTATCGCCACCCACTTCACGAATTCACTGTTTTTGCACCGTCCAGGGGTAAAATCAGCTAAGATAGCGTTTTTCAGATTTTTAGAATTTGTCTTTAGTGAAGCAACTGATTATGAAACCTCTTCGCCAACAAAATCGTCCGGTCATCAGCTATGTTCCTCGCGTGGAGCCCGCTCCGCCAGAGCATGCGGTGAAAATGGATGCGTTTCGTGACGTATGGATACTGCGCGGAAAATATGTCGCTTTTGTCTTAATGGGGGAGGCGTTTCAGCGTTCGCCTGCATTTACGGTTCCGGAGTCGGCCCAGCGCTGGGCTAACCAGATTCGCCAGGAAAACGAACTGAGCGATTAATCGGATATAAAAAAACCGCCGGAGCATAACTCACTGGCGGTTTTTTGTTTTGCGCAGACAGGCTTTTAGCGATGCGCCAGTTCGGCGTGATCGTCGCTGTCCAGAATCGATTTATCGGTCTGTTTCAGCCATTGGCTGGTCAGCGTACCAGCGGTCATGGAACCGCTAACGTTCAATGCAGTACGCCCCATATCGATCAGCGGTTCAACTGAGATCAACAGAGCAACCAGTGTGACCGGCAGACCCATGGCAGGCAGTACGATCAGTGCCGCGAAGGTCGCGCCGCCGCCCACACCCGCAACTCCTGCAGAACTGACGGTCACGATACCCACCAGCGTGGCAATCCACATTGGGTCCAGCGGGTTAATGCCGACAGTTGGTGCCACCATCACGGCCAGCATCGCCGGATACAGACCCGCACAACCGTTTTGACCAATCGTTGCACCAAAAGAGGCGGCAAAGCTGGCGATGGACTCAGGGACGCCCAGACGGCGGGTTTGCGCTTCAACGTTCAGTGGAATAGAAGCGGCACTGGAACGGCTGGTGAAGGCGAAAGTCAGTACTGGCCAGACTTTGCGGAAGTATTTCAGTGGGCTAACGCCGTTAATACCCAGCAGGATGCCGTGTACGACGAACATAATGCCCAGGCCGAGATACGAAGCAACGACGAAGCTACCCAGCTTAATGATGTCCTGCAGGTTGGAACCGGCAACCACTTTGGTCATCAGCGCCAGAACACCATACGGCGTCAACTGCATCACCAGACGAACCAGCTTCATCACCCAGCTTTGCAGGGTATCGATAGCCGTTAATACGCGCTCGCCTTTTGGCGCATCATCTTTCAACAGCTTCAGTGCGGCAACACCGAGGAATGCAGCAAAGATGACCACGCTGATAATCGACGTCGGGTTAGCACCGGTCAGATCGGCAAACGGGTTTTTCGGGATAAACGACAGTACCAGCTGCGGAACGCTGAGGTCAGCCACTTTGCCAACATAGTTGGTTTCAATAGCGTTCAGACGTGCAGTCTCGGCACCACCTTGCACCAGGCCTTCGGCGGTCAGGCCGAACAGGTTGGTTACCAGAACCCCGACCAGTGCGGCAATCAGCGTTGTAAACAGCAGCGTGCCGATGGTCAGGAAGCTGATTTTACCTAACTGAGAGGCGTTGTGCAGACGCGCAACGGCGCTGAGAATAGACGCAAATACCAGCGGCATGACAATCATCTGCAGCAACTGGACATAACCGTTGCCGACAATGTTGAACCACTGTACGGAATCTTTAAGAACCTGGCTGTCGGAGCCATAAATGGTATGCAGGGCGAGACCAAACACCACGCCCATGACCAGACCGACCAGTACTTTTTTGGCCAGACTCCACTGTTTGTGGCGGGCTTGCGCCAGCACGAACAGCAGTACTACGAACACGATAATGTTCGCGATTAATGGAAAGTTCATCCCCGTTCTCCTGATCTTATTATGCGTATCACCATGCAATGGTGATTCTGTTGGCGCAAGATTAGCAGAACTGTGACTTGGCTCTTATATTCAAATGGAATTGTTTATACCTAAAATGACATTTTGGCCGATTTATTAGTCAACCTGGTGCGTTATAAAACGATTAAACTGCATTTGCAGCGTATTAATCATCTGTGATGACCAGCGTACCGCGCTGTTCTCTTGTACGGTCTGCGGCATCCAGATAGCCCAGGCAAACAGCGCCATGCACAGGAACCGTTCCAGTTGGTTGCCTTTTTGCGGCACGAGGATGGGCAGACGAAAACGCCAGCGGCAGGGCCAAAGCAGGGGAACGCCTGCCGGAGTCAGCATGTCAGCCAGAATGTGACTGAGATAACCGAGAACCATACCTTGTAAGGCATCGGCCGGGATTATCCAGCTATCCGGAACTTTCAGATAAAACGTGGCCAGCAGGGCAAAGACGGCCAGCAGGCTGTGAGTAAACCCGCGATGGCCAAATGCCCGGGCAATAGGCTTTGATATCCACTTCAGCCGCTGCCCGAGCAGGGATTTCGGGTGATCGATATCGGGTAGCAGGCAGGTTAAAATGGCCGAAGGTACAATATGCCACCAATCACCCTGAGCAAGAACGGGCGTCAGCTCGGCATTTTTGGCAAATACCGCACAGGCAATAGAAAAAAGAAGGTGGCCTTCCGCCGTCATGATAAAACCCAATGAACTGTCAATTCATACAGTATAGGGGTTTTATACAGTAGGCGGAAGAGGTGACGTTGTAACCCTTTGTCACAAGTGCACGATTAACGCGCCAACCAACCGCCGTCCACGGCAAGCGTGTAACCATTGATATAGTCAGAAGCCTGGCTGGCGAGAAAAACGACCGGGCCTTGCAAGTCATCCGGTGTTCCCCAGCGCCCTGCGGGAATGCGATCGACAATTTGCTGATTACGCGTACTGTCTTCGCGCAGCTGCTGCGTATTGTTTGTCGCCATATAACCGGGTGCGATGGCATTGACATTAATTCCCTGAGCCGCCCACTCATTAGCCAGTAAGCGGGTGATTCCAAGCACGCCACTTTTTGATGCGGTGTAGGAAGGAACGCGGATTCCGCCCTGAAAAGAGAGCATTGAGGCAATGTTAATGATTTTTCCGCCGTTGCCCTGAACCAGAAACTGGCGCGCCACTGCCTGTGACAGGAAAAAAACGGATTTGAGATTCAGATTCATCACGTCATCCCAGTCTTTTTCACTAAAATCCAGCGCATCCTGACGACGTATGGTTCCCGCATTGTTGACCAGAATATCGACCCGGCCAAACGCGGCCACAGTTTGGGTCACTATGCCAGACAGCGCCTCTTGTTGGCTGAGGTCGGCCTGAATGGCCATAAAACGCCGACCGACTGCGGTGATTTTTTCCTCGGTGTCATACGGGATTTTGCGGTTTACGCCAACCACGTCACATCCGGCTTCAGCCAGCGCCAGGGCCATACCTTGTCCAAGCCCGGTATCACAACCAGTGACGATTGCGACTTTACCCTCAAGACGAAACGCGTCCAGAACCATGTACACCTCAGCTATTTTTACTGTTAATGCCTTGCAATAGGAGAAGAATAGAAGAGGTTGAACAAAAATACAATTAAAATGAAACTGCGTTTCAAAAATATTGATGGGCGAAAAATGGGCAATGAAAATTGGGCAATATGGTCATTGCCCGGCGGGAGATCAACCGCGAAGATGCCCGGTAGTGAGCTCAGTCAACGAGGCCAGTTTGACGTCGGCAAGCACAAAACGGGGATCATCCTGATTTTCATGAGCGGGGACAACAATTGAGCGCATTCGCGCTGCTTTCGACGCAATCATCCCGTTCACGGAATCTTCCAGCGCGACACAAGATAACGGGGATACGCCCAGCTTCTGGGCACAATCGAGGTAAACCTGCGGGTGCGGTTTGCTGTATGGTAATTTTTCTGCCGAGGCCAGCGCGTCAAAGCTATCGCGCAGATCAAACATGGTCAGCACTTTTTCCAGCATATGCAGCGGTGATGCAGAGGCCAGTCCTACCCGTATTCCCTGGGATTTGCACAGTGCCACAGCTTCACGAACGCCCGGCAACAGGGGGCGTGTTTCTTCTACCAGCGCAATAGCCCGTGTAATGATGCGTTCCGTCACTTCCTGACGTGAGGGACCGTTCCACGGTTGCTGCGCAAACCAAAGATCAACAACCATATCGATACGTAAACCAAGGGTGTCGGGAAGTTCATGGCGGCGGGAGATATCAACGCCTAAACTTGCTATCACATCCAGTTCGGCCTGATCCCAAAGCGGTTCAGAATCGACCAGTAATCCATCCATATCGAAAATTGCAGCAAGAATTTGACGCGGGGTTGACATCACAACCTCTCCTTTACGGTGATAAAAGGGATTAAGAGCCAGTCATAACAGGCTCTGAGCGTTCATTATGGCTAATTCAGCAGTATACCGCCTTTAAAGATCAGGCGAAAACGGTTATCAACGGGTAAACTTAGGCCAAAATGACACGTCTTTATCAAGGGGAACTCATGACGTATCAACAAGCTGGACGCATTGCTGTCTTGAAAAGGTTGCTGGGATGGGTAATTTTCATTCCGGCGCTGATTTCAACACTGGTTTCAGTACTGAAGTTTATGTACGCGCACAGCGAAAAGCAGGAAGGGATTAATGCGGTAATGCTCGATTTTGCCCACGTGATGATCGACATGATGCGGGTGAATACGCCGTTTCTTAATCTGTTTTGGTATAACTCGCCGACACCGGATTTTCAGACCGGACTTAATCTTGTTTTTTGGTTGATTTTCATTCTGATATTCATCGGTCTGGCATTGCAGGACTCTGGCGCCAGAATGAGTCGTCAGGCGCGTTTTTTACGTGAGGGCGTTGAAGATCAGTTGATTCTGGAACAGGCAAAAGGCAGTGAAGGGTTATCGCGTGAGCAAATTGAGTCGCGTATTGTCGTGCCACATCATACGATCTTTTTACAAATCTTCCCGCTCTATATTTTGCCGGTGATTGTTATCGTGATCGGCTATTTCTTCTTTTCATTACTGGGATTTTTGTAAGTCCGATATTATCAGGCCTGGACTACGTGAAGCGTCAGGCCTGATAAGCAAAGCCGCCTTCGGGCTATTTATACGTTAAGCCGCCAGTAACCTTTCCATCGCTTTTTGCGCCACCACCAGGTGCTGCCCGCCAAATAGAATTGCCCGATTCAGCAACGTATACAACTGATAGATAGGCTGCCTGTCGAGAAAATCTAACGGTAGCGGCGAGACAGACTGGTAACCGTCATAAATCTGCGGCGGTTGATCGGTATGTAACGGCAACATTGCCAGATCGCACTCTCTGTCACCCCAGTAACAGGCGGGGTCAAAGATGTAGGGGCCATTCGGCCCGAGCGCACAGTTTGCCGACCACAAATCGCCGTGCAGGAGAGAAGGTTGTGGCTGATGGGAGGAGAGTCGTTGTTGAACATGATCGACAATGGCGTCAATATTGCCAAACGCAATGCCTTTTTCCGCCGCAAGTTCCAGTTGCCAGCCGATGCGTTGCTCGGCGAAGAAGGTTGACCAGCGACGCTGCCAGGCATTGGGTTGTGGCGTAGTGGAGAGTGCATTATCGAAGTCGAGGCCGAACTGTGGTTGATCGCTCCATTCGTGCAAATGCGCAAGCTGTTGACCGAGAATAAACGCGTTATGCGCATCAAGCGGACGGGGAGGGAGGAAATCCATCACCAGAAAGCTGTAATCTCTGTCTGCGCCTACTGCCCAGACTTTCGGTACAGATACAGTTTGACTGCGGGAAAGTAGCTCCAACTGATCGGCTTCTGCCGTAAAGCCGGTTAACAGCTCTCTTTCATCGCATTTGACGAAAAAATCTCTCCCCGCATAGCGTAAATGCCATGCGGCATGAATCTCTCCGCCGGGCAGTTCATTACGCAGTTCGATTTCGCCTTCACCTAATTGCTCGCTTAAAAGACGACTGATAGCCTGCCACATGATGTCTCTCCCCATGTTGTCTGCCAGATCATAAGGTTAGCGCAAGAATGCGGTAAAAAAACACGAACTGACGCACACCATAGACGCGTCATCGCTGGAAAGGCATTAATTGTATGTCGTTCTTCCACACCTCCCTGAGAAATTGCGACTTTAGGTTTTACATGATTCACTTCTTTGTAATCACATGATTTTTTATCATAGACGCATAATACGTATGCCGACAGTTTTGTGGGTAAATCCCCCTTATGCCTGATAAGGGGGAGTGCGTCATCATCGGGCAAGATACGAATATATTTTTTGCGTATCGTCCAATGCGCACAGCCGCGTGCCCTGATTCAGCGTTGCTGCACTACCCGCAGCGACGCCAAAACGCACAATCTCTTCAAACGAGGCATTTTCTGCCAGTTTCAACGTCATTGCGCCGACCATACTGTCGCCTGCACCAACGGTACTTTGGCTTTTCACCGGCGGAGGGACGACCTGGACGCACGTTTCTTGATTGACGCCCAACGCCCCTTGTGGCCCAAGAGAGACCACAACGCGAAGCGCTTTGCCGCTTTGTACAATCTCCTGTGCCGCTTTGCGGACGTCATCGGGTTGCGTGAGTTCGCGTTTCACCAGCGCACTCAATTCTTTGAGGTTAGGTTTTACCAGTTCGATACCGCCGATGGCTATGGCCGCCGTCAGCGCCTCACCGGAGCTGTCGACAATACAGCGGATCCCCTGTTTTTGTGCGGTAGTGATGAGCCGGGTCATTTTTTCTATTTGTACACCGGGCGGCAAACTGCCGCTAATGACCAGCAATGCACCAGATTCAATTTCCAGTACCTGATCCTGCAATTGGTAGAATTCGTCATCAGTCAGCGCTGCACCGGGCATGACAAAACGATACTGCTCGCCGCTGGATTCGACGTGGACATGGAGATTTTGTCGGGTCCAGTCTTTAGCCTCGATAGTCGAGACGGGAACATTTTCGTCGGCAAGTAAAGAAACTAAGTGCTCGCCGGTCGCACCACCGACCGGAAAGATGGCCGTTGCAGTTCCGCCAAGATGTGCAATGGCGCGGGCGACGTTGATGCCTCCGCCGCCAGGTTCAAAAACTGGTGAGGTACAGCGAAGTTTACCTTCGGGGTAGATTTGTGGAGTGGTTGTTGCGCTATCGAGAGAGGGCGCAAGTGTTAACGTATAGATACGTACCATCTTTACCTCCTGTTAGGCTGACCCCAGTCTGGCACTTAACGCCACGAAAGTGAAGTAATTAACAACATGATTTCTCGCAGCTTTATTTAAAATTCTCGTGCCAAAGATATATAAATAAAATAAAGGATTAGGAACGCTCTTATTCAAAAAATGAAATAAGAATTTATTGCTATGTTATTCGAGTCTTTTTATAATTTGTTACCTTTCAAGGGTCTTTTGTCATTGATCCACATGAAAGTTTCCGAGACCGTTATGGTCTCTTTTTTTGTTGTACGGACTCTTTATAAATGAAGCTTTTGAAGACAGTGCCCGCAGCAGTATTGCTGACGGGGTGCGTGTTTGCGTCAATGCATGCCGCCGCCGATGATTCCGTTTTTACTGTCATGGATGACCCTTCCAGCGCGAAAAAACCCTTTGAAGGTAACCTGAACGCGGGATATCTTGCCCAGTCAGGCAACACAAAAAGTTCTTCTTTAACCGCCGACACCACCATGACCTGGTATGGTCAATCTACGGCGTGGTCTCTGTGGGGAAATGCCAGCAACACCTCCTCAAATGATGAGCGTTCATCTGAGAAATATGCTGTAGGTGGTCGTAGTCGTTACAACATGACTGACTATGACTATCTCTTTGGCCAGGCCAGTTGGTTAACAGACCGTTATAACGGATACCGTGAGCGTGACGTGCTAACGGCCGG
Source organism: Citrobacter sp. wls827 (assembly GCF_005280875.1). NCBI lineage: Bacteria > Pseudomonadati > Pseudomonadota > Gammaproteobacteria > Enterobacterales > Enterobacteriaceae > Citrobacter > Citrobacter sp. wls827. The sequence continues at coordinate 114,255 of NZ_SZWR01000021.1, forward strand.
TTATGGTCGCCAGTTTCTTAATGGACCGGTACACAGTTTCCGCTTTGAATTCGGTCCTGGTGTACGTTATGACGAGCACACTGATGGCACCACTGAAACGCAACCGTTAGGTTATGCGTCCGGGGCTTATGCGTGGCAGATGACGGACAACACCAAGTTTACGCAGGGTGTGTCGGTATTTGGTGCAGATGATACAACGCTTAACTCTGAAACGGCCTTAAACGTTGCCATCAACGAACACTTTGGATTGAAGGTCGCGTACAACGTCACCTGGAACTCCGAACCGCCGGCAACCGCGCCGGAACATACCGATCGCCGCACGACGCTTTCGCTCGGCTATCGTATGTAATGACAAACCGGGCCAAATAATTGGCCCGGCTTTTATCTATTAACGTTAAGTTTATTTAAAAGTTAATCTGTGTTTTATTTTTAATGCTTATCGATAACTCGCTATTTTTCAGATGAATTCGATTTAATTGATAAATACAACGGAACCAGAAAAGCGGCCAGTATTTTAACCCCAGATCATTGCTGCCCAACGCAGCATCAGCATTGCCGCACAAATAACCAGCAGGATCACCACCATCTTCCAGTGTTTCTTCGCAAAGCGGTTTGTTGGCATTGTTTTTTCCTGCTCCGGTGAAATGACTTTCTACAAGTGTAACAAAGACGTCAGGGTGTCAGTGAATTGATTTACATCATAGAGTGCACGTTGATTGTTGCTTTGATCGCATCCTAATGCCGTGTACACTGTCAAACGGTGTTATCAAAAAACGGGCGTAGGTCCAGTGTTACCAGTCAGGTGACCTGTGACATATTTCGCAGAGTGAAGCGGGAATCAGCCCAGACCTTTTTGATAATTTTAAATATTGAATCTTTGTATGTGCTCTTACGTGTGGGGCACCACTGCAAATAAGGATATAACATGCCTGTTATTACTCTTCCTGATGGCAGCCAACGCCATTACGACCACGCTGTAAGCCCCATGGATGTTGCGCTGGACATCGGTCCAGGTCTGGCTAAAGCGACTATTGCTGGCCGTGTTAACGGTGAGCTGGTAGATGCTTCCGATCTGATTGAACATGATGCGAAACTCTCCATCATCACCGCGAAAGATGAAGAAGGTCTGGAGATCATTCGTCACTCTTGTGCGCACCTGTTAGGGCATGCGATCAAACAACTTTGGCCGAACACCAAAATGGCGATCGGACCGGTTGTTGACAACGGTTTTTACTACGATATCGATCTTGACCGTACGTTAACCCAGGAAGATGTCGACGCGCTCGAGAAGCGGATGCACGAGCTCGCTGAGAAAAACTACGATGTCATTAAGAAGAAAGTCAGCTGGTACGAAGCGCGCGAAACCTTCGTGAAGCGTGGCGAGACCTATAAAGTCTCTATTCTTGATGAAAACATCGCCCATGATGACAAGCCTGGCTTGTACCATCATGAAGAATATGTCGATATGTGCCGTGGCCCGCACGTGCCGAACATGCGTTTCTGCCATCACTTCAAACTGATGAAGACCGCAGGGGCATACTGGCGTGGCGACAGCAATAACAAGATGCTGCAGCGTATTTATGGTACTGCATGGGCCGATAAAAAAGCCCTGAATGCCTACCTGCAACGCCTGGAAGAAGCGGCCAAGCGAGACCACCGCAAAATTGGTAAGCAGCTTGACCTGTATCATATGCAGGAAGAAGCACCGGGTATGGTGTTCTGGCATAACGATGGCTGGACTATCTTCCGCGAGTTGGAAGTTTTTGTTCGCTCGAAACTGAAAGAATATCAGTACCAGGAAGTTAAAGGTCCGTTCATGATGGACCGTGTGCTGTGGGAAAAAACAGGTCACTGGGACAACTACAAAGATGCAATGTTCACGACCTCGTCTGAGAACCGTGAGTACTGCATTAAACCTATGAACTGCCCGGGCCACGTGCAGATCTTTAACCAGGGTCTGAAATCCTATCGCGATCTGCCGTTGCGTATGGCTGAATTTGGTAGCTGTCACCGTAACGAGCCGTCAGGTGCGCTGCACGGTCTGATGCGTGTACGTGGCTTTACTCAGGATGATGCACATATCTTCTGTACTGAAGAGCAGATTCGCGATGAAGTTAACGCCTGCATTCGTATGGTCTACGATATGTACAGCACCTTTGGCTTCGAGAAAATCGTCGTCAAACTGTCCACTCGCCCCGAAAAACGTATCGGTAGCGATGAAATGTGGGACCGTGCTGAAGCTGACCTGGCCGTTGCGCTGGAAGAAAACAACATCCCGTTTGAGTTCCAACTGGGTGAGGGCGCATTCTACGGTCCGAAAATTGAATTTACCCTGTATGACTGCCTCGATCGTGCATGGCAGTGCGGTACTGTACAGCTGGACTTCTCTCTGCCGTCCCGTTTAAGCGCCTCTTATGTTGGCGAAAACAACGAACGCCAGGTGCCGGTTATGATTCACCGCGCAATTCTTGGGTCGATGGAACGTTTCATTGGTATCCTGACCGAAGAGTTCGCTGGCTTCTTCCCGACCTGGCTTGCGCCGGTTCAGGTTGTGGTCATGAACATCACCGATTCTCAGTCTGAATACGTCAACGAATTAACGCAGAAACTACAAAATGCGGGTATTCGTGTAAAAGCAGACTTGAGAAATGAGAAGATAGGCTTTAAAATCCGCGAGCACACTTTACGTCGTGTCCCTTACATGTTGGTCTGTGGCGACAAAGAGGTAGAAGCAGGCAAAGTTGCCGTGCGCACCCGTCGTGGCAAAGACTTGGGCAGCCTGGACGTAAATGAAGTGATTGAGAAGCTGCAACAAGAGATTCGCAGCCGCAGTCTTCAACAACTGGAGGAATAAGGTATTAAAGGCGGAAAACGAGTTCAAACGGCACGTCCGAATCGTATCAATGGCGAGATTCGCGCCCTGGAAGTTCGCTTAACAGGTCTGGAAGGCGAAGCTTTGGGTATTGTGAGTCTGAGAGAAGCGATCGAAAAGGCTGAAGAAGCTGGAGTAGATTTAGTTGAAATCAGCCCTAACGCCGAACCGCCAGTTTGTCGTATTATGGACTACGGCAAGTTCCTTTATGAAAAGAGTAAGTCTTCTAAGGAACAGAAGAAAAAGCAAAAAGTTATCCAGGTTAAGGAAATTAAATTCCGTCCTGGCACCGACGATGGCGATTACCAGGTAAAACTCCGCAGCCTGGTACGCTTTCTGGAAGATGGCGATAAGGCTAAGATCACGCTGCGTTTTCGCGGTCGTGAGATGGCCCACCAACAGATCGGTATGGAAGTGCTCAACCGCGTCCGTGACGATCTGAGTGAACTGGCAGTAGTCGAATCCTTCCCTACGAAGATCGAAGGCCGCCAGATGATCATGGTGCTCGCTCCTAAGAAGAAACAGTAAGGCCTTCAAGTAGCAATGTCTGTGGAGCCTACGGGTTCCACAGCCGTTGTTCGCCTACGTTTCGTTTATTAACAATGCGAAGTGGAAGTTATTAAAATGCCAAAAATTAAGACCGTACGCGGTGCTGCTAAGCGTTTCAAAAAAACCGGTGGTGGTGGATTTAAGCGTAAGCACGCAAACCTGCGTCATATTCTGACCAAAAAATCTACTAAGCGTAAACGTCACCTGCGTCCAAAAGGCCTCGTGTCTAAAGGCGATCTGGGTCTGGTTATCGCGTGCCTGCCGTACGCATAAGCCGTTAACGTTTAATTCATTTTTTTACTAAGAATATAGAGACAGGAGAGCACATATGGCTCGCGTAAAACGTGGTGTAGTTGCCCGTGCACGTCACAAGAAAATTTTGAAACAAGCTAAAGGCTACTACGGTGCGCGTTCTCGCGTATACCGCGTTGCCTTCCAGGCTGTTATCAAAGCTGGTCAGTACGCTTATCGTGACCGTCGTCAGAAGAAGCGTCAGTTCCGTCAACTGTGGATTGCGCGTATCAACGCAGCAGCACGTCAGAACGGTATTTCTTACAGCAAATTCATCAACGGCCTGAAAAAAGCCTCTGTTGAAATCGACCGTAAGATCCTGGCTGACATCGCAGTATTCGACAAAGTAGCGTTCACCGCTCTGGTCGAAAAAGCGAAAGCAGCTCTGGCATAAGCCGGTGAAAAGAGGGAGCCTGGCTCCCTCTCTTTTATTTGTAGTGCAATCAATTAGTTGACAATTTATCCGTAAGCCTTTTCAATAAAGGTTGTCCGGTTTTTACCACACAAGGTAACGCAAGCATGAATGCTGCTATTTTCCGCTTCTTCTTTTACTTTAGCACCTGAAATCAGGAGGCTTGCGCGTGAAAGAAGAAACGGAAAACAGCGCCTAAAAGCCTCCCTGGTGGAGGCTTTTTTTATACGCGTCATCCTTCAAGTTGTCTCTGTATTGGCTGCATTCGCTCTTTTGCAGCGTTGATACAACTTGAATGATTTTGCGTATATACGAGCGACTAGTGAATATCGCAACATAACGAGGAAAACCATGTCACATCTCGCAGAGCTGGTTGCCAGTGCAACGGCCGCCATTAACCAGGCTTCAGATGTTGCCGCGTTAGACAATGTCCGCGTCGAATATTTGGGCAAGAAAGGGCACCTGACCCTTCAGATGACAACCCTGCGCGAGCTGCCACCGGAAGAGCGCCCGGCAGCAGGTGCGGTAATCAATGAAGCCAAAGAGCAGGTACAGCAAGCGCTGAACGCGCGTAAAGCCGAATTAGAAAGTGCCGCGCTGAACGCGCGCCTGGCTGAAGAAACTATCGATATCTCCCTGCCGGGACGCCGTATCGAAAATGGTGGACTCCACCCGGTAACGCGTACTATCGACCGTATTGAAAGTTTCTTCGGTGAGCTGGGCTTTACCGTGGCGACTGGTCCGGAAATCGAAGATGACTATCACAACTTCGATGCGCTGAACATTCCTGGCCATCACCCGGCGCGCGCTGACCACGACACTTTCTGGTTTGATGCAACGCGTCTGCTGCGCACACAGACTTCCGGCGTGCAGATCCGCACCATGAAGGAAAAACAGCCGCCGATCCGTATTATCGCCCCGGGCCGCGTTTATCGTAACGACTACGATCAGACGCACACCCCGATGTTCCATCAGATGGAAGGCCTGATCGTTGATACCAATATCAACTTCACCAACCTGAAAGGTACGCTGCACGATTTCCTGCGCAACTTCTTTGAAGAAGACCTGCAGGTTCGTTTCCGTCCTTCTTACTTCCCGTTCACTGAACCTTCTGCGGAAGTTGACGTCATGGGCAAAAACGGAAAATGGCTGGAAGTACTGGGCTGCGGCATGGTTCACCCGAACGTGCTGCGTAACGTCGGTATCGATCCAGAAATCTACTCCGGTTTTGCCTTCGGAATGGGGATGGAGCGTCTGACCATGCTGCGTTATGGCGTTACCGATCTGCGTTCTTTCTTCGAAAACGATCTGCGTTTCCTCAAACAGTTTAAATAAAGGCAGGGTAATACAATGAAATTCAGTGAACTGTGGTTACGCGAATGGGTTAACCCGGCGATTGATAGCGATGCGCTGTCAAACCAAATTACGATGGCGGGTCTGGAAGTTGACGGTGTGGAACCTGTTTCCGGCGCGTTCAACGGCGTTGTGGTGGGTGAAGTGGTTGAATGTGGCCAGCACCCGAACGCTGACAAACTGCGTGTCACCAAAGTGAATGTAGGCGGCGACCGTCTGCTGGATATCGTCTGCGGTGCGCCAAACTGCCGTCAGGGGCTGAAAGTGGCCGTGGCAACCGTGGGTGCCGTTCTGCCGGGCGATTTCAAAATCAAAGCCGCAAAACTGCGCGGTGAGCCGTCTGAAGGTATGCTGTGCTCATTCTCTGAGCTGGGTATTTCCGACGATCATAACGGGATTATCGAACTGCCTGCCGATGCGCCAATTGGCACCGATATCCGTGAATACCTTAAGCTTGACGACAACACTATCGAAATTAGCGTCACGCCGAACCGCGCCGACTGCTTAGGCATTATCGGTGTCGCACGTGATGTTGCTGTGCTGAACAAAGCTCCGCTGGTTGAGCCGGAAATCGCGCCTGTAGTGGCAACCATTAGCGACGTCCTGCCGATTCAGGTCGAAGCCGTAGAAGCCTGCCCTCGCTATCTGGGCCGCGTGGTTAAAGGCATCAATGTTAAAGCGCCGACACCGCTGTGGATGAAAGAAAAACTGCGTCGTTGCGGTATTCGTTCAATCGATGCCGTGGTTGACGTGACTAACTATGTGCTGCTCGAACTGGGCCAGCCGATGCACGCATTCGACAAAGACCGCATTGAAGGCGGAATTGTTGTCCGTATGGCAAAAGAGGGTGAAACCCTGGTATTGCTGGATGGCAGCGAAGCGAAGCTGAATGCGGATACGCTGGTGATTGCGGACCATAACAAAGCGCTGGCGATGGGCGGCATCTTTGGTGGCGAACATTCCGGCGTGAATGATGAAACGCAAAACGTCCTGCTGGAATGTGCATTCTTCAGCCCGCTGTCTATTACCGGTCGCGCACGTCGTCACGGTCTGCACACCGATGCTTCTCACCGCTATGAGCGTGGTGTTGATCCGGCTCTGCAACATAAGGCCATGGAACGTGCAACGCGCCTGCTGATCGATATCTGCGGTGGCGAAGCGGGTCCAGTCATTGACGTGACGAACGAAGACACGCTGCCAAAACGCGCAACCATTACGCTTCGTCGTAGCAAACTGGATCGTCTGATCGGACATCATATTGCGGATGAGCAGGTGAGCGACATTCTGCGTCGTCTGGGTTGTGACGTGACGGAAGGGCAGGATGAGTGGAAGGCTGCCGCGCCGAGCTGGCGTTTCGATATGGAAATCGAAGAAGACCTGGTCGAAGAAGTCGCCCGCGTATACGGCTACGACAATATCCCGAATACCCCAATTCAGGCAGGACTTATCATGGGTGAGCATCGAGAAGCGGATTTATCGCTGAAACGTGTAAAAACCATGCTGAATGACAAAGGCTACCAGGAAGTTATTACCTACAGCTTCGTCGATCCGAAAGTCCAGTCGCTGCTGCATCCGGGTGAAGAAGCGCTGCTGCTGCCAAGCCCAATCTCTATCGATATGTCAGCAATGCGTCTGTCTCTGTGGACCGGTTTGCTGTCCACGGTGGTTTATAACCAAAACCGTCAGCAAAACCGTGTGCGTATTTTTGAAACAGGTTTGCGTTTTGTACCGGATACGCAGGCTAACCTCGGGATCCGTCAGGATCTGATGCTGGCGGGCGTGATCTGCGGCAACCGTCATGATGAACACTGGAATCTGGCGAAAGAGACGGTTGATTTCTATGATCTGAAGGGCGATCTGGAAGCGGTCCTCGACCTGACAGGCAAACTGGCGGACATCCAGTTCAAAGCTGAAGCGAATCCAGCCCTGCATCCGGGTCAGTCTGCGGCGATTTATCTGAAAGGTGAACGTATTGGTTTCATTGGGGTTGTTCATCCTGAGCTGGAACGTAAACTGGATCTGAACGGTCGCACTCTGGTGTTCGAACTGGAGTGGAATAAGCTCGCAGACCGCGTGGTGCCTCAGGCGCGTGAAGTTTCTCGCTTCCCGGCGAACCGCCGTGACATCGCCGTTGTTGTGGCAGAAAACGTTCCCGCAGCGGATATTTTATCCGAATGTAAGAAAGTTGGCGTAAATCAGGTAGTTGGCGTAAACTTGTTTGACGTGTACCGCGGTAAGGGTGTTGCGGAGGGTTATAAGAGCCTCGCTATCAGCCTGATCCTTCAGGATACCAGCCGTACACTTGAAGAAGAGGAGATTGCCGCTACCGTCGCCAAATGTGTAGAGGCATTAAAAGAGCGATTCCAGGCATCATTGAGGGATTGAACCTATGGCGCTTACAAAAGCTGAAATGTCAGAATATCTGTTTGATAAGCTTGGGCTTAGCAAGCGGGATGCCAAAGAACTGGTCGAGCTGTTTTTCGAAGAGATCCGTCGTGCTCTGGAAAACGGTGAGCAGGTAAAACTCTCTGGTTTTGGTAACTTCGATCTGCGTGATAAGAATCAACGTCCGGGACGTAACCCGAAAACGGGCGAAGATATTCCCATTACAGCACGGCGCGTGGTGACCTTCAGACCCGGGCAGAAGTTAAAAAGCCGGGTTGAAAACGCAACGCCCAAAGAAGAGTGATTTAACGATACGCAAAGTATGACGCGTATAACTAAAAAGGCCGCTATGCGGCCTTTTT
>NZ_SZWR01000021.1:122548-130190 GCF_005280875.1 Citrobacter sp. wls827
AGAATCTCCCCATCTTTTTTCAGCAGAATGGAAAACATGCTGACTTTCGCCCATCAACAGCAGCGACGAAACGTGCGCTGGATACTGTCTCTGTCAGTGCTGATGCTGCTGGCAACCATGATAAGTTTATGCGCAGGAGAACAGTGGATTGCTCCCGGCGATTGGTTTAGCGCTCGCGGCGATCTGTTCGTCTGGCAAATTCGACTGCCCCGTACACTTGCCGTATTGCTGGTAGGCGCCGCACTGGCCCTGGCTGGCGCGGTGATGCAGGCGCTGTTTGAAAACCCGCTCGCGGAGCCTGGTTTACTCGGCGTGTCTAATGGCGCGGGGGTAGGGCTTATTGCGGCTGTGCTGTTGGGGCAAGGGCGATTGCCCGGCTGGGCATTGGGCCTATGCGCCATTGCTGGCGCGCTGATTATCACCCTCATTCTTCTTCGTTTTGCCCGCCGACATTTATCGACCAGTCGTTTGCTGTTGGCCGGCGTGGCGCTGGGGATTATCTGCAGCGCGCTGATGACCTGGGCTATCTATTTTTCCACCTCTTTTGATCTTCGACAGTTGATGTACTGGATGATGGGGGGCTTCGGCGGCGTAGACTGGCATCAGGCCTGGCTCATGGTGGCATTGATTCCGGTGCTGGTGTGGATCTGCTGTCAGTCACAGCCGATGAATATGCTGGCGCTGGGGGAAACCTCCGCGCGCCAGCTGGGGCTGCCTTTATGGTTCTGGCGCAACTTGCTGGTGGTTGCCACGGGATGGATGGTTGGTGTGAGCGTGGCGCTGGCAGGGGCAATTGGTTTTATCGGGCTGGTAATCCCTCATATTCTGCGACTGTGTGGATTAACCGATCACCGCGTTTTACTCCCTGGGTGTGCGCTGGCGGGGGCAATTGCACTACTGTTTGCTGATGTTGTCGCACGTCTGGTACTGGCATCGGCTGAATTACCCATTGGCGTGGTGACGGCCACGATGGGCGCACCGGTATTTATCTGGTTATTGTTAAAAGCTGCGCGCTAGAAAGCGCAGGTTCGGTCTATGCTTAAAAGCTGAACAGGGTCATCCCACTATTCACCTGTTGTTCTGGAGATGCTATGCAAAACACGCTTTTTAATACGGAAGTGACAACCATCGACGGCGAGGCGACCTCATTGCAGGCGTATGCCGGAAATGTACTGTTAATCGTCAACGTAGCCTCAAAATGTGGGTTAACGCCGCAGTATGAGCAACTGGAAAACCTGCAGAAAACCTGGCATGGGCAGGGTTTCACCGTTCTGGGATTCCCCTGCAACCAGTTTCTGGGGCAGGAGCCCGGCAGTGAAGACGAGATTAAGACGTATTGCAGCACAACCTGGGGCGTTACCTTCCCGATGTTCAGTAAGATTGATGTCAATGGCGAAGCCCGCCATCCGTTGTATCAGAAGCTGATTGATGCGGCACCCACTGCGGTTGCACCTGCAGATAGCGGATTTTATGCGCGTATGGCGAGTAAAGGCCGGGCACCGCTCTACCCGGACGATATTCTGTGGAACTTCGAGAAGTTCTTAGTCGGTCGGGATGGACAGGTGCTGCAGCGTTATTCACCTGATATGACGCCTGAGGACCCGGTTCTTGTACACGCTATAAAGACTGCATTGGCCAACTAATGTCCCGATTAATGCTGCTACAGGATGTTGCGGAATCGACCCGACTCGGCCCGCTATCTGGTGAAATTAAAGCAGGAGAGATCCTGCATTTAGTGGGCCCCAACGGCGCGGGGAAAAGTACGTTGTTGGCGCGAATGGCGGGACTGACGACCGGAGAGGGGAGCATCACCTTTGGTGATACACCCCTCGGTGACTGGCCGGCAGCGAAGCTGGCGCAATATCGTGCTTATCTTGCGCAACAGCAAAATCCGCCTTTTGCGATGCCGGTCTGGCATTTTCTGACGCTGCATCAGCCTGATAAAGCGCGAACAGACCTGCTGCAGGAGGTGGCTGATGCGCTTGGGCTGGGAGATAAACTAGGACGTGGTGTTAATCAGCTTTCAGGGGGTGAATGGCAACGTGTGCGTCTGGCGGCCGTCATCCTGCAAATGAGCCCCCAGTCTAATCCGCATGGGCAACTTTTGTTGCTGGATGAGCCGATGAATAGCCTGGACGTGGCGCAACAAAACGCGCTGGACAGATTGTTGAGCCAGCTGTGTCTGCAGGGAATCGCCATTGTGATGAGCAGTCATGATCTTAACCATACGCTACGCCATGCGCACAAGGCGTGGTTGCTCAAGCGCGGAAAGCTGCTGGCGAGCGGTGCGCGTGATGTGGTGCTAACGCCAGCCAATCTGTCGTTAGCCTACGGTGTAAATTTCCGTCGCCTGGATATTGAAGGCCACAGAATGCTCATATCAACCACTTAAGTTAAATGGGTTCTTGAAAATCACATAATTTCCACGCTAAATTGACACAAAAATAAAAATCAGAGGATTCGTCCTGAATGCGCTTTTGGCTCCTTTTCATCACAGCATTGTTTTTGGCGGGGTGCAGCAGCCATCGTGCTCCTGCGCCAAATGCCCGACTGTCGGACTCTATCGCCGTTATCGCAGGTCTTAACGATCAGTTGCAAACCTGGCATGGTACTCCCTATCGCTATGGCGGTATGAGCCGTAGCGGGGTGGATTGTTCGGGATTTGTGTTGATGACAATGCGTGACAAATTCGATCTGCAACTCCCGCGCGACACGCGTACGCAATCAAAGATTGGTACTGAGATCGATAAAGATGATTTGCTACCCGGCGATCTGGTTTTCTTTAAAACGGGTTCCGGTGAAAGTGGTCTGCATGTCGGGATTTACGATACCAATAATCAATTTATCCATGCTTCAACCAGTCGCGGAGTGATGCGTTCTTCGCTGGATAACGTCTACTGGCGTAAAAACTTTTGGCAGGCGCGCCGAATTTAATCATTGCGGGTGACGAGATCGGCTCGCGGCTTTCTCGTCATCCGCATTTTAAATGTCAACTTTCACTTCTGCTGTTTGTCGGTCTATAACCCTGAACATTAAGAGCGTATCTTGCTAAAAATATGATTTATCCCGAGATATTAAAAAGTGCAAGGCTGGATATTCGTTTATAATCAGGATAAGCTAAAAAAAAAGGATTCGATTTACTGGCTAAAAAGGGAAAAATGAAAGGGCCTCAATTTGTATCAGCAGCAACGTATTTTTCCATCCTTTGCTACAGGATGCCGGATTACACCCATGCAGAGGGGCTGGCACAATGATTGTTTCACTGGATTATCTTTATCATTCAGAGTTCTCTTTTCTTCCTGCACGAAGTGAAAAAGGTGACCTTGAGTTCGTCGATATTGTTACAAACTTTGTCAGCCCGGATGGCGACGTACACATGCCAACAGAGCTGGTTATGCCCCGGATGTCAGACGACGAGCAATGCCGCTTATTTGCCGAGAAGCTGGAATTAATCGAAACGTGCCAACACTTTTTTATTCAACGCAAAATTCCGGCCTGGATTAATTTAACGCCAGCGGTCGCTAATACTTTATTATCAGACGCTGAATATGCTTCACGTGTTGAACGATTTTCATTTATTGAACTGACGATTAATGAAAGTTATCCAGAGTTAAACAGTGGCAAAGAAAATCCCACACTGGCGGCTCTGGCTGCGCGATTCCCATTAATACTGACAAACTACGGTGCCGGGGGCATATCCACGCGGGCAATTTTTGATGGTCTTTTCAAACGGGTCGTGCTGGATAAAAACTTTGTTCAACAACGGATTACACATATTTCGTTTGAGCCGTTTATGCGGGCTATTCTGGCGCAATTATCTCCCTGCTGCGAATCAATCATCATTAGCGGTATTGATACACAAGAGATGCTGACGCGGGTATTACCTTTGGGATTCAGCGCGATGCAAGGGGGACTGTGGCCGGCGGTATCACCGGCAAAAATTATTTCACTGGTAAAATGATAACCCTTTTATTTGCTGGTGTTTAACAGGCTATTAACAGTCTACACTAGAGACAGGAGGCCCTATGACCCTGTCTTTTACTACTCGCTGGCGTGATGAATTACCAGCAACCTATACCGCTCTTTCGCCCACCCCCCTGAAAAACGCGCGCATCATCTGGCATAACGATGCTCTGGCTGCGCAATTGGGTATTCCAACTGCGTTGTTTGATGTTTCTGGTGGGGCAGGTGTATGGGGGGGCGAATCGCTATTACCTGGGATGTCGCCTTTGGCGCAAGTTTATAGCGGGCATCAGTTCGGTGTCTGGGCTGGGCAGCTTGGCGATGGACGAGGGATCCTGCTGGGTGAGCAATTGCTTGCAGATGACACAACCCTTGACTGGCATCTGAAAGGCGCTGGATTAACGCCTTATTCCCGCATGGGGGATGGGCGCGCTGTGCTGCGCTCGACGATTAGAGAGAGCCTGGCCAGTGAAGCCATGCATTATTTGGGGATACCTACAACCCGGGCCTTGTCGATTGTCACCAGCGAGACTCCGGTGCAGCGAGAGACCACTGAAGCAGGCGCGATGCTCATTCGCGTGGCACAAAGCCATATGCGTTTTGGCCATTTTGAGCACTTTTATTATCGTCGTGAACCGGAAAAAGTACGTCAGCTTGCTGACTTTGCGATCCGTCATTACTGGCCACAATGGCAGGAAGAGGCAAATAAGTATCAGTTGTGGTTTACGGATGTTGTTACGCGTACCGCGACGTTAATGGCCGACTGGCAAGCCGTAGGCTTTGCGCATGGGGTGATGAACACGGACAACATGTCGATTCTTGGTCTGACGATGGATTATGGTCCCTTCGGTTTCCTTGATGATTACGTGCCAGATTTTGTCTGCAACCACTCCGATCATCAGGGGCGCTATAGTTTTGATAATCAGCCTGCTGCAGCTTTGTGGAACCTACAACGTCTGGCGCAGACGCTGTCGCCATTCATCCCGGTTGATGTGCTCAATGATGCGCTGGACGGTTATCAACTGGCCTTGCTAACCCGCTATGGGCAACGAATGCGGCAAAAACTGGGTTTCTTTAGTGAGCAGAAAAACGATAACGAAATCCTTAGCGAACTGTTTAGCCTGATGGCGCGGGAAGGTAGCGACTATACGCGAACGTTCCGCATGCTCAGCCAAACTGAGCAACACAGCACCTTGTCCCCACTGCGCGATGAGTTTATTGACCGTGCGGCATTTGACGACTGGTTCACTCGTTACCGCACGCGCCTGCAACAAGACAATGTGGCTGACGTAGTCAGACAAGCGCAGATGAAGACGGAGAATCCGGCTATGGTGCTACGTAACTGGCTGGCACAGCGGGCAATTAGCCAGGCAGAGCAGGGTGATTATACCGAACTACATCGGTTACACGCTGCGTTACGTACGCCGTTTATCGATCGGGATGATGATTATATCAGCCGTCCACCTGACTGGGGCAAACGGCTGGAGGTGAGCTGTTCGAGCTAAGGCGCGAGAAAAACTTGTGGGGATGCGTTGGCCGGGTGTTGGCCAACGTGAACCTGAGCACCGTACCAGCGTATCAGATCATCAGCCTGTAACACGGCGTCGGGCGTCCCTTGAGACACAATGCTTCCTTGATGGAGCAGTATGATCCGGTCAGCCCACAGTGCTGCCAGATTGAGATCGTGAAGGATGATGCAAACATGCAATTCTCCTGAAGCGGTGAGTGTCTTTAGTAATCTCAGCAGATGTTGCTGATGGTACAGATCTAACGCTGACGTCGGTTCGTCGAGAAATAGCCAACCGCGAGGTCCGGCGTTGCACCACAATTGTGCCAGCGCACGGGCTAACTGAACGCGTTGTTGTTCGCCACCGGAAAGCGCGGCGTATTGCTTGCCCGCCAACGGTGTGCAGCCGGTGACTGCCATTACCTGTGCGATAAGCTCGTGCTCGGGATGTTGGGACCAGGGGGCACGGCCCATCGCGATAACGGCTTCTGTCTGCCAGTCAAAACCTACCTGCGTTTGCTGACGCATAACCGCGCGATGGCGTGACAGCGACTGCGTACTCCAGTCAGCCAGTGATTTGCCATCTAACAAACAGCGTCCGGCAGTCGGTTTAAGAAAGCCGGTCAACAGACGTAGCAGGGTGGATTTTCCCGCACCATTCGGCCCGATTAACGCGACCAGTTCACCTTTAGCGAGTTTGAGCGATACGTCGTCAATTACTGAGCGATCAGCAAGGCGATAGTGAAGTCCTTCGGCAATAAAATGTTCAGCCATGCGCTCCTCGCTGACGAAAAATAAGCCATAAAAACCACGGTGCGCCGAGAAGACTGGTCAACAGACCGACCGGCATTTCCGCAGGCGCAACTGCGGTGCGGGCGAGAGTATCGGCAATCAGTAGTAAAAATGCGCCAGCCAGAACGGAACCGGGGATCACGGCCCGATGGTCTGATCCGAGCCACATACGCATTAAATGCGGAACAACCAAACCGATGAACCCAATGACTCCGCTGACCGCTACAGCAGCGGCCACGAGTAATGCGCTGCACAACAACAAAATACGTTGGATCATCCGAACATCAACGCCGAGATAATGCGCCTCCTCCTCACCCAGTTGTAGCAGGTTCAGCGCCGGAGCCAGACGCCAGATGATCAGCACCGTCGGGATAGTCAGTGACGTGACAGCCAGTAGCGTGGACCACTGCGCGGCTCCCAGACTTCCCATCCCCCACAACGACAACTGGCGCAACTGCGCATCATTGCTGATCCACGACAAAACGCCAACCGCCGCTCCGCAGAGCGCATTAATAGCAATACCGACCAGTAACAGACGTGAGAGCGAACCGTCGCGCTGTTGGCTGAGGATAAAAATCACTACCGTTGCCGCCAGCGCACCGAGAAAAGCGGCCAGCATCGGGGCGTACAGCATCAACAGCGCGGGTAAAGAGACAGGCAGCACTACCCACAAAGCGACGGCGCAGGCCGCACCGCTGCTAATACCCAGTAGCCCTGGATCGGCAAGCGGGTTGCGAAACAATCCCTGCATGACGCAACCTGCCAGTGCCAGTGAGCCGCCAATCACCAGCGCCAGCAGAACGCGCGGTAGCCGAATGGTGAGCCAGATTTGACGCAAAGCATCATCTCCGTCCTGCCAGAGCAGGCTTACCGGCAGGCGCAACGCGCCAAAACCGGTCGCCAGTATCGTCATTACACCCAGCATAAAGGCCAGCGTCCATAACGAGCAGGTGATTCGTCGGGCCATCAGGGCAATTGCTCCGCTTTGGCGCGTAGCTGCAAAATGGCCTGTGGCGTGCGAACGCTGAAGCCCAGTAATGCCATATCATCAATCTGCAGTACCTGCTTATTGCGCCCGGCAGGCGTTTGCGCAAGTCCAGGCAGTGCCCACAGGTTAGCTTCACCACCAACGGCCTGAATACCATCCCGTGAGATCACCACCAGGTCGGGCTGGCTGGCAATGACGCCTTCTTGTGATAACGGCTGGTAACGGCTAAAACCCTGCATTGCGTTACGTAAGCCGGCTGCGCGAATAGCGGCATCAGCCCCCGTATCCTGTCCTGCAGCCATTGCGGTCATTCCACCATGATTGAGAATAAACAGAACGCGTTTATCAAGCTTCGTGGCGGGTAATGCCGCGAGTTCCTGCCGTAATGTGTT
>NZ_SZWR01000021.1:130244-167968 GCF_005280875.1 Citrobacter sp. wls827
GCTTCGCCTTTAGCCTCCTGGTGTGTCGCCTGCGCAATGACCTGCACTTTCTCATCAATCACGCTAAGCGTATTACTGGCAGGGACCGTGACAACCCTGACGTTGCTGTGTTCGACCTGCTTCAGGGCCAGAGAAGGCTGCGCTTGTGCGCTGGCTAACACCAGAGTAGGGCGGGTAGCCAGGATACCTTCGGCGTTGAGCTGACGTAAATAGCCTACATCGGGTAATTGGGTCGCTTCCTGTGGCCACTGACTGGTGCTGTCACGTGCCACGAGGGATGATTGCGCATCCAGCGCATACACAATTTCGGTGACGTCGCCACCGAGAGCCACAACGCGTTCTTCGTCAGCAGCCAGCGCTGCGATGGGCAGCAGCGCAATCAGGACCAGCAGTTTTTTCATGCGGCAAGTCCTTTCGGCGTGAGCGCGTCAATCTGTGCGCGCCATTGCGTCTGCTCTGGTTCACCTTCCGTACGCTGTCCATAAAGCTGGGCAATTTGCGTGCCATCGGCAGCAAACAGTTCCAGACTGGTGACGTGGCCATCGGCGGTCGGTTTGCGCGTCACCCACGTTTCTGAGACGCTCTCTTCCAGCAAATGTAAGGTAAATGCCGGGTTGAATATATTCAGCCAGCCTTTCATCGGCACCAGTTTTTCTATTACGCCGGTAAAAATCTGTACGCAGCCGCGATTACCCACGAAGACCATAATTTCATTGCCATCCTGGCGCGCGGTATCAAGTAACTGCGCCAGTGCGCTATTAGAAACTTTACAGGCCAGATCGTCGCCCACCAGATTAAATGCCTGTTGACGGGTGAGATCGTGGCGTTTCAGCAAACCGAAGAACTGATGTACATCAGTCATCGCTCGCCACTCTTGATCAACAGTCTGCGCATCGACCGTGATGACGGCTGGCGCAGAAGTGTTGGTAGGTTGCAGTACCAGTGGCGGGTTTTCAGCGAAGATGAAACGGGTCAGCAACGCAGCCCATTCCTCAACGAGGGTATTCTGTGTGGCATAGACTTTCAGCAGCGCATCCCCCTGATGGTCAAAGAACTGAATGCTCTGACGCTCGCCGTGGGCGGTGGTCTCACTGATATGAAAAGCGCTTGCCCACTGATTAAGGAACAGGCGCAGGTCGAGGGCGCGCGGATTAAGAACCAGTCCGGCATGACCGTTCAGGTGTTGATTGGTAAAAGCGCCAACCTGTTCATGCACCGCATATTCGTTGCGGCAAATGCATTTGGTTTCACCTACGGCTTCCAGTGCGCTGAGGATTTCGCGGACTTCGCCACGTAAGCGCCAGGCGTCATGGCCGACGCGCGCAAAGGTCAGTTCGGCTTCGCTAATATTCATCAACCCTGCAATGTCACGTGCGTATTTACCGGGATTTTCTTTCTTCAGTTCCAGCCAGCGTGTGTAATGATTCATTGTCTCTTCCTTCCAGATTGCTACCCCGGCGAACCGGGGAAAAGTGATTACCACTGATAACTCACGAAAATTTTGCCATTGCGACCATCCTGTGGGATGCCCTGCGGCGACCAGTACTCTTTGTCGAAGGCATTGCCCAGCACCAGCGTGGTGGTCATGCCTTTCAGCGCTTGTTGCCCCTGATAGCTCACGTAGAAATCGTTTACCGCATAGCCAGGCTGTTTAGCGTAGCTGCTGCTGATATGCGTGGAGCGGTCCGCAAACGTGCCTATCCAGCCGACTGAGAAACCGCTGTGTGCCACGGGTATGTTCAGTTTGCTGGTGACGGTATCCGGGTTAATGCTGGAAATGTATTCGCCCGTGTCAGTATCTTTGCCGCGTGTGCGGTTATAGGCCATATCGAGACTGAACAGATCGGCGGAGTACTTCGCCATCACGTCCCAGCCCCAGATTTTGGCGTTGGGGACGTTATAGGACATGGTTGTCGCGGCAGCAAAGTCGACGCTGGTGGAGATGTAATCTTTCGCTTTGGTGTCGAAATAGCTGGCTTTAAATTCGAGCGCATCGCTCGCCATCAGCAAATCGTCAAAGCGCAGTCCAAATCCGTACTCCTGCGTTTCGTTGGTTTCCGGGCGCAGGTTAGGGTTTGGCACCCAGTAGTTAGTGTAGAAACGACCAATAGAGAAGTGTTTTGCATCGTTATACATCTCGCCCATAGTCGGGGCGCGGAAGGCCTGAGCCCAGGACCCGAACAGCATCAGCCAGTCGGCTGGCGTAACGGTCATTCCTGCGCGGGACGACCATTTGTCGGCATCGACATCCGCGTAACCATCGCTGCTACCGCGATATGAGTCATAGCGTGTACCACCCAGCAATGTTACGGGCAGATCTCGCAGGGTGATTTCATCCTGCAGCCAGCCGGAGCTAAAATCAATTTTTGCCTCAGGGAAACCGGTCGTCGCACCTCCGGGGCGTTGTTCCTGGCGATAGTACTCACCACCGTAAGTTAACAGGTGAGAAGCAAAGGAGTCGGTAAACAACCGGCTGCGGTTATCAATTTTTCCGCCTTTGGTCGTTTGTTTGCGAAACTCATTAGTCGCATCCGGATTCTGGGCATTAATGCGAGCCTCGGACCAGTAAAGGCGAGCATCAGCGTTCAGCCAGTCATTGTCCACAGGGGCGAGCGTGTAGGTCAGTTGCGCATCACGCTGGATGGTTGAACGGTCGGTCATCGGGTTGCTGGTGGCATCCGCCGCGCTGGTTTGTGGGTTCTTAGGTTCACGGGCGTCATTGTTGTAGTAGCGCAACGAGCCTGCCAGCGTCTGGGCGCTGTCAATTTTCCAACTGCCTTTCGCCAGCATATTGTTGATCGCTTCATCGTTTGGCGCTGTAGTGCCGTCGCTCTGGCGCAAATCACCGCGATCGCGACTCGACCATGCAAGCAGTCCGTCCAGCGTATCGGTACGCCCAAATGCGCTGGCGCCCATACCGAGGCTGTGATCGCCGGTTGCCGCAGTACCGAACACGCGGTAACCGCTGTTTTGTCCGGCTTCCAGCAGATCTTTGGCATCCGCAGTGTCATAGGCGATCACGCCGCCGAGCGCACCGCTGCCATACAGCAGAGCAGAAGGGCCGCGCACGACTTCGATGCGTTTGATAAGCGCCGGGTCGAGGAAGGTACTGTTCAGGTGTCCGGTGTCGGTGCCCTGACGAACGCCGTCAACCAGCACCAGAACGCCGCGGCGGTCATAGCCGCGCAGATTGACGTCCTGACCGTTGGTTCGTCCTGTACCGTCAAGGGTAAGTCCAGGCACTTTACGTAACAGATCGGCCGCTGAACTGGCGGTCTGGTTTTCCGGCGCGGTCGCATCAATAACGCTGACCATCATCGGCGCTTCAAAGGCATTACGGGCATTGCCGGTGGCGGTGACGGTCATATCTTCGACCGCCGCATACGCGAAAGTGGGCAGGCTACTGACAATCGCCAGCGCCAATAGCGAGGGACGCAGGGATGCAGTGTGCAGGTATGGCATAGCAACTCTCCATTAGGAAATCGAAAGCGCTGGCTGCCTGGGTATCACCTGGGTGGCTGGCGAAAGGTGTTGTTTATTTGGTCAGAATGAGTTTTCCGGCTTGGGTCTGGCGCAGCAAGTAATGCTGACCATCATGTTCTATGACCACGCGTCCTTCTTTACCCAGCAGGCTTTTACTGTCAATTCGACGCTCATTTGGCGTGACAGAAGGCGGTGTTTTTTCTTTTGCAGGCGTTGCTGTAGTGTTATCCATACGTGACATAGTGTTTAAAAATAACAATCAATGTAACAATGATAATCATTATCAATAAACTGAGAATTTGCATCAAGTCTTTTTGTGAAATAATTGTGACGGGATCAAATTTGCGGGATTGTGCTGCATTAAAAAAGCCCGGTCGCATTACGCTGATCGGGCCTGGATGGGCGCGAACCTTAGGTCGGGTCAGGCGAAACCGCCGCCCGGGCATGATGTTAGAATCGACTGTCTACCGCTGCGGCGAGTTTTTCAACCAGCAGTTCCGTATCTTCCCAGTTCAGGCAGGGATCGGTGATTGACTGACCATAAACCAGTGGCTGGCCGCTGACGATTTTTTGCGTACCTTCGCGTAAGAAACTTTCCGCCATGATCCCGGCTATTGCCGTCGAACCATTGCGAATCTGCTGACAGACGTCATCGCACACTTCTAACTGACGGCGATGCTGCTTCTGGCAATTGCCATGGCTGAAATCCACCACCAGATGCTCCGGCAGAGAGAATTCATGCAGCGTATCGCACGCAGCGGCAATATCTTCGGCAGAGTAGTTCGGCTTTTTACCACCGCGCATGATGATATGACCGTAGGGATTGCCGCTGGTCTGATAGATAGTCATCTGCCCGGTTTTATCCGGTGAGAGGAACATGTGGCTGGCGCGTGACGCGCGAATAGCATCGACGGCGATACGCGTGTTGCCATCTGTTCCGTTTTTGAACCCGACAGGGCAGGAGAGCGCGGAAGCCATTTCACGGTGAATTTGGCTCTCTGTGGTGCGTGCGCCAATTGCGCCCCAGCTGATCAGATCAGCAATAAACTGACCTGTCACCATATCGAGGAATTCAGTGGCCGTCGGTACACCCAGTTCGTTGACCTGTAACAGCAGTTTACGTGCCAGCTCAATACCATGATTTACACGATAGCTGCCATTCAAGTCCGGGTCGGAAATGAGGCCTTTCCAGCCCACGACGGTACGCGGTTTTTCAAAATAGGTACGCATCACGATTTCCAGACGCGCCTGGTGTTTAGTGCGCAGTGCCTGCAAACGCGTGGCGTATTCCATGGCGGCATCGAGATCGTGAATCGAGCATGGTCCAACGATGACCAGCAAGCGAGGATCTTCACCATTCAAGATTTTTTCTATCCGGCGTCGGGAATCCGTAACATGGCGGGCGACGGAGGACGAAACAGGATGCCGTTGCGCAAGCTCTGCTGGAGTGACCAGGTTGTCAATACGCGCAGTACGGAGTTCATCGGTTCTGTTCATTACTTATCTCAGAAATTTGTTGCTTCAACGGCAGGACTACCGGGAAGTGATGTACATCACAATATCACACTCATCCTGCCTGGTGGCGAGCATAATAACAAAAAATCGAACCAATGCACTAGCATTCTAGTACATGCGGCGATTCAGCCCCATAATGTCGAGGATCTTGGTGGCAATCTCTTCTACCGAGTAATTGGTACTGTTCAGCCATGGGATCTGGTTTTTTCGGTACAACGCTTCTACCTCAGCAACTTCCATTCGGCACTGGCGCAGCGAAGCGTACCGGCTGTTCTCCCGGCGCTCTTCGCGGATCGCCGCCAGGCGCTCAGGGTCGATGGTCAGGCCGAATAATTTATGCTGCAACGGCTTCAGAGAGGCGGGCAGCACCAGATTATCCATATCATCGGCAATAAAGGGGTAGTTGGCCGCACGGATACCAAACTGCATAGCCAGATACAAACTGGTCGGAGTTTTGCCGCAACGAGAAACGCCAAGCAGGATCACCTGCGCCTGATCGAGGTTGCGCAACGAAATACCGTCGTCGTGCGCGAGGGTATAATCAATGGCGGCAATACGCGCATCGTACTTGTTGAGGTTGCCGGGATTCAGGCCGTGCGTGCGATGTGCGATCGGCGTGGGGTCGAGTTTCATCTCATGTTGCAGCGGCGCGACCAGTGCCTGGACGATGTCCTGGCAAAAACCTTCACTTTGTAAAATGATCGAGCGAATTTCCGGCAACACGATGGAGTAGAACACCAGAGGACGCACACCCGTTTGTTGATAAATGGCGTCAATCTGGTCTTTAACCGCCCGCGCACGACTCTCATTTTCAACAAACGGCAGCGTAATGCTGCTGATCGTGACCGGAAATTGCGACATTACCGCGTGACCCAATACCTCTGCGGTGATGGCTGTGCCATCAGAAATATAAAATACATGACGATCAACAGCATTATCCATTTTGCTCATCCTGGGGGCAGACATAATTCTCTGAAAGCATAAATTAAAATTCGTCAGAAGCGAATATTGCTGCATCAGTTTTATAAAGTGAAACAGTATTTTTATATTTAATGAAAAGTACATTTCATTTTTCGGAACAAATGTTTATACCGACTGATTTTGTGGTGATCCCGTGCCGTTCGCGGGTTTGCGCAAATGCGGAAAGAATCTGAAAAAATAAAAAATAAAGTTGCTTGAACGATTCACCGTTTTTTTCGCTGAGGTAAATATGCCAAGATAATTACGCAAAATTGAGTTTCCTAACCTCGTTCATATATAAGGATTGTTCGATGTCCAACAATGGCTCGTCACCGCTGGTGCTTTGGTATAACCAACTCGGCATGAATGATGTAGACAGAGTTGGGGGCAAAAATGCCTCCCTGGGTGAAATGATTACTAACCTTTCAGGTATGGGCGTTTCCGTACCGAATGGTTTTGCAACGACCGCCGATGCGTTTAACCAGTTTCTGGACCAAAGCGGCGTAAACCAGCGCATTTATGAGCTGCTGGATAAAACGGATATTGACGATGTCACCGAGCTTGCAAAAGCGGGTGCACAGATCCGCCAGTGGATTATCGACACTCCTTTCCAGCCTGAACTGGAAAATGCCGTCCGCGATGCCTACGCGCAGCTGTCAGCGGACGATGCCAATGCTTCTTTTGCCGTGCGTTCCTCCGCTACAGCAGAAGATATGCCAGATGCGTCATTCGCGGGCCAGCAGGAAACGTTCCTCAACGTCCAGGGATTTGATGCCGTACTGGTTGCTATCAAACACGTGTTTGCCTCGCTGTTTAACGATCGCGCAATCTCCTATCGTGTTCATCAGGGCTATGATCACCGCGGCGTCGCGCTCTCTGCGGGCGTTCAGCGGATGGTGCGTTCTGATCTCGCGTCTTCCGGTGTCATGTTCTCCATCGATACCGAATCCGGTTTCGATCAGGTGGTGTTTATCACGTCTGCATGGGGCCTGGGCGAGATGGTGGTGCAGGGCGCTGTGAACCCGGATGAGTTCTACGTGCATAAACCGACGCTGGCGGCTAATCGTCCGTCCATCGTGCGTCGTACGATGGGCTCTAAGAAAATCCGCATGATTTATGCGCCGACTCAGGAGCATGGCAAGCAGGTTACCATTGAAGACGTTCCGCAGGCGCAACGCGATGTTTTCTCACTGACCAACGAGGAAGTGCAGGAACTGGCGAAGCAGGCGGTGCAAATCGAGAAGCATTACGGTCGTCCGATGGACATCGAATGGGCGAAAGACGGTCATACCGGCAAGCTGTTCATTGTACAGGCTCGTCCGGAAACCGTACGTTCTCGCGGCCAGGTGATGGAGCGTTATACGCTGCATGCGCAGGGTAAAATTATTGCTGAAGGTCGTGCCATCGGTCACCGCATTGGCGCGGGTCCGGTCAAAGTCATCCAGGACATCAGCGAAATGAACCGTATCGAGCCAGGCGATGTGCTGGTTACCGACATGACCGACCCGGACTGGGAACCGATCATGAAAAAAGCGGCGGCAATCGTCACCAACCGCGGCGGTCGTACCTGTCACGCGGCGATTATTGCCCGTGAACTGGGAATTCCGGCGGTTGTTGGCTGTGGCGATGCGACCGAACGCATGAAAGACGGTGAGAAGGTTACTGTCTCCTGTGCCGAAGGCGACACCGGTTATGTTTACGCTGACATGCTCGACTTTAGCGTGAAGAGTTCCAGCGTGGAGACCATGCCGGATCTGCCGTTGAAGGTGATGATGAACGTCGGTAACCCGGACCGCGCTTTCGACTTCGCTTGTCTGCCAAACGAAGGTGTCGGCCTGGCGCGTCTGGAATTTATCATCAACCGTATGATTGGCGTACACCCGCGTGCTCTGCTGGAGTTTGATGACCAGACGCCTGAGCTGCAAAATGAAATCCGCGCCATGATGAAAGGTTTCGATTCTCCGCGTGAATTCTACGTTGGTCGTTTGACGGAAGGGATCGCGACGCTGGGGGCGGCGTTTTATCCAAAACGCGTCATCGTGCGTATGTCTGACTTTAAGTCCAACGAATATGCTAACCTGGTCGGCGGTGAGCGTTATGAACCGCATGAAGAGAACCCGATGCTGGGCTTCCGTGGGGCGGGCCGTTATGTTGCCGATAGCTTCCGCGACTGCTTTGCGCTGGAATGCGACGCAGTAAAACGTGTCCGTAACGACATGGGTCTGACTAACGTTGAAGTGATGGTACCGTTTGTACGTACCGTTGCCCAGGCGAAAGCGGTGGTGGAAGAGCTGGCACGCCAGGGGCTGAAACGCGGTGAGAACGGGCTGAAGGTAATCATGATGTGTGAGATCCCATCCAACGCCTTGCTGGCTGAACAGTTCCTCGAATACTTCGATGGCTTCTCTATCGGGTCTAACGACATGACACAACTGGCGCTGGGTCTGGACCGTGACTCTGGCGTGGTTTCTGAACTGTTTGATGAGCGTAACGATGCGGTGAAAGCACTGTTGTCGATGGCGATTCGTGCCGCTAAGAAACAGGGTAAATACGTGGGTATTTGTGGCCAGGGCCCATCTGATCACGAAGACTTCGCGGCCTGGTTGATGGAAGAAGGGATCGACAGCCTGTCGCTGAACCCGGACACTGTCGTACAGACCTGGCTAAGTCTGGCTGAACTGAACAAGTAACTTGATGCCGGATGGCGGCGTAAACGCCTACCGGCCTACGATTGGCATTCAACGTAGGCCGGATAAGATGCGCTAGCGTCGCCATCCGGCACTTTATCCTGCAACACTCTCCACGCTCAAACGCTGAATAATATCCTGACGCAGTTGGTATTTTTGTACTTTACCGGACGCTGTGCGCGGTAATTTCTCCACGATCACAATGTGCTCAGGGTATTTGTACTTTGCCACCCGCTTGCGACTAAAAAAGGCTACCACTGACTCCAGCGACAGCGAATGGTGCGGAGGTTTTAGCACCACATACGCACACGATCTTTCGCCTAAACGATCGTCCGGCATTGCCACAACGCAGGCATCATGGATACGCGGATGCTGCAACAGAATATCCTCGACCTCACGGCTACTGATATTTTCTCCACCGCGCACAATAATATCTTTCTTACGCCCGGTGATTTTGATGTATCCGGCATCGTCCATTCGGCATAAATCGCCGCTGTAATACCAGCCGTCATTATCCAGTGCTCGGGCGGTGAGTTCAGGTTCATCAAGGTAGCCCATAAAAACATTGGGCCCGCGGGAGGCCTCTTCTCCTTCCATACCCGCAGGCAACGTGTTACGTGCCTCATCGACGACTTTAATTTCCACGCCGGCTGCGGCATATCCGTCGGTGTTCATCATGCGGGAAAGCGAATCATCCAGATTGACCACCGCGTGCGGCGAGCTTTCTGTTGAGCCATAGACGCTTAAAAGTTTAATGCCGAGCTGCTGACAATCGCGGGCTATTTTTTTCGGAATAGTGGTGCCGCCGCATAAGAAAAAGCGTAACGACGAGAGATCGTAGGGATGTTTTTCCACGCTACACAGCATGTCATAGACGAACGGTGTGGCGCCGAGTACGCAGGTACAGCGCTGCTGTACCAGTAATTCGAGACAGGATGCTGGAGTAAAAATATCCAGCAGTACGCTGCGTGCGCCAATTAAAAACGGTGCGGTCACGCCATGTAAAAAACCGGTAGCATGGCCAAGTGGCGCGGGCATTAAAAATACATCCAGCCAGGTAAGATTAAGACGGGCACAATAGGCGCGTTCACTGGCCAGGATGTTGTTGTGGGTCAGCATTACCCCTTTGGGCATCCCCTCTGTTCCGGAGGTAAACAGCACCGCAGCCAGCTCATCGGCATGCACACTAATTGGCTGGGTTAATGGTGGTGATAAAAGGAGCTGGCTGAGTGCCAGTGAGTCTGTCGCGGGTGCCAGCTTATCGACGGCAACAATCTGTTGCAGATGCGGCAGCTGGTTTTGCAAGGGCAGGATCAGATCTACCGGCCGGGTTTGTTTAAACAGCGTAGGTGCGAAAAAAATCTTTGCCTTGCATTTGTTCAGTACCCATACCAGCTCGGCTTCGCGCCAGGCAGGAAGTAGTGGTACGGAAACCGCTCCGGTTTTCAGACAGGCCAGATAGATAAGGGTAAATTCACACCAGCCGGGCAGTTGAAAGGCGACGCGGTCACCTGGCTGGATTCCGCAGGCTAACAACCAGGTCGCCAGACGGCTGGCCGCGCTGTCGAGCGCGGCGTAGGTGTATGAATCGCCGTGATTATCGACCACAGCGATTTTGTCCGGCATCGCCTGGGCTGTTTGGCTCCAGTAATCACCCAGCGATGCATCCCCCCAAAACCCTTGTTGTCGATAAGCTTCCCGACGTTCGGCATTAAACGTTAATGTGACACTCATGAGTTATTCCCTGGATAATTTCGGTACACGTCCTGCCGAATAACAGATGTGCTGTATCCGGCGTGCAACAGGCGATACGTGTTAGCCGTAACGGAAATCCACACCAAATGTCCCAACCGGGTATTCCCATTGTTCGAGGATAGTAGAGCCGCACAGAACCCGGCAGGTACCACATTCCAGGCAGCCTGCGGAATCAAAATGAATATTTCCACTTTCGTCCTGCTTATACAGTCCAGCAGGACAGGCTTTCAGCAGTTTGCGAAATTCTTTCATGTCAGGATGTTCGGTAAGGATGATGTGCGGATGCCCCTCATCGACATTGAATTTATTAACGCCCAGTTTGACGTCAACATTTACGGTGTTGTCCTGACTCATAGTGCGGTTGCTCCCTTTATGCCGTCTTTCAGTAGGTTCATCAGCCCAATCTGCTTCGCGTGGGATAAAATGGTCTTGCGAATTGGCTGGTTTGGGCTGCCATCAACGGTGAACATATCGCTCATGATATCGGCCACCATGCGCGGGTATTGGGTAAACAAACGGGGGTTTTCCATTAGCGCGGGGATCTTACGGAAATGCTGTAAATCACGCATCACACAACCCTGTGCAAGGGCGCGTTTGTAGTCCATCAGGCTGTTGGCGGAGAAATCCTGACGTTCTTTCGCTGCAATGGCGGTTTTGGCCGCAGCCTCTGCTGAAGCAATCGCCAAATCCATGCCACGCACGGTGTAACCCAGGTTCAGACAAAAACCGGCGGCGTCGCCGACTATCATCACACCGTCATCAACCAGCTTCGGTACCATCGCCAGGCCGCCTTCCGGCACCATGTGTGCGGAATACTCCAGCAATTCACCGCCGGCGATCAGTGGGCGAATAGTGGGGTGCTGTTTAAAATCTTCCAACATTTGCGGAAAGCTTTTTGTCGCATGCCCGATATTGCCCAGACCACATACCAGTCCCAGAGAGACGGAGTCTTTGTTGGTATACAGGAAACCTCCGCCCATCAGGCCATTAGATGGCGAACCGGCAAACAACCAGGCGGCACCTTCATTTCCTGACAGATTAAAACGATCTGCAATGACTGCTGGCGGCAGGCCGATCAGTTCTTTTACGCCAACGGCATAATGATGTGCCGAAGAAGGCGGTACCATTCCCAGTGAACGTCCCAGCATGGAATTGACGCCATCAGCAAGGATAACGATATTGGCTTCCAGGATATCGTCACCCGCCTGCACGCCAGTGACTTTGTTGCCTTCCCGGATCAGGGAATCGACGCGAACGCCCGGAATAAACTGAGCCCCGGCCTGTTCGGCTTTTTCCATCAACCAGGGATCGAGCCTGTTGCGCAATACGGTATATGAGTCCTGCGCTGGGGTATTGTCTTTTTCACGGTGGAAATCGAGAGTGACAGCACTTTCTTCCGTCAGGAAAGAGATTTTTTCGCGGGTCACTTTCCGTTCGACAGGGGCTTCCTCTGCAAAGCCGGGCATAATGTGCTCCAGGCTATGCGTGTAGAGTCGTCCTCCGGTCATGTTTTTGCTGCCGGCACTGTTTCCGCGCTCAATAACCAGCACGTCCAGCCCGGCCTGGGCCATCACGTAACCTGCTACCGCACCCGCCACGCCAGCACCGACCACAATGGCATCAAATTTTTCATCTGACATGTTCTTTGCTCCTTTCCCGCCGCGAATGCAGCGGGATATGTGCGTTAAATGTGGCCGTTAGCGACTGAGCTGTTCGATAAGGGCCGGGACGACTTTGTAAATGTCACCAACCAGACCGTAATCGGCGTAGTTGAAGATCGGGGCTTTTTTATCTTTATTGATGGCGACTATGATCTTCGCGCCGTTCCCGCCGACCATATGTTGAATTTGCCCTGAAATGCCCAACGTCAGGTACAGATCTGATTTCAACAGCACGCCGGAAACGCCAATATAGCGCTCGCGCTCCATCCAGTTTTCACCTTCGGCAATAGGGCGTGAACAACCCACTTCGGCACCCAGAACGGCGGCAAGATTGCGTACCATCTGCAGGTCGCTCTCGGCCACCAGGCCACGACCGACGCCAACCACGCGTTTGGCTTTGCTGAGATCGACACTGCTGAGAGATTTGGCGCGACGTTCCTGGCAAACAATCTCATGAAGTGGCGTGATATAAGGTGCTGAGATGACAGGGCAAGTGTGCGCAGGATTGGTTTCTGCTGGTTCAAACATACCAGGGGCAAGCGTGATAATCGCCAGCGCGCTATTCAGTTTTTCTTTACCGAATGCCAGACCGCCATACATACGGTGTTCTGCAAACAGCGCACCTGCATCGAGAGTGACCGATGTGGCGTCGTTTACCATCGCCGCATTGAGTTGCATGCTTAACCGCGCGCCCAGTGATTTTGTGCGTTTAGACGCAGGCATCAGCAACAGGCCGGTGTGCGTTTGCAGTAAGGCTGAGACAGTCTCGGCGTAGTTTTCAACACGCTGCAGTTCACTGGCGTGTTCGAGCACGATGATGTCATCGGCACCCAGCGCTTTCACCTGATCGGCCTGTTCGTTGCCCTGCACAATAAGGTGTACCTGCTCGCCCCACTGGCGGGCGGCGGTCATTAATTCCGCATAGCGTTCTACGTTATCGCTAAACACCCATACGTTGGCTAATTTACTCATGATGATTGTTCTCCGTTGGGCTTAGTTCAGGGCTTTTTTCAGATGTTCGGCCAGTTCGGCAATGGCTTCTGCTGAGTCATTTTCCAGAATGATGTGCTTACGTTCTGTCTGCGGTGGAACGCTAAGGCTGACTAATTCCGCCAGCGGTGACGCTGGCGTCCAGCCAATATCGCTGGCCTGCCAGGGGGTGACGGGTTTTTTGCCGGCACCAAGAATAGCTTTCATTGCCGGAATCCGCGGTGTATTGATATCCGAGGTCACGCAAATTACTGCCGGGAGCGGCAGGTCAATGACTTCGACTTCATCTTCAAGGGTTCGCTCAACCAGAATGCGGTCGCCGTTACGTTGGATGTTGCTTACCGCGTTAACCACAGGAAGCTGCAGGAGCTCACCTACCAGTAAACCGACCTGTTGTGCGTAGACATCGCCGGACCCTTCCCCGAACAGCATCAGATCGAATTTAATGTTTTTAGCCGCACAAGCCAGCGCCTGGGCGGTATCGCGCGGCAGCGCATGCTCCAGCTGAGGGTCCTGCACCATAAACAGGCTATCCGGACCGCGGGACAGCACGTCTTTACGTACTTTAGAGTTTTGCAACAAGGAGCCGCCCACGGTTAAGGCGACAATCTCATCGCCTTCGGCGGTAAGTTGTGTGGCGGCTTCAATCGCATTCAGATCAAATTGACTGATTTTGGCATCGGCCCGATCAAAGTTAAGCGAGCGCTCTGGGGTAATAACAATGTCCTGTTCTTCAGGCACCAACTTAAAGCAGGTTATTATTTTCATGGCATCTCCAGTGAGTCACGTTCGGATGATGACGAAGTGCGTCATTATCGGCAGTAGGGAAAATTTGACTGAAAATAGTGTGCGGCAGAGTAGGGCCTGTTTTCGACGGGGCAATCTGTTTTCATTCCCAACAATCTTGCAGAAAAATGTGCAACGGCGATGCGGAGTTTCTAAGCGAGGAGTAAAAGTTGTGTACGCAAGGTTACACCGTGAAAACAGTAAACGAGGGTGTAATTGAGAAATGCATCCTATTTTTAAGCGATATCTGCCCGCATTTGTTTCTGATATGTAAATCGTTAATGTTGAATTAATAACATTTATTCTTTTCAATTAGTATAAAACGTAAATAACGCACGCTAACAGTGTTCCTGGACAAGAAGTGTCATCTTGCAGACGGCGCAAATAATTTTGTTTCGCTTGGATAGAATATCGTTGTATAACGTGGTTAATCGTTATCATTTAACACTATTAATTTTCCGCACATTTACCATCTAAAGGTGGAGGCTGTCATGTATCAACGATGTTTTGATAATGCCATGGAAACCCTTTTTGAGCAGGGGAAGACCCCCAGATTTTCGCGATTCGTCATCAGTGATGATCCTAACTGGGAGTCGGGCCACCATGTGCATGACAATGAAACCGAACTTATCTATGTCAAAAAAGGTGTCGCGCGCTTAATTATTGATTCTTCACTGTATGTCGCTCACGCCGGGGATATTGTGGTGATAGAACAAGGACGGTTACATGCTGTCGCCTCGGATAGCAACGCACCTGCCACGACCTACACCTGTGCACTGTACGGTTTTCGCTTCAATGGTTGGCAGGATAACCAGCTGTTGCAGTTACACTCGTGTCCGGTCATCAGCGTCGGCCAGGGAAAGGAAGTTATTAAGAGTATTTTTAATGAACTGAGTATTATGATACCGCAGTGTAAAAATAATCTGTCATCCTCTGCTTATGATGCCTTTGCCTACGCATTAACCGTCTTGTATTACGAAAACTTTAAAAATGCTTATCGTTCGGAGCAGGGGTATATTAAAAAAGACGTGTTAATTAAAGATGTTCTGGTGTATTTGAATAACAACTTTCGCGAAAAAATCACACTCGATCAGTTGTCGAAAAAATTTCGCGCCAGTGTGAGTTATATTTGTCACGAATTCACTAAAGAGTATCGTATTTCGCCGATTAATTATGTTATTCAACGACGAATGACGGAGGCAAAATTTTCGCTGACGAATACGGAAGCGTCGTTAGCGGAAATCTCGTGGCGGGTGGGGTATGAAAATGTTGATCACTTTGCCAAACTCTTCCAGCGACACGTAGGCTGTACTCCCAGCGATTATCGTAAGCAGTTTAAAAATAATCTGACTGAGCAGGAATGCCTGCAGCCGGAAATCTGATTTTCTGGCGTAAGTCCGGATAGCGTTTATCCGCTATCCGGATGACAGTACGGCTTACTTGTTTTGATAATCTTTCAGGATCTGACGTCCGGCGACGTAGATCATGATTTCATCGGTGCCACCGCCAATGCGTTCGCAGCGTACATCACGCCAGAACCGGGATACCCGGGCTTCATCGGTATAACCCAGACCACCCATTATCTGAATTGCGTCGTCGATAACTTCCATCGCTGTGCGCGCGCAGTACAGTTTTGCCAGCGCCGCACTGGTACGCAGTGATTGTTCCTGATCGGCCTGCCAGGCGACTTTCAATACCATATTGCGCATGTTTTCGATTTTAACCGCCATCAGCGCCAGTTTTTCCTGGATCATCTGGTTGTGGCCAATCGGTTTACCAAAGGCGATACGCTGGTTGGCGTAACGTGCGGCATCCTCGAAAGCGCATTCTGCAAAGCCGGTGCTGCGTGCTGCGTTGATCAGTCTCTCCATTTCGAAGTTGTACATCACATTGAGGAAGCCCATACCCTCTTCGCCGACCATATCACTTTCGTCAACTTCAACGTCATCAAGATAGACTTCGCAGGTACTTAACATGTGCCAGCCGATTTTGTGCAGCGGATTAACTTTGATGCCGGGTTTCTTCGAATCCACCCACCACAGGGTAAAGGCTTTCTTCGGATCTTTCGGCTCGGGATCACAAGCCAGAACCAGCATATACGGGTACTCTTTGGCACCGGTAATAAAGGTTTTTTGCCCGTTAAGGTACACCTTGCCGTTTTTGCGGGTGTAGCTGGTGGTGGCGCTGTTGTTATCTGAGCCAGCTCCCGGTTCGGTTAACGCCAGCGCATAGGCCGGATCGCCCGTTTCCATGGTGCTTTCAGCGGTTTTACGTAGCTGCTCCGCGGAGCCAAAACGGCGCATACTGTGGATACACTGGCCGTTAGTGATCAGAAAGGCAGGCGCACCGCATTTTGAGACTTCCATCAGCGCCAGCATTTGCGTGACGTAATCTGCCGGAATGCCACCGAACTCTTCCGGCACGCCCAGCATCGAAATACCGTTATCCGCAAGCGCGCGCATAAATTCTTTAGGGTAGGTGGAGGTCTGATCGCAGGTGCGGAAATATTCTTCCGGGAAATTACTGGTGATCAGTTCCCGAATGCTGGCAAGCAGCAGCTCTTGTTCTTCAGTTAATGAAAAGTCCATCAGGGTACTCCTTTTAATTGGCGGCGTCGGGCAAAACAAAACCCATCGTGGCATCGATAAATAATCTTTCGTCCATCAGTTTCAGGTCTGGAGAAATAACGGGGGTGAATTCCATTTTGTCCAGAATGTCTTCTTGTAAAGAAACACCTGGGGCAATTTCCACTAAATGGAGGCCATCTTCTTTTAACGTAAATACGGCGCGTTCGGTGATGTAACGCACATCCAGTCCACGTTCGAGGGCAATTTTTCCACTGAAGGTGATTTCAGGTAATTCGCTAACGAATTTCTTCACCCGACCTTCCTGCACGATATTCAATTTGCCGTCGGCAACATCTGTTTTCAGACTTCCGGCTGTCAGGGTGCCGCAGAAAATAATTTTCTTCGAGGTGGCGCTGATATCAATAAAACCGCCAGTGCCCATGATCTTGCCATTGAATTTATGCACACCGACGTTGCCGTGCTGATCGACTTCGGCGAAACTTAAATAGCACACATCCAGACCGCCACCGTGGTAGAAGTCAAACTGGGAGGTCATATCCAGAATAGCGCGGGTATTGACGTTGGCCCCAAAAGCGATGCCCTGCGAGGTAATACCGCCGATTGGCCCGGTTTCAACCGTCAGTATGAAGTCATCGGCGCAGCCTTCTTCACGCGCGACGAGACCAATACCATCGGCAATTCCTACGCCAACGTTACCCACTGCACCTTTGCGCATTTCGAACAGCGCACGTCTGGCCACCAGTTTACGTTGGTTAAGCGGCAGGGCAGTTTGCAGGCTGTCATCAAGGATGAAATCGCCTGAAATAAAACGGTTAACCGGCGCTCCGCCATACAACTGAGTCTGTTCTGGATCGATAACGACGATATCCACCAGATAGCCAGGGATCCGCACGGCTTTAGGGTGCAGTGTGGCTTTCTTCACCATTTTTTGTACCTGCATCATGACGATGCCGCCGTTGTTATGCACGGCCTGCGCGATGACCAGCGCATCGAGATACATCACTTCATCTTCAAAGGTGGCGTAGCCTTCGCTATCACAGGTGGTGGCGCGAATAAAGGCGATATTCGGCGCAATGGCTTTGTAGTAGAGATACTCTTTGTTATCAATTTCTACCAGTTTGATCAGATCTTCGGTGGTCACTTCATTGAGTTTGCCACCTTGTTGGCGGGGATCGACAAACGTGCCAATGCCGATATCACTCAAAATACCTGGCTGATGGGCCGCAGAGGCACGCAGGGTTTGAGTTAATACGCCTTGTGGATAGTTGTAGGCGGCTATTTTATTTTGTTCCGCGAGGTCGGATATCCGTGGGGATTGTCCCCAGTGA
Source organism: Citrobacter sp. wls827 (assembly GCF_005280875.1). Classification (NCBI taxonomy): domain Bacteria; kingdom Pseudomonadati; phylum Pseudomonadota; class Gammaproteobacteria; order Enterobacterales; family Enterobacteriaceae; genus Citrobacter; species Citrobacter sp. wls827. The sequence goes on from NZ_SZWR01000021.1 coordinate 147,998, forward strand.
CCGCACAACGCCCATTTAACTAAACCTTCCTGTGCCAGTGGACTAATACCCCGGTCTGCACGGTCGCCCAGTCCTGTCGGGCTAATTAGCGACAAATTACGTGGAGATTGGCTATTTTTATATTTCTCGGCTAGTGCATTAATTAATGTTGTGGCTTCAAGTATCCCACCGCCAGCGCCTAATACGCAGAGTGTGGCTTCATCCGGAATATAATCAATTGCGTCAGCTGCAGATAATACCGGTACCCGACCATTTAAGCGTGTTGGTCTTGAAAGTTTCATATAAACTCCAGGTTATATTCGTGCGAATGCCTATCGCTATATTCGATAATAGTATTTTGCGTTATTTGAAAATATTTAATCGTCTGCCAGATATTCGTGGTAAAACGAATATCTGGGGCAGGGCGTTATTTATTGCAATTTAAAAATATTGGGCTATTAAGCCTGGTGTAATATTGTCAGAACGGTACGTAGATCGGTTACGGAGATTTGTCCTGGGGCCGAGGCTTTTTTCACCGCACCAAACGTCGCCGCTGAGCCGAAAACTTCGCCGGACAGTCGTGAGATCACACCGGTTTTCGCCATTGACATGGTAATAATTGGGCGGTCGGCGTAGCGTTCCTGCATTTCCAGCGTTGCGCTAAGCAATGTCAGCACATCCGCTTTGCTTTGCGGCATCAACGCGATTTTGGGAATATCTGCACCAAGTTCCTGCATTTTACGCAGTCGCTGGACAATATCATCGGCTGCTGGTGTCTTGTGAAAATCATGATTCGACATAATAACGAAGACATTTTTTGCGTGCGCATGCTCGGCGGTCGCTTTAACCAGTTCATCACCGGTGAAAAGCTCCAGGTCGATCATATCTACCAGACCGCTGTCCACTGCTGCGCGGTTTAATGCAATATAGTTTTCGACGGACAGAGCCTGTTCACCCCCTTCTTTGGCACTACGGAAGGTGAACAGCAACGGTTTATCCGCCATCACATCACGGATCGCACGTGCGGCTTCCAGTACTGCGTCAATGGAAGCGACATCTGCGAAATGGTCAACACGCCATTCCAGGATGTCGAAATCCGCTTCGCGATAGGCCAGTGCTTCGCTTTTTACCGTTGAGATGTCTTTACCCATCAGTGAGACAATGATCTTCGGCGCACCCTCGCCAATCACGAGGTTTCTTACGGTTACGGTTTTCATTGATTACCCTTTAACTATTCACAAATACTGCCCATCAGGCTGCAAAACCCATAACCTGTTTGACATACTCCAGCGGGAAATCTTTCCCGGTCCAGAGCTTGAACTGCTCAGCCCCTTGCCACAACAACATGCCGTAACCATCAATCGTTTTGCAACCGGCATGTTGTGCCTGTTGCAACAACCTGGTCATATGCGGGTTATACACGCATTCGGTCACCAGCAGTTCCGGGCGAAGCAGGGAAACGTCGGTCACAATAGATTCGTTATCCAGCGGTTTCATGCCGACTTTCGTGCCGTTGGTCAAAATATCCGCGCTGGCGAGTGCCTCGGCAAATGCCTGTCGATCGGCAAGGTCGATCACGGTGACAACGCAGTCGGTGTTTTCATTAACACGTTTAGCGAATGCCTGCGCCTTTTCAAAGAACTCATCTTTACGGTTAAAGATCTTAATTTCTTTGATGCCTTCAATGGCTGCCTGAGCGCCAATGGCTGTAGACGCGCCGCCCGCGCCCAACAGTACCATGGTTTTACCTTTAATATCGAAGCCGCTTTCTTTAATCGCGCGAATATGGCCGGTGCCGTCGGTGTTGTAACCACGCAGGTAGCCATCATCATTAACGATGGTGTTGATTGCGCCAACCAGTTTGGCGGCAGGTGTTAATTCATCAACATATTCACAGGCCAACTGTTTATTGGGCATAGATACCCCGGTGCCGCGCATTTTTAACGCTTTTAAACCAGCGATTGCATTAGCAAACGTTGAGTTATCGACTTCAAATGCCATGTAGGTAAAAGGCAGACCCGCTTTTTCTAATGCTTTATTTTGCATTTCAGGGGACAGACTGTGTCTGATAGGGTAGGCCATCAGACCAATCAGTTCATATTTTGCAGTTACGTCCATTTGATACTCCTTCTAAACAATTTATTGAAAATAACGTTCGCCCAACCGCACATCATTTTGGGGGATATCAAATACGCGGTAATAGCGAATAAAGACGATGATGGCGGTGATGAAGGCCAGCAGAGCAAATGCAAGGTCCAGCAAAATGATGTATTGCAGGCCGATGTTAGAAAGGTATCCGGTGATCAGTGGGATAATAAAGTTGGCTACACCACCCATCATCATATAAACACTGGTGACTTTGGCTTTGCTCTTCGGGAAAAACTCTGACATCACCGAGACACCGAGCTGTAAAATACCGCCAGCAGCAGAAAAGCCAATCAGAAACGAACCTGCGTTACAAACCAGCGGAGAGGGATACAGATAAATGACCGCAGCGGTAATGCTTGCCAGACCAGCGTTAAAAACGTTAGCCCAAATGGGGCGAACCATTTTCTTCAGGAGGGCAGCAAAGATGAATACGCAGACCAGCGATCCCATGCTGTAGTAAGAGATGGTTTTTAGTGCGTCAGTTTCTGCCATGCCAGCAAATGCCATGGCATATTTCGGCATCCAGACCACGATGACATAAAAGGTTGAGAATGCGGCAACCCCAAACAGCACGGAAGCGACACCTTCCAGCCAGACCAGGGGTTTACTGTTCATCTGTGGCAGATCTTTGGCGAGACCCGCGTCCACCATCTGGCTGGGAAAGCGACTTTTTAACAGCATCAGGGTGATGACCACGAACAGTACACCCGGGATGATGACCGCATAGCCGTACCAGACATGGTTGAGCAGCATGGTGCTGACGACGATGGGGTAAATCATCTGACCAAACGACACCATGGCTTTAACCAGAATAACCGCCGAGCCGGATGCTTTAGGGAAACATTCCATTAACGCCGGATAACCGCCGGTATCCAGCGCTGAATTCGCTACGCCAACGCATACAGCCAGAATAAAGGCAATCATCAGATTGGGGCTGGCGGGAATACCGAAGAAGAACAGCATATATAGAATAACGCCTAACAGAATGATAGCCCGACGACCGAACTTATCTGAGAGAACGCCAAAGAATAAAATACTGACCAGTCGACCAAGACCAATGCCGGAAATTAGATAGGCAATCCCTGCATTATCGGTTGAAAACTTTTCAGCCAGGGAGGTCATGTTTTGCGCCAGTGTGATGACGCTAATACCGTGTAAAAAATAACTTAAATAAATACAGGTTATCGCCAGAAGAAATGGCGTGTTAAAGGTCTTTTTCTGAGACATTTTTTCACAACTCCTTGCGGATTTTAAAATTATTCTGTGCTCGTCGGTGTAGTTTAAATTTCGGCGACCTTGTGATTAATATACCGGGCAGTAGTTATTGTACCTACATAGCATGGCGTTTAAGTTACCAGGTATATTGCATATCAAACTGTGAAACCTAATTCGTCAGGCCGACGTTTTGCCGTTATTTTAAAAATACGTCCAATTATTTTGCAGAAGAGGGGAACAATATTGCACCCGCGTTATTGTGCGAGTGGTGCCATGTTTAACTGACGCTTTGCTGCAAGCCGGCTGCGATAACCAATAAACAGTGCCAACAGGAAACCGAACGCAGCGATACCCGCATCAAACCACATGATGTGCGCAATACTGGTTTCGGAGAGCCTGGCGGTAATCAGTGGGATCGTGAAGGTCGCGATACTGCCCGCGCTGTAGTAAATACCGGTAGCTTTACCTTTCGCCTGCGGGAAGCGAGCGGCCATTAGCGTTAGACCGATTTGCACGACGCCTCCGGCTGATGAGAACCCGATGACAAAGGCGAATGTAATCACGACCCAGGTCGTTGGATGCAGGCAAACTGCCAGCAGCGCGACAAAGGAGATAAAGGTGTACAGCATCAACAGAGACGTGGCACGACCCGCTTTTCTCGCCAGGGGAGCAGTAATGAATACGCACAGCAGCGAACCACAGGTGTAAATACTTAACAGCTTGATAGATAACGTATACGGCATACCGGCGACAAACTGACCATACTGTGCCAGCCACTGGCTAACCAGATAAAATGTGGCCATCGAGATATAGCCATACAGGGTGTAACTCCCCAGATCGAGAAGGGAACAACCATGCTTCGGCTGAATAGGTTTCTGTAAAGAGGATGATGGCATGATGGAATGCTTCGGCCCCGGATGTGCAGGGAAGCGGCAGCGAAACAAAAATATGCTGTTGACCGCCATAATTCCCGCCGCCAGCAAGAAAGACCAGCCAAACCAGAGTTCAGCCCACACCAGCAGGCTGATAACCATCGGCAACAGAAACTGGCCGCTGGACACAAAGGCTTTAATCAGGATATTGGCGGTGCTGGGCGAGCGGGGGAAGGCTTCCATCAGGCTGGGGTAGGTTCCGGCATCAAGAAAACTGTTTGCCATTCCCGCTAAAAAACCGAAGGCGTAGGCAATCACAATGCTGTGAGTATTGATGATGCCAAAAAAGAAGATGAGGTAGCAGATCATGCCAAAAATGATAAACGGTCTGCGGCCATAGCGATCGGAGAGCATGCCTGCAACTAATAAGACGCTTAACCGACCGATACCAAGGGAGGAGATGACAATCGAGACCCCCGCTGCATTGGTTTGCCACTGCTGTTCAAGTGAGGACATATTGAGGGACATCAGAATGACCCCCATACCGTGTACCAGGTAATTAAGGTACAGCCCTATCGCAGTAGAGAAATAGGTGTTTTTCATAATGTGTTACTCGGCGAAGAGGCTAAATGGATGTTGTATTTTGTGTCGCGTAGGGCGTGTTAGCCCAAATAGTATGCAGACTGCGCGTGAGCGAGGGCATAATGTCGGGTGCCCGTGTTGCAACGTAGTGCTGGCGTTATGACCGCCTAACACAAACGCTCGAGGTTGTGTGCATAGAGCTCCACTGCAGCAGATTGGTAGATTTTCCAGTCGAGAAAATTGTCGTGGTGATAAACTGCCTGAAAAGAAACCAGATCGGGGAAAAAACGCATCGTGTTATTACCGATACGATTATTTATTTTTTCGATGATCGCGTTAATTCTTAACTTTCTCTTTGCTTTCATTTCTGCACAAATGCGCGCGATGTTTTCCGGGATTTCTTTTTCCCCACTTTCCCATTGTTGCCAGGCAACAATGTCGCCATCACGCGCGATATACGCGGCGCTTTCTTCTACCGTCATAGCAAAAATATGGCGGATAGCCTGCAATTCTAATGCGTTCATTATTTGATCACTTAATAAAAGACGGTGGAATAGTAATAGCATTGTTGTGGATATTTCGGCTTGAAGAGAGTCACAGTATCTTGTGCAATATTATTTGTTATTAATCTGTGAAGCTGGTGCATTTGGCGTGAGAGTGAAATAAAACAATTGGCTAGCTGATGTGATGTAGGCCGTGATGGGACGTGGAAATGCAGGATAAAAAAAAGCCCATCGTGGGAGATGGGCAAAGACTACACACAGCAATTCGTTGTTTCACTCAGGGGATTTCCATGCTTATAAATCAATGTGTTGATCTAAAGCCTTGGGGTAATAGTAGGCATGCTGGTTTTTCACGTCGATCAGATTCATCTCAATAGTTTAAAAACTGTAAAGAATTTGCGACATAAATGAGTACTCCCACAGGGCTGGGGCTGGGGTTGGTTCGGGGAGCTGCGATGTATTTATCAGCAATAGTAAACAATCAGGCGGCAATGTTGCCGCCTGATGTTGTATTACTTATTGCTTTCGATTTCAGCGATTTCTTCGAGAATTTTATCCGGGTCAGTGCCCGGTGCAGGGGCTTCATTGACCCATGCGGAGAACAGGCGCCATGAGACAGCCAGTACCACTGGGCCGATAAACAGACCAATCATACCGAATGCAATCAACCCGCCGATAACCCCGGAAAGAATAAGGATCAACGGCAAATCAGCCCCCATACGGATCAGCATGGGACGAATAACGTTATCCAGTGTTCCGACCACGCCACTCCACACCAACAGCACCGTGCCCCAGGTAGAATCACCTGTCCAGTAAAGCCAGATAATGGCCGGAATCAGCACCGGTAAAGGCCCCAGTTGCACCAGACAGGAGAGGATCATCAACACCGCCAGTAGCGTCGCGTAAGGTACCCCCGTTACCGCCAGACCAATACCGCCGAGGACTGCCTGTACCAGCGCAGTGACGACCACGCCTAATGCAACCGCACGAATGGCCTGCGCTGCCAACAGGATTGCCGCGTCACCGCGTTTTGATGCAAGACGGCAGGCGAAGTGGCGAATGCCTAGCGCTACCTGCTCACCGCGCCAGTACAGCAGGGCGCTGAATAGCAACATCAAGCCACAGTGCATCATAAAGCGGCCAATATGCGCGGCCTGACCAACAAACCAGGTGGTTGTGGTACCGATATAGGGACGAACCTTAGCCATGATAGCCGAACCGCCCATATCCAACAGGCTGTGCCATGCGCCATAGAGTTTGGCACCCACCAGAGGAATACTGTTTAACCACGCCAGATCCGGCAGCGTCATATCACCGGCGGTAACGGCATGAATCAGGGGACCACTGCCATCAACGATGCTGTTGACCAACAGAGCGATAGGAATAATAAATAACAGAACTAACAACAGGGTCATCACCAGCACGGCCAGCGAACGGCGTCCCCACAGCAATTTTTGTATACGTATCAGGATGGGCCAGGTCGCAATGACCACCGTACCTGCCCAGGCAAAACCGAGGATAAAGGGTTGCACAATCCAGAGACAGGCCACAATCATGATGGCTAAAAACAGCACCGATAGCAGCACTTGTGCAATATCCCTGGGCTGACGGAAATTTACCATAAATACTTTTCACCTTTGTCTTTGCGTCAGAACGTTGACGCGACGTGAACACGTTAATCACACTCTATAATGATGAGCAATTTCAGCGGTTTTGAACAGGCGGATTCTGCCTGTAAATCTGCTGAGCGTATTAGAAAAAAATGTGATACAACAAACAAAGCAACACGCAAACGATTAAATTCACAACACAGACCGCAGGAAAGGGTCACTATAATGATTCCACAAATTTCTCAGGCGCCAGGTGTCGTTCAACTGGTGCTCAATTTTTTGCAGGCGCTGGAGCAGCAAGGGTTCACGGGCGATACGGCAACGAGCTATGCCGATCGTCTGACAATGTCGACGGATAACAGTATCTATCAGCTTCTGCCTGATGCCGTGGTTTTCCCTCGTTCGACGGCTGATGTGGCGCTTATCGCCCGGCTGGCGTCAGAACCGCTCTTTTCGTCGTTGATTTTTACCCCTCGCGGCGGCGGCACAGGCACCAACGGGCAGGCGCTTAATCAGGGCATTATTGTTGATATGTCCCGTTACATGAGCCGCATCATTGAAATCAATGTGCAGGAAGGTTGGGTGCGGGTAGAGGCGGGGGTGATAAAAGATCAGCTTAACCAATATCTGAAACCCTACGGCTATTTCTTTGCGCCTGAATTGTCCACCAGTAACCGGGCGACGTTGGGGGGAATGATTAACACCGACGCTTCCGGGCAAGGTTCGCTGGTCTACGGTAAAACCTCCGATCACGTGCTGGGTATTCGCGCGGTATTGATGGGCGGGGATATTCTCGATACCCAGCCGATGCCGGTTGAATTTGCCGAAATGCTCGGTAAAAACAATACGGCGATTGGGCGCATCTATAAGACGGTTTATGAACGGTGTCGTGAGAACCGACAGTTGATCATTGACAAGTTTCCAAAGCTCAATCGCTTTTTAACCGGCTACGACCTGCGGCACGTCTTCAATGATGAGATGACCGAGTTTGATTTAACCCGCATCCTTACGGGGTCCGAAGGTACGCTGGCCTTTATCACCGAAGCCCGCCTTGATATCACGCCGCTGCCTAAAGTTCGGCGACTGGTCAACGTCAAATACGATTCGTTTGACTCTGCATTGCGTAATGCGCCAGTGATGGTGGAAGCGCGCGCGCTGTCGGTCGAAACCGTCGATTCAAAAGTGCTTAATCTGGCGCGTGAAGATATTGTCTGGCACTCCGTCAGCGAATTGATTACCGATGTCCCGGATAAAGAGATGCTCGGGCTGAATATCGTCGAGTTTGCTGGTGACGATGAAGCATTAATTGATTCTCAGGTCAGTGCGCTGTGTGAACGCCTGGACGGGCTAATTGCCCGGCAGGAAGCCGGCGTAATTGGCTGGCAGCTGTGTACCGAACTGGCTGGTGTCGAGCGTATCTACGCCATGCGGAAAAAGGCCGTTGGTCTGCTGGGTAATGCCAAAGGCTCTGCGAAGCCGATTCCGTTTGCCGAAGATACCTGCGTACCGCCGGAACACCTGGCCGACTATATTGCCGAGTTCCGTGCGCTACTCGATAGTCATGGCCTGAGCTATGGCATGTTTGGTCACGTGGATGCCGGGGTGCTGCACGTCAGACCCGCGCTGGATATGTGCGATCCGCAACAAGAAGTGCTGATGAAACGCATCTCTGATGATGTGGTGGCGCTGACGGCCAAATACGGTGGTCTGCTATGGGGCGAACACGGGAAAGGTTTCCGTGCTGAGTACAGTCCGGCATTCTTTGGCGAGGAACTGTATCGCGAACTGCGCAAAGTGAAGTCGGCGTTTGATCCGCAAAACCGGCTCAATCCGGGGAAAATTTGCCCTCCGGAAGCCATCGATGCGCCAATGATGAAAGTGGATGCGGTTAAACGTGGGACTTACGATCGTCAAATCCCGCTGGCCGTTCGACAGGAGTGGCGTGGGGCAATGGAGTGTAACGGCAACGGGTTATGCTTTAACTTCGATGCCAAAAGCCCGATGTGTCCGTCGATGAAAATTAGCCTCAATCGCATTCACTCGCCAAAAGGGCGGGCAACGCTGGTACGGGAATGGTTGCGCCTGTTGGCCGATCGTGGGATCGACCCCGTGAAACTGGAAAAAGAGTTGCCAGAAAAACGTGCCAGTTTACGTACGCTAATCGCCCGAACCCGGAACAGCTGGCATGCACGTAAGGGCGAGTATGATTTCTCGCATGAAGTGAAAGAGGCGATGTCCGGGTGTTTGGCATGTAAAGCCTGTTCTACGCAGTGCCCGATAAAAATTGACGTTCCGGAATTCCGCTCGCGCTTCCTGCAGCTGTATCACACGCGCTATCTGCGCCCGCTTCGCGATCACATGGTCGCCACCGTTGAGAGTTATGCACCGCTGATGGCGCGCGCACCTAAAACGTTCAACTTTTTCATCAATCAACCACTGGTACGTAATCTGGCTAAAAAACACATCGGCATGGTGGATTTGCCGCTGTTGTCTGCACCATCATTACAACGACAGCTGGTCGGGCATCGTTCGGCCAATATGACGCTGGAACAGCTTGAAGCTCTCAGCCAGGAGCAAAAAGCACGTACGGTGCTGGTGGTGCAGGACCCTTTCACCAGCTATTACGATGCAAAGGTAGTGGCTGATTTCATCCGACTGGTAGAAAAATTGGGTTTGCAGCCGGTGTTGTTGCCATTCTCGCCTAACGGCAAAGCGCAGCATATAAAGGGCTTTTTAAACCGGTTTGCAAAAACGGCGAAAAAGACCGCTGAATTCCTCAACCGGGTGGCAAAGCTGAATATCCCAATGGTCGGTGTCGATCCGGCGCTGGTGCTATGTTATCGCGATGAATACACGCTGGCGCTCGGCGAGCAGCGCGGTGATTTCCATGTCTTACTGGTCAATGAGTGGTTATCGGCTGTACTGGCGTCACAACCGCCGGTCGCTATCGGTGGCGAACCGTGGTACTTCTTCGGACACTGTACCGAAGTGACCGCTCTGCCGGGAGCGCCTGCGCAGTGGGCCGCGATTTTTGCCCGGTTTGGGGCCAAACTGGAAAACGTCAGCGTGGGGTGCTGCGGGATGGCGGGTACCTATGGTCACGAAGTGAAGAATCATCAGAACTCACTGGGGATCTATGAGTTATCATGGCACCAGGCAATGCAACGATTGCCGCGTAACCGTTGTCTGGCTGCCGGGTATTCATGTCGAAGCCAGGTTAAACGCGTAGAAGGCACAGGCGTTCGCCACCCATTACAGGCATTACTGGAGATTATAGGATGATCTGGAAACGTGAAGTCACACTCGAGGCGCTCAACGCCATGGGTGAAGGAAATATGGTCGGGCTGCTCGATATTCGTTTTGTGCATATCGGCGACAATACTCTGGAAGCCACAATGCCCGTGGATCATCGCACCAAACAACCCTTTGGTTTGCTGCACGGCGGGGCGTCTGTCGTGCTGGCTGAGAGCATTGGCTCGGTGGCTGGATATCTGTGTACGATGGGCACTCAAAAAGTGGTGGGCCTTGAGATTAACGCCAACCACGTTCGTTCTGCACGTGAAGGGCTCGTCAGAGGGGTGTGCAGCCCTGTGCATACCGGTTCACGTCATCAGGTGTGGCAAATCGAGATCTTTGATGAGCAGGGTCGGTTATGCTGCACCTCGCGACTGACGACCGCTATTTTGTGATGCATGTTGAGTTTGGTCATTATCTGCGCAGGTAATGGTGTTATACTGTGCAGGTTCTGAACACAAGCGAGGATGATATGTCTACCCAATTAGACCCGGCCCAACTGGCAATAGAATTTTTACGTCGTGATAAAACCGATCTTTCACCAGCTCAGTACCTGAAAAGATTGAAACAATTAGAGCTGGAGTTTGCCGATTTATTAACGCTCTCTTCGACTGAACTGAAAGAAGAGATCTATTTTGCCTGGCGCCTGGGCGTTCATTGATTCCGGTATGCCTGTCGTAATAAAAACCCCGACACATGTGTTCGGGGTTATTTTTTGCCTTAAACCTTGTTTACCACTTCATCTCACCGGTATTCACTTTCGCACTTAGCTCCAGAGAGCTTTCGTCTGCAAGGCCCGGCCATGCTGCGGTCATTGTTTTTATCACGTAGGCTGAACCTTTTTTCGCGCCCAGCGCCTGCTCAAACGACTGCAAATAATCCTGGGTGAAGCGAATCGCTTTATCACCCGTCGGGCGTTCACCAATATAATGACCGGGAATCACCTGAGTGGGATGTAATTGCTGCATTTCACTCAGTACGTTTCGCCATGCCGTGCGCTCTGCCGATGACTGCGTGTCCGCTGTCCAGACGTGAATACCTGAAGCGATACCGGTTCCGCCAATGATGGCGCGGTTCGCCGGGATCCAGACATACGCCGCATAGTCATTAGGATGGCGTAATTCCAGCGTTTCGCCATCAACCGTAAAGCGTGTTTGCGTGGTGGCCTGCGGTACAGTGAGCGATGTTGGCGCGCCATCTTTCATCTGTGGGCCCCAGAACTGTAATTTGGCTTCTTTGGTGGCACGAATATGATCCACCACGTGCGGCGTAGCCAACACCTTGACACCGGGGAAGGCTTTGACAAGTGGCTCAAGGCCAAAGTAGAAATCCGGATCGCCAGACGTGATCACAATGGCTTTCAGCGTCTTACCGCTGGTGCGAATCAGTTGCACCAGTTTTTCACTGTCTTTGGTGCTGAATTGGGCATCAAACAAAATCGCTTCTTTCGGGCCGGACACCAGCGTAGAAGAGACCGGGAAAATAGCCTTTTCCTGCGGATTGTAGACATCCAACTGTAGTGGAGCGGCAAATGCCGAAGAGGCAAACAGGGGTAACAGCATAGCCAGTGTATTGATTTTCATAACGGGGAACCTTGTGCAGGACATTGTCTTTTGATCGTTCCCGTATTTTAAGGAAATTCGGATCTGTTAGAATTCCCATATCAGGACATGCTGAGTTTCATAAAACGATCGGATGGGATGCAATGGACAGAGTCATGGCGGCAACAGTTTTTAACCATATCTGTGATTTAGGCAGTTTGAGTGCCGCCGCGCGCGCGCTGGGGCTTTCCCGGCCGATGGTCAGTCGCTATCTGGATGAGATGGAAAAGTGGACCGGGGCGCGGCTTATCCATCGTTCGTCACGGCGCTTGACAATCACGCCTGCCGGTGAAGAGGCATTGGTGAAAACCCGCACCCTGGCACAGCTTTCGCGAGATATCGGTGCCGCCGGGCTCGCGCAAACTCCATCGGGCACGCTACGTGTGGCGTGTGCACATTTTACCGCCATACATATTCTGGCGCCGGTGCTGCCCGCGTTTCTTGCTCGCTATCCTGACCTCCGCATTGAAGTTGAGATCAACAATCAACCGGTAAGCCTGGTTGGAGAGCGTATCGATGTGGCGATCCGCATCACGGAAAACCCCGAACCCGGAACGATTGCCCGGCGCTTAGGGGATTGTGAATCGGTGTTATGTGCCTCCGTGGATTATCTTAACCTGCATGGCATCCCAAAAAACGTCGACGATCTTGCGCAGCATAATTGCCTTTATTACAGCGGATTCGCCGGAAAGTCATGGCATTTTCTGGATGCGCAAGGGCAAGCCGTCACTGTGGCCATTAAAGGTAATTTAAGCGCCGGTATCTCGTCACTGCTATGTGAATCCGCCCTGGCGGGGATGGGGATTGCGTTGGTACCTGAGCAGGAGGCGAGAGAAGGGCTGGCGCAGGGGAGATTAATACGACTTCTACCCCAACTACAGCCTAAACGCCTGCCGATTTATGGTTTATATCTTTCCCGCGATCACCAGCCTGCGGGGTTGCGACTGTTGCTGGACGCACTGAATGAGACACAGTGCTAACTATGTGATTGAGTGTGTTTATCAAATAGTCAAAGCGCAATTTGTGTTAAAAAAAATTTATCAGTGTATGAGATTCTTCTGATCGCCCCTTCAAGAGCTAAGCCATTGTGAGTGCCGGAGATAAGCGCCGGATGGGGCCGGAACCCTTAAGCCTGCCAGCAAGCAGACTTAAGGGTTTTTTATGGCCCACAAGCGCTTTGGGCCGTATTGCTCCCCCGTAGTCATCCCCACCTATCCCTTAAATAGACATTATCTATACATCTTTTAGCATTTGACCTGCCGGAACGATTACACATTCATAATCTATTATTAATCAATGTATTGAATAAAAAAATCCATCCCTGTTAACCCTCGCCGCAGGGTCTATGCTTAATAAAAGTCGTCAAAAAGGGCGGTTAACCCGAATGCCCCTGCTGTTGAGGGGTTGAAGTGATAATCATTATCACTAACATGGTGTTATAGCTTAAAAGCTAGTGACTCGAGGTAACCCTATGGAATTGCATTCAGGAACATTTAATCCCAACGATTTTGCGTGGCGCGGGCTGACGTTAACGCCAGCGGCAGCGGCGCATATCCGTGAACTGGTGGCAAGGCAACCCGATATGTTGGGTGTGCGGTTAGGCGTGAAACAAACCGGGTGCGCGGGATTTGGCTATGTGCTGGACACCGTCAAGCAACCTGAGAAAGACGATCTTCTGTTTGAAACGGATGGCGCCAGACTGTATGTGCCTTTACAGGCGATGCCGTTTATCGATGGAACTGAAGTCGATTTCGTGCGTGAAGGATTAAATCAGTTATTTAAATTTCATAACCCGAAAGCCCAGAACGAATGTGGCTGTGGCGAAAGCTTTGGGGTATAGGCGGTACTATGTCTCGTAATACTGAAGCAACTGACGATGTCAACACCTGGGCTGGCGGGCACCTCAATTACAAAGAGGGGTTCTTTACCCAACTCAAAACCGATGAGCTGGCCAAAGGGATCAACGAAGAGGTCGTGCGCGCGATTTCGGCAAAACGAAATGAACCCGACTGGATGCTGGAATTCCGTCTGAATGCGTTTAACGCGTGGCTGACGATGGAAGAACCACACTGGCTAAAAGCGCACTATGACAAACTGAACTACCAGGATTACAGCTATTACTCTGCACCTTCTTGCGGTAATTGTGATGAAACCTGCGCCTCTGAACCGGGAGCGGTGCAACAAACGGGCGCGAATGCATTTTTAAGCAAAGAGGTTGAGGACGCGTTCGAGCAGCTTGGCGTACCGGTCCGTGAAGGCAAAGAGGTGGCGGTGGATGCCATTTTCGATTCGGTGTCAGTCGCAACGACCTACCGCGATAAGCTGGCGGAACAGGGTATTATTTTCTGCTCGTTCGGCGAAGCCATCCACGATCATCCTGAACTGGTAAAAAAATACCTCGGTACCGTCGTCCCGGGGAATGACAATTTCTTTGCCGCGCTGAATGCGGCGGTAGCATCAGACGGCACGTTTATTTATGTGCCGAAAGGCGTGCGTTGCCCAATGGAACTGTCGACCTATTTCCGTATCAATGCAGAAAAAACCGGACAGTTTGAACGCACGATTCTGGTGGCGGATGAGGGGAGTTACGTCAGCTATATCGAAGGTTGTTCGGCACCGGTGCGTGACAGTTACCAACTGCATGCGGCGGTGGTTGAGGTGATCATCCATAAAGATGCTGAGGTGAAGTATTCAACGGTACAAAACTGGTTCCCCGGCGATGGCAATACCGGCGGCATCCTGAATTTCGTGACCAAACGTGCGCTGTGTGAAGGCGAAAACAGCAAAATGTCATGGACGCAGTCAGAGACCGGTTCAGCCATTACCTGGAAGTACCCGAGCTGCATTTTGCGCGGTGATAATTCGATCGGCGAATTCTACTCCGTTGCGCTGACCAGCGGTCATCAGCAGGCCGATACCGGCACCAAAATGATCCACATTGGCAAGAACACGAAATCGACCATTATCTCGAAAGGGATTTCTGCCGGACATAGCCAGAACAGCTACCGCGGCTTAGTGAAAATTATGCCTACCGCCACTAACGCCCGCAACTATACCCAATGTGATTCGATGCTGATCGGGGCGGACTGTGGGGCGCATACCTTCCCGTATGTGGAGTGCCGTAACAACAGCGCTCAGCTTGAACATGAAGCGACGACCTCGCGCATTGGCGAAGATCAGCTGTTTTACTGCCTGCAACGTGGCATCAGCGAAGAAGATGCTATCTCGATGATCGTCAATGGTTTCTGTAAAGACGTGTTCTCTGAGCTGCCGCTGGAATTTGCTGTGGAAGCGCAAAAACTTCTCGCCATAAGTCTTGAACACAGCGTCGGCTAAAATTTAAGGAAAGCACATGTTAAGCATTAAAGATTTACAGGTCAGTGTGGAAGATAAGGCGATACTGCGTGGGCTGAGTCTTGAGATTCGCCCCGGAGAAGTACACGCCATTATGGGGCCGAACGGTTCCGGGAAAAGCACGTTGTCTGCGACACTCGCCGGACGAGAAGATTATGCAGTCACTGGCGGGACGGTAGAATTCAACGGTAAGGATTTACTGGAACTGTCACCGGAAGACCGTGCCGGTGAAGGCATCTTTATGGCATTTCAGTATCCGGTGGAAATCCCCGGCGTCAGTAATCAGTTTTTCCTGCAAACGGCACTGAATGCTGTGCGCAGCTACCGTGGCGAAGAGTCGCTGGACAGGTTTGACTTCCAGGATCTGATGGAAGAAAAAATTGCGTTGCTGAAGATGCCGGAAGATTTGCTCACCCGTTCGGTCAACGTGGGCTTCTCCGGCGGAGAGAAAAAGCGTAATGACATTTTGCAAATGGCGGTACTGGAGCCTCAGTTGTGCATTCTGGATGAGTCGGACTCCGGGCTGGATATCGATGCGCTGAAAATCGTCGCAGACGGCGTGAACTCGCTACGCGACGGGCAACGCTCATTTATTATCGTCACCCACTACCAGCGAATCCTCGACTATATCAAACCCGATTACGTCCACGTTCTCTACCAGGGGCGCATTGTGAAGTCCGGTGATTTTACGTTGGTTAAACAGCTGGAGGAGCAAGGGTATGGCTGGCTTAGTGAACAGCAGTAACGTGCTCCAGCAGTGGCATCATCTGTTTGAAGCGCAGGGTGAGCGTCGCTCACAGCATGCGCAACAACACCTGCAACAGATGTTGCGGCTGGGGTTGCCGACGCGTAAACATGAGGATTGGAAATACACGCCGCTGGAAGGGTTAACCAACAGCCAGTTTGTCAGTGATGTTGCTGAGATAACGTCAGCCCAGTGTGAAGCGTTGGCACCGGCTATTGATGCCATACGACTGGTATTTGTCGACGGGCAATTCTCTCCAACGCTGAGCGACAGCACAGAAGGTAGCGGTTTTGACATTACCGTTGATGATGCGCGTCAGGCGCTCCCTGTGGCTATCCAGCCAGAGGTGTTCCTGCATCTGACCGAAAGCCTCTCACGCAGCGTCACGCACATTCAGGTCAAACGATATCAACGTCCAGCGAAACCGCTGCTGTTGATGCACATCACCCAGGGGCTGGCAGGTGATGAGGTGAATACCGCGCACTATCGTCACCATCTTGAACTGGCCGAAGGTGCAGAGGCTACCGTCATTGAGCACTATGTTAGCCTGAATGCGCATCGACATTTTACCGGTGCGCGCTTAACGATGAACGTGGCGGCAAATGCCCATTTGCACCATATCAAACTGGCGTTTGAGAATCCGGTTAGCCACCATTTCGCGCATAACGATATCCAGTTAGGGGCAGATGCGACGGCGGTGAGTTACAGCTTCTTACTCGGTGGTGCGGTACTACGCCATAACACCAGTACCCAGCTTAATGGGGAGAACAGCACACTGCGCCTTAACAGCCTGGCGATGCCGGTGAAAAATGAAGTCTGCGATACCCGAACCTGGCTTGAACACAATAAGGGGTATTGCAACAGCCGCCAGTTACATAAAACGATTGTCAGCGATAAAGGCCGGGCGGTGTTTAATGGCCTGATTAACGTGGCGCAGCATGCCATTAAAACCGATGGTCAGATGACCAACAATAATTTGCTGCTCGGTAAACTGGCGGAAGTGGATACTAAGCCGCAGCTTGAAATCTATGCCGACGACGTGAAATGCAGCCACGGAGCGACGGTAGGGCGGATCGACGATGAACAGATGTTCTATCTGCGTTCGCGTGGGATTGGCCAGCAGGATGCCCAACAGATGATTCTCTACGCGTTTGCCGCTGAACTGACGGAAGCTCTGAGCGATGAAACGCTGAAACAACAGGTACTGGCGCGGATAGCCCAACGTCTGCCGGGAGGCGTAGCATGACATTTCCCATTGAAAAAGTACGGGCCGATTTTCCGGTCCTGACGCGTGAGGTCAACGGCTTACCGCTGGCTTACCTCGACAGTGCTGCCAGTGCGCAAAAGCCCAACCAGGTGATTGATGCCGAGGCAGAGTTTTATCGGCATGGCTATGCGGCTGTCCATCGGGGGATTCATACGCTCAGCGCTCAGGCAACGGAAAAAATGGAGAATGTCCGTAAGCTGGCGTCATTGTTTATTAACGCGCGTTCAGCCGAAGAGCTGGTGTTTGTTCGCGGTACGACGGAGGGCATCAACCTGGTGGCGAACAGCTGGGGTAATAGCAATGTTCGGGCGGGTGATAACATCATCATCAGTGAAATGGAACACCACGCCAATATTGTCCCCTGGCAGATGCTGTGCACCCGTGTAGGTGCGGAACTGCGTGTTATCCCACTGAATGCCGACGGGACGTTGCAACTGGAAACGCTATCGACGCTGTTTGATGACCGTACGCAACTGTTGGCCATTACCCACGTATCTAATGTGCTGGGCACTGAAAATCCGCTGCCGGAGATGATCGCGCTGGCGCATCAGTACGGCGCAAAAGTGCTGGTAGACGGCGCGCAGGCGGTCATGCACCACCCGGTGGACGTGCAGGCGCTGGATTGCGACTTTTATGTCTTCTCCGGACATAAGCTGTATGGACCCACCGGCATTGGCGTGTTGTATGCCAGAGAGTCGCTGCTGCAGGAAATGCCACCGTGGGAAGGCGGTGGCTCGATGATAGCAACCGTCAGTCTGAGCCAGGGAACGACGTGGGCTAAAGCCCCCTGGCGTTTTGAAGCCGGAACGCCGAACACCGGAGGGATTATCGGTCTGGGAGCGGCCATTGAATATGTTAGCGCGTTGGGGCTTAGTGAAATCAGCGAATATGAACAGTTCATGATGCGCTATGCGCTGGAGCAACTGGCGGAGGTACCTGATCTGGCGCTCTACGGCCCGGAAAACCGTCTGGGCGTGATTGCGTTTAACCTCGGCAAACATCACGCGTATGACGTCGGTAGCTTTCTTGATAACTATGGAATTGCTGTGCGGACGGGGCATCACTGCGCTATGCCGTTGATGGCTTATTATCACGTTCCCGCGATGTGCCGGGCTTCCATTGCCATGTATAACACCCATGAAGAAGTGGATCGCCTGGTGACGGGACTCAAGCGTATTCATCACTTGCTGGGATAACAGGGAGGCATTATGGCTGCGCTACCGGATAAAGAAAAACTGTTGCGTAATTTTCTGCGTTGCGCTAATTGGGAAGAGAAATACCTGTACATCATTGAACTGGGTCAGCGCCTGCCGGAATTAACTGCCGACGATCGCCTCCTGGAAAATAGCATTCAGGGATGTCAAAGTCAGGTATGGATTGTTATGCGGCAGAATGCTGAAGGTATTATTGAATTACAGGGCGACAGTGATGCGGCAATTGTGAAAGGACTTATCGCCGTCGTCTTCATTTTGTATGACCGGATGACGGCTCAGGATATTGTGAATTTTGATGTGCGTCCGTGGTTCGAAAAAATGGCGCTCGCACAGCATCTCACACCTTCACGTTCACAGGGACTGGAAGCGATGATACGGGCGATCCGCACCAAAGCCGCAACTCTTAGCTAAACTGATAAAACACGTCATCTTTCAGGCTGACTGGAATGATTCCGTGCAAGGCATCGCAATGACTCGTAGGCCGGATCGGACGTTTGCCGTCATCCGGCAATAACGCCAGGGGGGTGAGTGAGTATGAAACGCGCGTCTGTTATTACGTTAATGCTGATCGGCGCCTACAGCGCTATTCAGGCCGCCTGGGCGGTCGATTATCCTTTGCCACAGGCTAACAGCCGTCTTGTCGGGCAAAATCAAACCTACACCGTGCAGGAAGGCGATAAAAACCTACAGGCGATTGCCCGTAAGTTTGATACCGCCGCAATGCTGATCCTTGAAGCCAACAATACTATTGCCCCCGTCCCTAAACCCGGAACGCTGATCACTATTCCCTCGCAATTATTGCTGCCAGATGCGCCACGCGAAGGCATTATTGTGAATCTGGCGGAACTGCGTCTGTATTACTTCCCGCCGGGAGAGAATAGTGTTCAGGTATTCCCGATTGGTATCGGTTTGCAGGGGCTGGAAACGCCGGTAATGGAAACGCGGGTTGGTCAGAAAATCCCCAATCCGACCTGGACCCCTACACCGGGCATCCGTAAACGCTCTCTGGAGCGCGGCATAACATTACCGCCGGTAGTGCCTGCGGGGCCAAATAATCCGTTAGGGCGCTTTGCACTGCGTCTGGCGCATGGAAACGGTGAATACCTGATCCATGGCACCAGCGCGCCGGACAGCGTGGGCCTGCGTGTGAGTTCCGGCTGTATTCGCATGAATGCACCGGACATCAAAGCGTTGTTCGAGCAGGTGCGACCAGGTACGCCTGTCAGGGTGATTAATGAGCCGATAAAATATTCGATAGAGCCGAACGGCATGAGGTATGTCGAAGTGCATCGACCGCTGTCACCGGAAGAGGAACAAAACGTCCAGACCATGCCATATGTGTTACCAGCCGGCTTTACCCAGTTTAAAGACAATAAAACGGTGGATAACAGTCTGGTGGAAAGGGCGTTGTATCGTCGTGCAGGTTATCCGGTCACCGTCACTGCCGGGCAAGCATCGGTCGCGAGCAATGGGCCAGAAGTGAAGTCTGCGCAAAATGGTGTGCCGGGAGAAGATGCTGAGGTGCGCGCTACGCAATAACAGGGAAGGGGAATTCAGAGCAAAAAAATGGCGCACAATGTGCGCCAT